>NZ_JBICZH010000002.1:229180-700445 GCF_043201995.1 Streptomyces sp. NPDC048258
CGCCCGCCGCCCGGCCGCGCCCGCCGCCCGGCCGCGCCCGCCGCCCGGCCGCGCCCGCCGCCCGGCCGCGCCCGCCGCCCGGCCGCGCCCGCCGCCCGGCCGCGCCCGCCGCCGCGCGGCCGCGCCCCCACACGATCAGGCAAATCGCCGTATACGGCAGATTCCGCACGCGCGCTTGACTTCACCCGACCGCGATATATCGTGTTCACAGAAGACGCGATATGTTGCGTGCGTCGAGACCCCGTCCGTGAGCGCACGAGGAGGATCAGCCCCATGGCAGAGCAGACGTCGCAGTCGACGTGGCACGTCGCCGAACCGCAGAAGCTCACCTTCGAGCAGCCGGTGACCGAGCTCCGCGTCCGTCTCGTGAGCGGCACGGTCAACGTGGTCGCCGCCGAGGAGGGCCCGGCCCGCCTGGAGGTGACCGAGGTCGACGGACCGCCCCTGTATGTGGTGCAGGAGGGCGGCACCCTCACCGTCTCCTACGAGGACCTGCCCTGGAACGGCGCCCAGGGCTTCAAGAAGTGGTGGGAGGCCAAGCCGTGGAAGGCCTGGTCCGGTAGCTCCGCCTCCGGCCGCAAGGCATGGGAGCGCAGCGCCGCCGTCACCCTGACCGTCCCGGCCGCCACCCAGGTGCGGCTGGCCGCGGTCGACGCCACGTCCTTCGTCTCCGGGATCTCCGGCGGCACCGACGTCAACGGGGTCACCGGCGACGCGACGCTGGTCGGCCTGTCGGGCAGGGTCAAGGCGCACACCGTCTCCGGCAGCGTCGAGGCCCAGTCCGTCACCGGCGACCTCGGCTTCCACTCGGTGTCCGGCGGCCTGACGGTGGTCGACGGCGCGGGCGTGAGCGTACGGGCCGACTCGGTCAGTGGTGACATGCTCATCGACCTGGACCTCGACCCGGCGGCTCCGCGCCCGGTGGACATCGCGCTGAACTCCGTCTCCGGACAGGTCGCCATCCGGCTGCCGCACCCCGCCGACGCCCGCGTGGAGGTCAACACCGCCACCGGAGCCGTCTCCAACGCCTTCGAGGACCTGTGGGTCTCCGGCCAGATGGGCGCCAAGAGGATCACCGGTACCCTCGGCTCCGGCACGGGCACCCTGCGGGCCACCACGGTCTCCGGATCGATCGCGCTGCTGCGCCGCCCGCAGGCCGACGCGGGCACGCCCGCCGCCCCCCTCGTGCTCGACAAGAAGGTGCTCTGACATGCCGCCCGTCTTCGCCCACGGCCGCCTCCGCCTCTACCTCCTCAAGCTGCTGGACGAGGCACCGCGCCACGGGTACGAGGTGATCCGCCTGCTGGAGGAGCGCTTCCAGGGGCTGTACGCGCCCTCCGCGGGCACGGTGTACCCGCGCCTGGCCAAGCTGGAGGCCGAGGGCCTGGTCACGTACGCGACCGAGGGCGGGCGCAAGGTGTACTCGATCACCGAGGCCGGCCGGGCAGAACTGGCCGACCGCAGCGGTGAACTCGCGGACCTGGAGCTGGAGATCCGCGACTCGGTCACCGAACTGGCCGCCGAGATCCGCGACGACGTCCGGGGCGCGGCGGGCGACTTGCGGCGCGAGATGCGGGCGGCGGCCTCCGCGTCGGCGACCCGGGTCGAGGACGAGTCCTGGAAGGCGGCAAAGGAGGAGCTGCGCAAGGCGCGGCAGGAGTGGAAGGAACAGGCGCGGCGGGCGAAGGACGAGAGCCGCCGGGCCCGCGAGGAGGCCCAGCAGGCCCGCCGCCAGGCCAAGGAGGCCCAGGAGCGGGCGCGCGAGGAGGTCCAGCGCATAGCGAGCCAGCTCCAGGAGCAGTTCGCCAAGTCGGGCGGCGTGCTGGGCAGTCTGGCCGGAGCCTGGCTCGGCGGCTCCACGCCCGCCGAACCCGCCGCGTCCGGCACGCCCCTGATCGTGGACACGGACTGGGCCGAGGACCTGACGCCCTCGGGCGACGCGGCCCGCGACCTGGACCGGCTGCTGGACCGCTTCCGCGACGACGTGCGCGACGCGGCCCGCGACCACGGCGTGTCCCCGGCCCAGCTGGCCGAGGCGCGCGCCCACCTCGCGGCGGCGGCCTCCCGCCTCACCGGCACGCTCCACAAGTCCTAGTGCTGTGACCGGAGAGGTTCACCGGGTCGCGGCGCCCGGCACGGCACCTCGCCGCGTTGTCGGACCGCGCAAGTACGTCCAGTACGAGCCGCGGCCCTCCGCCTTGCGATGCACCGCACCTGGGGGCACCTCCCAGCGGTAGCTGGGGGAGCCGCGCCCCGGCAAACCTTTCCGGCCACAGCACTAGGGGGCCAGGCCCTAGGCGGCCAGGCCCGTCTCCGCCGTCCCGTAGGTGACTCCGTGGTCCGTCAGGACCTCGGAGACCGCGCCGGGGCGGGAGAGCAGGGCCAGCAGCAGGTGCAGGGTGCCGATGTGGCGGTCCTTGCGGCCCAGGGCGATGCGGAGGGACTGCTCCAGGATCTGCTTCGAGCCCTGGGCGAAGGGCACGTGCCGATTGTCCGGCTCCGGGCGGCCGAGGGCCGAGCGGATCGAGCCGCCCAGCGTGCGCCTGCTCGGCGCCGGGGTCGACAGGGCGCCTTCACCGTGGGTCTCCTCGATGCGGGAGACGATCTCCGTGAGGTCGATGCCGAGTCCGGCCAGCGCTTCCTCGTCGGTCTTCGACATGCCGCCCCGGCGGCGGGCCGCCGCGAGGTCGGCGGTGACGGCGGCGCGGTCGACATCCAGCGGATCCAGGGCGCCCAGGGACAGCAGGGAGAGGAGGAGGTGCTCCTCGGTGACCGTGGTGGCCCCGGCCCGTCGGGCCTCGGCGACGGCGCCCGTCACGGTGTTGCGGGCCTCGGTCGTGAAACGCTCGAACATCAAAGCCTCCCGTGCTTCTTGTGCGCGGCCTGCCGGCTGACGCCCAGCTCGGCCGCGATCTCCTGCCAGGACCACCCCTGCGCGCGGGCACTGCGTACCTGTACGGCCTCCAACTGCTCCAGCAGTCTCCGGAGGGCGGCCACGGCACGCAGGCCCACACGCGGGTCGCGGTCACCGGCCCGCTCGGCGAGATCGGTAGCTTCCGTCATGAGTGTCAATGTAGGTTGACGCGGGAGGAGGTGTCAACCTTTATTGACGCCTGCGCTAGGGGGTGAGCACGATCTTGCCGAAGAGGTCGCCCGACGCGAGCTTCTCGAAGCCCTCGCGCGCCCGGTCCAGCGGCAGCACCTCGTCGATGACCGGCCGCACCCCGGTGGTCGCGCAGAACGACAGCAGGTCCTCCAGCTCGTCCTTCGAGCCCATCGTCGAACCGACCACCTTCAGCTCCAGGAAGAAGATCCGGGTCAGCTCGGCGTGCGCCGGGCGGTCGCCGCTCGTGGCACCGGAGATGACCAGGGTGCCGCCCGGGCGCAGGGACTTCACCGAGTGCGACCAGGTCGCCGCGCCCACCGTCTCGATCACCGCGTCGACCCGCTGCGGCAGTCGCGCGCCCGGCTCGTACGCCTCCACGGCGCCCAGCTCCACGGCCCGCTTGCGCTTGGCCTCGTCCCGGCTGGTGGCGAAGACGCGCAGGCCGGCCGCCTTGCCGAGGACGATGGCCGCGGTCGCCACCCCGCCGCCGGCGCCCTGGACGAGGACGGAGTCGCCGGGGCGGACACCCGCGTTGGTGAACAGCATCCGGTACGCCGTCAGCCAGGCCGTCGGCAGACAGGCGGCCTCCTCGAACGAGAGCTCGGCGGGCTTGCGCAGGACGTTCCAGGCGGGGACGGTCACCTGCTCGGCGAAGGTCCCCTGGTAGCGCTCGGTCAGGATGGAGCGGGGCTCGTCCGGGCCGACCCCGTGGCCGCTCTGGCCGATCACGGAGTGCAGGACGACCTCGTTGCCGTCCTGGTCGATCCCGGCGGCGTCGCAGCCGAGGATCATCGGGAGTCTTTCCTGGCCGAGACCGACCCCGCGCAGCGACCACAGGTCGTGGTGGTTGAGGGAGGCGGCCTTGACGTTCACGGTCACCCAGCCGGGCCGGACCTCGGGCGCCGGGCGCTCGCCCAGCTCAAGGCCGTTCAGGGGGTGGTCACGGTCGATTCGGGCGGCGTAGGCAGCGAACATGCCGCGACGCTACCGTTCGGTAGGGCAGGGTTCCAGCCCTTCCCGGGACCGCGGTGGTGAGGCTTTCGTCGCACCGGGTGCGCGCACAGACGAAAGGCCCGGCCGGATCGCTCCGGCCGGGCCCCTGCCCGTACAGCTCAGCCCGGCGCCTCAGGCCAGGCGGGCCACGCCGTCGGCCTTCGCCGCCGCGGCGACGGCCGACGCGACGGCCTCGGCCACGCGCTCGTCGAACGGCGACGGGATCACGTAGTCGGCGGCGAGCTCGTCACCCACGACACCGGCGATGGCGTCGGCGGCGGCGATCTTCATGCCCTCGGTGATCCGGGTGGCGCGCACCTTGAGGGCGCCCGCGAAGATGCCCGGGAACGCCAGCACGTTGTTGATCTGGTTCGGGAAGTCCGAACGGCCCGTGGCCACGACCGCCGCGTACTTGTGCGCGACGTCCGGGTGGACCTCCGGGTTCGGGTTGGCCATGGCGAAGACGAACGCGTCCTTCGCCATCGAGGCCACCGCCTCCTCGGGGACCGTGCCGCCGGAGACGCCGATGAAGACGTCCGCGCCGGCGAGGGCCTGCTCCAGCGAGCCGGTCTGGCCCGTCTTGTTGGTCAGGCCCGCGATCTCCGCCTTGACGTCCGTCAGGTCGGAGCGGTCGGCGGACACGACGCCCTTGCGGTCCGTCACGCACACGTCGCCGATGCCCGCGTCCACAAGGATCTTGGCGATGGCGATGCCCGCCGCGCCCGCGCCCGAGATGACGGCACGCAGGTCGCCGAGGGTGCGACCCGTGAGCTTCGCGGCGTTGCGCAGCGCGGCCAGCGTCACGATGGCCGTGCCGTGCTGGTCGTCGTGGAAGATCGGGATGTCCAGCGCCTCCTGCAGGCGGCGCTCGATCTCGAAGCAGCGGGGAGCGGAGATGTCCTCCAGGTTCACCCCGCCGAAGGACGGCGCGAGACGGATGACCGTCTCGATGATCTCGTCCGTGTCCTTGGTGGCGAGCGCGATCGGAACCGCGTCCACGCCGCCGAACTGCTTGAACAGGATCGCCTTGCCCTCCATCACGGGGAGGGAGGCCTCGGGGCCGATGTCGCCGAGCCCGAGCACGGCGGTGCCGTCGGTGACGACGGCGACCACGTTGGACTTCCAGGTGTACTCGTTCACCAGCTCCGGCTGCTCGGCGATGGCGGTGCACACCTTCGCCACGCCGGGGGTGTACGCGAGGGAAAGGTCGTCCTTGTTGTTGACCGGCACCGTGGCCTGGATGGCCATCTTGCCGCCCCGGTGCAGCGCGAACACCGCGTCCGGGTTGTTGTCCGTCACGCTGTCACTGCGAGGGTTGAAGATCTCCGCTGCCACTGTGTGTGACCCCTTAAGTCCTTTGAATCGTTGAGGGTGGCCACTCCTGGTTAAGGGGTGGGCGGGCACCGCGTCCGTACTCCGCATCGACGGTTGGCCCGTCTCCGCGAAGGGGAGGTTCGTACGCGCGGGCGCGCCGCACGCGCGCCCTGAGCCCCGGATGAGGGGTGTAAGGATCTGTTCTACCGGATGAACGCTCGCCCAGACGAGTCGATTCCTGCTCGACCATAGGCTGCATGTCCTGGTTTTGGCTAAAAGTCCAAACGTCTCTGTCCAATGGGCGAGACGCACCGTAAATAGTGAGGCCAAACTGCCTGGTCGCAGCGTTTTCTGCGGCCCTGAGGGGCCACGCCCGCAGTCCTGTTGGAGAGCCGGGGGTGTCCGTTATCTGATTTTGACCTGACGGGCACCCTGAATGCGCCAGTCCGAATGGCAAGATGCCGTAATCACACAAGGTCGCGACACTCGATGATGCGTGCCCGACCGTTTTTCGGTGCTTTTCCACCAGCCGGAGGAACCAGCTCATGACCGCAAGCATCACCCGTCGTTCGACCGCCGCCCGGTCCCGGATCGCCGCGGTCGGCGCGATCGCGGTCGCCGGCGCCCTGGTCCTCACCGGCTGTGGAGACCAGACGGACAAGGCCTCCACGACCCCTTCGGGGCAGGCGGCCAACAGCAGCGCGCCGCTCTTCTCGAAGCTTCCGAAGAAGATCCAGGACGCGGGTGTCATCAAGGTCGGTACGGACGCGACCTACGCGCCGATGGAGTTCACCGAGGGCGGCAAGATCGTCGGTGTCGACCCCGACGTGGCGGCGGCCCTGGCCAAGCAGCTCGGTGTCCAGTTCAAGTTCGAGTCCGGAACCTTCGACACCCTGATCGGCAGCATGCAGACGGGCCGCAGCGACCTGGTCATGTCCTCGCTCACCGACACCAAGGCCCGTCAGGAGGGCCTGGACGACAAGGGCGCCAAGACCGGCGCCGGTGTCGACTTCGTCGACTACTTCTCGGCCTCGACCGGCATCCTGGTCAAGAAGGGCAACCCGGAGGGCATCAAGACCCTCGACGACCTGTGCGGCAAGAAGGTCGCCGTCCAGCGCGGCACGACGTACGAGCAGTCCGCCAAGGACCAGTCCGAGAAGTGCAAGACGGCCGGCAAGGCCGAGATCGGCATCGAGTCCTTCCCGACCGACGCCGAGGCCCAGACCCGCGTGAAGGCCGGCGGCGCCGTCGCCGACCTGAACGACTCCCCGGTCGCCGCGTACATCGCGCAGACCGCCGGCGGCGGCAACGACTTCGAGGCCATCGCCAACCCGACCGACGCCGGCCTCTTCGGCATCGCGGTGGACAAGAAGAACACCGAGCTGCGCGACGCGCTCAAGGAAGCCCTCGACGCGGTCATCAAGGACGGCACGTACAAGGCCGCCCTGGACAAGTGGAACGCGGGCTCCGGCGCCGTGACCGAGGCCAAGATCAACGCCGGTTCCTGACCTCCGCGTACCACCGCAGCACACTGAAGGGCAGTCACTGTGACTGACAAGCTCGACAAGGTCCCGGACCCGGCGGACACCCCGCCGGCCGGGGCCGTCCCCCCCGAGGCGATCCGCGCCATCCCGGTCCGCCACTACGGCCGCTGGATCAGCGCCGTGGTCGTGATCGGCCTGGTCGTGGCGCTCGCCATCGCCTTCTCGCAGGGCAACGTGCGCTGGGCGACCGTGCCGGAGAAGCTGTTCGACCCCACCATCCTCCGTGGTGTCGGCAACACGATCTGGATCAGCGTCGCCTCGATGGTCCTGGGCCTGGTGCTCGGTGTCCTCTTCGCCGTGATGCGGCTCTCGAAGAACCCGGTGACCAGCACCATCGCCTGGTTCTACATCTGGCTGTTCCGCGGCACCCCGGTGTACGTGCAGCTCCTCATCTGGTTCAACCTCGCCCTGATCTTCCCGATCCTGAACCTCGGGTTCTACAAGGACGAGATGACCCAGGTCATGACGCCCTTCCTGGCCGCCCTGCTGGGTCTCGGCCTCAACGAGGGCGCGTACATGGCGGAGATCGTCCGGGCCGGCATCCAGTCGGTCGACGAGGGCCAGACCGAGGCCTCGCACGCGCTCGGCATGACCCGTATGCAGACCATGCGCCGCGTCGTGCTGCCGCAGGCCATGCGGGTGATCGTGCCGCCGTCGGGCAACGAGTTCATCAACATGCTCAAGACCTCGTCGCTCGTCGTCGCGGTGCAGTACTTCGACCTGCTGCGCGCGGCCCAGGACATCGCGTCCACCTCGTTCGCGGTGATGGAGATGTTCTTCGTCGCGTCGATCTGGTACCTCGCCCTGACCAGCGTGTTCAGCGTCGGCCAGTACTACCTGGAGCGCCGCTACGCCCGCGGTGCGCTCCGCTCGCTGCCGCCCACGCCGTTGCAGAAGATCAAGGCGAAACTGTCCAGCTTCTCGAACCGCAAGGCGGTGGCCTGATGACGACTGCCATGGTGAAGGCCGAGGGCGTCCACAAGTCCTACGGTGCGGCGCACATCCTCAAGGGCATCGACCTGGAGGTCGCCCCGCGTGAGGTCTTCTGCCTGGTCGGCCCGTCCGGCTCCGGCAAGTCGACCTTCCTGCGGTGCATCAACCACCTGGAGCAGGTCAACGCCGGACGGCTGTACGTCGACGGGAACCTCGTCGGCTACCGCCAGAAGGGCGACAAGCTCTACGAGCTGAAGGACAGCGAGGTCGCGGCCCAGCGCCGGGACATCGGCATGGTCTTCCAGCGCTTCAACCTCTTCCCGCACATGACGGCCATAGAGAACGTCATGGAAGCCCCGGTCATGGTCAAGGGCGAGTCCAAGGCGGTGGCGCGCGAGCGTGCCGTACGCCTCCTGGACCGCGTGGGCCTGGGCGACAAGGGCGGGAACTACCCCTCCCAGCTCTCCGGCGGCCAGCAGCAGCGTGTGGCGATCGCCCGCGCGCTCGCCATGGAGCCGAAGCTGATGCTCTTCGACGAGCCCACCTCGGCGCTCGACCCGGAGCTGGTGGGTGACGTCCTGGACGTCATGCGGGACCTGGCCGAGTCGGGCATGACCATGATCGTGGTCACGCACGAGATGGGCTTCGCCCGCGAGGTCGGCGACAGCCTCGTCTTCATGGACGGCGGCGTGGTCGTCGAGTCGGGTCACCCCCGCGACGTACTGGGCAACCCCCAGCACGACCGGACGAAGGCGTTCCTCTCCAAGGTGCTGTAGTCGCACCCGCGGACGGGTAAGGGGCGGTACGGGTTTCCCGTACCGCCCCTTACGCATGTGTGTTCAGGTCCCTACTTGAGACCTAGGACCAGCGCGTCCGAGGGGGAGCGCCAGACCGTACGGGCCTCCGCGAACCCGGCGTCCAGCAGGGTGCCGGCGTGCCAGGCCTCGGTGGGGGTGTCGCCGTCGGCGTGCTCCCCGTAGATCTCGAAGCGCCGCTTCACCGGCTCGGCCAGCGCCGGGTCCGCGGCCGCCAGGGCCCACCACTCGCGCCAGTCCACCGCTCCGGCCGCCTTGGCCCGGTCCATGCCGGCGTGCCGGTGGGCGTGCTCGGCCGCGTCGATGCGCGGGGTGGCCGGGTCGGGCATGTGGTCGGCGTTCATGAACACTCCGCCCGGGCGGACCAGGGGCGCCAGCTGCCCGTACAGGACGGCGAGCTCCTCGCTCGGCAGCCAGTGCAGGGCCGTGGCCGTCAGGATCGCGTCGTACGTGTCGTGCGGCAGGGCCGCGCGCCAGTCGGGGTCCTTGAGGTCGGCGGTCACGAAGGTGACCCGCCGGTCCCCGGCGAAGTAGCCCTCGGCGATGGTCAGCAGCGCCGGGTCGAGATCGACGCCCGTACTGGTGGCCTCCGGGAACCTCTTGAGCACGCGGTCCGTGATACTTCCCGTACCGCACGCGAGGTCCAGCACCCGGGGGGCGGGGCCGGCCAGGGCCTCGACCATGTCGAGCATCACCCGGAACCGCTCCTCGCGGTCGGGCATGTACCACTCCTGCTGCCGGTCCCAGCTGTCCTGCCATGCCTGCCAGGCCTGGCGACCGGTGCCGGTTTTCGTCGTATCCGCCCTCACGAACCCCTCCACACGTAATACCCTCGAAGACGTCTCAGCCGTTACGGGAGACACTAATCCGCAGCCGTAAGGACTACAAGTGGAACTGGCCCATTACTCGGACTTCGCCGTGCGCCTGGTCAACACCGAGGAGCCGGCCCGCAACAAGGACTCGCTGACCTCGGTGGACGCCGTCCGCGCCCTCTTCGGCGCCAGCGTGCAGATGGCCCGCAGGGTCACCGACACCGACGTCACCCGCTTCCGCAACGTCCGCGGCCGGCTGCGCGCCGTCTTCGAGGCCGCCGACAGCGGCGACCACGTCCTCGCCGTCGACCTGCTGAACTCGCTCCTGATGGAGTTCCCGGTCAGCCCCCAGGTCACCGGCCACGACACCATCCGCGACGACGGCGGCCCCGACTGGCACATCCACCTCGCCGAGCACCCCTCGAACGCCTCCGCGGGCTACGCCGCCATGGCCTCCATGGGCCTGGCCTTCGCCCTCACCGAGCACGGCCCCGACCGCCTCGGCCTGTGCCAGGCCGCGCCCTGCCGCAACGCCTACCTCGACACCTCGACCAACCGCTCCCGGCGCTACTGCTCCGACCGCTGCGCCACCCGGGCCAACGTGGCCGCCTACCGCGCCCGCAAGCGGCTGGAGGCCGAGGCGTCCGCCCAGAGCGGGCGCAGCGCCGAGGCCGCCCACGAGAGCCGGGCCATGAGCGAACGCTGATCCTCCCCGCGCGGCCGGATGCGCAGGACCGCCGTCGCCAGCACCAGTTCGTCGGGCACCGGCCCGTAGACGGTGCTGTCGCCGGTCTCGTTGTACGGGTTGTCGCCGAGCACCCACCAGCAGCCGCCCGGCCGCCGCTCCACCGCCCGCTTGATGACCAGCAGGTCCTGCTGGAACGGGTGGCGCAGCACCACCACGTCACCCGGACGGACGGCCGCCCCGTACCGGACCAGCACCTGGTCCCCGTGGACCAGTGTCGGAACCATGGACGGCCCGCTCACGTCGACCAGCCCGAACCGCCTCCGCGGGCGCCCGCTCTCCACCATGCCCGACCTCCTCGTCACCCTCCGCATGCTGCCGTACGGCCCCGTACATTCGCTCACCGGTCCGCCCGCGACGCTGGACTTTTGTCCTAAGCCCATGGGGGCGACCGCGAAAAGCGCATTCCGAGCGAGTAATCTCCCCCTTGAGAAGACGATCACGAGGAGGACACACTCCATGCTTTCCCGCCTCTTCGCCCCCAAGGCGAAGGTCTCCGCCCACTGCGATCTTCCGTGCGGCGTGTACGACCCTGCCCAGGCCCGCATCGAGGCCGAGTCCGTCAAGGCCGTGCAGGAGAAGTACCAGGCCAACGACGACGCCGACTTCCGCGCGCGCGCCATCACCATCAAGGAGCAGCGCGCCGAGCTCGCCAAGCACCACGTCTCGGTGCTGTGGAGCGACTACTTCAAGCCGCCGCACTTCGAGAAGTACCCGCAGCTGCACCAGCTGGTCAACGACACCCTGAAGGCCCTTTCGACGGCCAAGGCCTCGAACGACCCGGCCACCGGCGCGAAGGCCCTCGAGCTCATCGCCGAGATCGACCGCATCTTCTGGGAGACCAAGGCCGCCTGATCCGGCGCCGCCTTGTGCACCCGGTGCACCCTGACGAGAACGGCCCGACTGCTTCGCGCAGCCGGGCCGTTCTCGTGTCCCGTCAGTCCTCGGTGTCGTCGTCCTCGTCGTCCAGCCGGGCCAGCCAGGTGGCCAGGCGTTCCACCGGGACCTCGAAGTCCGGGTTCAGGTCGACGAACGTGCGCAGCTGCTCGGCGAGCCACTCGAAGGTGACCTCCTCCTCGCCGCGCCGCTTCTCCAGCTCCTCGATGCCGCGATCGGTGAAGTACAAGTCGGGCTCCGTGCCGTGATGTGGATGTGCAGGGGGTGTTTCCCGCCAGGATAATCCGCTCTGCGGCGAGACCTCCCGCCCACGGCGCCTCCGGCGCTACGGTGGACGCCCAACGAGCGGGGGGCGCGAATGACGGAAGGGCGCACGGCCGGCTCCGCGCGCGCCTTCGAGCTTCTGGAGCCCCTCGTCCAGGCGGCGACCGTACGCGTCCACGCCCCGCCGGGCGGGTATGAAGCCCCCGGCAGCTACTCGTCCGGCCCCACCTGGGGGAGCGGGTTCTTCATCGCCCCCGGCTGGGTCCTGACGTGCGCGCACGTCGTCGGCGAAGGGGGTGCTGCGGTGCGTCTGACGGGGCGCGAGGTCGGCATCACCTTCTCCTCCGGGGGCAACGGCTCCACCGGGACCGTCACCGGGCGCGTGGAGTGCGTGCTGCCCGAGCGGCTGGAGGACCGGCGCCCCGGCCGGCGGGCCCTGTGGGACCTGCCCGACCTGGCGCTGATCCGCGTCCTGGCACCCGTCTCGCACGCCTGCGTCTGGCTGACCGACCGCTCCCGGCCCCGCTTCGACGAAGTCGCGTACTTCGGCTGCACCGAGGACCTCGGCACACCCGAGATCACCGGCCGCACCACCCGGCTGCGCGGCACCGCGGGCAACGGCGCGGCCATCCGGCTCGGCGACGACGACGAGATCGAACCCGGCATGTCCGGCGGCCCCGTGGTGGACCTGGCCCGCGGCGAGGTCGTCGGCGTGGTCAAGGCCCGCCGCCACACCGGCGCCGGCGGGCTCGCCGTCTCGGTCGCGCAGCTGCGCACCCTGCCGATGCCCGCGCGCGGCCGGACCGGGCTGTACCGCCGGGTCATGCAGGCCCACGACCTGCACCACTACGACCAGCACCTCAGCGACCTCAACAGCCGACGGACCTGGACGGACGTGCACGACGAACTCCCGGCCGAGGACGGGGACCCGTACGGCGGGCGCGGCCGGCTCACCCCCGGCGAGCGCACCACCCTGTGCGGGCTGCTCGCCGAACTGCCCCCGCCGGGCTCCTCCGAGGTCGTACGGGCCCTGGTGGAGGCGGCGCGCGGGGAGGAGCCGGACCCGCATCCGCTCGCCCCGCTGAGCTGGCGCGACGGGCTGGGGCTGCTGCACGACCCGCCGGGCGGGGCGGGGGAGGCCGCGGCCATGCTCCGGTACGCGACGGACGTGAGCGTCGCCGACTACCGCGAGCCGCCGACGCCGGGCGCCGACGAGGAACTGTGGGACTGGGTACGGGCCACGGCCGAGCGGCTGTGGCGGCCGCTCCGCCGGGAGCTCGGCGAGCGCCACGAGCGGGGCCTGGCCGAGCGCGAGCGCCGCCGGCGGGCCTCCGCCGGGCAGGCGGTGCGCGGTCCGGCCCGGCCGTCCGGCGGACTGCCGACCGGGGCCTCGGCCCTGCTGCAGCTGTGGGCGCACGGCTGGGAGGACGTCTACGACTGGAAGGTCTCGGTGCTGGCGGGCCCGGCGCACCCCGGGCGGGTGCGGGCGGTGGACTCGGGCGTACGGGCCACCCTGCGGGAGCTGCCCGAGGCGTTACGGGCCCCGCTCGCCGAAGCCTTCCGGGCGTCCGACACCCACGAGGCGGCGGCCGTGCTCGAAGTGGCCGTCGAACCCGAGCTGTTCGGGGTGCCCGTGGACGAGTGGGTGCTGGTGGGCGGAGTGCCGCTGGGGGTGCAGCGGCCGGTGGTGTTCCGCCACCCCGCCGGAAGACGCGCGCCCGCCGCGGCCGCCCGGTGGGCCCGGGTGCAGGCGGGACCGCTGCTCGACGAACGGGCCGACTGCGTACGGGGGCGCCCGCGCAGCCCCGCGCCGGGCTGGCTGGCCGGACTCCCGGACAACACCGTGCCGGTGCACTGCCGGGCGGCGGCGCTGGAGCCCACGCTCGGAGCGCTGCATGCGGTGCGGGACGCCGGGTACGGGGTGGTGGTGGGCCGCCGGCCCCCGGCGGATCCCGGGGTGTCGTGCGCCCCGTTCCACCGCGGGCTGCGGGAGGAACTGGCCGAAGCGGGCCGGGCGGAGGTGCTGCCGTTGCGGTTCCAGGCGCTGCGGGGGCGGGCGTACGGGGCCGACCCGGACGCCTACTGGGCGGCGGGGGCGACGCTCGTCTGGGACGACCCCGCGCGCGCCCTGCCCGAGGACGAGCCGCTCCAGGGGGACCTGTGACCGGCAGGAGGGAGCAGCACCCATGAACGACGAGTGGCTCATATACCGGGGTGTCGGCGAGCCCCACGACGGGATCGACGCCCTGCCCGATCCGCCGCCGTGGCGGGACTTCGACGGCGGGCCCGTGGGGGAGGCGGGCGGCCCCGCCGGAGCGGACGCGGCCGACGGGAACATCGCCCGGCGGCTCGGCGCGCACCGGCAGGCCGCCGAGCTGCACCGGCCCGAGCCCGAGGAGCTGGAGGCCATCAACGCCGCGCTGTACCTGCGGCGGCCGCTGCTGGTGACGGGCTTCCCCGGAACGGGCAAGTCCACCCTCGCGCACGCCGTGGCCCACGAGCTGAAGCTGGGGCGGGTGCTGCGCTGGCCGGTGGTGTCGCGGACCGTGCTCCAGGACGGCCTGTACCGCTACGACGCCCTCGCCCGGCTCCAGGACGTCCAGATCGCCGCGGGCGGCGGGGCCCCGGGCGGGGCGCCCGGCATCGGCAAGTACATCCGGCTCGGGCCGCTGGGCACCGCCCTGCTGCCCACCGGGCGGCCCCGGGTGCTGCTCATCGACGAGCTCGACAAGAGCGACATCGACCTCCCCAACGACCTGCTGAACGTGCTGGAGGAAGGGGAGTTCGCCCTCCCCGAGCTGGAGCGGGTCGCCGACACCGAGCCCGAGGTGCAGGTGCTCACCGACGACGGCTCGAAGGTGACCGTCCAGGGCGGCCGGGTGCGCTGCCGGGCCTTCCCGTTCATCATCCTGACCAGCAACGGGGAGCGGGACTTCCCCGCCGCCCTGCTGCGGCGCTGCATCCAGCTCAAGCTCGGACAGCCCGGCGAGAAGCGGCTCGCCACCATGGTCCGCGCCCACCTCGGCGAGGAGGCGGCCCAGCTCGGGGCCGACCTGATCCGGGAGTTCCTCAGCCGCTCGCAGTCCGAGCTGGTCGCCGCCGACCAACTGCTCAACGCCGTCTACCTGACCCACTACGCGGCCCCGCCCACCCGGGAGGACCTCGCGGACCTGCTCATCCAGCGCCTCGACCGACCGAGGTGACGGGCCGTGCCGCCACGAGCCGAACCCCCGCCCGCCGGACGCTTGCCTGACGGACCGGCACCCGACGGACTTCCGCCCGCCGGAAGAGCTCCGGCCGGAGCGTCCGGCATCCGTGAACTGGCCGTGCTGCTGCGGCGCGCCGGGCTCGACCCGTCGGCCGAGGAGCTCGCCGACGCGCTGTGGCTGGCCGGGCGGATCAGCGGGCCCGGGCGGGCCGCGCCGGGCGCGCAGGTGCCCGTACCGGAGCCGGAGGCTGAGGATCCGGTCAGTCCGCCCGAGGATCCCGGGCGGGTGGAGCTGGAACCTGAGGATCCGGTCAGGCTCTATCCGCCCGGGACGCGCCGCGGCGGCGAGGCCGAGGGAGAGCTCGCGGGGGAGTCGCCCGGGGAGCGCGGGGTGCCCGTACGGGTCCCCAGGGCGGCCGCGCTGCCCCGCATCCTGGAGATACAGCGGGCCCTGCGCGCCCTCCAGCGGCACCGGCCGCCGGCCCCGCCCACCCGGATGGTCCTCGACGAACCGGCCACCGCAGAGGCCAGCGCCCGGGCCCTCGGGCTGGTCATCCCGGTGCTCCGGCCCGACAGCAGGCGCGAGGCCACCGCACGGCTGGTGATGGACGCGTCGCCGTCGATGGCGGTGTGGCAGGACATGTTCGAGGAACTGCGTTCCGTGTGCGAGCGGTTGGGCGCCTTCCGGGACGTCCAGGTGCACTACCTGCACCGGCTCGCCGACGGCACGGCGGCGCTCGGGCGCGGCCCCGTGCCCGGCCCCGGGCTGCGCTCCGGGGACCAGCTGCGCGACCCCACCGGGCGGGCCCTGACCATGCTGGTCTCCGACTGCGCCGGACCGCTGTGGCGCGAGGGCGCGGCGCAGCGGCTGCTGCACCGGTGGGCCGAGTGCACCCCGTGCGTGGTCGTGCAGCCGCTGCCGCAGCGGCTGTGGGGCCGCAGCTGGCTGCCGACCGAGCGGGGCACGCTCACCCGGGTCGAGGGCAGCGGCGGGAAGCTGAAATTCCGGTCGGACCGGCCGCCGCTGCCCGGACGGCCCGTGGGAGGGCTGACCGTGCCCGTGCTGCCCCCCGGCGCGACCGCCCTCGGGGCGTGGGCCCGGCTCGTCGCCGGGCTGGGCACCGGCCCCGTACCGGCCGAGGTGGGCCGGGTGCTGGCCGCCCACCCGGCGGCGCCCCCGCCGCCGCCCCGTGCCGTACGGCCCCCGCGCGAGCTGGTGGCGCGGTTCCGGTCCTCGGCCGCGCCCCGGGCCGTACAGCTGGCCGTGTACCTGTCGGCGGCCCCGCTGACGCTGCCCGTCATGCGGCTGGTGCAGCGCACGATGCTGCCGGACTCCGAGCCCTCGGACCTGGCCGAGGTGCTGCTGAGCGGGCTGCTGCGGCGCAGCGCGGAGGCGCCGGGGCAGTGGTACGAGTTCACGCCCGGGGTGCAGGACGTACTGCTGGGGCCGCTGGGGCGGGACGAGGCCGCCCTCGTGCTCAAGCACTGCTCTGAGTACGTGCAGGCCCACTTCGGGCGGGGCGTGCGCAACTTCCCCGCGCTCGCGGTCTCGCAGCTGACCGGGGCGCCGGCCACGGAGGCCGGACCCGCGCCGGAGGACGCCGAGCGGGCGCCCGCCGGGCGGCTCCCGCAGGCCTTCGCACAGGTCTCGGCCAAGGTCGTACGGCGCTACCTTCCCGGGGTGCCCGAGGAGGGGGACCCGCCGGTGCGCGAGCCCGCCCCGCCCCCGGCACCCGGCCGGGCCGGTGCGGTGCGCGCCGCGCGCGACCGGCTCGCGGACGGGGACGCGCGCGCCCTGTACGAGGCCGTGGCGGTCCTGCGCCGCGCGGTGACGGCCCCGGCGGGGCCGGGGGATCCGCCGGAGGAGGCGGAGACCGAACTGGCGGGCGCGCTGCTGCGGCTGTGGGCGGCCCAGCGGGACCCCGAACTCCTCGCCGAGGCCGAGCGGGCCGTGACCGGGCTGCGGAGCGCCCCGGCCCGGTTCGTGCGGGGCCGGGTGCTGTACGAGCGGGCGCTGGCGGCCACCCGTACGACCTCCCCGGGCGAGGCGGAGCTGCTGGCCGCCGCCGACCGGGAGTTCGCGGCGGCGGGCGCCGCGGGGGACCCCGGACTGCGGCGGGACTGCGCGGTGCGCCGGGCCGAGACGCTGATCCGGCTGAGCGCGCTGCGGGAGGACCCGGGCGCGCTGCGCGAGGCGCGGGCCGCCCTGGAGTCGCTGGCCGGTCCCACGCCCGGTCCCACGCCCGGTCCCACGCCCGGTCCCACGCCCGGTCCCACGCCCGCACCCACGCCCGGCGGCGCCACCGACGCGCCGCCGCATCCCGCACTCCAACGGGCCCTGGGCCGCGTCCTGCTGGCCCTGCTGCCCCACACCTCCGACCCGGCCGAGCGCACGGCCCTGGCCGAACAGGCCGCGGCCCGGCTGGCCGCGACCGCCCTGACCGCGGACGGGACGGCCGGTCCGGAAGCGCGCGCGCGGGTGCGGGTGGAACTGGCCGGGGCTCTGCGGTACCTGCCCGGGCGGCTGGAGGAGGCGGCCGCGGAGCTGGACGCGGCCCTGGCGGAGGCCGGCGGGGACGCCGAGCAGCGGGTGGCGGCCCTGGTCTGCCTGGCGCGGGTGCACCGGGCGCGCTACGAGCGGGACGCCGACCCGGCGGCCCTGGAGGACGCCGCGGAGGCGTACGGCCGCGCCCGTCGGCTGATCCCCCGGGACGCGGACGCCTTCGGCGAGCTGCTGCCCGAGTGGGGCGACGTACTGATGGAGCGGGCCCGGGCCGCCGACGGCCGGCGGTTCACCGGGGCAGCCGTACGCGTGCTGCGCGAGAGCCGGGCGGCGGTGCCGCAGTCCGACCCCGGTGCGGCGCACCGGCTGCTGAGACTGGCCGCCGGGCTCCGGCTGCGGCACACCTACGAGGGGGACCCGGTGGACCTGCGGGAGGCCGAGTACCTGCTGGAACTGGCCGTCCGGCACAGCCGCAGCCCGCTGGAGCGGGCCCGCGCCTGGCGGGACCACGGGGACGTGCAGCAGGAGATCCACGGGCACACCCGGGCCCTGGACCGCCTGGACCGGGCGGCGGACTCCTACCGGCGGGCCTGGCGGGCCGCCCTGGAGGCCGACCGCGAGGAGCGCCGGGCCGCCGGTACCGCGGTCCAGCTGGCCGCCCGCGTACAGGAGCTGCGCGGGGAGGTGCTGGAGCGCCTAGCCCGGCCCAGGGCGGCCCTGGACGCGTACCGCTCCGCGCTGGAGCTGTGGATGCGGCTCGGCACAGGCGGCGAGGCGGGGTCCGGGGTACGGCCCGAGGCGGGGTCCGGGGTACGGCCCGAGGCGGCGGCGGAGGGGCGGTCCGAGGCGCTCGCCGCGCGGATCAGCGCCCTGGAGGCGGCCCTCTGAGCCGCCCTGCGCCCCCGGCCCGGCCGTTTCCGGGCGCCGGGGGAGGGGAAAGGGCAGTGGACCATCGAACGTGCGACGCAACAGGGGGACGGGCGGCCCATGGTGACGAAGGATCAGGACGTGGCAGTGGTGGTCCAGCGGTGCCCCGGGGGGCTGCCGGATCTCTCCGGCCTGGATCTGGCGGCGCTGCGCGGGATCGACCATCCCGTGCTCGCCCAGGTGATCGAAGGCATGGTCGAGCGGGTGACCAACCCGGCCGAGATCCTGAACGCCTTCGACTCGGGCATCGTGTGACCGGATACCGCGCCTGAGCCGCACACCACTTGACCGCTTTCCGCCGTTAGCCGAGGCCGTCCGAAGGGCAGGGATGGACCGTCGCTGGGGGACCTCCCAGCAGCCGCCGGGGGAGGGAGGCGCAGGCGATGAGGGACACCGACACGAGCGACGCCGTGCTGCCCGCGCGGGACGCCCACGCCCGCCACGCGCCCTGGCCCTACACCCGGCTCGACGTCCCCGCCCTGCGGGCCGCCGGCCACCGTCCGCATCCGATACGGCAGTTCGTGCTCAAGACGCGCAGCCGCTGCAACCTCGCCTGCACCTACTGCTACGTCTACGAGATGGCCGACCAGGGCTGGCGCGGCCAGCCCGCCGTCATGGCCCCGGCCACCGCCGCCCGCGCCGCCGAGCGGATAGCCGAGCACGCCGCCGCCCACGACCTGCCCCGTGTCGACCTGGTGCTGCACGGCGGCGAACCGCTGCTCACCGCGCCCGGCCGGCTGGCCGCGCCCGTCGACGCCGTACGGGCCGCCGTGGCCGCGGCCGCCCCGCACACCCGGGTCACCGCCACCGTCCAGACCAACGGAACCCTCCTCACCCGCGGTCGGCTCGCCGCGCTGGCCGCCGCCGGGATACGCGTCGGCGTCAGCCTCGACGGGGGGCTCCCCGCGCACAACACCCGGCGCGTCGACCACGCCGGGCGTCCCGGATTCGGCGCCGCCGCCCGCGGCCTGCGGCTGCTGGCACGGCATCCGGACAGCTATGCCGGGGTGCTCTGCGTCATCGACCTCGCCCAGGACCCCGTGGAGACGTACGAGTCCCTGCTCGCCTTCGCCCCGCCCAGCGTCGGGCTGCTGCTGCCGCTAGCCAACCGGAGCTCCCCGCCGCCCGGCCACCACCCCGGCCGGACCCCGTACGCCGACTGGCTCCTCGCCGTCTTCGAACGCTGGTGGCACGACGGGGTGCGGCGCACCCGGATCCGGACCTTCGAGGAGATCATCGCCCTGCTGCTCGGCCTGCCCGCCGCCACCGAGACCCTCGGGCTCGCACCCGCCGCCACCGCCGTCATCGAGACCGACGGCTCCATCGAACAGGCCGATTCGCTGAAGTCCGCCTACGAGGGCGCCGCCGCCACCGGGATGACCCTCGCCACCCACAGCTTCGACCAGCTCCTCGACCACCCCGGATTCGCCGCCCGCCAGCTCGGACGGGACGCGCTCGCCGCCGGGTGCCGTGCCTGCGAGCTGGTCGAGGTGTGCGGAGGCGGGCACTACCCGCACCGCTACCGCGCCGGCGAGGGCTTCCGCCAGCCGTCCGTGTACTGCGCGGACCTCCAGGTCCTGATCCGGCACATCGCCGCGGCCCTCCAGCAGGCCGCGGCCACCGCCACCGCAGCCACCGCGGCCACCGCCATCACCACCGCCCGGGCCGCCACCGCCGCCCGCCCCCCGGCGGTCGCCTCATGACCGCCGCCCTCGCCTCCTTCACCGTCTCCTCCCGCACCCTGCGCGCCCTCGCCTCCACCGAGCCCTCCTCGGACGGCACCCGCCTGGTCCGCGACGTACGCCGCTCCAAGCGCCTGGTCCTGCTGCGCGGGGTCCTCGACGCGGCCCCCGGCGGCCGGTCCGGCGAGACCGCCGGCCACTGGGCCCTGCTGGAGGAGGCCGAACGCCACGACCCCGGCGCCGTGCGCGACGTCCTGCACTACCCGGCCACCGGCGTGTGGGCCGAGGAGACCCTGCGCCGCCTGCACGCCCCGTACGGGCCCCCGCCGGACCTCGGCCACCTCGGGGCCCTCGCCGTCGCCGCCGCCCTGCGCGCCGGGATCGCCTTCACCCACACCCTGCGCCCCCAGCACGGCCGCCTCCTCCTGCCCACCCTCGGACTCCTGCGCCCGGACCGCCCGGGCCCGCTCGCCCTCACCGAACGCTCCTGGGACCCCGAGGACCCGGCCACCCTCCCCCTGCACACCCTCCCCGGCGGCCGGACCGCCCTCGACGACCTCGACCCCTACCGGGCACCCGGCCCCGCGCAGCAGGCCCCCGTACGCCCCGCCCGCCGGCTCACCCCCAAGGGGCACCGGCGCTGGGACACCCAGTGGTCCGGCGCGCTCACCCTGCTCCAGCGGTACGACACCGCCCGCGCCGAGGAGACCGTCCAACTGCTGCGCTCCGTGGTACCGCTCGCCGGCGGCTCCCGCTCCAGCGGCGCCACCCTGCCCGCGGCCGCCGGCTCCGTACTGGCCCGCGCCCAGGCCCCGCCCGCGCTGGCCGCCACCCTCGTCCACGAGGTCCAGCACGGCAAGCTCACCGCCCTCGCCGACGTCCTGACCCTGCACACCGCCGACCGCACCCCCCGGTACTGGGCCCCCTGGCGCGCCGACCCCCGCCCGCTGGAGGGGCTCCTGCACGGCGCCTACGCCCACCTGGCCCTGGCCGGGTACTGGCAGCGCGCCGCCCTCTACGGGGCCCGCGGCGCCTGGGCCCAGCACGCCCGGGTCCGCGCCCAGGTCGCCGCCGTCCTGCCCGTCCTGGGGGCGAACGACCGACTGACCTCCGCGGGAAGGGAGTTCGTCGACGCCATGAGGACCGCCGAACGCGCCATGGACGAACTCCCGCCGCCCGGGAAGCAGCACGCCACCGCGCGCCGGGCCATCGACCGCGAGCGCCGCGCCTGGTGCGCGGAACACCCCGAACTCGCGCCGTTCGCACAAGGCTGACGGGCCGTCCGCTGCGGTACCTTTTCAACCCCGTCCACTGCCCGGATCTCAGGGAGGCGGCCGCATGACCGGTAGTCGGCAGGACCAGACCACCTCAGCCGCTGGGCCGCAGCGCTTCGTCATCAGCTTCGCGGGGTTCAACCGGCCCTGGGCCGTGTGGATCGCCCACCGGCTGGAGGAGCACGGCCACCGCGTCGCCCTCCAGCGCTGGGACCCGCAGAACAGCCCCGGCCTCGCCCAGGCCCTCGACGACCTCGCCCGCTCCGGCAGCCGGGTCCTCCTCGTCCTCAGCGAACGCTACTTCTCCGCCGGCACCCACACGGACGAGGAGTGGAACACCGCCCTGCGCGCGGTCACCGACCGCCACCCCGACCGGTTCGCGGCGGTCTGCCTCACCGACGCCCCGCTGCCCAGCGCCGTCGCCGTCCTGGAGAAGACCGACCTGTGGGGCCTGGACGCGTACGAGGCCGAGTACCGCGTGCTGCGCCGCCTGGAGCTGCCCACCGACCGGATCGGCACCGAGACCGGCCGCCGCGGCCCCCGCTTCCCCAACGACCCGCCCGAGATCTGGGGCCGGGTGCCGCGCCGCAACCCCCGGTTCACCGGCCGCAACGACGTCATCGGCACCCTGCGTGCGGCGCTCGCCGAAGCCCCGGCCGGCGCCTCCACCGTCACCCTCCTGGGGCTCTCAGGCGTCGGCAAGACCCAGGTCGCCACCGAGTACGCCTACCGCTTCGCCTCCGAGTACGACGTGGTGTGGTGGGTCCCCGCCGAGGACCGGCCCACCCTGCGCGAACGCCTCGCCGACCTGGCCCCCGCCCTCGGCCTGCCGCGCGGCGCCGGCAGCTACGGCGAGCAGATCCGGGCCGTCCTGGAGGCGCTGCGGCGCGGATCCCCGTACAGCCGCTGGCTGATGGTCTTCGACGGCTGCGACAACCCCGACGACCTCACCGACCTGCTGCCCACCGGCGCGGGCGACGTCATCATCACCTCACGCAACCGCGAATGGGCCTCCCGGCACACCAGCCTCGTCGAAGTCCCGCTCTACGCCCGCCCCGAGTCCATCACCTTCATCCGCCGCCGCGCGCTGCGGCTCACCGCCGTGGAGGCCGACCAGCTCGCCGAGGCCCTGGAGGACTACCCGCTCGCCCTCGACCAGACCGCCGGCTGGCTCGCCGACTCCCCGCTGACCGTCGGCGACTACCTGGCGCTGCTCCAGCGCCGGCTGGACTCCCGCGAGGCCGTCACCGTCTCCGACGACTACCCGCTGCCCTTCCCCACGGCCCTGGCCATACTGCTCAACAACGTCCGGGAGAACTTCCCCGACGCGCTCTCCCTGCTAAGGCTGTTCGTCTTCTTCGCACCCGGGCCGGTGCCGCTGCGGCTGCTGCGCGAGTTCCCCGCCGACGAGGTGCCCGAGGAGCTCGCCGGGCTGATCAACGACCAGATCCGGTGGAACGCGGCCCTCAACAAGCTCGTCCAGTTCTCCGTGGTCCGTCTGGAGTACTCCGACCTGCCCGTGGAGGAGGGCGGCGGCGGGCTGGAGACCGTACAGCTGCACCGCATGGTCCACGGCATCGTCCGCGACAACCTCTCCGAGGACGAGGCCGAACCGCTCTCCCGCGCCGTCCGCCAGGTCCTCGCCGCCGCCGACCCCGGCCGGCCCTCCGACTCCCGGCTGTGGCCCCGCTACGCCGAACTCATCCCGCACCTGGCCACCTCCGGGGTGCTGACCAGCAGCAACCCGCGCATCCAGAACTTCCTGCTGCACTGCCTGCGCTACCTGATCCTCGCCGGGGAGTACCGCACCTGCCTGCGGCTCTCCGAGGAGACCGACCAGGCCTGGCGGGCCACGCTCGGCGAGGACCACCCCAAGGTCCGCGAGCTCAGCTACCAGTACGGCGGAGCCCTGCGCAACCTCGGCCTCTTCCGCCGCGCCGAGACCCTCACCAAGGCCGTCGCCGACCGGCTCGCCTCGGAACGCGGCGAGCGCGACCTGGAGACCCTGCGCGCCAGCAGCGCGTACGGCGGAGTCCTGCTGTGCATCGCCAAGTTCGAGCCGGCCCGCGAGATCTTCGAGCACTGCCTGGCCACGTACCGCGAGCTGCTCGGCGAGGACGACTCGACCACGCTCGGCGCCCAGAACAACCTGGCCGCCACCTACCGGCTGCTGGGCCGCTACCAGGACGCGTACGACCTCGACCTGGACACCCTGCGCCGCCGCGAGCGGGTCCTGCGGGCGCAGCACATCTCCACCCTCTCCTCCGGCATCGCCTGCGCCATGGGACTGCGGATGATGGGCCGCTACCGGGAGGCGCAGACCCGGCAGGAACAGGGGCTCAAGCTCAACACCCAGGTGCTGGGGCTGGGCCACCCGCAGACCCTGCGCGCCGAGCACAACCTCGGGCTGTGCCTGCGGCGTTCCGGGGACATCCCCGGTGCGGGCATGCGGCTGCGGGCCGTGTGGGAGCGGGCCACGCGGGTCTTCGGGGTCGACTACCCGTGGACGCTGATGGTGGCCTCCGACTACGCCACCTACCTCAGGGAGTACGGGGACATCGGCGAGGCCCGCCGGATCTCCGAGGACGTGGTCCGCGGCTACCAGTCCCAGCTGGGCCTCGCCCACCCGTACAGCATCGGCACGGTCGGCAACCTCGGCCTGGTGCTGCGCGCCCAGGGCGAGCGGGTGGAGGCCCTTTCGCTCGCGGAGCAGGCGCTGGTCGGCATGCGGGGCGCGCTGGGGGACCGGCACCCCTGGACGCTGGGCTGCGCCCTGAACGCCACCGGGCACCGCAACATCACGGGGCGCCTGGAGGACGCGCTGGACCTGAGCCGGGAGACGCTGCGCACCGCCGAGCAGGTGCTGGGCCCGGACCACCCGATGACGCTGAGCGCGCAGATCGCGCTGGCGGCGGACCTCCGGTCGGTACGGGAGGACGCGGAGGCGGGCAAGCACGAGGAGGCGGGCATCAAGGGCCTCATCCGTACGCTGGGCCCCCAACACGTCCACACGGTCTCGGCCCGCCAACAGACCCGCCCGTACTGGGACTTCGAGCCCCAGCCGTAGCCCCCGGCCCTGCGGGCGGCATCAGCCACATCCAGCCCCGCCGGCGTTTGAGGAGCGGGTCCGGGCGGAGCCCGTGCCCGGCGGAGCCGGGTTTCGGGGGGGGGGGGGGCCCCCCCCCCCCCCCCCCCCCCCCCCCCGCGGGGGGGGGGGGGGCGGCGCCCGCCCCCCCCCCCCCCCCCCCCCCCCCCCCCCCCCCCGCCGGGGCTGGATGTGCCCTGCGGGCAACCACCTTCGGCGGGGCTGGATGTGCCCTGCGGGCAACCAGCTTCGGCGGGGCTGGATGTGCCCAGCGGCAGCCAGCCCCGGCGCAGCCCGAAACGGCCGGAAGGCCCGGCTCCCCCGAGGGGGGCCGGGCCTTCCGTGCTGCTGAGCCGCGCAGCGACTACGCCTCGAAGACCTCGTTCAGCAGGAGCTGCTGCTCCGCCTGGTGGCGCTTCGCCGAGCCGACGGCCGGCGACGAGCCGTGCGGCCGCGAGATGCGCCGCAGGCGCTCGCCCGTCGGGACCTCCGCGCCGACCGCCAGGTCGAGGTGGTCGATCAGGTTCAGCGCGATGAACGGCCACGCACCCTGGTTCGCCGGCTCCTCCTGCGCCCAGATGTACTTCGCCGCGTTCGGGAACTTGGCGATCTCCGCCTGGAGTTCCGCGCCCGCCAGCGGGTACAGCCGCTCGATGCGGACGATCGCGGTGTCCGTGATGCCGCGCTTCTCGCGCTCGGCTTCCAGGTCGTAGTAGAACTTGCCCGCGCAGAAGACGACCTTGCGGACCGCGCTCGGGTCCACCGCGGTGTCCCCGATGACCGGACGGAACGAACCGTTCGTGAACTCCTCCGCCTTCGACGCCGCCGCCTTCAGACGCAGCATCGACTTCGGGGTGAAGACGATGAGCGGCTTGTGGTGCGGGTTGTGGACCTGCCAGCGCAGCAGGTGGAAGTAGTTCGACGGCAGGGTCGGCATCGCGACCGTCATGTTGTCCTGCGCGCACATCTGGAGGAAGCGCTCGGGACGCGCGGACGAGTGGTCCGGGCCCTGGCCCTCGTAGCCGTGCGGCAGGAGCAGCGTGACGCCGGAGGTCTGGCCCCACTTCTGCTCGGCCGAGGAGATGAACTCGTCGACGACGGTCTGCGCGCCGTTGACGAAGTCACCGAACTGGGCCTCCCAGAGGACCAGCGCGTCCGGGCGGGCCAGCGAGTAGCCGTACTCGAAGCCCATGGCCGCGTACTCGGAGAGCAGCGAGTCGTAGACGTTGTAGCGGGCCTGGTCGTCCGACAGGTACTGCAGCGGGGTGTAGTCCTCGCCGGTCTCGCGGTCGATGAGGACCGCGTGGCGCTGGCCGAACGTGCCGCGGCGGGAGTCCTGGCCGGACAGCCGGACCGGGGTGCCCTCCATCAGCAGCGAGCCGAAGGCCAGGGTCTCGCCCATGCCCCAGTCGATGGTGCCCTCGTCGATCATCGCCGCGCGGCGCTGCAGCTGGGGCAGCAGACGCGGGTGGACGGTGACGTGGTCGGGGATGTTGACCTGGGACTCGGCGATCCGCTTGACGACCTCCTGGGAGACCGCGGTGTTCACGGCGACCGGGAACTCCTGCGCGACCTGCGCGGGCGCCACCGGGGCGCCGGCGGGAGCCGTGGCGGCCTCGCGGACCTCCGCGAAGACCTTCTCCAGCTGGCCCTGGAAGTCCTGGAGCGCCTGCTCGGCCTCTTCCAGCGTGATGTCGCCGCGACCGATGAGGGACTCGGTGTACAGCTTGCGCACCGAGCGCTTCTTGTCGATGAGGTCGTACATCAGCGGCTGCGTGAACGCCGGGTTGTCGGACTCGTTGTGGCCGCGGCGGCGGTAGCAGATGAGGTCGATGACCACGTCCTTGTTGAACGCCTGACGGAACTCGAAGGCGAGCCGCGCCACGCGGACCACGGCCTCCGGGTCGTCGCCGTTCACGTGGAAGATCGGCGCCTCGATCATGCGGGCCACGTCGGTCGCGTACATCGACGAACGCGAGGACTCCGGGGCGGCGGTGAAGCCGACCTGGTTGTTGATGACCACGTGCACGGTGCCGCCGGTGCGGTAGCCGCGCAGCTGCGACATGTTCAGCGTCTCGGCAACCACACCCTGGCCCGCGAAGGCCGCGTCGCCGTGCAGGGCCAGCGGCAGGACGGTGAAGTCCGTGCCGCCCTTGTTGATGACGTCCTGCTTGGCGCGGGCGACACCCTCCAGGACCGGGTCGACCGCCTCCAGGTGCGAGGGGTTCGCGACGAGCGAGACCTTGATCTGCTCGCCGTCCAGGCCCGTGAAGGTGCCCTCGGCGCCCAGGTGGTACTTGACGTCGCCGGAGCCGTGCATGGACTTCGGGTCGAGGTTGCCCTCGAACTCGCGGAAGATCTGCGCGTACGACTTGCCGACGATGTTCGCCAGCACGTTCAGGCGGCCGCGGTGGGCCATGCCGATGACGACCTCTTCGAGGCGGGCCTCGGCGGCCGAGTCGATGACGGCGTCGAGCAGCGGGATGACGGACTCGCCGCCCTCCAGCGAGAAGCGCTTCTGGCCGACGTACTTCGTCTGCAGGAAGGTCTCGAAGGCCTCCGCCGCGTTCAGACGGCGCAGGATGCGCAGCTGCTCCTCGCGCTCCGGCTTGGAGTGCGGGCGCTCGATGCGGTCCTGGATCCAGCGGCGCTGCTTCGGGTCCTGGATGTGCATGAACTCGACGCCGGTGGTGCGGCAGTACGAGTCGCGCAGCACGCCGAGGATGTCGCGGAGCTTCATCATCGACTTGCCGGAGAAGCCGCCGACCGCGAACTCGCGCTCCAGGTCCCACAGGGTGAGGCCGTGCTCGGTGATGTCGAGGTCGGGGTGCTTGCGCTGCTTGTACTCCAGCGGGTCGGTGTCGGCCATGACGTGGCCGCGGACCCGGTAGGAGTGGATCAGCTCGAAGACGCGGGCGGCCTTCGTGACGTCGTCGTCGTGCGAGGCGTCGATGTCGCGGTTCCAGCGGACCGGCTCGTACGGGATGCGCAGCGACTCGAAGACGCCGTCGTAGAAGCCGTTCTCGCCGAGCAGCAGGTTCGCGACGATGCGCAGGAACTCGCCGGAGGCCGCGCCCTGGATGACCCGGTGGTCGTAGGTCGAGGTCAGGGTCATGACCTTGGAGATGCCCAGCTTGTTCAGGGTGTCCTGCGAGGTGCCCTGGAACTCGGCGGGGTAGTCCATGGAGCCGACGCCCATGATGACCGACTGTCCGGGCATCAGGCGGGGCACGGAGTGCACGGTGCCCAGGCCGCCGGGGTTGGTCAGCGAGACGGTGACGCCGGTGAAGTCGTCCATCGTCAGCTTGCCGACACGGGCGCGGCGGACGATGTCCTCGTAGGCCTGCCAGAACTCGAAGAAGTTGAGGGTCTCGGCCTTCTTGATGCCGGCGACGACCAGCTGGCGGTCGCCGTTCGGCTTCACCAGGTCGATCGCGAGACCGAAGTTGATGTGCTCCGGCTTGACCAGGGTGGGCTTGCCGTCCTTCTCCGCGAAGGAGTAGTTCATCGACGGCATGGCCTTGATGGCCTGCACCATCGCGTAGCCGATGAGGTGGGTGAAGGAGATCTTCCCGCCCCGGGCGCGCTTCAGGTGGTTGTTGATGACGATGCGGTTGTCGAACAGCAGCTTCACCGGGACGGCGCGGACGGACGTGGCCGTCGGCACCTCCAGGGAGGCGTTCATGTTCTTCGCCACAGCGGCAGCCGGGCCGCGGAGCGTCACCAGCTCGGGGCCCGCGGGGGCCTCGGTGGCGGGCGCGGCCTGCTTGGGGGCTGCGGGAGCGGAGGGGGCGGGCGCGGCCGGTGCGGCGGCCGGGGCCTGGGAGGTGACAGTCACAGCAGGGGCACCAGAGGGGGTGGCAGGAGCAGGGGCAGGAGCTGACACAGGCGTGGGCGCGGCGGCGGGAGCGGGCGCGGCGCTCGCCGCCCCCGTGACGGCGGCGTCGGCGGCCTGCGGGGCTGCGGTGACGGTGGTGGCGGCCTGTGCGGAGGCGCCGTCCGTCGTCGCAGGGGACTTCTTCGGCTCTTCGGCCTTCACCGGAGCGACAGCGCCCCCCGGCTTGTAGTCGGCGAAGAAGTCCCACCAGGCCCGGTCGACCGAGTTCGGGTCCTGGAGGTACTGCTGATAGATCTCGTCGACGAGCCACTCATTGGCACCGAAGCCTGAGGCGGGGTTCTTCCCGCCCTCTCCTGCTTCGGTCTTGGTGCTCGAGTTACTGGGGGACTGTGGCGACACGGCGGCAACCGCCCTCTTCCGCTTCACAAGGTATGGACAGCGGGAATAAAGGCTACGCCTCCTGGGCCGTGAGATGCAGACCGGGCGGGACTTCCGTCATGCAGGTCACATCGAACGGCGGGTTTCACTGCCTGGAATGGCGGGAAACAAGTGTGGTTCGGGTAGGGGGCACCGAGGTTGCGGCCTCCTGGCTTCGCACCCCTGACGGACCCCGGGCACGTGTGGCCGAGATCATGTCCTTCCCACTCGAACCCTACGTCAACGCGGCGCCTACGAGCTGCCCGGAAGCGTGACGAGGATGCGACAGCCCCGTGACGATTCGGCCACTCCGATCCGCCCCCCGTGCAGTTCCACGGCCCAGCGGGCGATCGCCAGGCCCAGTCCGGTGCCGCCGTCACCGCCGCGCGCGCTGCCGCGGTTGAACCGCTCGAAGACCCGGTGCCGCTCCGCCTCGGGGATGCCGGGACCTTCGTCCCGTACCTCCAGCGCCAGGCTGCCGGGCGTCTCGCCGGTCCGCGCGCGGACCGTGACCCGGCCGTGCGGGGGGCTGTGCTTGACCGCGTTGTCGATCAGGTTCGCCACCACCTGGTGCAGCCGCTCGGCGTCCGCGTACGCCGTCAGCTCGGGCGGGAACACGTCCAGGTGCAGGTGCACGTCGTTGCGGGTGTGCCCGCCGGATCCGCTGGACAGCCCCGGCCGGCCCGCGGCCGCCAGCGCCGACTCCTTCAGCACCCCCGACAGGTACGGCCACACCTCGAAGCGGCGGGCGCGCAGCGGGACCACCCCGTTGTCCACCCGGGAGAGGTCCAGCAGCGTCTCCACGAGCCGGCCGAGGCGCTCGGTCTGCTTCAGCATCGTGCGCATGGTCTCCGGATCGGCGGCCGAGACCCCGTCCACCACGTTCTCCAGCACCGCCCGCAGCGCCGCGATCGGCGTGCGCAGCTCGTGCGAGACGTTGGCGACCAGCAGCTTGCGGTGCCGGTCCACCGCCTCCAGGTCGTCCGCCATCAGGTTGATCGTGGAAGCCAGGTCGCCCAGCTCGTCGCGGCGCCCGGCGCCGCGCACCCGGCGGGTGTAGTCGCCCTGGGATATCGCCCGGGCCACCGTCGTCATGTCGTCCAGCGGCGAGGTCAGGCTGTGCGCCACGAACTGGGTGATCAGCATCGAGGCGATCACCGAGAAGACGGTGATGAACCGCAGCTCGGTGTCGGTGCGCAGGGCCACCAGCAGCAGGCCCGTCGTGATGAAGACCGAGACCACCACCAGGGTGCCCAGCTTGGTCTTGATCGAGAACGGTGAGAAGGGCCGCAGGGCGCCGACGGACCTCGGCCTGGGTGCGCCGCTCACGCCTGCGCCGGGGTCTCCAGGGCGTACCCGACGCCGTGGACCGTACGGATCCGCTCCGCGCCGATCTTGCGGCGCAGGGCCTTGATGTGGCTGTCGACCGTACGGGTCCCGGACGCGTCGGCCCAGTCCCACACCTCGGCCAGCAGCTGCTCCCGCGAGAGCACCGCCCGCGGGGTGCCGGCCAGGCACACCAGCAGGTCGAACTCGGTCGGCGTCAGGTGCACGTCCTCGGCCTGCACCCGGACCCGGCGCTGCGCGTGGTCGATCTCCAGGTCGCCCAGGCGCAGCGTGGCCCCGCGGGGGGCGTGCGCGGCCAGGGTGGCCCGTTCCACGCGCCGCAGCAGTACGTGGACCCGCGCGGCCAGCTCGCGCATCGAGAACGGCTTCGTCATGTAGTCGTCGGCGCCGACCCCCAGCCCGACCAGCAGGTCGGTCTCGTCGTCCCGGGCGGTGAGCATCAGCACCGGGACCGGCCGCTGGGCCTGGACCCGGCGGCAGACCTCCAGGCCGTCGAAGCCCGGCAGCATGATGTCGAGGACCAGCAGCTCGGGCAGCCAGCTCTCGGCCGCGGCGACGGCGGCCGGGCCGTCCGCGGCCGTCTGCACCTGGAAGCCCTCGGCCCGCAGGCGGGCCGCGATCGCCTCGGCGATGGTGTGGTCGTCCTCGACGACGAGTACGCGCCGCTGGGCGCCGGGGGTCGCCGAGGCGCCGTTGTGGGTGGTGTGTGTCTGTTCCATGTCCCGGTCCCGCCCCATGAAGATCTGCGTGGTGGGGTGCAGCGTAGAGGAGGCACCGGCCTGCGGCTATGCGGGGTTCGGACAGGGCATTTGTGCTGATCATCCTGGTAGTGGGGGGGATGTACCGGGTGCCGGACCCCCCACTGGACCGGCACCCGGCGGGCGGGGCGGCGAGGCCGCCTCGCTGTCCGTGTGCCCTACATCGACAGTCCGTATCCGTGGGGGAAGACCGGGTTCTCCGTGTCGTTCGGGACGTCGGGGCGCGAGGCCTCGACGGCCCGCATCGAGCGGGGGAGCTCGAAGGGGAGGCGGCCCCCGGGGACGGCACGGCCGAAGGCCACGTCCAGCAGGGCGGCGTCGGCGGCGCCGTAGTCGGCGATCAGGGCCGCCGCGCGTTCGGCGATCTCCGGGATGACGGCGGGCCGTTCCAGGTTGATGCAGACCAGGGTCGGGACCCGGTCCAGCAGGCTCAGGATCTCGGCGAGTTCGGGCTCGGGGAAGGCGAGGGAGCCCGAGTGGAAGAAGGACTCGAAGATGTTTTCGCGCGGCTCGTGCGGGGTCCGCAGGCGCAGCACGGCCAGATCGGCGTCGGCCGGGTCGGCGACGACCTCGCCGTACTCGGCGGCGACGGCCTCGTCCACGTTCCGCACGTACAGCCTCGGTCCGGCCGGTCGCGCGGATCGCGTGGATCGCGCGGATCGGGCGGAGAGTTTCGCGGAGAGCGGAAGGAATCCCTCCGGATTTGTCAGGACCGTGAGCGAGCGGCGCTGCGCCGCGGCGCCCAGCGACGTGAAATCGGCCCGGCCCACCGTCTCGGCCGCCACGTCCGGATCCACGTACGGGATTCCGGCACCAAGACCTGCTGGAGCCGAAGCGACCAGCTCGCGCTGTTCCCGGTCTCCCAAGACCGTTCGGGGAGACAACCGGCAAGTCCGGTTTACAGCGATGTGGCCAAGACCGGTCAACATCGCTAGGAACGGTTCTCGAACAGGCCGAGCACTCGCGCAGCGGGCGGCGTAATAGGTCTAGCTCGCAGTGAACGGCGGGAGCGCGTCCAGCACCGTGCGCAGGGCCGGCGCCAGGGCCTCCTCGGCGGCGGCAACCTCGTAGCCGCCGTGCACGAAGGCGTACATGAATCCGTCGAAGACCTTGCCCTCGCCCGTCGAGATCCGGGGCAGCCTCGCGAAGTCCGCCTCACGGAGGGCGGTGCGCAGCGCGGCCAGCCCGGCTTCCGACAGCTTTCCGGCGCCCTCCGGCTGCGCCTTGCCGTCCAGCCGGGTCCACGAGCCGTCGCCCTTGACGATGAGCGTGTGGGTCTGGCCCGCGTAGCCGCCGCTGCGGCTCACCCGGACCAGGGTCTCGTCCGCGGCGGGGGGCTTGTCGGCCGTCGGGCTCGCGGCGCCGCCCGGCGACGGGCCCGTCGAGGCCGCGGGGGCTGTCGGGCCGGTCGGGGCCGCCGTGGGGGCCTGCCGGGGCGTCGGAGGCGCGTCGTCGCCCCCGCCGGAACCGGACGCCCCGCATCCCGCCAGGACCACCGCGCCCAGCACCGCTCCCGCCACCGCTCGGAACGCTCGCACACCCACCTCCGCAGGTACTCCCCCCGAACCCCGAGTATGGAGTCCCCACGCCCGTTCCGACAGCACCCGGAGGCAGCCATCACCCGCATCGCCCCGTGGTCCCGGCGCGCCCTGCCCCCGCTGGTCGCCGTCCTCCTCGGCCTCTGGGGCCTGGAGCGGCGCGGCAGCATGTGGCGCGACGAGTCGGTCACCTGGCAGGTGGCCCACCGGCCGCTCGGCGGGCTCTGGGAGCTGCTGGGCCAGGTGGACGCCGTCCACGGCCTGTACTACCTGCTCATGCACGGCGTGTTCCTGGCCTGGGACGGCGGCCTGTGGGCCCTGCGGCTGCCCTCCGTCGCCGCCACCGCCCTCGCGGCCGCCGGGGTGGCCGCGATCGGCCGCCGGCTCGCGGGGGAGCGGGCCGGGCTGATCGCCGGGCTCGGCTACGCCGTGCTGCCGCCGGTGCAGATGTACGCCCAGGAGGGCCGCTCCTACGCCCTGGTCGCCGCGGCCGTGGTGTGGGCGACGTACCTGATGCTGCGCGAGCGGTGGGCGGCGTACGCGGTGGTGCTGCTGCTCGGCTGCTGGCTGCACGAGTTCGCGGTACTGGCCCTCCTCGCGCACGGTTTCACCGCCTGGCGCTCGCGCGGCTGGCGCCTCGCCGCCGGGGCCGTCGTGGCGCTGCTGCTGCCGCTGGCCCTGGTGAGCGCGCGGCAGGCGCAGCAGCAGCTCGGCTGGCTCGGGCGGCCGGCCTGGCAGGACTGGGCGGCGTACGGGGTCCTCGCGGCGGCCGCCCTGCTGCTGGCGCGGAGAGCGCCGGGAGGGCTCGTACGGGTGGCGCTGCCGCTCGCGCTGCTGCCGCCCGGCCTGCTGATGGCGGTCTCCCTCCTCGACCCCTGGTACGTCGACCGGTACGTGCTCTACGCGCTGGCCGGGCTCGCCCTGCTGGCGGGGGCCCGGCTGGCGTCGGTCCGCGGCTGGTGGCCGTGGCTCGCGGTCGCCGCCCTCCTCGTGCCCTTCGGCTTCTGGTCGGCGTGGCTGCGTACGCCCGAGAGCCGCAAGGACGACGTACTCGCGGTGGCCGCCGCGGTCCGGGAGCAGGCCCGGCCGGGGGACGCGGTGGTCTTCCTGCCGTCACGGCGGCGCGAGTGGCTGCTGTCCTCGCCGCGGGTCTACGGGGAGCTGCGCGACGTGGCCCTGGACCGCGGCCCGGCGGCTTCGCGCAGCCTGCAGGGCACCGAGCTGCCGTCGCCGGCCCTCCGGGAGGCGCTGATCGACTCCCCGCGGGTGATCGCCCTCCTGGACCCGGCCGACCAGCCACTGGACCCGTACCCGCGGGAGGCGGTGAAACGGCAGACGCTGGCCGCCTGGTTCGACCGGTGCTCGGTCACGGAGGTACGCGGAGCGCGGGTCGCCGTGTACGCGAGGCCGGGAGGCTGCGCGGACCGTGAGCCGTGAGCCGTGAGCCGTGAGCCGTGAGCCGTGAGCCCTGGGCCGTGAGCCGTGAGCCGTGAGCCGTGAGCCCTGGGCCGTGAGCCCTGAGCCCTGATCAGGCTCGGACACGTACTCGCGCCGGGCCGGTTGCGAGGATGGGGCGACCCGGTTCACACAGGAGGCGCCGTATGCCCACGTCCCAGAACTCCACGTCCCGAGGGGCCGATTCCGAGAACCCCGGACCGCTGGTCGGCGCGGGCTGGCTCGCGGAGCGGCTCGCCGCGCCCGGGCTGGTGCTCTTCGACGCCTCCGTCGGCGCCCACCGCGGCGCCGCCCACCGGATTCCGGGCGCCCGCCCCTTCGACCTCGACGGGGAGCTGTCCGACCACGACGCCCCCGCCCCGCACACCATGCCGGGCGCCGCCCGGTTCGCCGAGGCGATGCGGGCCCTCGGCGTCGACGACACCTCCACCGTGGTCGTCTACGACGGCGCCGGCGTCTACTCCAGCGCCCGCGCCTGGTGGATGCTGCGCGCCATGGGCTTCGACCGGGCCGCCGTGCTCGACGGGGGACTGCCCGCCTGGACGGCCGCCGGCCTGCCCGTGGAGGCCACCGGCCCGGCGTACGAGGGCCCGCGCGGCTCCTTCACCGCCCGCCCCCGAACCGGGCTGCTGGTCGACGGCGCCACCGTCGCCGCGGCCCTGGCCGACCCGGCGGCGGCCGTCCTCGACGCCCGCACCCGCGAGCGCTTCGCCGGCACCGCCCCCGAACCCCGCCCGGGCCTGCGCGGCGGCCACATGCCGGGCGCGATCAACCTGCCCTTCGCCGAACTCCAGCGCCCCGACGGGCTGATGCGCCCGGCGGAGGAACTCCGCGCGGCCATCGACGCGCTGACCGGCGACCGGGAGCGTCTCTACTTCAGCTGCGGATCGGGGGTGACGGCCTGCGTCCTGGCCCTCGGCGCCACCCTCGCCGGCTACCGGGACCTGGCCGTGTACGACGGCTCCTGGAGCGAGTGGGGCATCCCCTCGGACCAGCGGCCGGTGGTCACGGGCTGAGGGCGGGCGGCCGGGGGCGGTCGCGGGCGGCCGGGTTCCGCACCGGGGGTAAACCCCACCACCGGTCCGGGGACCGGCCCCATCGGCCGCGGGCGCTTCCCGCCCGAGACTCGTGACCATGACCTCTTACGCCGTGTCACCTGGCCCCGCCCGCACCGCAGTCGTCGCCCTCGGGGCCGGACTCCTCCTGGCGGGCTGCTCCTTCGGGGACGGCCCGCGGAAGACGGCGACCGCCGACGCCACGGTCACCGAGGCCGTCTCCGCGGTGGAGGTCACGGACGCCCGGTCCGGCTCGATCGAGGTCACCCCCGGATCCGGCCCCGGAGTCACGGTCCGCCGAACCGTCCACTACCGCGGCGACACCGCTCCGACGCCCGGACAGCAGGTCACCTCGGGCGTGCTCACCTTCTCCGACGGCTGCGCCACCACCTGCTCCATCGACTACCGCCTGGAGGTCCCGGCCTCCGCCACGGTCAAGCTGGAGAGCAGCAGCGGCCGCATCACGGTGACGGGCGTGGCGGCGGCCGAGCTGAGGGCCGACTCCGGCGCGGTCCGGGCCGAGCGCATCGCGGGCCCGCTGAAGGCCCGTACCTCCTCGGGCGCGATCACCGCCTCCGGCCTGGCCGGCCCCACCGCCGAGATCCGCTCCGACTCGGGCGACACCCGGCTGGACTTCGCACAGGCCCCGTCCTCGGTGCTCGCCGAAACCGGCTCGGGCGACGTCACCCTGCGGGTTCCCCGGGCCCCCTACCGGCTCGCGGTCACCACCACGTCCGGCGCCCGCGACATCTCGCTCCCCGCGGACCCCTCGGCTCCCGCCCACCTCTCGGCGAAGACCACCTCGGGCGACGTCCGCGTCTCCGCGCGGAGCTGACGGAGTCGAAGAGCCAGGGCCCTACGACCAGAACTCGTAGTATGCGCGCGGGTCGGTGGTCAGCACCCAGCCCTCGGTGATCCTCCCGTCCCGGATGTGGAGGACGAGGGCGTAGTCCAAGTCGAGCGTCCTGCCATCACGTGTCGCCGTGACGTGGAGCAGCGCGACCGTGTGGTCGTCGTCGGCGAGCACGTCGTGGATCTGCGGACGGTAGGTACCGCCCGTCAGCTGGAACTCCCGGCCGAACAGCGCGAACGTCGCATCGCGCCCCCGGTGGTCTCCCGCCAGCACGTTGCTGCCGCCGACGTGCCACAGCACGTCGGGATGGAAGAGCTCCGCCAGTGCATCCATGTCGCCCGCGGCGAAGGCGGCCATGGTGCGGTGGAAGAGGGCGATGTGCGGGTGATCGGTCATCAGCGCCTCGTATGGTCTCGGGCCCGAAGGCTTCGCACGGCGACGCTAAGCCGACGGCCTGACCCGCGCACCCCAGGGCGTCCGTCCGGCGGCGGGGCGGCGTTCATCCGGGGGTGTTCGCCCCAGGCGAACGGAGGTTGGGGAACAACCGGCGGCGCACATGCATTGAGTCGGCATAGCTCAACTTCACTGCCGGAGGGAAGATCATGGCTTCGACGTCCGCAACGCTCACTCTGCCCGTGCTGCCGCTCGACGACGAGGTCGTGCTGCCTGGGATGGTCGTTCCGCTGGACCTGTCCGACGCCGAGGTGCGCGGGGCCGTCGAGGCGGCCCAGGCGGCGGCGGGCAGCGGGAAGCCCCGAGTGCTGCTCGTGCCGCGGATCGACGGGAAGTACGCGGGCACCGGTGTGCTCGGGACCGTCGAACAGGTGGGGCGGCTCTCCGACGGGGACCCCGGCGCGCTCATCCGCGGCCGCGGGCGGGTCCGCATCGGCGCCGGGACGACCGGGCCCGGGGCCGCGCTCTGGGTCGAGGGCGAAACCGTCGACGAGCACGTGCCGGACCCGCTGCCGGGTGCGGTCACCGAGCTCGTCAAGGAGTACAAGGCGCTCGCGACCAGCTGGCTCAAGAAGCGCGGGGCCTGGCAGGTCGTCGACCGGGTCCAGCAGATCGAAGGGGTGTCGGCCCTCGCCGACAACTCCGGGTACTCGCCGTTCCTGACGGTCGAGCAGAAGGTCGAACTGCTGGAGACCGCCGACCCCGTCGCCCGGCTCAAGCTCGCCGTCAAGGCACTCAGCGACCACCTCGCCGAGCAGGACGTCGCCGAGTCCATCGCCAAGGACGTGCAGGACGGCGTCGACAAGCAGCAGCGCGAGTTCCTGCTGCGCCGGCAGCTGGAGGCGGTCCGCAAGGAGCTGCGCGAGCTGAACGGGGAGAAGGAGGGCGAGGAGTCCGACGACTACCGCAGCCGCGTCGAGGCCGCCGACCTCCCCGAGAAGGTCCGCGAGGCCGCGCTCAAGGAGGTCGACAAGCTGGAGCGGGCCAGCGACCAGAGCCCGGAGGGCTCCTGGATCCGCACCTGGCTGGACACCGTCCTGGAGCTGCCCTGGAACGAGCGGACCGAGGACCGGTACGACATCCAGGGCGCGCGGGCCGTCCTCGACGCCGAACACGCCGGGCTGAGCGACGTGAAGGACCGCATCACCGAATACCTCGCCGTGCGCAAGCGGCGCACCGAGCGCGGCATGGGCGTGATCGGCGGCCGCCGCGGCGGGGCCGTGCTGGCCCTCGTCGGGCCGCCCGGCGTCGGCAAGACCTCCCTGGGCGAGTCCGTGGCCCACGCCATGGGCCGCAAGTTCGTCCGCGTCGCGCTCGGCGGCGTACGCGACGAGGCCGAGGTGCGAGGACACCGCCGGACCTACGTCGGCGCCCTGCCGGGCCGTATCGTCCGGGCCATCAAGGAGGCCGGCTCGATGAACCCGGTCGTCCTGCTCGACGAGATCGACAAGGTGGGCTCCGACTTCCGCGGGGACCCGGCCGCCGCCCTGCTGGAAGTCCTGGACCCGGCGCAGAACCACACCTTCCGGGACCACTACCTGGAGGTCGAGCTCGACCTCAGCGACGTGGTGTTCCTGGCCACCGCCAACGTCCTGGAGGCCATCCCGGAGGCCCTGGCCGACCGCATGGAGCTGGTCCGCCTCGACGGGTACACCGAGGACGAGAAGGTCGTCATCGCCCGCGACCACCTGCTGCCCCGCCAGCTGGAGCGGACCGGCCTCGGCGCCGACGAGGTGGTCCTGGAGGAGGAGGCGCTCAGGAAGCTCGCCGGCGAGTACACCCGCGAAGCGGGCGTGCGCACCCTGGAGCGGTCCATCGCGCGGCTGCTGCGCAAGGTGGCCTCGCAGCACGAACTGGGCGAGCGCGAGCTGCCCTTCAGCATCGGCGCCGACGACCTGCGCGGCCTGATCGGACGCCCGCACCACGTGCCGGAGTCCGCCCAGGACCCGGCGGAACGGCGTACCGCGGTCCCCGGTGTGGCGACCGGCCTCGCGGTGACCGGCGCGGGCGGCGACGTGCTGTTCGTGGAGGCCTCGCTGGCCGATCCCGAGACGGGTGCGGCCGGCCTGACCCTCACCGGGCAGCTCGGCGACGTCATGAAGGAGTCGGCGCAGATCGCGCTCAGCTTCCTGCGCTCGCACGGCGCCGAACTGGAACTCCCGGTGGCCGACCTGAAGGACCGGGGCGTGCACATCCACTTCCCGGCGGGCGCGGTGCCCAAGGACGGCCCGAGCGCGGGCATCACCATGACGACGGCGCTCGCCTCGCTGCTCTCCGGACGCCAGGTGCGCACGGACGTGGCCATGACCGGCGAGGTCTCGCTGACCGGGCGGGTCCTGCCGATCGGCGGCGTCAAGCAGAAGCTGCTCGCCGCGCACCGGGCCGGGCTGACCACCGTCATCATCCCCAAGCGCAACGAGGCCGACCTGGACGACGTCCCGGCCGAGGTGCTGGAGGGGCTGGAGGTGCACCCGGTGACGGATGTGCGCCAAGTCCTGGAGCTCGCCCTGGCGCAGGCGCAGGCCCAGGCGGAAGTGCCCTTCACCACCGCCGCGTAGCGGGCCGACACGGCGCCCGGGTCCCCTCCCCCAACTCCGTCCGGGGGGACCCCCACGGCGGGGCCCCGGGCCGTCGGCGCGCCCGCTGCGAAATACTGGCGGCCCACACACCATCGAAGGAGCGGGACGTGCACGGGAGCGAAGACCAGGAGTTCCTTGCCCTGGAGCGGGAGCTGTCCGTCTTCCTCCGGCGCGCCCGCGCCTCCTCCGGCGAGATGGCCCGTGAGCTGCACCCCGAGCTGGAGCCCGCCGCGTACGGGCTCCTCACCCGCCTGGAGGCGGCCGGCCGGCAGCGGGCCACCGAGCTCGCCGCGTACTTCGGCGTCGGCAAGGCCACCATGAGCCGCCAGTTGCGGGCCCTGGAGGTGCTGGGCCTGGTCGCCCGCGAGCCGGACCCCGCCGACGGCCGGGCCTTCCTGGTCGGCCTCACCGACGAGGGCCGCGAGCGGTTCCTGCGGGTACGGGACGCACGGCGCGAGCAGTACATGCGCAAGCTCGCCGACTGGGACCGCGGCGAGGTGGCGGAACTGGCCCGGCTGCTCAACCAGCTGAACGCGGGCGCGGAGTAGGCCCGTCCCCGGAGCGGCCGCTACAACTCCGCGTAGACCGCCGACGCGTCGTCGTGCCGCTTGTACCGGGCCGACGGGCGCGCCGGGTCGGACTCGATGGCGCGGACCCGGCCGATCAGTCCCTCCGCACCCTCCTTCCGCAGCACCGCCAGGCACTGCCCCCAGTCGCCCTCCCCGAACGTGTCCGTCCACCGGCTCGCCCCGTCCGTGAGGGCGGCCACCGCCCGGACCCGTCCGCGCGGGGTGCGCCCCGTGACCGCCCGGGCCGCCACCGCCGGGTCCGCGGCCGCCGTGAAGAAGCCGCCCTCCGCGTTCCGCAGCGTGTCCGCCGTCTCGTGCGACCGCAGCATCTCCCGCGGGATCCGGTCCAGCCGGTCGTCGAGCACGGCCGTCACCTCACCGCCGGGCGCCTGCAGGAGCAGTACGGAGTCCGAGAGCACGAGGTGCTCCACGTACGCCTCGTCCCAGCGGACGACGACCACCGTCGCCTGCGGTGTGCGGACGTGAGAAAGGTCACAGGTGTCCCGGTGCGCCTCGGCCGTGGAGCGGACGGCCTCCGCCAGGATCCGGTCCAGCGGCATGTCCCGCCGCGATCCGGACAGTTCGGTCAATCGGCCGCCGAGCCGGGCCGCGAACCACGGCACTCCGTGCACGCACCCGTCGTCGCCGCGCGGCGGGGTGACCCCGTCCAGAGCCACCAGGACGCCGCCGCCCGAAGCGGGGATCGCGGCCGACACCCAGTCCTCATTGGGGCGTTCCGGGCTGCCGGGGGCGGAGGCGAGGTCGATGCGCATGCGGTCATTCTGCCGGGCGCGGGGATCCGGAGCGCGGTAGGTCCGTACCAATGCGGGGGGCGTGGGCGAGGGCGGCCCGCGGGGCGTCCGACGGCCCGGCCGGGACCCCCGGGGATGTGGGCGGGCATCCTGCCAAAGCCCGCGTGGATCTTTCAACCGCCTGTCCGCGGACACGCCCTGACACCGGGTGTCCGAGTTGGTCGCCAACTCATCCGTGATGTTCACTCGTTCGAGTGGCCGGGTGGGTGATGTGCGGCTCTCTTCCCATCACACTGCAAAGGTCTGAGGCGGTACGAGGGGGCGGGGCGCGTTTACTTGTTGACCGGCCGTTACCTCGGCCACACGAGTAGACGAGCAAGAGCACACGTACAGGATTGCGAGCACCGGTGCAGAAGAAGCGGTCTCGGAAGAACGGCACCGCCACCGACGGCCCGGCCCCCGCAGGACGCCGCGTCCGCGTGCGCCGCAGGCTGGTCGTAGGCGTGGCCGTCGCCGGCCTCACCGTCCTCGCGGCAGGCAGCCCAGCCGTCGTCTCCGCCACGAGGGAACTGGGCGACTCCCAGCGCCTGGTCACCCTCGCGGAGCAGACCCGGCAGAACCTCACCCTCGCGCACCTCCTCGGAGACGAGCGCGACGCCGTCGTCGAGTACGCCGCCAAGGGCCGCCCCGGCGGGGCCAAGGGCCCCGTCCAGGAACGTACGGCCCGCACCGACCGGCAGCTCGCCGAGGTCCAGGCCGACGCCGACGAGCCGACGGCCCTCGCCATCGCCCGCGTCCAGGCCGTCCGCGCCGAGGCCGTCGACGGCAAGGGCAGCGCCCTCGCCGCCCACCAGGCCTACACCGGGGTCATCGCGGAACTGCTCGCCCCCGGCGACCGGCTCGCCGAACTGACCCCGCCGCGCGCCGTGGCCGCCCTCGCCACCACCCGCCCGATGGCCCCGCTGGGCCAGGCGGTCGAACAGGCCTCCGCCACCCGTGGACTGCTGCTCGCCGCACTGGCCGTCCCCCGCGGCGAGCAGCTCCCCAACTCGGCCGTGGTCGACGAACTCACCACCGCCGCCCAGCGCTCGCGTGTACGGGAACAGGCCGCCCTGGACGACTTCGCGCGGGCCGCGCGGCCCGACGTACGCCAGACCCTCGCCGCCACCGTCACCGGACCCGAGGTCAAGGCGGCCGACGACTACCTCAAGCGGCTCACCGAGCGGCCCACCCTGTCGTCCGCCGACCGCAGGACCGACGGGGCCGCCGTCGGCTCCGCGCTCACCGCCCGCATCGACCGGATGCGGTCAGTCGAGTCCACCCTCGCCGGACAGCGCGCCTCCGCGCTCGCCGCCCAGCGAGACGACGACGTGACCCGGCTCGAAACCCTGATCGCCGTGCTGGGCCTGCTGTTCCTGATCGCCGTGGGCGTCTCGACCGCCGTGGCCCGCTCGCTGACCCGGCCGCTGTCCGTCCTGCGCCGCGGCGCGGAACGGCTGGCGACGCCGGAGGGCTCGGTGGAGCCGGTCCGGTTCACGGGCCGCAACGACGAATTCGCCGAGGTCGTACGCCACCTGAACGCGGTCCGGGACCAGACCGTCTCCCTGCACACCCGGATCGCCGGGCTCGACGCCGACCGGCGCCGGATCATCGGCCGCAACGAGGCGCTGACCTCGGGCCGCGAGGTGCTGGAGGAGGAGCTGACGACGCTGCGGGCCGGGCTCGAAGAGCACCGCCGCATCATGTCGACGACCTCCGTCTCGCTGTCGCTGCGGACCCTGGGCCTGGTGGAGCGCCAGCTCACGGTCATCGAGGAGCTGGAGTCCAAGGAACAGGACCCGGACCGGCTCGCCACCCTGTTCAAGCTCGACCACCTGGCGACCGTGATGCGCCGCCACAACGAGAACCTGCTGGTCCTCGCCGGTCAGGAACACGGCCACGGCCAGGGGCTGCCGGTACCGCTGGTCGACGTCATGCGGGCCGCCGTCAGCGAGATCGAGCGCTACGAGCGCGTCGACCTCGCCGCGCTGCCCTCGCACACCCAGGTCGCCGGGCACGCGGCCGACGACATCTCGCACGTCCTGGCCGAGCTGCTGGAGAACGCGACGACGTTCTCGCCGCCTGACGCCAAGGTCAAGGTGTCCGGGTGGCTGCTGGACTCCGGCGACGTCGTGCTGTCCGTCGTCGACGAGGGCATCGGGGTCACCGAGGACCGGCTGGAGGCACTGAACGCCCGGCTGTCCACGCCCGAGGCCTACGACGAGGAGCCCGAGGCGGAACACGGCCTGGGCCTCGGCCTGTACGTGGCCGGACGCCTCGCGGCGCGCCACGGCGTCACCGCGGAGCTGCGCGCCCCGCGGCACGGCGGCACCGAGGCCCTGGTGGTCGTCCCGGCCGCACTGCTCCCCGCCGCCCCGCCGGCCTCCCCGGTGCACACCCTGGCCACGCCGGGCGCGCCCGCGCTGCACCTGCCGGGCGTGATCGCGGAGGCGAACGAGAACACCCTGCCGAGCCGCCCGCGCGGCGAGGCGGTACCGGCGGAGCCGGGGACCGAGCCGGAGCTCGGCCTGGACGAGGCCGCCCTGCCGGGCGAGGCCCTGGCGGCCGCGCCGGACCCCGCCGTGCCGGCGGCCGTTGCCACGGAGTCGGAGCCGGGCCTGGAGCCCGGCCTGGTCGAGGCCTCCGTGCCGGGCGAGGCCCTGGCCGCGCCGGACCCCGCCGTGTCGGCGGCCGCTGCCACGGAGCCGGGCTTGGAGCCCGGCCTGGTCGAGGCCTTCGTGCCGGGCGAGGCCCTGGCCGCTGGGCCGGACCCCGCCGTGCCGTCGGCCGTTGCCACGGAGCCGGAGCCGGGCCTGGAGCCCGGCCTGGACGGAGCCGCCCTGCCGGGCGAGGCCCCGGTCTCCGACCTGGCGGATCTGGCGCAGTCGGCCTCGCCCGGGCCGGACACGGCCGTCGAGTCGCGGCCTGAGTCCGTGGCCGCGCCCGCCGAGGAGCTGTTGGCCCGGGTCGTGCCCGAGGCCGCCGCCGCGGCGTCGCAGGCTCCGGCGGCCTCCGACCAGGCGCAGCCGGTCTCGGCCGGGCCGGACACGGCCGCAGGTGTCGCCGCGGATCCGCTGGACGGCCCGCTGCCGCCCGCCGAGCAGATCTTCACCGTCCCCACGCCGACGGCAGCCCCCGCGGCGGAGGTCCCGGCCGGGCCCGGTCCCGAGGAGCAGTTGCTCGCGCGGGTCGTTCCCGACGCGGACGCGGGCGCCTTCGGGGTGCCGGACCCCGAGCCGGGGATCCCGACCGCGGCGCACGACGCCGGGCAAGGTGCCGACGTACGGGAAACATCGCCCGAGCCGGAGCCGCACAGCCATGCGACCGCCGAGGCCGACTGGATCCCCCGGCAGGGCAGCCACCCCGCCGACCTCGGCGAGGCGGAGCCCGTCACCGACAAGGGTCTGCCGAAGCGGACCCCGCGGTCCGTCCCCGCCCCCCGCGCGGTCGGTGACGACGGACCCTCCGAGCCGCCGCGCCGCGTCGACGCCGACGAACTGCGGCGCCGCCTCGGCGGGTTCTACCAGGGCGCCCAGGACGGGCGGCGCGTGGCCGCCGCCGAACTCGCGCGGGAGCCGGGGCGCGAGCACGCACGGGACCGGGAACAGGGGCAGGGCCACACCGACCAGGGGGACACCGCACAGGAGGCACGCACATGACCGCGCCCAGTACGTACGGACTGAGCACCCAGGCCCGCAACCTGCAATGGCTGTTGACCGACCTGGTCAAGGAGGTGCCCGGCGTCAACTCCGTCGCCGTCGTGTCCTCGGACGGGCTCCTGCTCCTGTCCTCGGACCCCGCGACGGACGGCGCCGCCGCAGCCCCGCAGGCCAGGAGCAAGGGGCCGCGGGGCGCCTCCGCCGACCTGGCCACCATCGTCTCCGGCCTCGGCAGCCTCACCAGCGGCGCGGCCGCCCTGATGGACGGCGGTTCCGTCAAACAGACCATGGTGGCGATGGAGCACGGCTCCGTCTTCGTCATGGCCATCAGCGACGGCTCACTGCTGGGCGTGCACGCCACCCCCGACTGCGACATGAGCGTCGTCGCCTACCACATGGCCCTGTTCGTCGGCCGCGCCGGCCACGTCCTGACCCCCGAAGTCCGCAGTGAGCTGCGCCAGTCGATGGAGAAAACCCCGTGAGGAGTCCGGCCTCCGACCGGCTGCCGATACGCGGCGCCGACCGCCGCCCCGCCCGCGTACGCCCGTACTCCCTCACCGGAGGCCGCACCCGGTTCACGCAGGTCCTGCTGGTGGAGACCTTCGTCGCCGCCCTGGACACCAAGGTGTCCGAGCCGCAGAAGCCCGACCGCATGCCCGAGCTGCCCGCCATCGTCGAGGTCTGCCGCCGCATGCGCACGATCGCCGAGATCGCCGCGCTGCTGAAGCTGCCGCTCGGTGTGGTCCGCGTCCTGGTCAGCGACCTCGCCGACCAGGGCCGGATCCGCGTCTACGGGACGGGCCACGGCACGGGCCGGCCCGAACGCGCGCTGCTCGAAAGGGTGCTCAGTGGTCTTCGCCGTCTCTGACCCGCCGGTGTCGGACGTGTTGGACGTGTCGGGCGTGTCCGGGGCGGCGGACGACGAGGCCGTCCAGCCCTGGCAGTACGACCGCTCCCGTGCGCCCGTCGCCGTCAAGGTGCTGGTCGCGGGCGGTTTCGGCGTCGGCAAGACCACCTTCGTGTCCTCCGTCTCCGAGATCACCCCGCTGCGTACCGAGGCGGTGATGACCCAGGCCAGCGTCCCGACCGACGACCTGTCCGCGACCCCGGACAAGAACACCACCACCGTCGCCATGGACTTCGGCCGCGTCACCCTCGACGACGACCTCGTCCTCTACGTGTACGGGACCCCGGGCCAGGAGCGGTTCTGGTTCATGTGGGACGACCTGGTGCGCGGAGCCATAGGCGGCATCGTGCTGGCCGACACCCGCCGGCTGCGCGACTGCTTCCCCGCCCTCGACTACTTCGAGAGCTGCGGGCTGCCGTACGCCGTCGCCGTGAACCACTTCGAGGGCACCGAATCGTACGAGCCCGAGGACGTGCGCGAGGCGCTCACCATCCCGCCGGACGTCCCCGTCGTGATCATGGACGCGCGGCGCCGCCTCACGGTCGTCGAATCCCTGCTGACCCTGGTGGGCCACGCCCTCGACACCACTCCCGAATAGAGCACCCCCGAACAGAGAACGTGAGAGATGCGCAAGATACTTGTCGTCGGAGCCGGCCAGTCCGGTCTCCAGCTCGCCCTCGGACTCCAGGCGAAGGGGTACGAGGTCACCCTCATGTCCAACCGGACGCCGGACGAGATCCGCACCGGGCGGGTGATGTCCACGCAGGTCATGTTCGACACGGCGCTCCAGCACGAGCGTGATCTCCAGCTCGACTTCTGGGAGCGGCAGGCCCCGCGGATCGAGGGCCTCGGCGTCTCCGTCGCCGCCCCCGACGGCAGCCGCCCCATCGACTGGCTGGGCGACCTCAAGGCGTACGCGCAGTCCGTCGACCAGCGCGTGAAGATGGCCGGCTGGCTCGACGCCTTCGTGCAGCGCGGCGGGCAGCTGGTCATCCACGGCGCGTCCGTCGCCGACCTCGACTACTTCTCCCGTACGTACGACCTGGTGTTGGTCGCCGCCGGCAAGGGCGAGCTGGTGTCGATGTTCGGCCGGGACGCGGCCCGCTCCCCGTACGACGCCCCGCAGCGCGCGCTGGCCGTCAGCTACGTGCACGGGCTCGGCCCGCGCCCGGAGCACCCGGAGACCGAGGCCGTGCGGTGCAACCTCGTCCCGGGCGTCGGCGAGCTGTTCGTCATGCCGACCTTCACCACCTCGGGGCGGGCGGACATCCTGTTCTGGGAGGGCCTCCCGGGCGGCCCGCTGGACGTCTTCAAGGGCGTCACGGACCCGGCGGAGCACCTGGCGCTCACGCTGGAACTGATGGAGAAGTTCACGCCGTGGGAGTACGCGCGTGCCACGAAGGTGGAGCTGACGGACGCGGGCGCCACGCTCGCCGGCCGGTACGCCCCGGTGGTCCGTGAGCCCATCGGGCGGCTGCCCGGCGGCGGGCTGGTGCTGGGCGTGGCGGACGTGGTCGTCGCCAACGACCCGATCACGGGCCAGGGCTCGAACTCCGCCGCCAAGTGCGCGGCCTCGTACCTCTCGTCGATCCTGATGCACGGGGACAACCCGTTCGACGAGGCGTGGATGAAGGCGACGTTCGACAAGTACTGGTTCACCACGGGCAAGCCGGTGACGCAGTGGACGAACGCGATGCTGGGCGTCCCGCCGGAGCACGTGCTGAACCTGATCGGCGCGGCCGGGCAGCTCCAGCCGGTGGCGAATCGATTCGCCAACGGCTTCGACAACCCGGCCGACTTCGACGCGTACTTCTACGACCCGCAGGACGCGGCGGACTACGTGGCGGAGGTCGCGTCGTCGGTCTCCGGCGCCTCCTCCTCGGAGTAACCGGTGTCGTCCCCCGCCGTCGCGGCCTCGGGCAGCGGCGGCGGGGTGAACTCCGCGAGCGGCGTCCCGTCGGGGTCGGGCCGTACGGCCCCGAGCAGCGGGTTCGCGGCGATCGGCGAGACCTTGACCTTCGCTCCCGGCCGCGGCGCCTGAATCACCTTCCCCTCACCCACATACAGGCCCACGTGGGTGGCCTTGGGGAAGTAGACCACCAGATCCCCGGGCCGCAGCTGGTCCAGCGGCACCTTCGGCAGCCGCGCCCACTGCTCCTGGCTGGTACGGGGGATGGCGCGGCCGGCGTGCGCCCACGCCTGCGAGGTCAGCCCGGAACAGTCGAAGGACGCCGGGCCCTCGGCTCCCCACACGTACGGTTTGCCGATCTGGGCCGCCGCGTAGGTGAGGGCCGCGCCGCCGGCGGCCGTGGGAGTACCGGCGCGGGTGGGGAGCCGGCCGGAGTCCACCAGCTCCCGCTGCGCGGCGGCGGTGTCACGGGCCTCCCGCGCGCCGAGCTGCGCGAGCTGCTCGGCGGTCAGCGAGGCGAGCACCCGCTCGACCTCCTTGAGCTGCACCGCGACCTCGTCCTTCTGCTGCCTGCGCCGCGCGGCCAGGGCCTGCTGGGAGTCCAGCGCCGTGCGCGCCCGGGCGGCGAGGGCGTCGGCCGCCCGCTCACCACGGGTGAGCCGCTCCAGTACGGCGGCCCGCCGGGCGCCCTCGCGGGCGGCGAGGCGGCGCTGGTCCAGGACGGCCTGCGGGTTCCCGGCGAGCAGCATCCGGACGTACGGGGAAAGGCCGCGGGTGCCCTGGTACTGCTCCCGGGCGAGCCGCCCGAGCACGGCCCTCTCCGAACCGAGGGCGCTACGGGCCCTGCCGGACTCGGCAGCGAGCCGCCGCTCCTCCTCCTGGCGGGCCTTGAGGGCGACTTCGGTGGCGTTGTAGGCCTCGGCGGCCTCCTCGGCCTTCTGGTAGAGCCCCTGCAGACGGGTCAGCAGCACCCCGACGTTCTCACCGGGCAGCGGTTCGGCACGAACGGCGGGGAGCGGCCCGGCCGTGAGCAGCACCGCGGCGACGCAGGCGGCACGAAGCAGCCGATGGGACAATGTGATCACCTCCGAGGCCGCTGATGCTGCCACGCCCGGTATGACAAATCCCCCAACGGTCCCAGCGGGCCCCGTCCCGATCACCCGGTCGGCGGAGTCCTCGGGAGGCGGAGCCACCCGAAGCCCCCGCCCGCCCTGTGACAGCCCTGTTGCCGGAACTGTGGGCTCCGTCATAGGGGGCGTGAACTCGGCTTGGTGGACTCCGGGGATGGCGCTCCTGCTTCTGCTGCTCGTTCCGGCCGGCCTGGTCGCGGGCCTCGGCCTTCTCGGCTACGGCTTCGTCACGCTCGGCCGGGTCGGCCGTCGGCGTACCGGGGACCGGGTGTGGCACCGGGGTCTCGCCGCCCTGCTGGGTGCCGTCGCGGTCGCCTTCTACACGTGGGGCCTGCTCCACGTCGCCGGTGCGGTGGTGGACGCGGAGGACGGCGGCACCGACTCGTCGCCGCTGCGGCCCTGTCGGACGCCGGGGCAGTGGGAGCGGGCGCTGACGGTCGTCGACTACACCGTGGACTACGTGCCCCTCCGCTTCGTCTGTGAGACGACGGGTGGCGGAAGGTACGCCGCCGAATCCGTCCCCGGCTACGTCAACCCGGCCGTGCTGGGCTTCGCGCTGGCCGCCGTCGTGTGCGCCGGAGCCGCGGCCCTCGAATCGGAGCGCCGCGCCCCGGTGGAGCCGGAGGATCCGGCCGTGTGACGCCGGAAGCCCCGGCCCCGCACGCGCACCCCGGCCCCGCACCCGTACCCCGCACCCGTACTCCGGCCCCGCACCCGTACTCCGGCCCGGGCCCGTACTCCGGCCCGGGCCCGTACCCCCGCCCCGCGTCCCTGTCGTCAGCCGCGCAGCAGCCGGGCCTTGGCCGTCGTGAACTCCTGCGGGGTCAGCAGGCCTTCCCGGGCCAGGTCGGCCAGTTGCCGTAGCTCGGCCACCAGGCCTGCCGGGGGTGTGGGTCCGCCCGTGGGGATGTCCCCCGGCCGGCTCCCCGGGGGACCCGCCTCCGGCGGTTCCACCCGCTCCGGCTCCGGCTCCCACTCCAGCGGCTCATCAGGCTCCCCCCGCTCCCCCACGTCCGCCGGCTCCACCGCCCCCGCCGGTGTCCACCGCACGCCGTGCCGCGGCTCGTCCGCCCGCACCGTGCCCTCCGCCGTGCCCGTCGCGCGCGCCAGCAGGCCCCGCAGCAGCGGGTGGCCCGCCGGGCGGTCCGCGGACCGCACCGTCACGCCCACCGGCCGGATGAACATCAGGCCACGCCCATCCGGGGGTCGGCCGGGATCCGGTCCACCGGGATGCGGACCGAGCCCACGATCCGGCCGCCCGCCGCCCGTACGGCGATCGCCGCGTCCTCGGCCCACACGTGCTCGACCACCAGCAGCAGCGCGCAGCTCCCGCGCTCCAGCAGCCCCGCCGACTCCTGTACGTCCTCCGGCCCGATCAGCCGTGCCGCGTCGCGGCCCGTCAGCAGGCCCCGTAGCTCCACGAACTCGTCGAACTCGGCCGCCAGGACCTCTCCCGCCGCCGTCCTCGTCACCACGAGCCCGTCGATGAGCCGGACCACCCCGGTCTTCCGCAGGCCCATCACGGCCTCGACCGCCGGCACCCGCAGCTGCTCCTCCGGGAAGGCGAGGACGATGAATTCCACAGGTCCCATAAGGCTCGGCTCCTGATTCCGACCGTTTGTGACGACTCTTCGGCACACTATGACATAAGCGGACATAGCATCCGTTCGCTTGCTACGTTTCGCCTATGACCGCTCTGACGGCAGAGGTGGCGGAACCAGCCCCGCCCCCGCCCCCCGGCGCCCGCGCCCCCAAGCGCCGCGGCGTCGAGCTGACGCTCCTCGTCGGCGCCGTCCTGATCTCCGTCCTCGGCCACCTCTACGTCGGCCTCGCCACCACCGGCCACATCCCGCGCCCCGCCGCGCACTACGCCGGCGGCCTCGCCGCGGCCGCCCTCGTCGCGCACGTCGCCGTACGCCTGCGCGCCCCGTACGCCGACCCCGTCGTGCTCCCGATCGCCGTACTGCTCAACGGACTCGGCCTCGTCCTCATCCAGCGCCTCGACGCGACCACCCCCGCCCACCTCACCGCCGACGACCAACTCCTCTGGTCCGCCCTGGGGATCGGGCTGTTCGTCCTCGTCGTCGCGGCGCTGCGCGACCACCGCGCGCTCCAGCGCTACGCGTACCTGTCCGTCACCGCCGCCCTCGCGCTGATGCTCGTCCCCGTCTTCTTCCCGGCGGTCAACGGCGCCCACATCTGGATCCGCTTCGCCGGACTCTCCTTCCAGCCGGGGGAGTTCGCCAAGATCCTGCTCGCCGTCTTCTTCGCCGCCTACCTCGCCGCGAACCGCACCGCCCTCGCCCTCACCGGCCGCCGGCTCTTCTGGAAACTGCGCCTGCTCCCCGGCCGGGTCCTCGGCCCGATCCTCACGATCTGGCTGCTCAGCGTCGGCGTGCTGGTCCTGGAGCGCGACCTCGGGACCTCGCTGCTCTTCTTCGGACTGTTCGTGATCATGCTGTTCACCGCCACCGGCCGGATCGGCTGGATCGCGATCGGGCTGCTGCTCGCCGCCCTCGGCGCGTACGCCGTCGGGACCTTCGAGCCGCACGTGAACAGCCGCGTGGACGACTGGCTGAATCCTTTCGCCTCCATCGAGCGCGGCGAAGGCCCCGGCCAGCTCGCCCAGTCCCTCTTCGCCTTCGGCGCCGGCGGCCTGCTCGGCGCCGGGCTCGGCCACGGCCACTCCTTCCTCATCGGCTTCGCCGCCAAGTCGGACTTCATCCTCGCCACCGCCGGCGAGGAGCTCGGCCTCGTCGGCCTCGCCGCGATCCTGCTCCTCTACGGGCTCCTCGTCGCCCGCGGCTTCCGCGCCGGGCTCGCGCTGCGCGACCCCTTCGGCCGGCTGCTCGCCACCGGCCTCGCCTCGATCGTCGCGCTCCAGGTGTTCGTCATCGCGGGCGGCGTCACCGGGCTCATCCCGCTCACCGGCATGGCCATGCCCTTCCTCGCCCAGGGCGGCTCCTCCGTCGTCACCAACTGGATCATCGTCGCCCTGCTGGTCCGGCTCAGCGACAGCGCCCGCAGACCGCGCCCCGCGCAGCAGACCGCCCGCCCGGAGGCCGCCGCGTGATCCGCTACATCCGCTGGTGCGCGTACTTCTGCGCCCTGCTGCTCGTCGCCCTGCTGGTCAACATCGGGCGCGTGCAGGTCTGGGAGGCCGCCGCCTACGGCGCGAACCCGGCCAACAAGCGCTCCGTCATCGAGCGCTACGCCGAACCGCGCGGGGACATCCTGGTCGACGGGCGCCCCGTCACCGGCTCCCGCGACAGCCGCCAACTGCTGCGCTACGAGCGGACGTACAAGAACGGCCCGCTGTACGCGCCCGTCACCGGCTTCTCCTCCCAGACGTACGGGACCAGCTTCGTCGAGCGCGCCGAGGACCCGATCCTCTCGGGCACCGACCCGGGGCTCTCCGCCTTCCCGCTCTGGTACGACCTCGCCCGCGGCCGCCCGGCCGGCGGGAACGCCGCCACCACCATCCGGGCGGGCGTGCAGCGGGCCGCGTACGCCGGGCTCGCGGGCAAGCGGGGCGCGGTGGCCGCCCTGGAGCCGGCCACCGGGAAGATCCTCGCCCTGGTCAGCAGCCCCTCGTACGATCCCTCCGTGCTCTCCGGTACGGGTGCGCGGGTCAAGGAGGCCTGGGCGCGGCTGAACACGGACCCGGCCCGGCCGATGCTCAACCGGGCGCTGCGCGAGACCTACCCGCCCGGCTCCACCTTCAAGATCGTGACGGCGGCGGCCGCCCTCGACGCGGGCGTGGTCACCGATGTGGACGCGCCGACCGAGACGCCGGACCCGTACCCGCTGCCCGGCACCAGCACGCTGCTGCCGAACGCGAGCACGGGCTGCCAGGACGCCTCGATGGCGGAGGCGGTGCAGTGGTCCTGCAACACGGTGATGGCGAAGATCGGGGTGCGGGTCGGGCTGCGCGGGATGGTGGCGGCGGCGGAACGCTTCGGGTTCAACGGCGACGGGCTGCGCGTGCCCTCGTGGGTGTCCCGGTCGAACTTCGACACGGACATGAGCCAGGACCAGCTGGCCCTGTCCTCCATCGGGCAGTTCAACACGAGGGCGACACCACTGCAGATGGCCATGGTGGCGGCCGCGGTCGCGGGCGGCGGGGAGGTCAAGTCCCCGTACCTCGTGGACCGGACCACGCAGGACGACGGGTCGCCCGTGCGGCGCGGCGACCAGCGCAGCCTGGGCCGGGCCATGACTCCGGCCACGGCGCTGCGGCTGCAGGAGCTGATGGTGAAGGTGGTGGAGAACGGGACGGGGAAGAACGCGGCGATCCCGGGCGCGGTGGTCGGCGGCAAGACCGGCACCGCGCAGCACGGCGTGGGCAACGCGGGGACCCCGTACGCGTGGTTCATCTCCTGGGCCAAGGCCGAGGGGGCTCCGCTGCCGGCGGTCGCGGTGGCGGTGGTGGTCGAGGACGCGGCGGCGAACCGCGGTGACATCAGCGGGAACCTGGCCGCCGCTCCGATCGCGCGGTCGGTGATGGAGGCGGCGCTGTCCCTGCGGGGCTCGGCGGGGTAGGTCCGGCTGCGCCGGAGGCTCGGCGGGTGCGGGCTCCTGGCCGGGGCCGCAGCCGGGCCGGGGCGGCTGGGGCCGGTGCCGGGGTGGGGTGTCGTCCGGGACTGCATGATTTTTATGGCGCCCTGGGCCTGGCGTTGACGGGCGCGGCCTTCGGCCGCGCCACAAATCACGCTTTACGTCCCGGACAACACCCCACCCCGTCCCCGGCCGGTCGGTCCCGCCGAGTGATGGGGCGGGTCAGACGTCCGCGCCGTCCGCGATCGTGGCGCGGACTTCCGCCACCCGTTCCGACTCCTCGGCCGCGAAGCGCTCGCGGTCGAGGGCCTCGGCGATCTCCTCGTCCTCGCGCATCAGCAGGTCCAGATTCGAGTCGCCCATCTCGAAGACGCCCATCTCCAGGTACGCCTTCTGGAGCCGCTCGCCCCACAGCCCGATGTCCTTCACGCAGGGCACGATCCGGCTGAACAGCAGCTTGCGGAACAGGGCCAGGAACTCGGACTCCTCGCTGAACCGCTCCGCCTCCTTCTTCGGGATGCCGAAGTTCTCCAGCACCTCCACCCCGCGCAGCCGGTCCCGCATCAGGTAGCAGCCCTCGATCACGAACTCCTCGCGCTCGCGCAGCTCGGCGTCCGTCAACTGCCGGTAGTAGTCCCGCAGCGCCATCCGTCCGAAGGCCACGTGCCGGGCCTCGTCCTGCATCACGTACGCCAGGATCTGCTTCGGCAACGGCTTGTCGGTCGTGTCGCGGATCATCCCGAAGGCGGCCAGCGCCAGCCCCTCGATGAGCACCTGCATGCCCAGGTACGGCATGTCCCAGCGGGAATCGCGCAGGGTGTCGCCCAGCAGCCCCTGGAGACTGTTGTTGATCGGGTACAGCATTCCGACCTTCTCGTGCAGGAAGCGCCCGAAGATCTCGGCGTGCCGGGCCTCGTCCATGGTCTGGGTGGCGGAGTAGAACTTCGCGTCCAGGTCCGGCACCGACTCGACGATCCGCGCCGCGCACACCATCGCGCCCTGTTCGCCGTGCAGGAACTGGCTGAACTGCCAGGAGGCGTAGTGCCGGCGCAGCTCGCCCTTGTCCTTCTCGGTGAGCTTGGCCCAGTGCCGCGTCCCGTACAGCGTCAGCGCCTCGTCCGGGGTGCCCAGCGGATCGTACGGGTCCACCTCGATGTCCCAGGAGATGCGCTTGGCGCCGTCCCACTGCTTGTCCTTGCCCTTCTGGTAGAGCGCGAGGAGCCGCTCGCGGCCTCCGTCGTACTCCCAGCTGAAGCGGGCCGAACCGGTGGCGGGGATCTGCCAGACGCCCTCGCCCGGGTCCTTGGTGTAGAGCTCGTGCGTCGACACTGACGCCTCCTCGTCTCACGTACTCCCGTACAGGACTGGACAGTTGGCAGCGTCACACGTTGGTAGACGCGCGGTCAACAAGTCGTGCGCGAGGGATTGACGACCTTGCTGACAGGCAGTCTCATAAGCAGTGACCGCCGGTAACCCAACGAGCGAGGTATCCGAAGCCATGACGACCGTGACCGAACGAACCGCGCTGAGGGACGCACTCGGCCTGCTCAAGGACCGCGAGCAGATCGCCGAACGGCTGCTCGAATCCTCCGCCAAGCACTCCTTCGACCCCGACAAGGAACTCGACTGGGACGCCCCGATGGTCGAAGGCAAGTACTACTGGCCCCCGGAGCTGCTGTCCCTCTACGACACCCCGCTCTGGAAGAAGATGGGGGAGGAGCAGCGCATCGACCTCTCCCGCCACGAGGCGGCGGCGCTCGGCTCGCTCGGCATCTGGTTCGAGATCATCCTCATGCAGCTCCTGGTCCGCCACATCTACGACAAGTCCCTGACCAGCAACCACGTGCGCTACGCGCTCACCGAGATCGCCGACGAGTGCCGCCACTCGATGATGTTCGCCCGCATGATCCAGAAGGCCGGCGCCCCCGCGTACCCGGTCTCCCGCGTCAACCACAACCTCGCCCGCGTCCTCAAGACGATCTCCACCACCCCCGGCTCCTTCGCCTGCACCCTCCTCGGCGAGGAGATCCTCGACTGGATGCAGCGCCTGACCTTCCCGGACGAGCGCGTCCAGCCCCTCGTCCGCGGCGTGACCCGCATCCACGTCATCGAGGAGGCCCGGCACGTCCGGTACGCCCGCGAGGAACTGCGCCGCCAGATGCTGACGGCCCCGCGCTGGGAACAGGAACTCACCCGGATCAGCTGCGGCGAGGCCGCCCGCGTCTTCTCCCTCGCCTTCGTCAACCCGGCCGTCTACGAGAACATCGGCCTGGACCGCCGCGAAGCCGTCGCCCAGGTCAAGGCGAGCGGCCACCGCCGCGAGGTCATGCAGACCGGCGCCAAGCGGCTCACCGATTTCCTGGACGACATCGGCGTCCTGCGAGGAGCTGGCCGCAGGCTGTGGAAGAGCTCGGGCCTCCTGGCGTAGGAAGGTCGTCTACGCTGCCGGGCATGACCGTACGCGCCTACCGCAGACTGAGCGTCGAGGAGCGGCGAGCCCAACTCCTCGACGCCGCACTGTCGTTGTTCGCGCACCGGGCGCCCGAGGAGGTCTCGCTCGACGACGTCGCCGAAGCCGCCGGGGTCTCGCGCCCCCTCGTCTACCGCTACTTCCCGGGCGGCAAGCAGCAGTTGTACGAGGCCGCCCTGCGCTCGGCGGCGGACGTCCTCGAACTGTGCTTCGCGGAACCCCAGGAAGGCCCCCTGACCCAGCGCCTCACCCGTGCCCTCGACCGGTACCTGGCCTTCGTCGACGAACACGACGCCGGCTTCGCGGCCCTGCTCCAGGGCGGCAGCGTCGTGGAGACCTCCCGCACCACCGCGACGGTGGACGGCATCCGCCGCGCGGCGGCCGAACAGATCCTCGTCCACCTGTCCGTGCCCGCACCCGGACCGCGCCTGCGCATGATGGTCCGCACCTGGATCACGGCGGTCGAGGCGGCCTCGCTCATCTGGATCGACGAAGGCAAGCAGCCGGAGGTCGACTCCCTCCGGGACTGGCTGGTCGACCAGTTCATCGCCCTGCTGACCGCAACCGCGGCCACGGACCCGGAGACGGCCTCCGCCGCCCGCGCGGCCCTGGCCCTGGAATCGGCGGACGGCCCGGTCGGCGTCCTGGCCCGCCGCGTGATCCCGGTGGTCTCCGAGGCGGCGCACCTCCTGTGACACTGGTGGGGTGAGAAGCGAACCGACCCCCTTCGAGGGCGGCCCGATGGACGGCCGGGTCCTCCCGATCCTGCTCGGCCCGACCGGACACCCCCCGAAGTGGTACGAGATCCCCGTCCCGGCACCCGACGGCGGCCCCCCGACGGTGCTCCTCTACGAACGCGTCGCGGCCGGCTACTCCAAGCGCCTGGGCCTCCAGAAGGGCTGGAAGTACACCTTCGCCCCCTCGGGTGAAAAGCCCAAGGTCCGCTGGCCCTGGACCAAGGCCCCCCGCCCGTAACCGCCCCGCGGGCGAGGTCGAGCGGCCGGTGCGGGGCCGATGACGATGCCGGTGCTGCGGCCGGAGCGGGGCTGGTGCCGGGCCGGGGCTGGTGCCGCCACCCCGCCCCGCCCTCCGCTAGGAGCCCGGCAGGGACAGCACCGCCAGCGCCCCGCCCCCCTCCGCCCGCCGGAACTCCAGCCGCGCCCCGATCGCCTCCGCCTGTCCGACGGCGATCGTCAGCCCCAGCCCGTGCCCCTTCGACTTCGCCCCGCTGCGGAACCGCTGCGGACCGTGCGACAGCAGGTAGTCGGGGAACCCGTCCCCGTGGTCCCGTACCGTCACCACCGGCCCGTCCACGGTCAGCACCACCGGCTCGCGCCCGTGCTTGTGCGCATTGGCCACCAGATTCCCGAGCACCCGCTCCAGCCTGCGCCGGTCCGTCTCCACGTGCGCGTCCCGGACGACCACGACCTCCGTCCGCGTCCCCGAAGCCCGCACCACGCGCCCCGCCAGCCGCCCCAGCTGGTGCAGGTCGGTCTCCACCGCCTCGCTGCCCGAGTCCAGCCGCGAGATCTCCAGCAGGTCCTCCGTCAGCTGCCGCATCGTCCGTACCCGCTCCCGCACCAGCTCCGTCGGCCGCCCCTCCGGCAACAGCTCCGACGCGGCCTGCAACCCGGTCAGCGGCGTGCGCAGCTCATGCGCCACGTCCGCCGTGAACCGCCGCTCGCTCTCCAGCTTCGCCTGCAGGCTCCCCGCCATCGTGTCCAGCGCCCCGGCCACGGTCGCCACCTCGTCCTGGTGCCGCGAGGGGTCCTTCGTCCGCGGATCGCCCACCCGCGCGTCCAGGTCGCCCTGCGTGATCCGGCGGGCCACCGTGGCCGTCTGGTGCAGCCGCCGCGTCACCCGGGTCACCGCGAAGGCGCCGACCAGCAGCGTCCCGCCGATCGCCAGGACCGACGACCCGATGATCGCGTTGTCCAGCCCGCTGATCGTGCGCGCGCTCTGCTCGTAGTCGACGGCGGTGGCCAGCGCCCGCCCGTCGGCCGGCGCCGCCGCCCACATCGTCGGGCGGCCGCGGTGGTCGGCCACGATCGTCCCGCGGTGCCCGCCGACGGCCAGCGCCCGCAACTGCGGCGGCAGCCCTTCGGGATCCAGCCCCGACTCCGGCGGCAGGGCCTCGCCGGCCTCGTACGCCCGCGAGGCGTCGTGCAGCTTGGCGAGCGCCTTCTCGCGCGCCGTGGCCACGGTCTGCCGGGTCACCTCGACGTGTACGAGCGCACCCAGCACGGCCGCCAGCGAGCAGCACATCACCACGATGAAGCACGCCGACTTCCAGGTCAGCGACGCCGTCCAGGCGGGCAGCCGGGATCTCACGGCGTGACCGGCCCGCCCGTGCCCGCCGGTCCGAAGCCCGCGCCCGACCCGTCGGCGGGGCCCGTACCCGGCCCGTCGCCGGGACCCGTGCCCGGCCCGTCACCCGTGCCCCGCGTGCCCGCCGCACCGGGTGCCTTCTGCGCGGGACCGGGGCCCGGACCCGCCGGACTGGCGGCCGGACTGGCGACCGGACTCGCCGGGCCCTGCGGATTCCCCGGCACCCGTACGATCTGCTCGCGCGTCGGCAGCATGGTGAGCTGCTTCTCGTCCCAGGACCAGGCGGTGATCAGCTCGTAGCCGTTGTTCCCGCTGGGCGCGCGCAGGATCACGTCCCGCCCGGCCAGGTCCACGGTGATGACGGTCTGCGTGGTCGCCATGATCCGGTTGAGCCTGCCGTCCTCGTCCGCCGTGTACACCCGTACGGACATCATCTTGTCCGGGAACTCGATCCCGACGATCAGCTCGTCCTTGCCGTTGCCCGTCAGGTCCCGGTAGTACGGCGCCAGCACCGGGCACTCCCCGGGCTCCGCGTCCTCCGTCCCGCAATCCTTGATCGCGGCCACGGTCTCGGGCGGCATCCCGTCCGCGCCGACGTCGGTCTTCCGATGGGCCCGCAGCTCCGCCTGGACGAGGGCCACCGGGTCGACGCCGTGCACGTCCTGATCCCGGACGGCCGGGATCCCCTTGACGTACTCGGGCGGGGCACCGCCCGGATCGGCCGGCGGTACGACGGCGCCCTGACGGTCGGGCCACAGGTGTACGGGTCCGCTCGCGGTCGGCGTCGAACCCGCCCCGGCCAGGCCACCGCTGTCGCCGCACCCCGCCAGCAGGGTGACCAGGGCGAGCGCCGCGAGCGCCTGCGCGGTGGAGGCGGCGGCCGAGCGGAAGGAAAGCGTGTTCACGGACCCCAGCGTCCTCCTGTCCGCGCGGTACGACGTTCGATCTCGTCAACCCTATGCGGAGGTATGCCCTTTTCGCTTGCAGCATTTTCCGTCTGCGGATGGCGGATGGCGGATGGCGGATGGCGGATGGCGGACGGCGGATTGCGGACGACTGCCGCCCGCCCACGGACAGCGGCCGTCGCGCCTCAGGTCTCGGTCCGCCCGCGCCGCAGCATCGCGAAGCCGAGCCCGGCGGCGCCGATGGCCGCGATACCGCCGCCCGCGGCGAGCAGCAGCACGCCCTCGCCCGGCCCGTCGGCCAGCGTGTTCAGGCGCAGCACCCCGGCCGGGCCATCGGCCACGGCCCCGCTTCCGCCGTCCGGCGCCTTCGGCGCCGACGCGGGCACGACCTGCCCGCTGCGGGTACCGGTCTTGTGGCCCTCGCCCCCGACGGCGTGCGCGACACCTCCCGCAGGCGCGTCGCCCACCCAGGACGTGAGCCGCCCGTCGGGCTCCAGCGAGGCGTGCAGCTCCCCTGCCCCGCCGAAGTCCGTGATGCCGTTGCGGCTGGTCAGGCTGGCGGCCTTGTGGCCCTCGGCGGTCAGGATGTCCGCCCGGTACGCGCCCTCGGCGAGGCGGTAGACCTTCGCCGTGGAGGTGCCGTCCGCGAGGGAGAGGCTCTTGACCAGAACCCCCTGCGGACCCGCGGAACGCGCGGACGAGGCCGCGGGCACGCCCTCGGCCAGAGCGGCGGCGGTGGGCAGCGCCAGCAGACTTCCGGCGCATGCGGTCACGGCGGCGGCGCGAACGAGAGTGCGGCGGCTGACGGTGCTCACGGGAAGCCCTTCGGTGCTGTTCAGAGCCTGGCGTCTCCAGGTGCGACAAATTTAGGCGCCGGCCGTTGCGACAGCGCCCCGTTCGTGTAACAGCGGTGTCGCAGGGTCACGTCGGAGTCGTTACACAACCGGGGGATTGCCGTGCGGCGTCCCGGCTGCTCCCATGGAGCGCGGGGGTGAGGGCGATGAGGGGACTCAAGGTACTGCCGAGCGGCCGGCCCGGCCGCGGGCGGCTGTATGTCAACCTGCCCGACGGGCAGGCGGTGGCCTGGTACGACCGGCAGGCGAACCGGATCAGCGTGCTGGCGAACGACCACCGCGAGGCGATCCTGGCGGTGTTACGGCCCTACCTGAGCGGAACGGTCTCGATCGGCCCGCCCCCCGTACCCACGGCGGCCGACCTGGCCGGCCTCGCGCTCCCGCCGGACGCCGACCTGGCCCCGAACCGCCCCGGCGAGACCCTGCTGGGGGAGCTGGAACACGGTCCGGCGGGCAGCCGGGCGCGGCACCGGCTGCGCCAGGACCTGGCGGCCCAGCAGCGGATGGGGGATGCCTGCGACGCCCTGGAGGCGGACGGCTGGCGGATCCTGCACTGCGTCCCGCTCCCGGGAACGGGACGCATCGACCACCTGCTCATCGGCCCGGCCGGGATCTTCTGCGTCCGTTCGGTCCCGGGCCGCCGCCAGCGCGCGGTGGTCGGCGACCTCCTGCTCACGGTCGGCCGCGCGGAACCCCGCCCTGACCCGCGCTGGGCCCGCCGCGCGGCAGCCCTGGCCACCCTCGCCCTGACGGCCCAGGTCACCCCCGCCCTGGCGGTGGCCGACGCCTCCCGCGTCGAGGTGGCCCCCACGGTCCGCGACATCCGCGTCCTCCAGCCCACGACGGCCGCCGCCGACCTCGGCAGATCCCCGGCCGCCCTCAAACCTCCGGACATCGAAGCCCTGTTCACGCTGGCCCGCGACGTGCGGACGTGGCAGGTGTAGCCCCGCCGGCGATTGAGGCGAAGGTCTAGGGGGGCGGAGTCGCCGGTTCGAGAAGGGGCGGGCAGGGGAAGCGCCGCAGGCCCCGCCCCTCCCCGCCCGGGGTCAGGCGGAGGTCCGCTTCCGCGGCGCAGCCTTCTTCGCGGCCGCGGCCGTCTTCTTCGCCGTCGCCGAAGTGGACTTGGTCGCCGCCGTCTTGGCGGTCTTGGCGGTCTTCCCCGTCTTCGCCGACTTCCCCGTCTTCGCCGACTTCGCCGACTTCGCCGCCTTCGTGGACTTGGCGGCAGCCGTGGTCTTCTTCGTCGCGCCCGCCGCCGTCTTCTTCGCCGAAGCCGCCGTCGACTTCTTCCCGCCCACCGCCTTGGGCGCCGCCGCGGCCGCCTTGCGCCGGATCGGCGTCACCTCGGCCTCGGCACCCTCCTCGCCCCGCGAGGCCTTGGCTTCCTTCACGCTCTTCTCCAGGGCCGCCATCAGGTCGATGACCTTGCCCCCGGCCGGCTCCACGACGGCCTCGGGCGGCTCGAACGCCCCACCCGCCTTCGCCGCGATCATCGCCTCCACGGCCTCCTGGTAGTCGTCGTGCAGCGAGGACAGCTCCACCTCCCCGAGCGTCGCCATCAGCGCGTCCGCCAGGTCGAGTTCGGCCTCCCGTACGGACACGTCCGCCTCCGGCGCCACCCCCTCCGGCTGCCGGATCTCGTCCGGCCACAGCAGCCCGTGCATCGCGATCACGTCGTCGACGACCCGCAGCATGCCCAGCCGTTCCCGGCCCCGCAGCGCGTACTTGGCGATCGCGACCTTCCGGCTCCGCTTGAGCGCCTCCCGCAGCAGCGTGTAAGGCTTCGCCGCCGTCGCGCCGTTCGCCGCGAGGTAGTACGCCGCGTCCATCTGCAGCGGATCGATCTCCTCCGCCGGTACGAACGACATGATCTCGATCGTCCTCGCCGTCGCGATCGGCAGCTGCCCCAGGTCCTCGTCGGTGATCGGGATGATCGACCCGTCGCCCTCCTCGTACCCCTTGCCGATCTCGGCGCCCGGCACCTCCTCGCCGTCCAGCTCGCACACCTTGCGGTAGCGGATCCGCCCGCCGTCGGCGAGGTGGATCTGACGGAAGGAGATCGAGTGGCTCTCGGTGGCGTTCACGAGCTTGATCGGAATGCTGACCAAGCCGAAGGAGATCGCCCCGTTCCAAATGGATCGCACGGTTCCTCCTGATTCGTGGCAGTCTCATCGTATGACGCCGATCACAATGGTGGAGGGCCGTCGCATCACGCTCAGCAACCTCGACAAGGTCCTGTATCCCGAGACCGGCTTCACCAAGGGCGAGGTGCTCCACTACTACGCCACGGTCGCGGGCTCCCTCCTCGCCCACATCCACGACCGGCCGGTGTCCTTCCTGCGCTATCCCGACGGCCCGGACGGCCAGCTCTTCTTCACCAAGAACCCGCCGCCCGGCGCACCCGCCTGGGTGAAGACCACCCCCGTGCCCCGCTCCGAGGACCTCTCCGCCGAGCAGGTGGTCGTCGCCGACATGGCCACCCTCATGTGGTCCGCCAACCTCGTCGTGGAGTTCCACACCCCCCAGTGGCCCGCCGGCGCCCCCGCCGTCGCCGACCGGATGGTCCTCGACCTCGACCCCGGCGCGCCCGCCTCCGTCGTCGAGTGCTGCGCCGCCGCGCTCTGGCTGCGCGACCGGCTCGCCGCCGATGGCCTGCACGCCTACGCCAAGACCTCCGGCTCCAAGGGCATGCACCTGGCCGTGCCCCTGGAGCCGACCCCGTCCGAGCAGGTGTCGGCGTACGCGAAGCTCCTCGCCCAGGAGGCCGAGCGCGAGCTCCCCGACCTGGTCGTCCACCGCATGGCCAAGGCCCTGCGCCCCGGCAAGGTCTTCGTCGACCACAGCCAGAACGCCGCCGCCAAGACCACCGCCGCCCCCTACACGCTGCGCGCGCGGGCCCGGCCGACCGTGTCCGCGCCGGTGTCGTGGGAGGAGGTCGAGGCCTGCCGGACCCCCGAGGACCTGGTCTTCCTCGCCGACGACATCGGGCCGCGGCTGGAGCGCGACGGGGACCTGTTCGGGCCGCTGATCGACCCCGGCCTGGCCGTCCGGCTGCCCAGGGGGCGGGGAGCCGGGCCGTGATCCGGGTCGCGCTGGCCACCGCCGTACGGACCCTCCCGCGCGGGGCGGGCCTGGCGTACGAGCCGAAGTTCGACGGCCACCGCCTGGTCGTCGTGCGCTCGGAGGCCGACGTGGTGCTGCAGGCGCGCTCCGGCCGGATCGTGACCAGCGCCTTCCCCGATCTGGCAGTGGCCGCACAGCAGTTGCCCGCCGGGACGGTCCTGGACGGCGAAGTGGTCGTCTGGCACGCGGGCCGGACGGACTTCGCGCTGGTGCAGCGCCGGGCGGCGGCCACGGCCGCGCGGGCCGCCGTACTGGCCCAGAGCCTGCCCGCCTCGTACGCCGCCTTCGACGTGCTGGAACTGGCCGGGCTCGACCTGCGCGGGCGTCCGTACGAGCGCCGCCGCGCGCTCCTGGTCGACCTGCTGCTGCCGCTCGGGCCGCCGCTGCAGCCGGTGCCGATGACGACCGACCCGGAACTGGCCGCCACCTGGTACGAGACCCTGCCCGCCAGCGGTGTCGAGGGGCTGGTCATCAAGCGGCTGGACCAGACCTACCCGGCCGGGCGGCGCGGCTGGCAGAAGCTCCGGCACACGGACGTCCGCGACGCGGCGGTGGTCGGCTACACCGGCACCCCGCGCCGCCCGCTCGCCCTGGTGCTCGTCCTGCCGGTCGGGGACGAGACCCCGCTGGTGTCGAGCCCGCTGACGGCGGCCCTGCGGGCGGAGGTGGCGGCGGCCGTGGCCGGCCGTGCCGAGGCGGCTCCGGCCGGGGCGACGGTCACGGCGATCGGGCTCGGCGAGGTCCCCTACCGGCCGCTCGACCCGCCGCTGACGGCGGAGGTCCGGCACACCTCGGCCCGGCACCCGCCGCCGGAGGTGCTGCGACTGCGGACGGACCTCTGAGGCGCCGGACGGCCCTCCGAGGCTGCGGACAGGCCTCTGACCCGCGCGGGAGGCGCGGGTCAGAGGGAGAGGTGGCCCTGTCGGCGGCGGGCGGCGGGCGGCGGCCGTGGGCTGTAGGCGTCAGCTGTGGGCGCCGCGTCCCGCGTCCGGGGGAGCACCGGGCTGTGGGTGCGGACCGGGCCCTTCCACCTTCTTGTAACCGGACTCGCGTCTCGCCCGGACATCGTCCGGGTGGTCGGAGGTCATGGAGCCGAAGTTCCCGTACCCCTGCATGTCGTGCGGTCTCAGGCCGCCCTCGGGGATCTCCACCGGGTCCCGCTCCTCGCGGACCTCGTAGACGGCTCCGCCGTTCGGCAGATGGGGCTGACTCTCGGGGGTGGGCGGCGGGGGCTCCTTCGCCCGGACCCGCTGACCCAATTTGAACCCGCCGAGCAGGAAGCCGGCGATCGCTATCCCGACGACCAGGAACCACGCGATGTCGGTCAGCGTTTTGTCCACGCTCAGGATCATGTCCATGAAGCCCATTTTCCCGCACTTCGACGCGATATGCGCTGTTCTACCGGGGATACCTTGCGCCGTCCGGGGTACGCGCCCGGTGCGGAAGCCCCAGCGGAGAAGGAGGCCGGTCATGCCCCGTGGATCTTCCCCCAAGCGTGAACGCCAGTACGAACACATCAAGGAGAGCGTCGAGCAGCGCGGCGAGTCCGAGGAGAAGGCCAAGGAGATCGCCGCCCGGACGGTCAACAAGGAACGTGCCCGGGCCGGCGAATCCAAGACCGCGAGCAAGGAGTCCCTGGAGGACATGTCCTCGTCCCGGCGCGGCGGCCTGCACTCCCACTCCGGCGCGCAGGGCCCCACGTACGACCAGCTCTACGCGGAGGCCCGGCGCCGCAACGTCCACGGCCGCTCGGACATGAACAAGGCCCAGCTCAAGCGGGCCCTGGGCGACTGAGGCCGGTCGGTCCGGGCCCCGTCCTGCCTGGCAGGTCCTCCCCGAGCCCCGGTCGGGCGGGCCCGGTCAGTCGCAGACGAACTGGTTCCCCGCCCCGCGGAACAGCTGGGACCGCAACGGCCCCGGCGCCGCCCCCAGCGCCCGCTCCCGCTGCCGCCGCACCACGTAGCGCCCGGGCGCGATGCCCGTGGCGCCGTGCTCCGGGTGGATCAGGTACGCGACCGCCGTCGCCTCCAGCGCACCGAGCGCCAGCCCGGTCGGGTCCGTGACCTCGTCCGTCCAGCGGCACCGCTGCGGATCGGCTACCAACGTGTGCGGGTTCCCGCCCGCCGTACTGCGCAGCAGCTCGATCCCCTCGGGCGGTACGTCCTGCCACCTCGGGTCGGGGGACCAACCGCGCCCCAGACCCACATGCCCCAGCATCCCCATCGGCACCAGCAGCAGGTCGCCCTGCGCCTGCATCCCGTCGACCACCGGAACCGCCATCTCGCGCGCGAGATGCTCCAGCACGTCGAGTCCGGTCCGTTCCGTCAGTTCCCCGAGCGTCACCACATGCATCACCTCTGCCTTGTCGTCATGAACCTCATGAACCGTCATGTCCCGCGTGTCATGTCCCGCGTGTCATGTCCCGCATGTCACGTCCCGCGCGTCATGTCCTGCGCACGAGTTGCGCGTACTGCCGCCCGCTCACGCCGTACGTCCACCCGGCCGCGTCGAGCGGATCGTCGAGATGCGCGGGGACCCCGAGCCCGTAGCGCCGCCGCCGGCCGTCCGGCTCCACGGAGCCGTTGACGGTGAGCAGCAGCCGCCCGCGCCGCCCCCAGACCCCGGCCGGTACGTCGTACAGGCTCAGCCGAAACCCGGGATTGCCGGGATCATCGGCCGTCCCGACGAGTTTCAGCCCGGCCTGGTCGACGTAGGAGTCCCAGCCGATGCGCTCGATGGCGCTGCGCCGTACCTCGATGTTGGGTTCGGCATGGATCCGCTCGACGGTCGGCCCGGTGACCACCCACTTCGGCACCACGGTCCCGTGCAGCACGTACACCGCGCTGCCGTCCGCGAACCGCACGGCGGGCTCGTCCTCGCCGTGCAGCCGGATCTCGCCGTGCACCGCCGCGGGAGCCGGCTCCGTACGCACGGCGGTGGGCCGCTCGGCCATCACGCACAGCCCCGGCGCCGCCCACCACCACCCGGTGGCGCGGGCGAGCCGCGCCCACAGCCGCAGTTCGGCGGCGTCCGGGGACCGGTACCGGGCGGCCCCGACCCGCGCGCAGACGTCGTAGTAGCCCACCCAGTGCGCGGCGTGCTGCCCGTACCAGGTCATCAGCCCGGGAACGCTGCCCACGGAGCTGCGCACGGTGGACCTCACGGCGTCCGAGACCGAGACCTTCAGCGCGTCCCCCACGGCCGTGCGCAGCACCCGCCGCACCGACCACCCGGCCGCCAGCGCCTCGTCGGCCGGAGTCCCGGGCGGCAGCGGCCCGCGCTGCGACCAGGGCGGCGTCCACGGTTCGGCGACCGCCTCGCCCAGCCGGTGCCGCAGGCCGGACTCCATGCGGGCGAGCCGGTCCGGCAACGGCCAGGCGCGGGTGGTCTGCGGCCGATCGGCCTGCCGCAACAACCCGGCGCGGAAGCCGGGTTCGTCCCGTACGGCATCGAGGGCGGCGGCCGGGGAGGCCACCCATGCGAAGCGCGGCGGAGGCTCCCCGAGCAGTCGGTAGATCTCCCCGACCGCGTCCTCGGCGTCCGCCCGCTCGGCCGGCCGGGCCCTCAGCCCGTACGCCAGCCACTCGTCCCGCAGCGCGCACGCCTCGCGCACGCGGACGTGCTCGTACGCGTTCTTGTTCTCGCTCTCGTACGCGAACTCCCGGGCGCTCACAGGCGCCCGGCGGAGCCCGCCTTTCCGTCTACTGCGTCTACGAAGGTCATGCGGGGGAGCGTGCCAGCCGCCGTGCCCCGCATCAACTCCTTTTCCGCCGGGGGCGTGCCCGCTCATCCCTGAGCGGGCCGTCTCATCCCCTGAGCGGGCCGTCGGAGTCGCGCAGCGCCGGGGTCGCCCGGCCGCTCAGCACCCCGAGGATCTCGGCGCAGATGGCCAGGGCCGTCTCGGGTGGCGTCTTGGCGCCGAGGTCCAGCCCGATCGGCCCGTGCACCAGCGCCAGTCGGGCCTCGTCCACCCCGGCGGCGATCAGTCCGTCCCGGCGCCGCGCCGTGGTCCGCCGCGACCCCAGCGCCCCGACGTAGGGGATCCGCAGGTCCAGTGCCGTGCGCAGCGTCGGAACGTCGAAGTCCGGCTCATGGCTGAGCATGACCAGGCAGGCGGCGTCCCGGTGATCCGCGAGCACCTTCGCGGCGTCCGGCGCGGCGTTCACGAGCTGCGTGCCCCAGCCCAGCAGGGCGGCCTGCCGCTCGATGATCCCGGCGAGTTCGCCGCCGCCGCCGATGACCACGTACGGGGCCGACGGGTACGCCTCGACGAGCACCAGCCCGGTCTCCGAGTACAGCGCGTCCCGCCCGGGCCGCCGGGTGGCCAGCAGTTCCCCGGCGCGCCGCCCGGCGTCGTCACGCGGCGCGTCCGTGGCCCGTACGACCTCACTGACAGCCTGATCCGCGGCCTCGTTCAGCCGGGTCACCAGCGCCACCCCGGCCCCCTCGCCGAGCAGCTCCCACCACTCGGCCGGGATCGCCGACAGCGGCTGCAGCAGCACCTCGGCCTGCCCGCCGCAGGTCAGCTTCGCCTCCGCGGCCTCGGCCGCGCGCACGGACACCTCGCACACCCGCGCGGTGTCCCCGGCCGCCACGGCCCCGGCCTCGGCGGCGAGCTCGGCGTCGAAGACCCCCCGGTACAGGGCCCCGACACACTCCCCGCGCGCGTCGACGAGCAGTGCCCCGGCGGGATCCCGCGGCCCGAACCCCTGCTCGGTCACGGGCCGGGCCAGATACCCCGCCCGCCCCTCGGCCACCCACTGCCGCGCCGTCTCCACCAGCTCACGCATCCGCGCCGCCCCATCCCTATGCGAGCTCTCCCCGCAAAGCACCAGGTCAACGGCACTATGCGGCCTCACCGACCACCCTACGCACGCCCCCCATCCCTACCCACCCCCCAAACCCACAGACCCGACCCCACCCCCCTCGTACGGACCACCGGAACCGCAGCACCGGGGCACGGGCGGACCGAGCCGCAGGACCGGTGACCTGGCTGGACGGTTCCGCCTCCCGGGGGCGGCGGACTCGGGCAACATGGGCGAACCGTTCGATCAGCGCCGCCCCCGTGCCACCGCAAGGAGCCGCCGTGAGTGACCATCCCCACACCTCCCTCCGCGACTTGGTACTCGGCCGCCTCGCCGTCTCCGGGCTGGACCCCGCGGCGCGGGACCTGGTGGCCGAGCTGCTGCCCGAGCCGCGGGCCAGAAGTGCCGGGCGGGCGGGGCCCGTCTACCTGCGGTCGATCTCGGCGGCCGGCTGGCGCGGCATCGGACCGGCCGCCACGCTGGACCTCACACCCGGCCCCGGCCTCACCGTGGTCGCAGGCCGCAACGGTTCGGGGAAGTCGAGCTTCGCCGAGGCCGCCGAGATGGTGCTCACCGGAGACAACTTCCGCTGGCAGGACCGTACTCAGGTCTGGAAGCAGGGCTGGCGCAACCTGCACGACCACACCGCTCCGCAGGTATCGGTGCGGCTGTGCCTCGACGGCGAGAGCGATCCGCTGACCGTCCGCAGGAGTTGGCACGGGGACGGCCTGGAAGACTCCCGGACGGTCGTCCACCGGCCCGGCGGCCCCGAACAGGACTCGCGCGAGGTCATCGACGCCGAGGACCTGGCGCTCTACCGGCCGTTCCTCTCGTACAGCGAGCTCGGCGCGATGATCAACGGGCGGATGAGCGCCCTGCACGACGCGCTCGCGCAGATCCTCGGCCTGGACCTGCTCGGCGACGCCGACAACGAAGCCCGCGCCCGCGCGAAGAAACTCACCGACACCGTCACGGGAGCCGGCGACCTGATCCGCGCCGTGAGCGCCGAACTGTCACAGTCGGACGACCCGCGGGCCGCCGAGGCCGTGGCGGCGCTGAGCGGACGTCGGCCGGACCTCGACCGGTTACGCGGGCTGCTGAAGGGCCAGGTCGCGACCGACGGCACCGAGCTCGCCCGCCTGCGCCGCCTCGCCGGCCTCGAAGGACCCGACCCGCGCGAGGCCGCGGTCGCGGCAGCCCGGCTCCGGGAGGCCGCCGCCGTTGCCGAGGACGCGCGGTTCACCACCGCCGAGGACGCCCGACAGCTGATCGGACTGCTGGAGCGCGCCCTGGACCACCGCCGCCGCCACCCGCGGTCCGCCGACTGCCCGGTGTGCGGCGGCGAAAGCCGCCTCGACGAGGACTGGTCCGTGCACGCCCGGGAACAGGTCGAACGGCTCCGGCGGGAGGCCGCCGAGGCGCAGACCGCCCGGGAGGACCTGGCGGCCGCGGTGCGAGCCGTACACGACCTGGTGCAGCCGGTTCCGGGCTGGCTCCAGGGCGACCTTTCGCCCCTCACCTCCCTCTGGTACGAATGGGCAGCCTGCCGGGGCCTCGCCGATCCACATGAACTCGCGGACCGGACCGAGCGCGTGGCGGCCGCGCTGGCCGACGCCTGCCGACAGCTGAGCGAGGAGGCCGCGGACCGGATCGCAGAGCAGGACGGCCGATGGCAGCCCCTTGCCCTGCGCCTCGCCGAATGCCTCCGCGAGGCCGAGCGGGCGGAGGCCGCCCGTCCGCTCGTCAAGCAGATCAAGGACGGCCGGGCGTGGCTGAGGAAGGTCACCGACGAACTGCGAGAGGAACGGCTCCGGCCCTTCGCCGACCAGTCGCAGACCATCTGGAAACTGCTGTGCGAACGCAGCAGCGTCTCGCTCGGCCCGATCAGCCTCGCGGGCACCGCCAACGCGCGCAAGGTCGTCCTCGACGCCTCCGTGGACACGATCGACGCGCCCGCCTTCGGCGTGATGAGCCAGGGCGAACTCCACTCGCTCGCGCTCTCCCTGTTCCTCCCGCGCGCCACGCACCGCGGCAGCCCCTTCGGCTTCCTCGTGATCGACGACCCCGTACAGTCCATGGACCCGGAGAAGGTCGAAGGGCTCGCCCGCGTCCTCCAACTCCACTCCCAGCACCGCCAAGTGGTCGTCTTCACCCACGACACCCGCCTCCAGCAGGCCATCCACCGGCTGCGCGTCCCCGCGACGATCATGCAGGTCTCCCGGCAGACCGACTCCGTCGTACGGGTCACCCGGACCGACGACCCCGTCACCCTCGCGCTCGGCGAGGCCCGGGCCGTGGCCAGTGACCGCAACGTGCCGCAGGACGTCGCCGACCGGGTGCTGCCCCAGATGTGCCGGGGAGCGCTGGAAGCGGCGTACCTGGAGCCCGCGCGGCGCCGGCTGCGGGCCGACGGCCACAGCCACGACGACATCGAGGCGAGGATCGCCAGGACGCACAAGCTCACCGAGCTGGCCGCCCTCGCCTTCTACGACAGTGCGATGGCACCGGCCGAGGTGCTCGCCGCGGTCGCCCAGGACCACGGGCCGTGGGCGCGCACCCTGATCGAGCGGTGCAACGCGGGTGCCCACCAGGCTCCCGCCCCGTCCGCCGCCCCCATGGACCTGGTCCGGGAGACCGAGCGCCTCGCCAGGGCGGTGCAGCGCCGGTGACCCGGTCCCCCCACGACCTCGTGGCCGCCGCCGACCGCCTCCTCACGCCCCCGCCCGGCACCCTGACCACGCTCACGCCGGGGCTGCGCGCCCGCGCCGCGGCCGCACTGCTGCGCCTCGCCCTGGACGAGGCCATGGACGATTTCTGGCGGAGCGCCAGCCCGCGCATGGTCCACAGCAGGGGCCGCACCAAGGCGCTTTGCCTGGACTGGTACGTGAGCCCCTCGGTGGCCCGCCAGTGGTACGTCGTCTGGTCGGCCCTCAGCGCCGCCTGCCACCACCACACCTACGAACTGCCCCCCACCCCGGCTGAGGTGCGGGCCTGGCACGCGGACGTCGCGGAACTCCTGCGATCGATGCCGCCCGCTCCCGCTTCCAGCAGGCCGTGACCCCGTACGGAAGGAACCGCGCCACGTGGACACCCGCCGCTACCGCATGGTCGTCACCAGCGGACTCGACTACGTAGGAACCGGAGCCCAGGTCGACGACCGGCTGCGGAGCTGGCTGAAGGAGCCGCCGAAGACGTACGACATCGACGCGTTCGCCGAAGGGCGCAACGAGATAGCCCGCGGTGTGACCCTCGACCACGACTCCGCGACCGGGACGTCAGGAGCCTACGGACGCTGGCGGCTCCGCGAGACCACCCCCGACGGCACCTGGCAGACGACCGTGGTGATCCGCCAGACCGGAGCCGGACCGACCTGGGTCCAGCTGGACGTGGAGCACCTCCCCGACGACCCCGACGCGCTCCCCGTACCGGCCAAGACCCCCCGGCTCGCCGGAAGCCTGCTCGACGTACTGCGGGCGCGTGACGGGCTCGCCGACGTGACGCGGATGCCGCAGGTCATCGAGGTCGACGACGTCGACTGCGTCATAGACGAGCTGTGCGACGACGGGCGGCGCCTGCCCGTCGTCGTGGCCAGCACCCCTAACGGCGTGGACTTCGAAGCCTGGCTGGAACGCACCGTGGACCCGCTCGTCCGCCCGCTGGCCGGCCTGGCCATCCTCTACGTCCTCGCGCCCGAGGCCGAGCCGCACTTCAACCGGGCCCTGGAGTACCACCAGGTCTTCGCCGGCGGGATCCGCACCTACCTGCCGGGAGTGGACCCGGCCTGGGCGGCCGACGGCCAGCGCCACCGCGTGATGTCCCGCAGGGCCGTCGTCGAGAGCCCGCAGCGGGCCCGCCGCCTCCTCGCCCAGCTCCCGCAGAGTCTGGCGACGCACGCCCCGCTGCCGACGGAACTCGACTCCGTCCCCGTCCTCCGTGCCCGGACCAAGGAAGGCGTTGGGACGTCCGAGCTGCAGCGGCTGCGGGACGAGAACCACGCCCTCTTCGAAATCCTGGAGGAGGCGGGACGCGAACAGAGGGTCCGGGCGGACGAGATCCGCGACCTGAAGCAGGAACTGCAGCAGGCACGGCGGGGCGAGTCGATGCTGGCCGTCGAGTACGACGATCAGTACCGGGAGCTCCAGGGTGCCAAGGCCCAGGTGCGGGTGCTCCAGAACCGGCTCCTCGTACTCAACGCCGGCGAGGCCGCGTACACACCGATCGAACCCGGCCCCGCGGAACCCGCGTCCTTCGCCGAGATCCTCGGCCGGATCGACGCGATGCCCCACGTCCACTTCACCGGCGCCCGCAAGGTCACCCTGGAACTCGACGACCAGGCGTACGGCTCGTCCTGGGGGCGCATGACCTGGGACGCCCTGCTAGCGCTCCGGGACTACGCCGACGCCGCGGCCGGCGGGGAGACCTCGAGGGACTTCAAGCAGTGGTGCGAGGACGTGCCCGACGGCAAGCACGCCATCTCGCCGCGGAAGATCGTGCGGGACGAGTCGAAGTCGGTGAAGACCAAGACCGACTGGCGCAGGGAACGGACCTTCCCCGTGCCGGTGGACGTCGACCCCACCCGCAAGGTCTTCATGGGCGCGCACATCAGGATCGGCGGCGGCAACACGGTCGCCCCGCGCCTGCACTACTACGACGCTTCCTGCACCACCCACGGCATCTTCATCGGCTACATAGGCCCGCACCTCACCAACACGCTCACCTGACGGGGGTGGGTGTGACCTGCGCGCCGCAGGGGGAGCGGTGGGCAGGTCACGGCACGGGGAAGCCCGCATGCCGCAGCGCCCCTCGCACTACGCTGGCGGGGTGAACTCGCGCACCGCCTTGGAGAAGTGGCTCAAGCAGCTTCCGGAACAACAGCTGACCGCCCTGCTTGAGGAACGGGATCTCCCTCTCGCTGCCGGTTACACCCGCATTTCGACGCTCCGCCAACTCGCCGAGCATCTGCTCGCGGACGAGTCGGTGGCGCGCGGACTGACGGCGGGGACCGCGGGGGAGATGGAGCTGTTGGCCTCGGTCGCGGCGCTGGCCCTGCGGCAGCACGGGCCCGTCACAGGGCAGGCCGAGCCCCGGGCCCAGTACGGATGGCGCCCGGTGCCGGTCACCGTGCAGGTGGAGCCGTCCGAACGGCTGGTGCCCGAGAAGGCGGTGCTGGCCTGGTTCACGGAAGGCGGCGCGCGACGGCAGGCGGCGAACACCCTCGCCCGCCTACGGGAACGCGGACTGCTGCTTCCCGCGCCGAAGGGCCAACTGGCGGTCCCACCCCTGCTGCACGTCCGGGCGGCCGGTTTCGACGGCTACGGCAGGCCGGCGGACCGGCTGCTGACGGCCGCCTACAACGCACCCGAGGTCAAACGGATCGCCACCGTGCTGTTCGGCGAGAGCGCGGCACGCACCCGCCCCGAGGCCCAGGCCCGCATCACCGCCCTGCTCGCCGATCCGGTCCAGGTGCGTGACCTGGTGGCCCAGGCGCCGTCCCGGGCCCGCGAACTGCTGGACAACCTGGTCCTCGGGCCACCCCTGCTGCGCACCCACTGCTTCGCCACCCAGTACGGCTCGTACGCGGGTCCCAGTGCCAAGTACACGTTCCGGGAGGGTGGCAGCGGCGACGAGGGCACCGACTGGCTTGCCGCACGTGCCCTGCTCCTTCCCGCCGGACCGGACCTGGCGGAACTCCCGTACGAGGTGGCCCGCGCTCTGCGCGACGGCGAGGGCGCGCCCCGTCCCCGCCTGGAGCCGGAACCGCTCACCCGCACCATCCCGCTGCCGCGAGGCTGGGACGGCCAGGGAGGCGCCGCGGCCGGAGCGGCCGCCTGGCGCGCGGAGCTGGTCCTACGGGCGCTGGCCGCGCAGCCGGTCACTGTCCGCAAGGCGGGCGGTATCGCCGTACGGGACACCCGGCGCCTGGCCAAGTCGGCCGGTGCGAGCGAGGCGGACACCCGCCTGTGGCTCGACCTCGCCGTCAACGCCGGCCTGGCCGCCCCACAGGCCGACGAGCCCGCACCTGCGCGCCGCAGGCGGCAGGCGGCGCCCAAGCCCGCGGCCCGTCTCCTCCCCAGCGACCGCTACGACCCGTGGGTGGCGGCCGCGCCTGCCGGGAAGCTGATGCCGCTGATCGCGGCCTGGGCGGTGGTGCCCGAGGTGCTCACCCACTGGCCGGACGACGGCGAGTCTCCGGTGGCGCTGATCAGCCCCCAGGACGGGTACGCCGTCCCGCTGCGCCGAGGAGCTCTGTGCGCGCTCGCCGGACTGGCGAACGGCCAGGGCCTGGACCTGACGGCGGAGTCGTACGCCGAACTGCTGGAACGGGCCGCCTGGTACCAGCCGTTGCTGAGCTCCTTCCTCGCGAGCGACGCGACAGGACAGTTGCTGGGCGATGACGACATCTCGGGCCGCCTCCGGTCGACCCTGGAGGAGGCCGAGCTGCTGGGCCTGGTGGCACACGGCGCCCTCACCCCGGTGGGGCGTGCGGTCAGCGCACTGCTGGAGGCGGGCGCGGGCCACCACTACCCCGCCGTACCGGGCGCGGGTACGGACCCGACGGCCCTCGGAGCGGACGGTTTGGGCGACGACCTGACCGCCCGCCCGGCTCTTGCCCGGGCGGTGACCAACCTCCGCGCCGCCCTGTACGAAACACTCCCCGCGCCGAGCACCACCGCGCGCTTTCAGACGGACCTGACGGCCACGGTCACCGGAGCCCCGGCCCCGGACCTCGCCGAACTCCTCTCAGCCGTCGGCGACATCGAGTCGGAGGGCCACGCGGTCGTCTGGCGGATCACCGCGGCTTCCCTGCGCCGAGCGATGGACGCGGGCTGGAGCGCCGACGAGCTCCTGGACCGGCTGACGGGGGTGAGCGAACGCGAAACCCCGCTGCCGCAGCCCCTCACCTACACGATCAAGGACACCGCCCGTACGCACGGGCGGCTGCGCGTCGTCCGCTCGGCCTGCTGCATCCGCTCCGACGACACCGCCTTGATCGCCGAGGTCGCCCAGACCCGGGGACTCGCCAAACTGGGCCTGCGCCGGATCGCACCCACGGTCCTGATCTCCACGGCCGCACCGGAGGAGACCCTGACGGCCCTGCGCGCGGCCGGCTACGCCCCGACCCAGGAGGCCGCCACCGGCACCACGGTCCTGGACCGCGCCCCCACCGAACGCGCGCGCAGCCTCCTGCGCACCCTGGACGAGGCCCACGGGCACCCCGGCGAGGGGACGCGTGGAGCCCCTTCCAGCGCCCGCGCTCTGGCCGCCCAGCTCCTGGACCGGAGCTGACCGGTCAGCGCACGTACGTGACGAACGCCTCCCAGGCCCCGTCCCCGAACCCGATCACGGGCCCGCCGGGCCGCTTGCTGTCGCGGACGGGGACCAGGCCGGGGACGTTGTCGGCGACCTCGACGCAGTCGCCCTGGCCTCCGCTGTAGCTGCTCGTGCGCCATATCGCCGTCTTGTGGACCCCGGCCGTCGAGCGGACTTCGTGGCTCATGCTCTGTGCTCCTTGGCAACACGCTGGATCAGCGCGAGTGACTCCGTTGGCGGCAATGCTGCCATGCGGGCGTCATCGAAGAGCCCTCGGTAGCACGCGACTTCCTGCTCTCGCTCCATCCAGATGTTGCCAGTGGGGGCCTCGGTGAGTACGAGATCGAGCGACGCCATTTGCGGGAAGCTGAGCAGTACGTAAGGGCCGAACATGCCCGAGTGGGCGCCGCGGGCGAACGGCAGAACCTGGACGGTGATGTTGGGACGCTCGACCATGGTCAGTAGGTGCTGCAACTGAGCGTGCATGATGTCCGGCCCGCCGACTTGTTGGCGTAGCACTCCCTCAGCAAGTACTGCCCAGAATTCCAGGGGCTCCGAACCCGCCAGCCGTTCTTGCCTGGCGAGCCGCACTTGGACGAACCGGTCGATCTCCTCAGCCGTCTGCCAGGCGCGCGATGCCACCGTCACTGCCCGCCCGTATTCCGGAGTTTGGAGGAGCCCAGGCACCATCTGCACCTGGTAGGTGCGGATGCTGTCGCAGATCGACTCCATCTCGATCTGGTCGCGGTACGCATCACTGAGAACGGAGGCGTACTCATGCCACCACCCTTCACGCCGTCGCCTGTTCGCCCTCAAGGCAAGGGAAGTCAGACGCTCCCGCGACTCCGCGTCCCTCACCCCGTATGCCTCCATGAGTGCGATGAGATCAGGTGTGCGGACCGGGACATGTCCGTTCTCGATGCGGCTGATCTTCCCCTTCGTGCAGTCCAGCACCTCGGCAGCAGCCGCAGTGGTCAGGCCTGCAACCTCTCGAGACCGGCGTAGTTCGTCGCCGAGTTGGCGACCCAGGACGGTGGAGGGCATCACATTTGGCATAGGTAACTCCCTATCAGAGCAGGGCGCTTGCGGAGGTGTGAATCCTCGTATGGGTGAATTAAGAGCCAGCTATCCATTCAACGTTGCGCCGTTATCCGTTCTGTGGGCACCCTCCTGGTGTCGGTACCTGAGCCCCCGCTCCGTCTGGGGGTTTCGACCCCCTGGGAGCTGCCATGGCTGCACTGATCGACGTCTCGTTCCGGCTCTCACGCCGCCCCCGGAGCGCACCAAGGGCCCGCGCGGCACTGCACGCCGTACTCGGGGACTGGGGCGCAGGGAGCGACCTCCTCGACACCGCCGAACTCGTCCTCTCCGAACTCGTGACCAACGCCCTGCGCGTGCCGGTGCCCAGCGACCGCCAGATCGGAGTACGGATCGCACACTCCTCGCGGGACGGGCTGCTGCGCCTGGAGGTGAGCGACGCCGGGTCCGGCCGGCCGGAGCCCGGGCGCGCTGAAGCGGGCGACGAGCACGGGCGCGGGCTACGCGTGGTGGACGCACTCAGCCACCGCTGGGGCGTCAGCGCCCGCGCGGGCGGAATCGGCAAGACCGTCTGGTCCGAGCTGAAGGCCCCCGACCTCGCGCCCGCACCCGCGACGAAGGAAATTGCGGCGATCGCGGTCCGGGCCGGCCAGCAGGTCCGCGCCTGGGGCGCGTGGCGCGCAGTCCGCAGCGTGCGAACGGCGCCCCACACCACAGGCGGCCTGACGGTCGTCCTCGGCTTGGACGACGGCCCACCCCTGCGCGTGCCCGCCGCAGAACCACTCTCGGTACGGGGGCTGCCGTAGGGTGGGTTGCGCCGTGTGAGTGCCCACTTCCCGCAGGCAAGGAGGCGACATAGTGGCCAACCGAGCCCACCACTCCATTCCCGTCCGCCGCGGACACCTGCGCGAAGCCGCAGAGAAGATCGAGCAGGCCACGGGCATGCGGGTGGAGATCATCGGAGGAAAGCTCGTGATGTCCCCGAGCCCGAGCGGCAAGCACGCCGGGACTGTCATTGATCTCCGCGATGCCATCCGTCCCGGCCTCGCCGCCACCTACGAGGCGTACGAGAACGTCTCTGTCCCGATGCCCGACGACCCGGACGACTATGCGACCCCGGATCTGACCATCGGACCGTGTGCCTTCAAGGAGGAGGACGGTTGGCTGCTTGACGCGGACGCGGTTGTCCTGGCGGTGGAGGTCATCTCGCCGAGCGAGCGGTTGAGAGGGATCAACGAGAAGACCGCGTGGTACGCGGCGGCAGGCATCGCCCGGCTGCTCCAGATCGATCCGCGTACGGGCACGTGGTCACTGTTCAGCCGCCCGTCAGAAGGCGAATACAAGGGCGTCGTCCACGGGAAGTTCGGCGAATACGTGCCGCTCCCTGCCGGCCTCGGCGGCGACCTGCCCACCTTCGGTCTCCCGCTCTACGGCACGCCGCCAGGCCCTTGAGACGCTGAGGGCGCTACGGACAGCATTCCGCAGTGCCCTCTCTCGTCTCAGAGGTCAGCCAAGAACCTTGGCGATGGCGAGAGCGATCCGCTCGATCCAGTCGATCGCGTCCGTCACGTCGGCGTCGGAGATGGGGCGGCGACGCTTGAGGTCTCCGTCCAGCAGGTCGGCGTCATGGGCGATCTTGTTGCGGCGGTCGGTGATGGAGACGTACTGCTTCTTCAGCGTCTGGTCCGTCATCCCCGTGCGGCCGTGGTTCCACTCGTTGAGCTGGACCGCGGCCTTGCCCCAGATGTTCTCCTCGGTGACCAGCTTCAATGCCTCGCTGATCTTGCGCGGGTTCTGGAGGGAGGCGTTCGCCCACTTCGCCTTGACGTGCTCGGAAACGGCGTCGGCGAGCGTGGTGGTGCCTCGCCGGACCTCCTCGACCTTCTCCAGCGGCAGCTCGAACTTGGTCAGCTGGTACGGCATGCCGGGGCTGTCCGAACCGGCCAGGTCGGCAACCCGGCGGTACAGCTCCTCGTGGAACCAGTGGTCGATGGCGCTTACGGCCTGCACCCACGCGGCACGGTAGAAGTCGCCGATGTCGAAGACAGGGGACTGGAAGGCGGCCAGGCTCTGGCCGGCGAGGACCATCTTCCGGGCGTACTCGATGTTGGTCTTGAACGCCTGGAACTCGCGCGTCTGCGGCTGTGGAACTGCCATGAGGTGCCCCCGTCTCGCTGATTGATCGAGACCAGATTTCCGGCGGGACGGGGGCGGGTCAACTCAGTTGTGTGTCAGACGCCTTCGCCTGGCTGGATCTCGTCAGTGTCCGCCGAGATCTCGCCACCGAGAGCTTCCGCGATCGCGGCGAACTCGCTGAGTGCGGCCTGCAAGTCCTCGACGATCTCCTGCGCGATCACCTCGGGCGGCAGGAGGCTGTCGGCGTCGTCGAGCGCGGGGTCCTTCATCCAGGTGATGTCGAGGTTCACCTTGTCGCGGGCGATGAGTTCGTCGTACTCGAAGCACTTGAAGCGCTCGGTTTCCACGCGCTCGTTGCGAGCCTTGCCCGGCAGGTACGCCTCGACGAACTCCTCCAGAGCGGCGCGGGTCAGCGGATGCTGCTTGAGCGTGAAGTGCTTCGCGGTACGGAAGTCGTAGACCCAGAGCTTCGAGGTGTTGTGAGCGCCTCCGCTGCGCGGGGGCTTCTTCTCGAAGAAGAGGACGTTCGCCTTGACGCCGCCTGCGTAAAAGATGCCGGTAGGCAGACGCAGGATGGTGTGGAGGTCGAATTCTTCGAGCAGGCGCCGACGGACCCTTTCGCCAGGGCCGCCTTCGAAGAGCACGTTGTCCGGCAGGACGACGGCCGCGCGGCCGTTCATCTCCATCAGCGACATGATGTGTTGCAAGAAGTTGAGCTGCTTGTTGGTAGTGGTGGCGCGGAAGTCGCTCCGGTCGTAAGAAATGTCCTGCTTGTCGGCCTTGCCGTCGGTGCCCACGACAGTGATCGCGGACTTCTTGCCGAAGGGCGGGTTGGCGAGGACGAGGGAAGCGTGCTGCTTGGGCTGTTCGGCGAGTGCGTCGCCCTCGGTGATGAGGGACTTCCCGTCGGCGTCACCGATGCCGTGGAGCAACATGTTCATGGCGGCGAGGCGGGCGGTGCCGGTGACCAGCTCGTTGCCCCAGATCTTGCCGTCCCCGAGCGCGAGCCGGTCCTCGCGGGCGAGGTTCTGCATGTGGTGCTTACGGATGTAGCTGTGCGCGGCAATGAGGAAGCCGGCGGTCCCGCAGGCGGGGTCGGTGATGGTGTCCTTCGGCCCCGGCTGCATCACGTCGACCATGGCGTCGATGAGTGCGCGGGGAGTGAAGTACTGGCCGGCGCCCGTCTTGGTGTCCTCGGCACCCTTGGCGAGCAGCCCTTCGTAGGCGTCGCCCTTGAGGTCCGTGCCCTGGATAGTCCAGTCCTCCTTGCCGATCAGCTCGACCACGAGCTTTTCGAGGAGGGCGGGCTCGGTGATGCGATTCTGCGCCTTGGCGAAGATCCTTCCGAGGGTGGTGCCGGGGCTCTTGCCGAGCGCGGCCAGGATCTCGCGGTAGTGGATTTCGAGCTCGATCCCTTTCTTGGAGGCGAGCGACTGCCAGTCGTACTTGGTGGGTACGACGGTCCGCGCCTCGGCCTCGGTGAACGGATCGGAGGCGATCTCGTCGGCCATCTTGAGGAAGAGCAGGTACGAGAGCTGCTCGACGTACTCGATGGTGGACAGGCCGTTGTCCCGCAGGACGTTGCAATAGTTCCAGAGCTTCGCGACCAGGGTGTTGGTCTGAGCGTGTGCCAGGGCGGGGGATGCGGGGGTCACAGCGGAAGCTCCTGCTGAACGGCGGTGGTGGGCGAGGGGGTTGAGGCGGGTGCCGGGTGCGGCGCAGCTTCGGCCGCCTTACGGGGCCGGCGAGTGCCGCGTTTGGCCTTGCCGCCCTGCGCTTCGCGCTCGGCCCGGATCCAGTCCAGCAGTACGGACGCGGGCTCGTCGGCGGGATCTTGCGGGACAAGTTGTCCGCAGAAGGCACGGCTGAGGATGGCTGCTCTCAGATGCGCCGCGCGGACTTGGGCATGAGACGTCGCCGCTGCCAGCCGGTCTGCTGCGTCGAGGCGCTCCCTCGCCAGCTGGACTAGCCGTTCTTGCTCGTTCAGGGGGGGAATCGGAAATTCGATTGGCTTGAACCGAACCGCAGGGAGGTGGGTAATGTTGGTTGTGATTCTTACTTCGCGCTTGAATCGTTTGGCGTGTAGATGCCGTCGGAAAACGAGAAGTGCCCACTCGGAGAGAACGCCGGGACGTGGACGGAAGCGTAGGAGGGTCTTCTGAAATGCCGCGTCCGCAGGGTATCCTCGATAGATGGCCGGGCGTCCAACCAAGTCGGGTGTCTGGCCTTCGTTGAGGAGTACGTCACCTGGTTCAAGGCGATATCGGTCGAACACGCCCGAAAAATCCATCTCCTTGACGTCGCTCGTGTCGATGCGGTCTTCGTAGACGTTGGCCACACGCAGGTACGGCTTCATGAGTGGGCCGGTGTGCCAGTCGGGGTGTCGTTGGCGACCGAGATCAACTGTTCCAGCCTGTTCCACGGTCGCCGCTTCCCAGGATTCAGGCGGGCTCTCCGGGACGACCTCAAGGAGTACGGACTTCTTCAGGACTCGTACTTTGGCTTGAGCGGCGGTAAGGCTTGCGTTCGCCGCGTCGAGGTGAGAGAAGTGATCTTCGCAGGATTCGACGATGCGGCGCTGCTCCGCGAGCGGAGGGATTGGAACGAACTGCTCCAAGATCTGCTTTGATTTCGCTCTCGTGTGACTGCCAGTTGCGCCCGAAGTCGCTCCGGTGATCCATTCCCTAAAGCGAGGGGAGGATAGATAGAGTTGGAGATAGGGTGCCATGACTTCCTGAATTTCTTGCGGAAGTCGCAGAATTAGCCATTCGGGAGAAGCGATTTTATGGCGGCCTGGAATTCTCTTGGTGGTCATCCATACGCGGTTAATTCGAGGGTTAATCTTGCAGATGAGGATGTCGTGTGGCTCGGTTGCGAGCTTGGTGCTTCCAATTTCCTCCCCCTTTACGAGCTCGGGGTGGCCTGAACTGAAAGACGGTACACTCCACAACTGGTAGAGGGAGCCGTGTTTTGGATGTACGGAGTCGCGGGACTCAAACCCCAATTCTCCCAGGCGGGCCCACGCCCACCCTGCCGGAAGTTCCACGTCGCTCAAGCCGTTCAAGCCAATTCTCGATTCAACTCACTCAACAAAGACCGGACATCCCGCCCCGGGAACGCGTGCTGGAAGCCCCGGCCGCCGCCCTTGCCTTTGAAGGGCTCCGCGTTGAATTCCTTCGTGCCGATGCCGACGTCGCTCGCCACCACGTCCCGTATCGACCGCAGCCACCACAGCTGCTCCTCCGAGAACTCCGCCCCAGCCTGGCTCTGCTTCAGCAGCCACGCCTCGAAGCGCTCCTCCACCGTCTCACGGTACGGCCGCAGCTCCTGGTCCACGCCGAGCTCGTACCGGATCAGGGAGATCAGATCCGGGACGCCCGCCTCACGACCCGGGGACTGCGCTGCCGCGCCCAGGTCCTCGTAGTACGTCCAGAGGACCTTCGGTGTCCACGCGAACTGCGGGCGGCGGATCTCCAGGGCCAGTTCCTGGAGCGCCGCGTACGTTTCCGCCGGGGACACCGTCCGCGGGCTCGTCAGGGCGATGCTGACCGCCGTGATGCGGTCGCGCTCCTCCTTCAGGAGTCGGCTCCAGCGGTCCACCTGCTCCTTCGCGCGCTGCTGCCGAGGGATCTCGTCCAGAGCCGTCATCGCGACGGGCGTGAACTCGTCGAAGACGTAGTCCTTGTCCCGCCGGATCTCCATGATGTGCCGCCGCAGCTCCGGCCGCTCCGTCAGCGGCGCAATCGCGTTCTCGATCAGCGCTCGCGCAGCCGCCTGGCCGCCCTCGTCCAGGGCCCGCTCCTGCCGGTCCGGGTCCACCGCCTTGACGATCGCGCCCGCGATCTCCGACAGCGTCCGCCCGCCTGCCGCCCGCGTCAGCTGGTCGCGCTCCTCCGTCGTCAGCTGCTGGTTGAGGCGGGCCAGCCGGCCCGCCAGGATCTCGGCCTCGTTCGCGCTGATCGACTTCGTACCGGCCTTGTCGAGCAGCTTCGCCAGCGAGACCTGGCCCTCACCCGCAGGCACCAGCGGCCGAGCATCCACCAGCGGCGAGTCCGTCACGCCCACCGCATCGATCAGTACGAAGCGGTCCTTGCGCACCGAGTCGTCCGCGTCCGGCGTGACCTCCTGGAGCTCCGTCGCGTCGATGGTCCGGGCGCCGCGTCCCTTCATCTGCTCGAAGAGCACCGCGCTGCGCACCTCGCGCAGGAAGATCACGCACTCCAGAGCCTTCACGTCCGTGCCCGTCGCGATCATGTCGACGGTGACGGCGACCCTCATCCGGGGCGAGGTCCGCAGCGCGCGGATCAGCTCGTCCGGGTCCTCGCCGGCCTGGCGGCTCTTGTATGTGATCTTCTTCGCGAATTCGTCCCCCCGTCCGAAGATCTCCTTGACCTGAGCCAGGACGTCCTCAGCGTGATCCTCGCCGACCGCGAAGATCAGCGTCTTCGGCAGCTCGTTCCGGCCGGGGAACCAGCGCTGCCAGTTGTCCCGGTACGCCGTCAGCACCGCCCGGATCTCGTCCACCGTGACCACCGACCGGCCGATCTGCCCGGTCGTGTACGTGAAGTCGTCGTCCAGCTCCTGGTACCGCTGCCGCCTGGTCTTGCGGTCCTTGATCCGTACCGTCGTGCCCGACTCGATCTTCGCGCCGCCGTTCTCGCGCAGGTCGGTCCGCATCCGCACGACGTCGAAGTCGACGTTCACCCCGTCCGCGACCGCCTGCGGATAGGTGTACTCGGAGACCAGGTTGCGGCCGAAGAAGCCGAGGGTCTGGAGGGTGGGCGTGGCGGTCAGGCCGACCAGATGCGCGTCGAAGTACTCCAGGACCCCGCGCCACAGCCCATAGATCGACCGGTGGCATTCGTCCACGATGATCAGATCGAAGGACTCGATCGGTACATCGGGGTTGTAGGAGACGTCGATCGGCTGGTCCGTCGCGTACGTGTCCTCGGACATCGCGTTGTCTGCGGACTCGTCCGCCTGGTCGTCCTCCGCGAGAGGCTCCCCGCGCAGCAGCGAGTACATCCTCTGGATCGTGCAGATGGTCACGGACGAGGTGTCCTGGAGACCCGCGGCGCCCAGTCGGTCGACGTTGTAGATGTCCGACAGCTTGCGGCCGTCGTCGGGCGTCGTGAACTTGCGGAACTCGTCGTACGCCTGACGGCCCAGGTTGTTGCGGTCCACGAGGAACAGGACCCGGCGCGCCTTGGCGTGCTTGAGGAGTCGGTACGTCTGAGCCACGGCCGTGAACGTCTTGCCGGCGCCCGTCGCCATCTGGATCAGGGCACGCGGGCGGTCCTCGCCCAGCGACTTCTCCAGGCCGGTGATCGCGTCGATCTGGGCGAGGCGCAGGCCGTTGGCCTCCAGTACGGGCAGCTGGCGCAGGGCCGCGCGGAAGGTGAGGGCGCCCGGTGTCTCCTCGGCACGCTGCATCCAGCCCGCTACGGTCTCGGGCCGGTGGAAGGAGAAGACCTCGCGGGAGCGGGCATCCGGGTCGAGCCGGTTGATGAAGTAGGTCTCGGTGCCGGTGGTCGCGTAGCGGAAGGCGAAGGGCTCCGCCTCGCGCCAGACGGCGAGACGGTGCTCCTTGAGGACTCCCGACGCGTAGCGGTCGTTCTGCTCGACGGCGCTGGAGAGGTGATCGCCCTCGCGCTTGGCCTCCACCACGCCGACGATGTGCCCGTCGACGTACAGGACGTAGTCCGCGCGACCGGTCGCGAGGGTGAACTCGCGCACCGCTACGCCCTTGCCCGCTCCGGGGTTGACCTGGTCGCGGTCCTGCACGACCCAGCCGGAGGCGTGCAGCATCCTGTCGATGGCCTCGCGCGCTTGCACCTCGTTGAGCGGTGCGGGCCGCTGCGCGCGGTGGATGATCGCCTCGCGGCGCTTGGTGTCCACTTGCCGCGGCTGCCGGCGGGCGGTCTCGTACTTCGCCTGCTGCGCGGTGCGGAGCTCATCGATCTGTGTGGTCAGCTGCTCGACCCGGGCCAGCAGCTCGGTCTTGTTCGCGTCGGCGCTGGCGATCAGGTGCTCGGCCTCGGCGCGCGCTCTACGCTCGGCTTCGAGGGCGTCGCTGGACTCGGCAAGCCGGGTCCGGGCCTGGGTGAGGGCCTGGCGGTGGCCGTCGAGGGCTTCCCTCAACTCGGCCAGCTCGGCCGGGTCCGTGACCTGTGCGCTGTCACCGGGATCGGTGGGCGGTACGAACTCCGCGACCGTCCGCCGCCCCTCGATGGCGTCGTGGAACCAGAGGCCGAGTTTGTAGCAGACGCGTACGGCGGCCAGAGCCTTCGCCGTGTCGAAGAGGTGGTTGTGCGCGGCCTTGTTCCGGTCGCGCCGCAACCGGTCGAAGTCGTCACGGATCTCGGGGACGAGTACTCCGGCACGAGTCAGCGCGACCAGTCGGTCGATCTGCCGGTCGCCCTCGATCCGCATGCCGATGCGGGTGATCAGCTCCTCGGCGAGGACCTCACCGAACTGGCCGGCCTGCACGAGGGACGAGTTGGGGTGGGCGAACACCGTGGCCTCGGCCGAGGCACCATAGAGGGAAAGCAGAGGCTGGTGCTGGTAGAGGACACCGAAGTTGGGTGACCCCTTCGCGAAATCACGGAGCCTGTCGTCCACGTGTCTGTCCCCCGAATGCTGCTGGTCTGCGGGTACCCATGGTGCGAAGCACAAAAAGACCCTCCGAACAGTACGGGCACTGTTTGGAGGGTCTCTGTGGCACTTCCTGCGAAGTGCCCCCGGCAGGATTCGAACCTGCGCACACGGCTCCGGAGGCCGTTGCTCTATCCCCTGAGCTACGGGGGCGTGTCGTTCGCTGTGCGGCGACGGGTTGAACACTACCAGCTTCCGCAGGGTGATCAGGAACTGGTTTGCGGGGGAGAAGGAGGCGGGTCGCCCGCAGGGGGTGGAAGTGGCAAAAACCCGGACGCGGGGGCCCCGCCCGACCTACTCTCGAGTTGTGCCAGGCGTCTCGGGCCGGGTGCTTGTTGTCGACGACAACAAGGTCATCCGGCAGCTGATCAAGGTCAATCTCGAGCTGGAGGGCTTCGAGGTCGTGACCGCGAACGATGGTGCCGAGTGTCTGGATGTCGTGCACCACGTGTGTCCTGATGTGATCACCCTTGATGTGGTCATGCCCCGGTTGGACGGGTTCGGGACGGCAGAGCAGCTTCGGGCCGATCCGCGGACCAGGGACGTGCCCGTCGCGATCGTGAGCGCCTGTACGCAGCACGAGGTGGAGGCCGGGATCGCGGCCGGGGTGGATGCGTTCGTGGCGAAGCCGTTCGAGCCTGCCGAGCTGGTGCGTATCGTGCGTCGGCTGGTCGAGGGCAACGAGCGGCGCGACGGGAGGAAAGGGGCTCCCGCCGGGAGGGGGCGAGGGTGATTCCGCCGCCTCGCTTCGCGCCTGCGTTTCCCGCCTGTATTTCACATGGCGAAACCCTTCGCGGGATGGAAGGGAGTCTCCCCTAGGCTGGTCCCGTGAATCCCGCCGACCTCCCCCGTACCGTCGTACGCGCCGTGCGCTGCGCCGTCGAGGACGGGGAGCTGGGCGCCGATGTAGTCGTGCCCGGGCGGGTCGTCGTCGAGCGGACCCGGCCGGGAGGGGTGGGGCAGTACGCCACCCCCGTCGCCTTTCAGGTGGCGAAGGCCGCCGGATGCGCGCCCGGTGAGGTGGCCGGGGTGCTGGCCCGCCGGCTCGGCGAGGAGCCGGGGATCGAGAGTGTCGAGGTCACCGGCCCCGGGTTTCTGAATTTCGTGCTGCCGGCGCTTTCCGCTCCCCTCGTCATCTGGGAGGTCATCGTCCTGGACGTGATCATCCGGGACGTCCGCGGAGGGGCCGCCTTCCTGTCCTTCGACATGGACCCCGCGCTCGGGCTGCGCGAGCGCGTCGTACGCGAGACCGTCCTGCGGCTCGTGCGCAGCCAGGGCGGCAGCGAGCAGGACGTGCCCGAGGGGCTTTCCGTCGCGCCCCTCGCCAAGCGGGACTCCGACGTCGTCGCGCGGTACGGGGTCGACGCCGCCCGCTGGGCCATGCTCTCCGTTCCCGCCCGCGAGACGCCCGCCTTCTCCGATGCGCTGCTCGTGCAGGGCGAAGGCAGCGAGCTCTTCCGGGTGCGGTACGCCCACGCGCGGAGCCGTGCGCTGCTCAGGAACGCCGCCGACCTCGGGTTCGGGCCCGACGCCGGGGAGGTGGACGCCCCCGCGCTGCTGCGTGCCCTCGCCGACCAATCCCTCGTCCTCGAAGCCGCCGCGCACCACCGTGCCCCCGAGCGGCTCACCCGGCACCTCGTCGAGGTGGCGGACGCGCTGCTCGAGTTCCAGTACCGCGTACTGCCCCAGGGGGACGAGAAACCCTTGGCCGCCCACCGGGCCCGGCTGGCTCTCGCCGAAGCCGCCGGGACGGTGCTGGCCGGCGGCCTGGCCCTCCTCGGCATAGACGCACCGACACGCCTGTGACCTGCAAAGAGAGATACCGATGAGCCGTTCCGCGCATCCCGCCGGGCCCCGCCACGCCGACGTCCTGCCCGAAGGGCACTACTCCCCGCCGCCCGCTGATCTCAACGCCCTCGACGAGAAGATCTGGGCCCGCACCGTCACGCGCGGCAGTGAGGGCGTCGCCAGCGTCGGCGGGATCGAAGTCACCAAGCTCGCCGAGGAGTTCGGGACGCCCGCCTATTTCCTCGACGAGGAGGACTTCCGGGCGCGGTGCCGGGCCTGGGCGCACGCCTTCGGCAAGGACGCCGACGTCTTCTACGCCGGGAAGGCGTTCCTCTCCAAGGCCGTCGTGAAGTGGCTGAAGGAGGAGGGGCTGAACCTCGATGTGTGCTCCGGCGGGGAGCTGGCCACCGCCCTCGCCGCCGGGATGCCCGCCTCGCGGATCGCCTTCCACGGCAACAACAAGTCCGAGAGCGAGATCACCCGCGCCATCGAGGCCGGTGTGGGGCGGATCGTGCTCGACTCCTTCCAGGAGATCGCCCGCGTCGCGCACATCGCCCGCGAACTGGGCGTACGCCAGCCCGTCCAGATCCGTGTGACGGTCGGGGTGGAAGCACACACGCATGAATTCATCGCCACCGCCCACGAAGACCAGAAGTTCGGGATCGCCGTAGCCGACGGCTCCGCCGCCGAGGCCGTACGGCGCGCCCTCGGGCACGACAGCCTCGAACTGCTCGGCGTCCACTCCCACATCGGCTCGCAGATCTTCGACATGGCCGGCTTCGAGGTCTCCGCCAAGCGCGTCGTGCAGCTGCTGGCCGCCGCACGCGACGAGCACGGCGTCGAGCTTCCCGAGATCGACCTCGGCGGCGGCCTCGGCATCGCCTACACCTCCGGCGACGACCCGAGCGAGCCGCACGAGATCGCCAAGGCGCTCCACGAGATCGTGGCCCGCGAGTGCGAGGCCGCGGGCCTCCAGGCGCCGCGCATCTCCGTCGAGCCCGGCCGCGCCATCGTCGGCCCCACCGCCTTCACCCTCTACGAGGTCGGCACCATCAAGCCGCTCGAAGGGCTCCGTACGTACGTGAGCGTCGACGGCGGGATGTCCGACAACATCCGGACGGCCCTCTACGACGCCGAGTACTCCATCGCCCTCGTCTCCCGCACCTCCGACGCCGAGCCGATGCTCGTGCGCGTCGTCGGCAAGCACTGCGAGAGCGGCGACATCGTCGTCAAGGACGCCTTCCTCCCCGCCGACCTCGCCCCCGGCGACCTCCTCGCCGTCCCCGCCACCGGCGCGTACTGCCGGTCCATGGCCAGCAACTACAACCACGCGCTCCGCCCGCCCGTCGTCGCCGTGCGTGACGGACAGGCCCGAGTGATCGTCCGCCGCGAGACGGAGGAAGATCTCCTGCGTCTCGACCTCGGATGATGAAATAGACGTCTCACTCAATGGACCGAGGGTGGAAACTGCTGTCCATTGAGTGAGACTGGTTTCGGCCCCGCGCGCAAGCCGCGCACGGGGTACTGATGGAAGATCGAAAGGCGTAGGTCGAATGATGCGTACGCGTCCGCTGAAGGTGGCGCTGCTGGGCTGTGGAGTGGTCGGCTCGGAAGTGGCTCGCATCATGACGACGCACGCCGACGACCTCACGCAGAGGATCGGCGCGCCCGTCGAGCTCGCCGGTGTGGCCGTACGACGGCCCTCGAAGGTGCGCGAGGGCATCGACCCCGCGCTCATCACCACCGACGCGACCGCCCTCCTCAAACGCGGCGACATCGACATCGCCATCGAGGTCATCGGCGGCATCGAGCCGGCCCGTACGCTCATCACCACCGCCTTCGAGAACGGCATCTCCGTCGTCTCCGCGAACAAGGCGCTGCTCGCCCAGGACGGCGCCGCGCTGCACGCCGCCGCCGAGCAGCACGGGCTGGACCTCTACTACGAGGCGGCCGTCGCCGGCGCCATCCCGCTGGTCCGCCCGATGCGCGAGTCCCTCGCGGGCGACAAGATCAACCGCGTCATGGGCATCGTCAACGGCACGACGAACTTCATCCTCGACAAGATGGACTCCACCGGTGCCGGCTACCAGGAGGCGCTCGACGAGGCCACGGCCCTCGGGTACGCCGAGGCCGACCCCACCGCCGACGTCGAGGGCTACGACGCCGCCGCCAAGGCCGCGATCCTGGCCGGCATCGCCTTCCACACCCGGGTCCGCCTCGACGACGTCTACCGCGAGGGCATGACCGAGGTCAGCGCCGCCGACTTCGCCTCCGCCAAGCGCATGGGCTGCACCATCAAGCTCCTGGCGATCCTGGAGCGCGCCGCCGACGGGGAGTCGGTGACGGCGCGCGTGCATCCCGCGATGATCCCGCTCACGCACCCGCTCGCCTCCGTCCGCGAGGCGTACAACGCGGTCTTCGTCGAGGCGGAGGCCGCCGGCCGGCTCATGTTCTACGGGCCCGGCGCGGGCGGTTCGCCGACCGCGTCCGCGGTCCTCGGCGACCTCGTCGCCGTCTGCCGCAACAAGCTCGCCGAGGCGACGGGGCCGGGCGAGTCGGCGTACACCCAGCTGCCGGTCAGCCCCATGGGGGACGTCGTCACCCGCTACCACATCAGCCTCGATGTGGCGGACAAGCCGGGCGTCCTCGCCCAGGTGGCGACCACCTTCGCGGAGCACGGTGTCTCCATCGACACCGTCCGCCAGCAGGGAAAGGACGGCGAGGCCTCCCTCGTCGTCGTCACTCACCGCGCACCCGACGCCGCCCTCTCCGGGACCGTCGAGGCGCTGCGTAAGCTGGACACCGTGCGCGGTGTCGCCAGCATCATGCGTGTTGAAGGGGAGTAAAGGACCCATGAGCAGCAATCGCACCCACCAGTGGCGCGGCATCATCGAGGAGTACCGGGACCGTCTGCCGGTGACGGACACCACTCCCGTGGTCACGCTCCGCGAGGGTGGGACTCCTCTCGTCCCCGCGCAGGTGCTCTCCGAGCGCACCGGCTGCGAGGTCCACCTCAAGGTCGAGGGCGCCAACCCCACCGGGTCCTTCAAGGACCGCGGCATGACCATGGCGATCACCAAGGCCAAGGAGGAGGGCGCGCAGGCCGTCATCTGCGCCTCCACCGGCAACACCTCGGCCTCCGCCGCCGCGTACGCGGTGCGTGCCGGGATGGTCTCCGCGGTGCTCGTGCCGCGCGGCAAGATCGCGCTCGGCAAGATGGGCCAGGCCCTCGTGCACGGCGCCAAGATCCTTCAGGTGGACGGCAACTTCGACGACTGCCTGAACCTGGCCCGCGCGCTCTCCGACAACTACCCGGTGGCGCTGGTCAATTCGGTCAACCCGGTACGTATCGAGGGCCAGAAGACGGCAGCGTTCGAGATCGTCGACGCGCTCGGTGACGCGCCCGACATCCACGTGCTGCCCGTCGGCAACGCCGGCAACATCACCGCGTACTGGAGGGGTTTCAAGGAGTACAAGGCCGACGGTCTGGCCTCCCGTACGCCCCGCGTGTGGGGTTTCCAGGCCTCCGGCTCCGCGCCCATCGTGCGCGGCGAGATCGTCAAGGAGCCGCACACCATCGCCACCGCGATCCGCATCGGCAACCCGGCGTCCTGGGAGTACGCGCTGCAGGCGCGCGACGAGTCGGGCGGCTTCATCGACGAGGTGACCGACCGTCAGATCCTGGCGGCCTACCGGCTGTTGGCCGCCCAGGAGGGCGTCTTCGTCGAGCCCGCCTCGGCCGCCTCCGTGGCCGGTCTGCTCAAGGCCGCCGAGCTGGGCCTGGTCGACCCCGGCCAGACGATCGTATGCACCGTCACCGGCAACGGCCTCAAGGACCCCGACTGGGCGGTCGCCGGCGCTCCGCAGCCCGTCACCGTTCCGGTGGACGCCGAAGCCGCGGCCATCCGCCTCGGCCTGGTCTGACCGCCGGACCGACGCACCGGACCGACGCAAAGGACCGACGCAAAGGTCCGACACGTCGGTCGGACGCATCACCCGTGAGCCGGGTTCCGGAGGGCTCCTGAGCCCCCCGGAACCCGGCAACTCGCCTCGTACGGCAATGAAAGTGCGGCCGAAGTCCCCCGGAGTCAGCCGAAGTGCGCGACACGCATCGTGCGCCTCCCGTGCGCCCTATGTCGCGAGAGAACCTTCCTTCGATAGGCTGTACTTACATCCGCCACCGCGCATATGACTGCGGTGCTGCCCACAGGGCCTTCGGGTGTCGTACGTTCTCCAGTACATTCGCAGCGAGCCAGCGAAGAGCGAAGATCTCGCACAGTCACAAGGAGTGTCATCGGACGATGGCCGGTCCAGCGTTCCGCGCCGCCGCCGTACGGGTGCGCGTCCCCGCCAGCAGTGCCAATCTCGGCCCGGGCTTCGATGCCCTGGGCCTGGCCCTGGGGCTCTACGACGACGTAGTCGTCCGGGTGGCCGACTCCGGCCTGAACATCGACATCGCGGGTGAGGGCGCCGACACCCTCCCGCGGGACGAGAGCCACCTGCTCGTACGCTCCATGCGCACCGCCTTCGACCTGCTGGGCGGCCAGCCGCGCGGCCTCGAGGTGGTCTGCGCCAACCGCATCCCGCACGGCCGGGGCCTCGGCTCCTCCTCCGCCGCCATCTGCGCCGGCATCGTCGCCGCCCGCGCCGTGACCATAGGCGGGGAGGCCAAGCTCGACGACGCGGCGCTGCTGGAGCTCGCCACCGAGATCGAGGGCCACCCCGACAACGTCGCCGCCTGTCTGCTGGGCGGCTTCACCCTGGCCTGGATGGACGGCGGCAGCGCCAAGGCGATCCGGATGGAGCCCGCCGATTCCATCGTTCCGGTGGTCTTCGTCCCCTCCAAGCCCGTCCTCACGGAGACCGCGCGCGGCCTGCTGCCGCGCACCGTCCCGCACGTGGACGCGGCCGTCAACGCAGGTCGCGCGGGACTGCTCGTGGAAGCCCTGACCAGGCGTCCCGAGTTCCTGCTGCCGGCCACCGAAGACCGGCTCCACCAGGAGTACCGGTCCCCCGCGATGCCCGAGAGCGTCGCACTTGTGAACCGGCTGCGGGCGGACGGCATCCCCGCGGTCATCTCCGGCGCGGGCCCCACGGTCCTCGCGCTGGTCGACAACGACGCGGCCGACAAGGTCGCGCAGCTCGCGGGCGAGGGGTGGGCGGCGAACCGGCTCGCACTCGACGCCGCGGGCGCGTGCGTACTTCCGCTGGGCACCCAGGGCGGCTGAGTCAGGGCCGGTCAGGGGCGGGCGGCCAGGGCAGGCCGCCCGCGCGGAAGGGCGCGATTGCCGGTGATTGAGAGGGGGAATATCTGTTGGATCCGGTAGTGTTAGTCTCAAGTGCGCATCCGAAGTCGCCATGGCTCGGTGCTCAGTGTCCCCATCCGGGACCACCTTTCTTCCGGGAGCCTCCCCGACTGCTTTGATCACTTCCAGCAGTTTCGAGCACGCTCCGGAATCGGCGTGACATTCCCACGCTTCCAGCTCGGGGGCTTCTCGCCGGAACCACCCATGCACGTTTCTCTCCGCCGTATCTCTACCGGCGGACCACCGCCCCGGCCGCGGTCCATGACCCATCAGGTACTGGACTGTTGTCGGACAGCACAACCGGTCGCCGAGCCAGACAGGCCGACGTCCGCTCCAGGGAAGGACCCTTCGTGAGCGACACCACCGATCTGATGGGCGCTGCCGACACCTCTGTCGACACCAGTGCCCCCGCCGCGGGCGCCGCACCCAAGCGTCGCCGCACCGGCACCGGCCTTGACGGCATGGTCCTGGCCGAGCTGCAGCAGGTCGCGTCGGGCCTCGGCATCAGGGGCACCGCGCGGATGCGCAAGAGCCAGCTGATCGAGGTCATCAAGGAGACGCAGGCGGGCGGCGCGGGTGCGTCCAAGGCCGCCTCCTCTGCCGCCGGCGCCGCCGGCGCCGCCGACACCGCCGAGGCCAAGCCGAAGCGCCGTGCCACCAGCAAGGCCCGTACGGGCGAGGCCGCCGCCGAGGCGCCCGCCGAGAAGCCTGCCGCGCAGGCGCAGATCGACATCCCGGGGCAGCCGGCCAGTGAGGACGCCGCCCCGGTCGGCGAGCGCCGCCGCCGTCGGGCCACCGCCCCCTCCGGCAGCCCGGAGGCCTCGGCCCCCGTCGCCGTGCAGGTCGAGCAGAAGACCGAGACCGTCAAGGCCGAGGCCGCCACCGCGACCGCCACCGCGCCGCAGACCGACGTGAAGGCCGAGGCCGCCACGGCCGTCTCCGCCCCCGCGCAGGACGGCGAGGGCCGCGGCCGTCGCGACCGCCGCGACCGCGCCGACCGCGGTGACCGTGCCGAGCGCGGCGACCGCCAGCGCGACCGCCGCGACCGCGGTGCCAAGGCCGACGAGCAGGGCCAGGCCGCCCAGGGCCAGCAGGGCCAGGGCGCGCAGGGCGGCGGTCGTCAGGACCGCGCCGAGCGCGGCGACCGCCAGCAGCAGGGCGGCGGCCGTCAGGACCGCCAGCAGCAGGGCCAGCAGGGCCGTCAGGACCGCCAGGACAGCGGTCCGCTGGACGACTTCGACGACGAGGGCGGCCGTCGCGGCCGTCGCGGCCGCTACCGCGACCGCCGTGGCCGTCGTGGCCGCGACGAGTTCGCCCCGAGCGAGCCGCAGGTCGCCGACGACGACGTGCTGATCCCCGTCGCGGGCATCCTCGACATCCTCGACAACTACGCGTTCATCCGGACCTCGGGCTACCTGCCCGGCCCCAACGACGTGTACGTCTCCCTCGCCCAGGTCCGCAAGGCGGGGCTGCGCAAGGGTGACCACACCACCGGTGCCGTGCGCCAGCCCAAGGACGGCGAGCGTCGCGAGAAGTTCAACGCCCTGGTGCGGCTCGACTCGGTGAACGGCATGGCGCCCGAATCCGGCCGCGGCCGACCGGAGTTCCAGAAGCTGACCCCGCTCTACCCGCAGGACCGGCTCCGCTTGGAGACCGACCCGGGCGTGCTGACGACCCGCATCATCGACCTCGTGTCGCCGATCGGCAAGGGCCAGCGAGGCCTGATCGTGGCCCCGCCGAAGACCGGTAAGACCATGATCATGCAGGCGATCGCCAACGCGATCACCACCAACAACCCCGAGTGCCACCTGATGGTCGTCCTGGTCGACGAGCGTCCGGAAGAGGTCACCGACATGCAGCGGTCGGTCAAGGGCGAGGTCATCTCCTCGACCTTCGACCGCCCGGCCGAGGACCACACCACCGTCGCCGAGCTGGCCATCGAGCGCGCCAAGCGCCTCGTCGAGCTGGGTCACGACGTGGTCGTCCTGCTGGACTCCATCACCCGTCTGGGCCGCGCGTACAACCTCGCGGCGCCCGCCTCCGGCCGCATCCTGTCCGGTGGTGTCGACTCGACCGCGCTGTACCCGCCGAAGCGCTTCTTCGGTGCCGCGCGCAACATCGAGGACGGCGGCTCGCTGACCATCCTGGCCACCGCGCTGGTCGACACCGGCTCGCGCATGGACGAGGTGATCTTCGAGGAGTTCAAGGGCACCGGCAACATGGAGCTCAAGCTCGACCGCAAGCTCGCCGACAAGCGCATCTTCCCGGCTGTCGACGTCGACCCGTCGGGCACCCGCAAGGAGGAGATCCTCCTCAACGCGGAGGAGCTCGCCATCGTCTGGAAGCTGCGCCGGGTGCTGCACGCGCTCGACTCGCAGCAGGCGATCGAGCTGCTCCTCGACAAGATGAAGCAGACGAAGTCGAACGCCGAGTTCCTGATGCAGATCGCGAAGACGACTCCGTCGGGCAAGAACGACGACTGACCCGCGTCACCGCACATCACAGCCGCCCCCGCCGCACCCGCGGCGGGGGCGGCTGTGCTCTTGCGCACACCCCGGCCCGCGGTGAACCTCCTCCCGCCGCGCGACGTCCCGCGACAAAACCGCAGGTGGACAGGGTGTCGCGCGGTGATCGTCGGCGAAGGCCGCCTTGTACGCGCCGATCGGCGGGCTCCGGGCGCCGTGGAACCCTGGAGGGCCTCCGGCCGTCTGTGTCAGAGGACCGCAGGGTTGACCGCGGCCGTGGATGACCGGGGAAACGGACTCAGGACCGAGGAGAGCATGAGCGACGACAGCACGGGCAGCGGCGGGCGCGCCGCGCGCCGGCGCCGACGGAAACCGCCGAAGCGCCGCAGGGCCCTGGCCATCGCCGCGTGGAGCGCCGCGGGCGTCGTCCTGCTCGGCGGGGCGGGCCTCGGCTACTTCTACTTCAAGTTGAACGGCAACCTGAAGACCGTCGACATCGACCAGGCGCTCGGCGCCGACCGACCGCAGAACGTCGACAACGGCTCCATGGACATCCTGGTCCTGGGCTCGGACTCGCGGGGCGGCGCCAACGGCGAGTACGGCCCGGACGACGGCGGCTCCGCCCGCTCCGACACCGCGATGATCGTCCACCTGTACGAGGGCCACCAGAAGGCCAGCGTCATATCGATCCCGCGCGACACGATGACCGCCCGCCCCGCCTGCACCACGACCAAGGGGGGGAAGACCGACCCCGGCGGGACGCGCAAGCAGTTCAACGAGGCGTACACCATCGGCGGGGCGGCCTGCGCGGTCAAGACCGTCGAGAAGATGTCGGGGATCCGCATGGACCACTACATCGAGGTCGACTTCACCGGCTTCAAGAAGATCATCGACACCCTCGGCGGCGTGGACGTGACCACCAGCAAGCCGATCAAGGACGACTACAGCCACCTGGATCTCCCGGCCGGCCCCAACAAGCTGAACGGCGAGCAGGCCCTCGGCCTGGTCCGTACCCGCCACGGCGTCGGGGACGGCGGCGACCTCGGCCGAATACAGCTCCAGCAGGCCTTCATCAAGGCGCTGATCAAGCAGGTCAAGAGCATCGGCCTGTTCGACAACCCCAAGCGGCTGCTCGACCTCGCCGACACCGGCACCAAGACGATCACCACCGACAGGGCGCTCGGCGATGTGAAGTCCCTCATGGGCTTCGCCCAGAGCCTCCAGGGCATCGACGCCCACAACATGCAGATGATCACCCTGCCGGTGACCGTGGACGCGCTCGATTCCGACCGCGTGGCCCCGCTGACCAAGCAGTCCAAGCTGGTCTGGGACGCCCTGCTGGCCGATCAGCCGGTGCCCGCCGAGGCCACCGAGAACTCGATGGGCGACAAGGGCACGGCCGGTGGAGTCGTCCAGTAAGGACCCTTCCGCGGCGGTGCGGAATAGATGCCGGCCCCTCTCCGTTGAGGGAGGCGTCCTCAGAATTTTGACAGGCAGCCCGGTCCTGGCAGACTGGTCTGTCGGCCCCGGTTCACGCAGTGCGCAATTCGGCTCCTGCGACCCGGCGCCCTCCCGAATCTAGGAGACACCTTGAAGCGCGATGTTCACCCCGAGTACGTCGAGACCCAGGTCAGCTGCACCTGTGGCGCGTCGTTCACCACCCGTAGCACCCTGACCGAGGGCTCCATCCGAGCCGAGGTCTGCTCCGAGTGCCACCCGTTCTACACGGGCAAGCAGAAGATCCTCGACACCGGTGGCCGCGTGGCCCGCTTCGAGGCGCGCTTCGGCAAGGGTGCGGCCAAGAAGTAGCGCGACCCAGGCGCCGGTCAGCGGCCGCCCCCTGTCCACTCGGGGGCGGCCGGACCGGCGCCTTTGTCGTCGTCTCGCCACGTCACCCCGTTCGTACTTTTACTACAGGAGCCCCCGATGTTCGAGGCGGTCGAGGAACTGATCGGCGAGCACGCCGATCTTGAGAAGAAGCTCGCCGACCCTTCGGTCCACTCCGATCAGGCCAACGCGCGCAAGCTGAACAAGCGCTACGCGGAACTGACCCCGATCGTTGCGACCTTCCGTGCCTGGAAGCAGTCGGCCGAGGACATCGAGACGGCCAAGGAGTTCGCGGCCGACGACCCGGACTTCGCCGCCGAGGTCAAGGAGCTGACCCAGCAGCGCGAGGAGCTCACCGAGAAGCTCCGCCTGCTCCTGGTCCCCCGTGACCCCAGCGACGACAAGGACGTGCTCCTGGAGGTCAAGGCGGGCGCGGGCGGCGACGAGTCGGCCCTGTTCGCCGGCGACCTGCTGCGCATGTACCTGCGCTACGCCGAGCGCGTGGGCTGGAAGACCGAGATCATCGACGCCACCGAGTCCGAGCTCGGCGGCTACAAGGACGTCCAGGTCTCCGTCCGCACCAAGGGCGGCAACGGCGCCACCGAGCCCGGCCAGGGCGTGTGGGCCCGCCTGAAGTACGAGGGCGGCGTGCACCGCGTCCAGCGCGTTCCGGCCACCGAGTCCCAGGGCCGCATCCACACCTCCGCCGCCGGCGTGCTCGTCACCCCGGAGGCCGAGGAGGTCGAGGTCGAGATCAACATGAACGACCTCCGCATCGACGTGTACCGCTCGTCGGGCCCCGGCGGCCAGTCCGTCAACACCACCGACTCGGCCGTGCGCATCACGCACCTGCCGACCGGCGTGGTCGCCTCCTGCCAGAACGAGAAGAGCCAGCTCCAGAACAAGGAGCAGGCCATGCGCATCCTGCGCTCGCGCCTGCTGGCCGCCGCGCAGGAGGCCGCCGAGCAGGAGGCCTCCGACGTGCGCCGCAGCCAGGTGCGCAGTGTGGACCGCTCCGAGAAGATCCGTACGTACAACTACCCGGAAAACCGGATCTCGGACCACCGGACCGGTTTCAAGGCGTACAACTTGGACCAGGTGCTCGACGGCGACCTCGACGCGGTCATCCAGGCCTGTGTCGACACGGACTCCGCCGCGAAGCTCGCGGCCGCGCACTGATCCCTGCCTGACCCTGCCCCACCCCCCGCTTCACCCCGTACGACAGCAGCCCGGAGGACCAGCGTGAACTTGCTGCTTGCCGAGGTGGCCCAGGCCACCCAGCGGCTGGCCGCCGCCGGCGTGCCCTCACCGCGCTTCGACGCGGAGGAGCTCGCGGCCTTCGTGCACGGCGTCAAGCGGGGGGAACTGCACCACGTCAAGGACGCGGACTTCGACGCCCGCTACTGGGAGGCCGTCGCCCGCCGCGAGGCGCGCGAGCCGCTCCAGCACATCACCGGCCGCGCCTTCTTCCGGTACCTGGAGCTCCAGGTCGGGCCCGGGGTCTTCGTCCCGCGGCCCGAGACCGAGTCGGTCGTGGACTGGGCCATACACGCCGTCCGGGCGATGGACGTGGTCGAGCCGATGATCGTCGACCTGTGCACCGGTTCCGGCGCGATCGCGCTGGCCATGGCGCAGGAGGTGCCGCGCTCGCGCGTGCACGCGGTCGAGCTGTCCGAGGACGCGCTGCGGTGGACCCGCAAGAACGCCGAGGGCTCCCGGGTCACCGTCCACCAGGGCGACGCGCTGAGCGCCCTGCCGGAGCTCGACGGCCAGGTCGACCTCGTCATCTCCAACCCGCCGTACATCCCGCTCACCGAGTGGGAGTACGTGGCGCCCGAGGCCCGCGACCACGACCCGGAGATGGCCCTGTTCTCCGGCGAGGACGGCCTCGACACCATCCGCGGCCTCGAGCGCACCGCGCACCGGCTGCTGCGGCCCGGCGGCATCGTCGTCGTCGAGCACGCCGACACCCAGGGCGGCCAGGTCCCGTGGATCTTCGCCGAGGAGCGGGGCTGGGCCGACGCGGCCGACCACCCGGACCTCAACAACCGTCCGCGCTTCGCGACCGCCCGCAAGGCGCTGCCGTGACCGGCGCGACCCTTCCCGTCACCCCCCTGCTGCTTGAGGAGGCCCGCTGATGGCCCGGCGATACGACTGCAACGACGCGACGGACCGCAAGACGGGCCTGCGCGAAGCCGCATCCGCCGTGCGCCGCGGCGAGCTCGTCGTGCTGCCCACCGACACCCTGTACGGGATCGGCGCGGACGCCTTCAGCCCGGAGGCCGTCAACGACCTGCTCGCCGCCAAGGGCCGGGGCCGCGGCATGCCCACCCCCGTCCTCATCGGCTCCCCGAACACCCTGCACGGCCTGGTCACCGACTTCTCCGAGCAGGCGTGGGAGCTCGTCGACGCCTTCTGGCCGGGCGCGCTGACGCTGGTCGCCAAGCACCAGCCGTCGCTGGCGTGGGACCTCGGAGACACCCACGGCACCGTGGCCGTACGCATGCCCCTGCACCCCGTCGCGATCGAGCTGCTGACCGAGGTCGGCCCGATGGCGGTGTCCTCGGCCAACCTGTCCGGGCACCCGGCGCCGGAGGACTGCGACGCCGCGCGCGAGATGCTCGGGGACTCCGTGTCCGTGTACCTGGACGGCGGGCCGACCCCCGGCATCCAGCCGTCGTCGATCGTCGACGTCACCGGGAAGGTTCCCGTCCTGCTGCGTGAAGGGGCGCTCACCGCGGACCAGCTGCGGGAGGTCGTACCCGACCTCGAGGTCGCCCCGTGAGCCCTGAGGGGCGTGGCATAGCAACGGGGCACCTCCCAGCAGAGGCTGGGGGAGACACCTTCCGCATCCTCCACGTCAGCACCGGCAACGTGTGCCGCTCGCCCATCACCGAGCGGCTGACGCGGCACGCCCTCTCGCACCGGCTGGGTGGCCTCGTCCACGGGGACCTCATCGTGGAGAGCGCCGGCACCTGGGGCCACGAGGGCGCCCCCATGGAGGCGAACGCGGCCGCCGTGCTGGCGGACTTCGGGGCCGACGCCTCCGGGTTCACCGGGCGGGAGCTGCTGGACGAGCACGTCATACGCGCGGACCTGGTGCTGACCGCTACGCGCGACCACCGGGCCCAGGTCATCTCGATGGGGCATTCGGCGGGGCTGCGCACCTTCACGCTGAAGGAGTTCACCCGGCTGGTGCGGGCGATAGATCCGGCCACGCTGCCGCCGCTGGACGACGGTATGGCGGAGCGGGCGCGGGCGCTGGTGCGGGCCGCGGCGGCGCTGCGGGGCTGGCTGCTGGCGCCCTCGCCGGACGCGGACGAGGTGTACGACCCGTACGGGGCGCCGATCACCTTCTTCCGCTCGATCGGCGACGAGATCAACCAGGCGCTGGATCCGGTGGTCACGGCCCTGACGGGCGTCACCGCGTCGCGCTGAGCCTCCGGCCGCCGCCGCGCGGAGCCTTGCCCCACCCCGCTCCTTGTCCCCCAGCTACCGCTGGGAGGTGCCCCCAGAAACCGGGGCTCCGCCCCAGCAGGGCGGCCCGTCGCAGGGCGCGATGCGCGGCCTCGGCCTACAGTGGCTGGTACCCGGTACCCCTGGAGTCGCGCCATGAGCGTCATCACCCAGCCCACGGACATCCTGCGACGGCAGGACCCGCAGATGGCCGACGTGCTCGCGGGGGAGCGGCAGCGGCAGGCGAGCACGCTGCAGCTGATCGCCGCCGAGAACTTCACCTCGCCCGCCGTGCTCGCCGCGCTCGGGTCGACGCTCTCCAACAAGTACGCCGAGGGATACCCCGGCGCCCGCTACCACGGCGGATGCGAGTACGTCGACGCGGCCGAGCAGCTCGCCGTGGAACGGGCGAAGGCGCTGTTCGCGGCCGAGCACGCCAACGTACAGCCGCACTCCGGCTCCTCCGCCGTCCTGGCCGCCTACGCCGCGCTGCTGCGGCCCGGGGACACGGTGCTGGCGATGGGGCTCCCGTACGGGGGCCACCTCACCCACGGCTCGCCCGCCAACTTCTCCGGGCGCTGGTTCGACTTCGTCGGGTACGGGGTCGACGCCGAGACGGGACTCATCGACTACCAGCAGGTGCAGGACCTCGCCCGCGCGCACCGGCCGAAGGCGATCGTCTGCGGGTCCATCTCCTACCCCCGCCACCCCGAGTACTCGGCCTTCCGGGAGATCGCCGACGAGGTCGGGGCCTATCTGATCGCCGACGCCGCCCATCCGATCGGGCTGGTGGCCGGCGGGGCCGCGCCCAGTCCGGTCCCGTACGCCGACATCGTCTGCGCGACCACGCACAAGGTGCTGCGCGGGCCGCGCGGCGGGATGCTCCTGTGCGGCGCCGAGTTCGCCGAGCGGATCGACCGGGCGGTGTTCCCCTTCACCCAGGGCGGCGCCCAGATGCACACCATCGCCGCCAAGGCCGTCGCCTTCGGGGAGGCCGCCGGTCCCGCCTTCACCACGTACGCCCACCGGGTCGTCGGCAACGCCCGGGCGCTCGCCGAAGCGCTGGAGGACCACGGCTTCACCGTCACCACGGGCGGGACCGACACGCACCTGATCACCGCCGACCCGGCCCCGCTGGGCGTCGACGGTCCGACCGCGCGCGGCCGGCTGGCCGCCGCCGGGATCGTGCTCGACACCTGCGCCCTCCCGTACGGGGACCAGCGCGGCATCAGGCTGGGCACGGCGGCCGTGACCACCCAGGGGATGGGGGAGCCGGAGATGCTCCGCATCGCGGCACTGTTTGCCGCCGCGCTGCACGGGGAAGCCGCGAAAACCCGTACGGAGGTCAACGAGCTCACGCTGGGATTTCCCCCGTACGGTGAGTAATCAGGACAAGAGGGGCGTACCGCAACCGGGATGCCGCCCCCTCGCGTCCTCGGTGGTAGGGACATCACAGCTAATGTGTGGGGCTGAGATGGCCGGCGATACATCTGGGGCAGCCCGTGCGTGAATATCTGCTGACGCTTTGCGTCACGGTCGCGGTGACCTACCTGCTGACCGGGCCCGTGCGGAAGTTCGCGATCGCGGCCGGGGCCATGCCGGAGATCCGCGCCCGCGACGTGCACCGCGAGCCCACGCCACGGCTGGGCGGCATCGCCATGTTCGGCGGCCTGTGCGCGGGGCTGCTGGTCGCGGACAACCTGCGGAACCTCAACGGTGTCTTCGAGCTGTCGAACGAACCGCGCGCACTGCTCTCCGGCGCCGCCCTGATCTGGCTGGTCGGCGTACTCGACGACAAGTTCGAGCTCGACGCCCTGATCAAGCTAGGCGCGCAGATGATCTCCGCCGGCGTGATGGTCATGCAGGGTCTGACCATCCTGTGGATCCCCGTCCCGTGGATCGGGACGGTTCCGCTCACCCAGTGGCAGGGCAACCTGCTCACCGTGGCGCTCGTCGTGATCACCATCAACGCGGTGAACTTCGTGGACGGACTGGACGGCCTCGCCGCCGGCATGGTCTGCATCGCCGCCGCCGCGCTCTTCCTCTACGCGTACCGGCTCTGGTTCGGCTACGGCATCGAGCAGGCCGCGCCCGCCACCCTCTTCGCCGCGATCCTGATGGGGATGTGCCTGGGCTTCCTGCCGCACAACATGCACCCCGCCCGGATCTTCATGGGCGACTCCGGCTCGATGCTCATCGGCCTGGTGCTGGCCGCCTCCGCGATCTCCATCAGCGGTCAGGTGGACCCGGACGCGCTGGCCCTGTTCGCGGGCGGTGAGCGCAACGCGACGCACGCGATGCTCCCCGTCTTCATCCCGCTGCTGCTGCCGCTGACCATCATCGCGATCCCGATGGCGGACCTGATCCTGGCCATCGTCCGGCGTACCTGGAAGGGCCAGTCGCCCTTCGCGGCCGACCGCGGGCACCTCCACCACCGGCTGCTGGAACTCGGGCATTCGCACAGCCGCGCGGTGCTGATCATGTACTTCTGGTCGGGGCTGATCGCCTTCGGCACCGTGGCGTATTCGGTGAATTCCGCCTCGATGTGGATCGTGCTCGCGATCGCCGCGCTCAGCGCCGTGGGCCTCATCCTGCTCCTCCTGCCGCGCTTCACCCCGCGCGCTCCGCGCTGGGCGGAGAAGCTCGTGCCGCCGCGCTACCGGCATGCCGCACGGGCCGCCGAGGCCGCGGCGGAAGCCGCCGCCGCGGATGCCTCGGGAGCCGAGCCGGAGCCCGTCAGGCCGATCGCCGCCGGTGTGTCAGGCGTCAACGGGGCGACCGCCATCGGCCCCCGTTCGCGCTTCCCCGACCGGCGTAAGGCTGAATCGACCCGCTGACAGCGCTGGCGCATGTCGGACATGAACGCCCTTTACCAGACAAGAGGTTCCCCTGTCGCGCACACACGCGCAGGGTCCCTCTCATGTGTGACAGTCAGCACACTTCGCAGGTAAAGCTCTCATCAAATAGTTTGTGATACCGTTCACTAAACCCGGCGACAGAGCCGAAGGACCGTAGTGCGACGGTCCATTGGCCCGAGGTTCCCTCTCGGACCGGGCTTACGCTCGTCCTGTACGAGTCCCGTGCCCCCACCACCACGCGGAGCAAACCGCCATGCGGTCAGATGACGTCCGATCCCTCCTGCAAGCCGCCGTACCCACCGCTGTCGCCGGCGCTCTCGCCGCCGTGATCAGCGCGCTGGTCGTCGGCAGCAAGGGTGCGGTCGGTGCCGTCGTCGCGACGCTGGTCGTGATTCTCTTCATGGGCATCGGATTCGTCGTTCTGCAGCGCACGGCGAAAACACTCCCGCATCTCTTCCAGGCCATGGGGCTCATGCTCTACGCGGCCCAGATTCTGCTGCTCTTCGTCTTTCTCGCCGCGTTCAAGAACACCACCCTGTTCCACCCCAAGGCCTTCGCGATCACGCTCGTCGCCACCACCCTCGTGTGGATCGGCGCACAGACGCGTGCTCATATGAAGGCCAAGATCCTCTACGTCGAACCGGACTCGATGAAGGGCGACAAGCCCGAGAATCCGGGACCGAAGTCGTGAGGGGTAGGGTCGGGATAAGTGCGCGTTCGGCGTCCTGCTATCGTCCGGTGCCAACTGCGGCACTGCGGGCGCGGGCATCTGAGCTGACGCCTGTTCCATCGCGAGGCTCGATGCCTGATAGCCGCCCCACCATCCGTTACACCAGTCCAGTGCCGAACCGCGGCTGCGCGCCGCGCCGACACAACGAGGTTGCCGTACCTATGCGCCACGCTGAAGGAGCCCTGCGGTGAGTGCTGCTGACATGACGCTCGCCTTCGATATCAACTGTCATTTCGAAGACGGCACTGGCTGCGGCTTCCCGGGCCCGACCCTGTACTCGTTCCTGTTCAAGCCGATCTTCGGCGACGCGGACAGCAACCTGTACTTCAACAAGACGATGCTGCTCGCCCTGCTGGGCTCGGTCATCATCGTCGGCTTCTTCTGGGCAGCGTTCCGGAAGCCGAAGGTCGTCCCGGGCAAGCTGCAGATGGTCGCCGAGGCGGGCTACGACTTCGTACGCCGTGGCATCGTCTACGAGACGCTCGGTAAGAAGGAAGGCGAGAAGTACGTCCCCTTCATGGTCGCGACGTTCTTCTTCGTCTGGATCATGAACCTGTGGTCGATCGTGCCGCTCGCCCAGTTCCCGGTGACCGCCGTCATCGCGTACCCGGCCGGCCTCGCCCTCGTCATCTACGTCATGTGGATGTCGGTGACCTTCAAGCGCCACGGCTTCGTCGGCGGCTTCAAGAACATCACGGGCTACGACAAGTCCCTCGGCCCGATCCTGCCGATGGTCATGGTGATCGAGTTCTTCTCGAACGTCATCGTCCGCCCGTTCACCCACGCGGTCCGACTGTTCGCGAACATGTTCGCCGGTCACACCCTGCTGCTGCTGTTCACCATCGCCAGCTGGTACCTGCTGAACGGGATCGGCATCGCCTACGCCGGTGTCTCGTTCGTCATGGTCATCGTGATGACCGCGTTCGAGCTCTTCATCCAGGCTGTTCAGGCGTACGTCTTCGTGCTCCTGGCCTGCAGCTTCCTGCAGGGCGCGCTCGCCGAGCACCACTGAGCGAGTTCGCTCCGCAAACCCCCGAATCGTCCGGTGGCCAACCCCCACCGGTCCATGAAAGAGAAGGAAGAACTGGCATGTCCCAGACCCTTGCTGCCGTCGAAGGTTCCCTCAGCTCCGTCGGTTACGGTCTCGCGGCGATCGGCCCGGGCGTCGGCGTCGGCATCATCTTCGGTAACGGCACGCAGGCTCTCGCCCGTCAGCCCGAGGCTGCCGGTCTGATCCGCGCCAACCAGATCCTCGGCTTCGCCTTCTGTGAGGCGCTCGCCCTCATCGGTCTGGTCATGCCGTTCGTCTACTAAGACGAACTCCACGACTAGTCCGAATCGACGAAAGGCACTGATGTGAACCTCCTGGTTCTCGCGGCCGAGGAGCCGGGTAACCCCCTCGTCCCGCCGATCCCCGAGCTCGTCATCGGTCTGATCGCCTTCGTCATCGTCTTCGGTTTCCTCGCGAAGAAGCTCCTCCCGAACATCAACAAGGTTCTGGACGAGCGCCACGCGGCGATCGAAGGCGGTATCGAAAAGGCAGAAGCCGCTCAGACCGAGGCCCAGAGCGTCCTGGAGCAGTACAAGGCCCAGCTCGCCGAAGCCCGGCACGAGGCCGCGCGCCTGCGCCAGGAAGCGCTGGAGCAGGGCACTGCGCTCAAGGAAGAACTGCGCGCAGAGGGCCAGCGGCAGCGTGAGGAGATCATCGCTGCCGGCCACGCCCAGATCGAGGCCGACCGCAAGGCCGCCTCTCAGGCGCTGCGTCAGGACGTGGGCAAGCTCGCCACCGACCTGGCCGGAAAGCTCGTCGGCGAGTCCCTTGAGGACCACGCCCGGCAGAGCCGCACGATCGACCGTTTCCTCAGCGAGCTCGAGGAGAAGGCCGAGGCCGCCCGATGAACGGAGCGAGCCGCGAGGCGCTGGCCTCCGCGCGTGAGCGTCTCGACGCGCTGACGGACAACACGTCCGTCGACGCGGCGAAGCTCGCCGGTGAGCTGGCTGCCGTCACCGCGCTGCTCGACCGTGAGGTCTCGCTGCGTCGGGTCCTCACCGACCCGGCGCAGGCCGGCGAGGCCAAGGCCGAGCTGGCCGGTCGCCTGCTGGGCGGCCAGGTGGGCGGGGAAACCCTCGACCTGGTGTCCGGCATGGTCCGGTCCCGCTGGTCGCAGTCCCGTGACCTGGTGGACTCGCTGGAGGAGCTGGCGAACACCGCCGACCTCACGGCAGCCCAGCAGAACGGCGCTCTCGACAACGTCGAGGACGAGATCTTCCGCTTCGGCCGGATCGTCTCCTCGAACACCGAGCTGCGTGCGGCGCTGACCGAGCGTGGCGCCACCACCGCCGCCAAGAGCGAGCTGCTGCGCAGCCTGCTCGACGGCAAGGTGAACGCCGTCACCGAGCGCCTGGTGATCCGTCTTGTCACGCACCCGCGTGGACGTAGCCTGGAAGCGGGACTCGAGTCCCTTTCCACGCTCGCCGCCGAGCGCCGCAACCGCATGGTCGCCACCGTGACCAGCGCGGTTCCGCTCAGCGACGTGCAGAAGCAGCGTCTCGGCGCGGTGCTGGCCAAGCTGTACGGCCGCCAGATGCACCTGAACCTGGACGTGGACCCCGAGGTCCTCGGCGGGATCTCGGTGCGAGTCGGCGACGAGGTCATCGACGGCACCATCGCGGACCGCCTTTCCGAGGCGTCCCGCCGCATGGCCGGCTGACCAGCCACCAATAGAACAACGCATTCCTAGCGGCCCGGTTGGGCCGTGCAGAACTTGCAGAAGATTCCTGGGGGTCGCCCCCAGACCCCTAAGAAGCTTCAGGCCCAACAAGGAGAGCAGGGAACCCAGATGGCGGAGCTCACGATCCGGCCGGAGGAGATCCGGGACGCACTGGAGAACTTTGTCCAGTCGTACCAGCCGGACGCGGCCTCGCGCGAGGAGGTCGGAACGGTCAGCGTTGCCGGCGACGGCATCGCGAAGGTGGAGGGCCTGCCCTCCGCCATGGCGAACGAGCTGCTGAAGTTCGAGGACGGCACCCTCGGTCTCGCCCTCAACCTCGAGGAGCGCGAGATCGGTGCGATCGTCCTCGGCGAGTTCAGCGGTATCGAGGAGGGCCAGCCGGTGCAGCGCACCGGTGAGGTTCTCTCCGTAGGTGTCGGCGAGGGCTACCTCGGCCGCGTTGTCGACCCGCTCGGCAACCCGATCGACGGCCTCGGCGAGATCGCGACCGAGGGCCGCCGCGCCCTCGAGCTGCAGGCCCCGGGCGTCATGGTCCGTAAGTCGGTGCACGAGCCCATGCAGACCGGCTACAAGGCCGTCGACGCGATGGTGCCGATCGGCCGTGGCCAGCGTCAGCTGATCATCGGCGACCGTCAGACGGGTAAGACCGCTCTGGCCGTCGACACGATCATCAACCAGCGCGACAACTGGCGCTCCGGCGACGTGAACAAGCAGGTTCGCTGCATCTACGTCGCCATCGGCCAGAAGGGCTCGACCATCGCGTCCGTTCGCGGCGCCCTGGAAGAGGCCGGCGCGCTCGAGTACACGACGATCGTCGCCGCCCCGGCGTCCGACCCGGCCGGCTTCAAGTACCTGGCGCCGTACACCGGTTCCGCCATCGGCCAGCACTGGATGTACGCCGGCAAGCACGTCCTGATCATCTTCGACGACCTGTCGAAGCAGGCCGACGCCTACCGCGCCGTGTCGCTGCTGCTGCGCCGCCCGCCGGGCCGTGAGGCCTACCCGGGTGACGTCTTCTACCTGCACTCGCGTCTGCTGGAGCGCTGCGCCAAGCTCTCCGACGAGATGGGTGCCGGTTCGATGACCGGTCTGCCGATCGTCGAGACCAAGGCGAACGACGTGTCGGCGTTCATCCCGACCAACGTCATCTCCATCACCGACGGCCAGTGCTTCCTGGAGTCCGACCTGTTCAACGCGGGCCAGCGCCCGGCGCTGAACGTCGGCATCTCGGTCTCCCGCGTCGGTGGCTCCGCCCAGCACAAGGCCATGAAGCAGGTTTCCGGCCGTCTGCGCGTGGACCTCGCCCAGTACCGCGAGCTGGAGGCGTTCGCCGCCTTCGGTTCCGACCTGGACGCCGCGTCGAAGAACTCGCTGGAGCGCGGCAAGCGCATGGTCGAGCTGCTGAAGCAGGGCCAGTACCAGCCGATGCCCGTCGAGGAGCAGGTCGTCTCCGTCTGGGCCGGTACCACCGGCAAGATGGACGACGTCCCGGTCAACGACATCCGTCGCTTCGAGTCGGAGCTGCTGGAGCACCTGCGCCGCGAGCGCAAGGACCTCCTCACCTCCATCGCCGAGGGCGGCAAGATGTCGGACGACACCCTGACGTCGATCGCTGACGCCATCGCCGGCTTCAAGCGCCAGTTCGAGACCTCGGACGGCAAGCTCCTGGGCGAGGACGCACCGGCCGTCAACGTCTCCAAGTGACGACGGAAGGGACCTGACTCATGGGAGCGCAGCTCCGGGTCTACAAGCGTCGCATCCGTGCCATCACGGCGACCAAGAAGATCACCAAGGCGATGGAGATGATCTCCGCCTCGCGCATCGTCAAGGCGCAGCGCAAGGTGGCGGCGTCGATGCCGTACGCGACCGAGCTCACCCGTGCGGTGACCGCGGTGGCGACCGGTTCGAACGCCAAGCACGCCCTGACCACCGAGGTCGAGGCGCCGACCCGCGCCGCGGTCCTGCTCATCACGAGCGACCGCGGTCTGGCCGGCGGCTACTCCTCGAACGCCATCAAGCAGGCCGACCGGCTCACCGAGCGGCTGCGCGCTGAGGGCAAGGACGTCGATGCCTACATCGTCGGCCGCAAGGGTGTCGCGTACTACGGGTTCCGCGAGCGCAAGATCGCGGAGTCGTGGACCGGCTTCACCGACAGGCCGGAGTACGCCGACGCCAAGCGCGTCGCGGGGCCGCTGATCGAGGCCATCCAGGCGGACACCGCCGAGGGTGGCATCGACGAGCTGCACATCGTCTACACGGAATTCGTGTCGATGATGACGCAGAACGCGGTGGACGGCCGGATGCTGCCGCTCAGCCTTGACAAGGCTGCGGAGGAGACCGGTGCGAAGGGCGAGATCCTTCCGCTGTTCGACTTCGAGCCGTCGGCGGAGGACGTCCTCGACGCCCTGCTGCCGCGCTACGTCGAGAGCCGCATCTACAACGCACTGCTGCAGTCGGCCGCTTCCGAGCACGCCGCCCGCCGCCGCGCGATGAAGTCGGCCACCGACAACGCCGGGGATCTCATCAAGAGCCTCTCCCGGCTTGCCAACGCGGCCCGCCAGGCCGAAATCACCCAGGAAATCAGCGAGATCGTCGGTGGCGCCAGCGCCATGGCTGACGCGACCGCGGGGAGTGACAAGTAATGACGACCACTGTTGAGACGGCCGCCGCCACGGGCCGCGTCGCCCGGGTCATCGGCCCGGTCGTCGACGTGGAGTTCCCCGTCGACGCGATGCCCGAGATCTACAACGCCCTCAAGGTCCAGGTCGCCGACCCGGCCGAGGACGGCAAGCTCAAGACCCTGACCCTTGAGGTCGCGCAGCACCTGGGTGACGGCCTCGTCCGTACCATCTCGATGCAGCCGACCGACGGCCTGGTCCGCCAGGCCCCGGTGACCGACACGGGCGAGGGCATCACCGTCCCCGTCGGTGACTTCACCAAGGGCAAGGTCTTCAACACCCTGGGTGAGGTGCTCAACTACCCCGAGGCGAACGCCGAGGTCACCGAGCGCTGGCCCATCCACCGCAAGGCCCCTCGCTTCGACGAGCTTGAGTCGAAGACCGAGATGTTCGAGACCGGCGTCAAGGTCATCGACCTTCTCACCCCGTACGTCAAGGGTGGAAAGATCGGTCTGTTCGGTGGTGCCGGTGTCGGCAAGACCGTTCTGATCCAGGAAATGATCTACCGCGTCGCCAACAACCACGACGGTGTGTCGGTGTTCGCGGGCGTCGGTGAGCGTACCCGTGAGGGCAACGACCTCATCGAGGAAATGGGCGACTCGGGCGTCATCGACAAGACGGCGCTCGTCTTCGGCCAGATGGACGAGCCCCCGGGCACCCGTCTGCGCGTCGCGCTTGCCGGTCTGACCATGGCGGAGTACTTCCGCGATGTGCAGAAGCAGGACGTGCTGTTCTTCATCGACAACATCTTCCGGTACACCCAGGCGGGTTCCGAGGTGTCGACCCTGCTCGGCCGCATGCCCTCCGCGGTGGGTTACCAGCCGAACCTGGCCGACGAGATGGGTCTCCTCCAGGAGCGCATCACCTCGACCCGTGGTCACTCGATCACCTCGATGCAGGCGATCTACGTCCCCGCGGACGACCTGACCGACCCGGCGCCGGCGACCACCTTCGCCCACCTCGACGCGACGACGGTTCTCTCCCGTCCGATCTCCGAGAAGGGCATCTACCCGGCCGTGGACCCGCTGGACTCGACGTCCCGCATCCTCGACCCGCGGTACATCGCGGCGGACCACTACGCGACCGCCATGCGTGTCAAGGGGATCCTCCAGAAGTACAAGGACCTCCAGGACATCATCGCGATCCTCGGTATCGACGAGCTGGGCGAGGAGGACAAGCTCGTTGTCCACCGTGCCCGTCGCGTCGAGCGCTTCCTGTCGCAGAACACCCACGTGGCGAAGCAGTTCACCGGCGTGGACGGTTCGGACGTTCCGCTCGACGAGTCGATCACCGCGTTCAACGCGATCTGCGACGGTGACTACGACCACTTCCCCGAGCAGGCGTTCTTCATGTGCGGTGGCATCGAGGACCTGAAGGCCAACGCCAAGGAGCTGGGCGTCTCCTGATCCGGCGCGCTCCGCGAGGAGCGCATCCGGTTCGCAGGCCCCCCGGCTTCGCCGGCAGGTGCCTCGACGGAGAGGGGCGGGTATGTCCCGTCCCTCTCCCCACGCCCATTAGAATTTGACCCAACACCCGGCTGAACCGCCGGGTGGTGACCCGAGGAGCCACCTTGGCTGCTGAGCTGCACGTCGAGCTGGTCGCGGCGGACCGCAATGTCTGGTCCGGCGAGGCCACCCTTGTTGTCGCCCGCACCACGTCCGGCGACATCGGCGTCATGCCCGGTCACCAGCCGCTTCTCGGTGTGCTGGAATCGGGCCCTGTGACCATCCGCACCAGCGGGGGCGACACTGTCGTCGCGGCGGTGCACGGCGGTTTCATCTCGTTCGCGGACAACAAGCTGTCCCTGCTGGCCGAGATCGCCGAGCTCGCGGACGAGATTGACGTCCAGCGTGCGGAGCGGGCACTGGAGCGCGCGAAGGCGGAGGCCGACGCGGCCGCCGAGCGTCGCGCGGATGTCCGGCTGCGCGCCGTAACGGGCTGAACACCCGTCGGAGTTTGAACCGCTGAGTACCGGGGGGCCATCCTCCGGGACACAGCAGACCTCAGCCGCGGTCCGTTCTGGAATTTTCCAGACCGGGTCGCGGCTGAGGCGATGCGGGTCCGTTTTTCGTTTGTAGTTTTTCGATGAGCGAGGAGGTCGGTGAAGATGCTCCTCGCTCTGCTTGTGAGCGGCCTGGTCGTAGCCCTGGTGGTGATCGGGCTGTTTGTCTTCGGGCTGCGCCGCAGACTCATCCAGCGGTCCGGCGGCACCTTCGACTGCAGCATGCGCTGGGGTGTGCCCGAGGAGACCGACACCTCCGGCAAGGGCTGGGTGTACGGGGTCGCCCGCTACAGCGGCGACCGGATCGAATGGTTCCGTGTCTTCAGCTACTCGCACCGCCCGCGCCGGCTGCTGGAGCGTTCCTCCATCGAGGTCGTCTCGCGCCGCGCCCCCGAGGGCGAGGAGGAACTGGCCCTGCTCTCCGACGCCGTCGTGCTCGGCGCCCTCCACCGGGGGACGCGCCTGGAGCTGGCGATGAGCGAGGACGCCCTGACGGGTTTCCTCGCGTGGCTGGAGGCGGCGCCTCCCGGGCAACGGGTGAATGTGGCCTGAGGGCCTGAGGGACTCTGGACATGAAGAAGCCGGGGAGACGGGGGCGGACCCGTCTCCCCGGCTTCGGTCTTTACTGGAGTCCGGTGTGGATCGCGTTCGCGAGCTCACCGTTGGTGGTGTCGCCGCTGAACTCCCAGAAGAAGGCTCCCTTGAGGCCCTGCTGCTTGGCCCAGGTCATCTTCCCGGCGATGGTGGCGGGGGTGTCGTAGCTCCACCAGTTGCTGCCGCACTTGGCGTAGGCCGTGCCGGCGATGGTGCCGGTGGCCGGGCAGCTGCCCTTGAGCACCTTGTAGTCCTCGATGCCCTGCTCGTACGTGCCCTGCGCGGGCCCGGTGGCGGTGCCGCCCGGGGCGGCCTGGGTGACGCCGGTCCAGCCGCGGCCGTAGAAGCCGATGCCGAGGTTGAGCTTGGAGCCCGCGATGCCCTTGCCCTTGAGCTTGGTGATCGCGGCCTCGGAGTTGAAGCCCTGTTGCGGGATGCCGGCGTACGAGGTGAGCGGGGAGTGCGGGGCCGTCGGGCCCTGCGCCGCCCAGGCGCCGAAGAAGTCGTACGTCATGACGTTGTAGAAGTCGACGTACTGCGCGGCGCCCGCGTAGTCGGCCGCGTCGAGCTTGCCGCCGTTGGAGCCGTCGGCGGAGATGGCGGCGGTGACCAGGTTGGAGCCGCCGAACTTGGTGCGCAGCGCGGACATCAGGTTCTTCAGGGCGGCGGCGCCGCTGGTGTCGCAGGACAGACCGCAGGCGTTCGGGTACTCCCAGTCGATGTCGATGCCGTCGAAGACGTCGGCCCAGCGCGGGTCCTCGACCAGGTTGTGGCAGGACTGGGCGAAGGCGGCCGGGTTCGCCGCGGCCTGGCCGAAGCCGCCGGACCAGGTCCAGCCGCCGAAGGACCACAGGACCTTGATGTTCGGGTACTGCTTCTTCAGCTTGCGCAGCTGGTTGAAGTTGCCGCGCAGCGGCTGGTCCCAGGTGTCGGCGACGCCGTCGACGCTCTGGTCGGCGGTGTAGGCCTTGTCGTAGTCGGCGTAGGCGTCACCGATGGTGCACTGGCCGTTCTGGACGTTGCCGAAGGCGTAGTTGATGTGGGTGATCTTCGCGGCGGAGCCGGAGGTCACCAGGTTCTTCACGTGGTAGTTGCGGCCGTAGACGCCCCACTCGGTGAAGTAGCCGAGCTTGACCTTGCCGCCCGGGTCCGGGGGAATGACGCCGCCGGTCGTGGTCACCGAGACGGAGCCGGAGGAGGGGCCGGTCTGGTCGACGGTGTCGCGGGCGGTGACGCTGTAGGTGTAGGCCGTGCCCTTGGTCAGGCCCGAGTCCGCGTACGTGGTCCCGGTGACGGTGGCGATCTTGCTGGAGCCCCGGTAGACGTCGTAGTTCTTGATGCCCTTGTCGTCGGTGGCCGCGGACCAGCTCAGGGTCAGTGAGGTGTCGGCGACGTTGCTCGCCGTGGGGGTGCCGGGGGCGGTGGGGGGAGTGTCGCCGGGCTGGGTGCCGTCACAGGAAGCGCCGTTGATCTTGCAGCCGCCGGGGGAGCCGCCGCCGGTGCCGTTGAATCCGAAGCTGGCGGTCCCGCCGGGGGCGAGGGTGCCGTTCCAGCCCACGTTCTTGCCGGTCCAGTGGGTCCCGGAGCTGGTGACGGTGGCGTCCCAGGCGGAGGTGACGGCGGTGCCGGCCGGGTAGTCCCACTCGACGGTCCAGGAGGTGATCGTGGTGGTGCCGGTGTTCTTCACCGTCCACTTGCCCTCGAAGCCGGTGCCCCAGTCGGAGACCTTGGTGTACGTCGCGGTCGCCGAGGTGGCGGCCTGGGCGGGTCCTGCCAGCACGACGAGCCCGGTGACGGGCAGGGCGAGCGCGGCCACGATCGCCGCGACGCGGGTGAAGAACCGGGCACGCCTGGTGCGGGGTGGGGATGCTGTGCTCAAGGGTGATCCTCCGTAGGTCCGTCGCGGTCGTGGGGCCGACTGCGACATGGGGGTGGGACCTGCGCCGCCCGTGAGCACGCTTTGTCATGGCACGCTCACCACAGTGTTGGTGAGAGTAGAAAGGTCTGGACCAACCGTCAAGAGGTCCAGACCTTGCGGGAGTTGTCGCGAGCCGGCCGCCGGGATCCTTCGAGTTGCCGACCGTGCGGCGGGGTGCTTGACAGTGGCCGATGGGCGGCGAAGGGTGGGGTGGCGAGGGAAATGTATGGGATGTGTCGGTTATGTCGGACCTTCCTCGGATTGGTGGCCCGCCGCCCGCACCCCCGCCCGGCCCGCTGGCTGAGGCGTCGGCGCCGGAGGGGAAGCCTCCGGCAGGTCCGCACCGGCGTTGGCCGCGCAGAGTCATGGTCGTGGTCGGCCTGGTCTCCATGGCCATGTCGATCGGCCTGTTCCTCGTGGGCAGGCAGGCCCAGCAGGAGCACCGGGAGATCTTCCTGCAGCCGACCGGGGAGGTGGGTCCCGATCCGTTCACCTCGCCCTTGGCCGGTACCGGCTCTGCCCGCACGGTGGCGGGCACCGACCCGGCGACTCCCACCGCCCCCTCGACTTCGGGGGAAGTGGCCGTGGCCAGCCGGTACGGCAGTGAGCCCGGTCTGTACGGCGGGGTCAGGAAGACGGCCGCCTGCGATCCCCGCCGCCTCATGGACTTCCTGCGCCAGAACCCCGGCCCCGGGCAGGCATGGGCAGGCGTCCTCGGCATGGCGACCGCGGACCTTCCCCGATATGTCGCGTGGCTCACCCCGGTAGTGCTGACCGGGGACATCCGGGTCACCGACCACCGCTACCGCGACGGCCGGGGGGTGCCGTTCCAGGCGGTCTTGCAGGGCGGCACGGCCGTTCTGCTGGACTGGCACGGGGTGCCGCGGGTGCGCTGCCAGGGCGGCAATCCGCTGCTCGCACCCGTGGTGGTCGACAAGCCGGTCTACACCGGTCAGAGATGGCCCGGGTTCGAACCCGGCAGGACGGTCGTGGTGGTCCCCTCCCGGCAACCGCTGCGGGGTCTGGTACTCACCGACGTGACCACGGGCGACCGGTTCGCCCGACCGGTGGGCGGCACCGGCCCCACCGACCGGGATGTGGCCATCCCGAGCGGTACATCCAGGTCGGGATGGACGCCGACCGTCACACCTCCGCCCGCTCTTCGGACATCACCTCAGGCGGCAGCTCGCACCGCCCAGGCCCGGTGATCATCATGACCCCAGAAGAACTGCTGCAGATGACGTACCACCAGTTGCGCAACCGCAACCTCACCCCTGAGGACCTGAAACAGCTGAACCCGCAGCAGCTGCGCGAACTCGCTCCGCTGATCGACAGGGGCACCAGGATCGGAAAGGTGATTCCGGAGTTGCAGAGAGAACTGGCGCAAATCGAGGTGGAGGCTGCTCGGCTCGGGCGTGTGTACAGCCGACTTTCGGTGCTGCCCGATGGCCACCCGGCGAAGGCCATGCTGAGCGCTGCCACAGATCGGTGGAAGGAGGTCGGGACCGACGCGCTCTACAAGGAGCGTCAGCTAGACGGCGTGCGGGTGGCGTACGAGCGAGCACAGAACAACCGGCAGGTGTATCAGCAGGTGAGCCAGTTGCGCGGCGTGGTGGCCGAGGCCGCGGAAGGGGTGAGCGAGGCGCGCCAGGCGGGGGGCGGCGCGGCACCGAGCCGTGCGATGTCCATGCTCCAGCAGCTCAGGAACGCTTCCCCCGTCCAGTGGATCAAGAACCTGGTGAGCAAGACCTCGGACGGGTTCATGCAGGGCGCTCGCGCTGCGCGCAATGGCGTCGGGAACCTGTTGAACACCGCTGGGACGATGATCAGAAATGGTGCGGCTACGGCCCTCTCCGCCGGCGCGGCTCTGGTCGGCGCGGTGAAATCGGGCGCCGCCGCTCTTGGCACTGCCGTTGCCAGAGGGGTCCCGGGCGGCTGGGCCGGGATTGCCCTTTCCGTCGGCCTGCTCGCGCTGGCCGGTGTCGGCGCCTGGGCGTTGAGTGGCTCCAATACACCCGCCCCCGACCACCCGCCTACGGCGCCGGCGCCGGTGGTGCCGCCGGGCGAACTCCCACCGGCGGAAGTGCCGCCCGCGGAGCAGCCGCCGGTGGCGCCGCCTGCTGAGCCGCCGCCTGCCGTGCCGCCGGGAGAGGTGCCCGCCGTGCCGCCGCCTGCCGTGCCGCCGGGAGAGGTGCCGGCTGTGCCGCCGCCTGCCGTGCCGCCGGGAGAGGTGCCGGCTGTGCCGCCGCCCGCGGACCAGCCGCCCGCGGTCCCGCCTGCTGAGCCTCCGCCTGCGGAGCAGCCCCCGGTGGCGCCGCCTGCTGAGCCGCCGCCCGCCGAGCCTCCGCGTCAGGTGCCGCCTGCTGAGCCGCCGCCTGCCAAGCCTGAGCCTGTGCGTCCGGAGCCGCCTGCCGTGCCTCCGCCCGCTGAGCCTCCGCGCGAGCCCGTGCATCCCGTGCCGCCGCCGGCAGTACCGCCTCAGCCCGAGCCCGTGCATCCGGAGCCGCCGCCCGCCGTGCCTCCGCCCGTGCCTCCGCCCGCCGAGCCTCCGCCTCAGCCCGTGCATCCGCAGCCGCCTCCGGCAGTGCGGCCTCCGGCCGAGCCGCCGCCCGCCGTGCCTCCGCCCGCTGAACCGCCCCCGCCTGCCGTGCCTCCGCCCGCCGAGCCCTTGCCCCAGGAGCCGCAGAGCCAGTAGGGATCAGGATCTAGATCCCCAACTCCTGGGCGAGTACCGCCGCTTGGAGCCGGCTGCGCAGCTCCAGCTTCCCGAGCAGCCTGCTGACGTGTGTCTTCGCCGTCGACTCCGCCATCTCCAGGCGTACGGCGATCTCCGCGTTCGACAGGCCCTCGCCCAGCGCGGCCAGCACCTCCCGCTCCCGCCGGGTCAGGGAGGCCACGGCCGCGGCCGTCTCCGGGGGCACCGAGGCCCGCGCCGGACGCGGGGCCGCGAACTCGGCGATCAGCCGCCTGGTCACCGCCGGGGCGATCAGGCCCTCCCCGCGCGCGACGGTCCGTACCGCCTCGATCAGCTCCGCGGCCTCCGCGTTCTTCAGGAGGAAGCCCGCGGCCCCCGCCCGCAGCGCCCCGAAGACGTACTCGTCGAGGTCGAAGGTGGTCAGCACCAGGACATCGGCCAGCCCTTCCGCGACCACCTCGCGGGTCGCGGACACCCCGTCGAGCCTCGGCATCTGCACGTCCATGAGGACGAGATCCGGCCGCAGCTCGCGGGCGAGGCGCACGGCCTCCTCCCCGTCGGCCGCCTCGCCCACCACCTCGATGCCGCCCGCGCTGCGCAGGATGAGCACCAGCCCGGCCCGTACCGCGCTTTGGTCCTCCGCCACCACCACCCTGATGGTCATGCCTTCACCGCCCTCTCCTCCGCGGGCAGTGTCGCCCGCACCCGCCACACCCGACCGGCCCGGCCGGCCGTGAACTCCCCGCCCAGCAGCTCCGCCCGCTCCCGCATGCCGATCAGCCCGGCCCCGGAGCCGGGGGCGCGCGGACCGGGCCGTTCCCCGTACGGGGAGTCCACCGCCACGGTCAGCAGCCCGGCCGCGCGCGCCACACGGACCGTGACCGTGCCCGGGGCGGCGTGCTTGAGGGCATTGGTCAGCGACTCCTGGAGGATCCGGTACGCGGCCAGCTCCACCGGGGCCGCCGTCGGCTCCCCGGGCGGCCGTTCGTCGTGCAGTACGAAGTCCAGCCCGCTGGCCGAGCCGTTGGTCCGGGCCTGGCCCAGCAGGGCTTCCAGGCCGTCCAGCGTGGGTACGGCGGCCGGCTCGTGCTCCGCCCCGGCATCCCGCAGCAGCCCGATCAGCCGGCGCATCTCGGCCAGGCCCTGGACGCTGTTCTCCCGGATCACCCCGAGGGCGTCGCGGCTGGTCTCGGCCGTGTCGATGGACAGCGCGGCGGTGGAGTGGATGGCGATGGCGGAAAGGTGGTTGGCCACCATGTCGTGCAGCTCCCGGGCCATCCGGGCGCGCTCGGCGACGACGGCCTGCTCGCGGTCCATCTCGGCCAGCAGCGCGGTCTGCTCGGCGCGCAGCCGGGCCGCCACGGCGGCCTCGCGATGGTTGCGCAGGGTGGCGCCGGTCAGCGCCGGGGCGAAGCTCACGATGCCGGTGACCACACCGATCAGCAGGGCCTGCGGGGTGCGCAGCCAGGCCACCGAGGCGATGGTGACGACGACCGTGATCAGCCCGGTCGTGACCGGGAGCCGCCGGGCCATGGCGGGTTTGCCGTACACGACGGCGGCGTACATCAGGTCGGTGAAGATCACGACGGTGGCGAGGCTGCCGACCGTGAACTGGTCGGCGATCACGCCGACGGTGCCGACCGCCAGCGTCAGCCGCGGCTTGGTGCGGCGCAGCAGTTCCATCGCGCCCAGGACGACGAGGGGGACCAGGGCCGCCCACGCGGGCAGGAGGTGCCGGTCGCCGCTGCTGTAGACGCCCAGCGACCACATCGCCAGGCCCGCGAGGACGCTGACCACGGCGAGCAGGACGTCGTCGCGGTGGGGGCGCAGGCTCTTCTCGGTCACGGTCCCATCCAACAGGGTGTGCGGGCCGCCGACCTCGGCGGAGAGGCCGAGTTGTCGGTACATCGAAGGATGCAGCCGCAGGTCGTCACTGGCGACGACGTACGGGGCCGGTCCGGGCGGGAGGCTGGGAGCACATCGCACTTCGGTGATTGCACACCGCACACCCCGAACGGAACGGAGAGTCCCGTGATCGTCGCGCTGATCATCGCCTGTGAGGTCGGCTTCTGGGTACTGCTGGCCGCCGGACTGGCCCTGCGCTACCTCGCGAAGATGCCCCGGCTGGGCGCGGCGGTCCTGCTGTGCGAGCCGCTGATGGAGCTGGTCCTGCTGGTCGTCACCACGCTCGACCTCAGGAACGGCGCCGCGCCGGACTGGAAGCACGGCCTCGCCGCCCTGTACATCGGCTACACCGTCGCCTACGGCCACTACACGATCAAGTGGCTCGACGGCCATGCCGCACACCGGCTGGCCGGCGGGCCCAAGCCGCCCGGAGCCGGGTACGGGAAGGCGAGGGCCGCCCACGAGTGGAGGCTGTGGGTGCGCACCGTCATCGCGGCCGCCGTCGCCCTCGGCCTGCTCCAGACGGCGATCTGGTACGTGGGCGACGCGGGCGACGTCAGCTCGCTCAAGGCGTGGCAGTTCGCGGCCCTGCGCGCGGTCGGCATCCACGGCCTGGTCGCCGTCGGGTACACGGTGCGGCCGAAGAAGGCCCCGGCGGGCCAGGTCTCCTAGACCCCCTAGCGGTCGCCGCCGGGCACCCAGAGCACGTCGCCGACCTCCTTGTTGGCCGTCCGGGCCAGGATGAACAGGAGGTCGGAGAGCCGGTTCAGGTAGGTGGCGGTCAGCGGGTTCATGACCTCGCCGTGCACCTCCAGCGCCGCCCACGTCGAGCGCTCGGCGCGCCGGACCACGGTGCAGGCCTGGTGCAGCAGGGCCGCGCCCGGGGTGCCGCCGGGGAGGATGAAGCTGCGCAGCTTCTCCAGCTGCTCGTTGAAGACGTCGCAGTCCGCCTCCAGCTTGTCCACGTAGAACTGCTCCACGCGCAGCGGCGGGTACTGCGGGTTCTCGACCACCGGGGTGCAGAGGTCCGCGCCCACGTCGAACAGGTCGTTCTGCACCCGGACCAGGACCTTCACCACGTCCTGCGGCAGGCCGCCGAGGGCGATCGCCGTCCCGATGGCCGCGTTGGCCTCGTTGGCGTCGGCGTACGCGGAGATCCGCAGATCGGTCTTGGCCGTGCGGCTCATGTCGCCCAGGGCGGTCGTGCCCTTGTCGCCTGTACGGGTGTAGATGCGCGTGAGGTTCACCATGCCGCCAGCGTAGTGAGGCCCGGTGGAAAATCGCACGCGGAGCCGCTCACGTGCCCGATCCCGTCCGCGGCCGGGCCCGAAAGGGGCCCCGAAGAGTGAAGAGGTGGCAGTTTGACCGACATGTTCCGAATCCGGCAGCGGGCCGAACTGACCGAGCGGGTCGACGTCTTGGCGGGCGCGGTCGTGCGTGAGGTCGAGCGACTGCGGGCGATCGAGGAGCGGTTGGGGGAACCGGGGGACGACTGACCCGTCCCGGTGTGATGTCCGTCATCTGAGACGTGACGCGTGTTACTTCGCGGTCACACCGCACCGCCCGGACGCTAGTCTCCGCCGGAGGGGCCAGGAGACTGGGCCGATTCGAGGCTGGGCCGTATCAAGAACGTGGGGTGTGCAGTGGCTGGGAAGCTTGCCGTCATCGGTGCCGGACTGATGGGTTCCGGGATCGCTCAGGTCTCCGCTCAGGCGGGCTGGGACGTCGTACTGCGCGATGTCACCGACGCCGCGCTGACCCGCGGCACGGACGGGATCAAGGCCTCGTACGACAAGTTCGTCTCCAAGGGCAAGCTGACCGCCGAGGACGCCGAGGCGGCCCTCGCGCGCATCACGACGACCACCGACCTGGACGCGGTCGCCGATGTCGACATCGTGGTCGAGGCCGTCTTCGAGAAGATCGAGATCAAGCACGAGATCTTCCGCGCCCTCGACAAGATCGTGCGCGAGGACACCGTCCTCGCCTCCAACACCTCCGCCATCCCGATCACCAAGATCGCGGCCGCGACGGAGCGTCCGGAGCGGGTCGTCGGCGCGCACTTCTTCTCGCCCGTCCCGATGATGCAGCTCTGCGAGCTCGTACGCGGCTACAAGACGAGCGACGAAACCCTCGCCACCACCCGGGCGTTCGCCGAGTCCGTCGGCAAGACCTGCATCGTCGTCAACCGCGACGTCGCCGGCTTCGTGACGACCCGTCTGATCTCCGCGCTGGTCGTCGAGGCCGCCAAGCTGTACGAGTCCGGCGTGGCCTCCGCCGAGGACATCGACATCGCGTGCAAGCTGGGCTTCGGGCACGCGATGGGCCCGCTGGCCACCGCGGACCTCACGGGCGTCGACATCCTGCTGCACGCCACCAGCAACATCTACACCGAGTCCCAGGACGAGAAGTTCGCGCCGCCGGAGCTGATGCGCCGGATGGTGGACGCCGGGGACATCGGCCGCAAGAGCGGGCAGGGCTTCTACAAGCACTGAGGCCGGGCCACTGAGCACCACCGTTCGAATGCCTTCACCCGTCGGGGTGAATTAGGTATCGGTTCGCTCACGGTCGGCAACTTCCCTGCCCGCGAGGCAGTCAGTTGCAGTGAGAGTTGCCGACCACGGACCAGTCGGACCATACGTACGCAGTACCGCCGGGAGTACACATGCACATCAGGGGCGACCACGCCGAACTCGCTGTCGGGGGCCGCCTCGACGTGCGCAGCGCGGCGGACGCCCGTACGGTCCTCCACACCGCCCTCGACGACGGCCACGGCGACCTCGTGCTCGACCTCACCGGGCTCGACTCCTGGGACGCGACCGGCCTCGGCGTGATCATGGGCGCGCACCGCAGGGCCGGCCGGACCGGACGGCGCCTCGTCCTGCGCGGGGTGCCGCCGCAGATGCAGCGGCTGCTCGTGGCCACCCGGCTGCACCGGATCCTCGCGATCGAGGGCGGACTGGAAGCGGAGTCCCTTCCCAGAGTGTGAACGCCGCCTTCCGTTTTCCTGCGGAAACGTAACGGTCCGGTGGTGATGGCACCCCCGCGGTTCCCCGCAGGACCGGCCACGGTCTAGGGTTCGGGCGGAAACCGGACCAGTAGCGGCAGCGGCGTGTGCGAAGGCCGGGTGGTACGACGGCGAGGCGCACGGCGCGATCGGGGGACTTGGTCATGGACCGCATACAGGGGCAGGCCGATCCGGAGGCACAGTCCGGAGGTGCCGCTGGGGGTCCCCCCGGACGGAGTCTGGGGGAGCTGCCCGCACCCGCGCCCGTGGTGCCCGCCCGGGTGGTCACCCTGACCGCGGCGGACTTCACCCTCACCGTCAACCCCGTCGACGGCAGCGAGATAGAACCGCTCCGGCCCGGCACCCGGGCCGGCCGTCCCGCCAAGCGCGACGCGGCCGCCCGCAGCGCCCGGGACACCGCCGCACGGCCGCCCGTACTGCCCGGGGCTCCCGTATCCGCCCGCCCCCTGCGGGCGCGCGAGGACGAGCTGGAGCGACTCGTACGGCTGCTGGGCCGAGGCCGGTCCGTCCGCCTGACCGGGCCCGCCGGATCCGGCCGCAGCTCGCTGCTCGACGCGGTCGCCGCCCAGTGCGCCGGCCTCGCCCCCGACGGAGTCGTACGGCTCTCCGGCTACGGGCACCAGCAGCCCGCCGAGCTGCTCCACACGCTCTACGCGACCGTGTACGAGGCCTCGGACGCGCGGCCCGACCGGATCGAGCTCCTCGCCCGCGTACGCGACATCGGCGCAGTCGTCCTCCTCGACGACCTGGAGATGGGCGGGGCCGCCCTCGACGAGCTGCTGCGCGCCACCCCCGAATGCGCCTACCTGCTCGCCGCGACCCCCGACACCCGAGCCCCCGACGACTCGCACATCGAAGAGGTCTTCCTCGGCGGGCTCGGGAAGAACGACTGCCTGGAACTGCTGGAGGCGGGCCTCGGCCGGCCGCTGACGGAGGCGGAGACCGCCTGGGCGTCCGACCTGCGGTTCGCCTCCGAGGGGCTCCCGCTGCGCTTCGTACAGGCCGCCGCGCTGCTGCGGCAGCGGGACGAGCTCAACCACACCGACGAGGTGGACGACGAGGAGGAGCCCGGCGTCTTCGAGGAGCGCCCCCGCGACACCGCGGAGGTGCCGCTGCCGACGCTCGCCGAGGGCGCGGCCCCGGCCGAGCTGCTGGCCTCCCGCGTCAGCGAGTCGGCGCGCGCGGCCCTGCGCATCGCGTGCGCGCTGGGCGGGGAGCTGCCGCACCACGCGCACCTGCCCGCGCTGGTGGGGGACACCCACGCCGACTCCGCGGTGGCGGAACTGCTCGGCTGCGGGCTGCTGACCCCCATCGGCACGCGCTACCGGCTGGCCGCCGGGGTCGCCCGGCAGCTGGAGGAGGTCGGGTACGGGGACACCGCCGCCGAGGGGGCCCGTACGGCCGCCCGGCACTACGCATGGTGGACCGGCCACACCTCGGTGAACCCGCAGCGCGTCGCGGCGGAGGCCGACGCGGTGCTCGCCGCGCTGGGCGGTGCGGACGTGGTGGCGGCGGTGCTGCTGGCGCGCACCGCGGCTCCGGCGTTCGCCGCCTCGCTGCACTGGGAGGCGTGGGAGCGGGTGCTGCGCGCGGGCGCCGAGGCCGCGCGCAAGGCGGGAGAGGTCGCCGAGCAGGCGTACTTCCACCACGAACTGGGCGTGCTCGCGCTGTGCGAGGGACGACTGGACCGGGCGCGGGCCGAACTGGAGACCTCGATCGGGCTGCGCGGCGCGCTGGCCGACAAGCGGGGCACGGTCGCGGGCCGCCGGGCGCTGGCGCTGGTCGCGGACCGGGAGGCCGCGGAGGTGGCGGTGTCGCCGCCGCTGCGGCTGGAGCCGCCGGTCGCCTCGCCGGCCGCCGGTGTCACGGCGCCGGCCCTGCCGAGGGGTTCCGGGGCTTCGGAGGCCGTCACGGTCGCCGGGCCGGTGGCCGGACCGGTCGCACGGCCGGGCGCCCGGCCGGTGGTCGGGTCCGTGGCGCCCGTGGCGGCCGTGACCCCGTCCGCGGCCTCGGAGGCGGTGACGCGGGTGGCCCCGGTGGTGCCCGTGACCCGGCGCCAGGAGCCGCCCACGACGCTGTCGGAGGTGTTCGAGGACGCCTTCCCGCTGTCGCCGAAGCCGGCCCCCGCCACGGCTACCGAGTTCGTGGCCGGACCCGCCGGACCCGCTCCGGACTCCGGCCGCCGCCGACGGGCGATGCTGGCCGGCGCGGGGGCGCTGGCCGTGGTCGCGCTGGGCACGGTGGTGAGCCTCGCACTGGCCTCCTCGGACGCCACGCCGCCGGCGCAGGGTCCCGCGGTATCGACCAGCCCGACGCGGATGGTTCCGCCGACGGCGCCGGGAACCAGCGGGAACGATCCTGCACCGGAGCCGTCCGACCCCGCGGCGGCCCCGCCCCCGGAATCCCCCGCCCCGGGCGAGACCGCCGGCGCCCCGGCCCCGGGCCGGACCCCTTCCCGCACGCCGTCGCGCCGCCCGCAGTCGACCGCGCCGCAGCCCCCGGCCTCGTCGTCGGCCCCGGTACCGCCCACCTCCGCCGGGCCGACCCCGACCGAGTCGCCCTCGGCTTCGGTCGTTCCGTCCCCGACGGCCACCGCCACGGGGACGGGCACGGCCACCGCCACGGCGACCGGCCCGGGCACGACCAGCAGCTAGACCGGCAAGGCCACAGCACTAGACAACGACGACGGCTCCGTCCTCGTGGACGGAGCCGTCGTGCCGAAGCCGGGAAGCCGGAAGGTCAGAACAGGCGGAGCTTGTCGTCCTCGATGCCGCGCATCGCGTTGTAGTCGAGGACCACGCAGTCCATCCCGCGGTCCGTCGCCAGCACCTTGGCCTGGGGCTTGATCTCCTGCGCCGCGAAGACGCCCCGGACCGGGGCCAGGTGCGGGTCGCGGTTCAGGAGCTCCAGGTAGCGGGTCAGCTGCTCGACGCCGTCGATCTCGCCGCGCCGCTTGATCTCCACCGCCACCGTCGCGCCGGAGGCGTCCCGGCACAGGATGTCGACCGGCCCGATCGCCGTCATGTACTCGCGCCGGATCAGGGTGTAGCCCTCGCCCAGCGTTTCGATGCGGTCCGCGAGGAGTTCCTGGAGGTGTGCTTCCACGCCGTCCTTGATGAGCCCGGGGTCGATGCCGAGCTCGTGGGAGGAGTCGTGGAGGACTTCCTCCATGGTGATGATGAGCTTCTCACCCGCCTTGTTGACGACGGTCCACACACCGGCCTCGTCGCCGCTCCCCTCTTTGAGGGTGCACGGGGGCGACATCCAGTTGAGCGGTTTGTACGCCCGGTCGTCCGCGTGGATCGAGACACTGCCGTCGGCCTTCACGAGGATCAGACGGGGTGCCGAGGGCAGATGGGCGGTGAGCCGGCCCGCGTAGTCGACGGAGCAGCGGGCAATGACGAGACGCATGGTCGGCAACGCTACTCGACCGACGGGGCTCCACGCGATTCGCCCCTGAAAGCCCCGTTCGCCGATGGCGCGTTGTATGCGCATTCTCCTGGTGCGCCACCCATGGGACGCCTACCGTGGTGAGCGGGAGGTTGCCGAGCGTGTACGCAGCGTCGCGGCCTCCTTCCCTGCCCGTAAGACTCCGGCAACCCAGTCCGCCGGGGTCACGAGAGGAGAACCCATGTCGCTCGACGTCTCACCGGCCCTACTCGAACAGGCCGAGCGAGGCGAGGTCGACGAAGCCGCTTTCGTCGACTGCGTCCGGACCTCCCTGCCCTACGCATGGGAGATGATCAGCTCGCTGGTGGCCCAGCTGAAGGTCGACGGCGGACAGTTCGCCGACAACCAGACGCCGCCGCCCGACGAGCAGGCGCGTGGGCAGCTGCTGCGTGCCCTCGCGAGTGACGCGATACGCGGTGCGCTGCAGCGGCACTTCGGAGTGCGCCTGGCGTTCCAGAACTGCCACCGGTTGGCGGTGTTCCCGCTGGATCCCTCGGTGGACGACCGGCTGGCCAAGTTCACTTCGATCCGCGGCCAGCTGCTCAACCAGTCGCCCGAACTGCGGGACTGTTAGCAACGACGGCCGATCTCAGCCGAGGCGGGGCAGGACTTCGGCGCCGAGGCGCCGTACGTTCTCCTCCGTCGCGGCGAGATCGCCCGAACCCTCCGTCAGGAGGGCGAAGCGCGTGATCCCGGTCCGCTCGGAGGTGGCCGCCAGCCGGTCCGCCGCCAGCGCCGGGGTGCCCACCGGGTGCAGATCGCACAGGAGCTCCGTATACGCGACCGGGTCCCGCATCGAGCGCACCCGGCCGTCCACCGTCACGTGCGCGTCCAGGCCCTGCTTGAGCCAGCCCGGCATCGCCTTCAGCAGCGACTCGCGGGCGTCCGCCGTACGGTCCGCCAGCTGGCACACCCCGGCGGAGACATGGCCCGCGCCCGCCACGTACTCCGGGGAGTGGCCGGCCGCCAGCGCCGCGGCGCGCCACAGCGCGACCATCGCGGCCTTGTCCTCGTCCCCGCAGTGCATGCCCAGCAGCATCGGCAGCCCCCGCTGCGCGGCCAGCCGTACCGACGCGGGGGAGGTGCAGGCCACGATGACCTCCGGGCCCGGCCCGTCCGCTTCCAGAGCCTCCGACGGCCGCGGTACGACGGCCACCTCGCGGAAGCCGTACCGCTCGCCGTCGGCCGCCACCCGCGCTTCCGTCAGCCAGCGCCGCAGCAGGTCCAGGGCCTCGGGGAAGCCGTTCTCGTACGAGTCCAGCCCGCCCCCGAAGACCTCCAGGTCGACCCACGGCCCGCCGCGGCCGACCCCGAGGCTGAACCGCCCGCCCGAGGTCACGTGCAGCAGCGCCGCCTGCTCGCCGAGGGCCACCGGGTGCGTGCTCGGCAGCACGCTGACCGCCGTGCCCACCCGCAGCCGCCGGGTCCGGCCCAGCAGCAGGGCCGCCAGCGTCACCGCCGAGGGGCAGACCCCGTACGGGACGAAGTGGTGCTCGGCGAGCCAGACCGAGTCGAGCCCGGACTCCTCGGCCACCTCGGCCGTCCGCACCGCACGGTGCAGTGCCTCGCCCTGTCCCTGGCCCGGGAACTGGGCCGCCAGTACAAACGCTCCTACGCGCATCGCCTTTAGCCTCCTCGCGGCTGACGCGGCCTCCCCAGGCTGACCGGTTCTTCCTATGGCAACAACGTGTGACACGTGCCAAAGGCACGGGCTGACACGAAAGTTATTGGGATTGTCGGGCCATTCCTCTTCGCGGGGCCTGGCTCCGGTAGCCACCCTGCGGGTACCCGGCCTCGCTGCGCGTAGTCTGGGGGAAAGTCACTGCCGTCCGCCCATCCGTGAGGTATACGTGTCACCGCGCCACAACCGCCCCAGGGGCGGCGAGACTCCGGACGAACGCCCCAGCACCGGCCTCGACCGCTACGGGTTGGAGCGCACGGAGGAGTACCAGGGCGAGGAGTGGAAGGTCCGGCACGTCGCGGGCGCGAGCGCCGCGGGCAAGCGCTACCGCTGCCCGGGCTGCGACCAGGAGATCCCCTCGGGCACCCCGCACCTGGTGGCCTGGCCGGAGTACGGCGGCGTGGACGACCGGCGGCACTGGCACAAGGCCTGCTGGAACGCGAAGGACCGCCGCACCTCGAAGGTGCAGCGGTCCCGTAACGCACCCAGGTACTAGGCCCCGCCCCGTCCCGGGTCCTGTCCCAGAGCCGGTTCACACGTCCCGGCGGCCGACCATCACGTACGAGGCCGCCACCGCGCCGCCCGCGACCAGCACGATGAGCGTCATGTGCGCGAGGCCGCCGGGCACCGGGGTGCTCTCCGAGCCGGTCTCCGACATCCCGAACAGCTGCATCAGGGCCACCGGAGCGTTGTACTGGAGGATCAACCGTCCCACGGGGGCGGCCGTTTCCCAGGCGCTGAGCATCCCGCCTATCACCGGCGGCAGCGTGACGACGCCCAGCATCACGGCGATCGCCCCGGCGGAATGCCGCACCAGCGCGCCGACGGCGAGCGCGAGCACGCCGAGCAGGGTGACGTAGAGGACGCCGGCCAGGGCGCCGAACCACTCGGAGGCCGCGTGCGGTCCGGCGGCGGAGCCGTTGTGCACGAGCGCCGCGGCCAGGCCGACCAGGAAGACCGACCCGGCGGTGACGAGGAAGGCCGTGATGCTGAAGACGAGGTACTTCGCGGTGAGCACCCGGTGCCGCTCCGGGGCGGCGGTGAAGGTGGTCCGCACCAGTCCGGTGGCGTGCTCCGAGGTGATCGTCAGGACGCCGAGGACGATCACCGCGAGCTGCCCGATCAGCAGGCCGAAGAGGGCGGGCGTGGTGAAGGAGATGCCCACGTAGTCCTGGTCCCGGGTCTGCACGACGAACAGCAGCCCGGCGCCGACGACGATCAGCACGAGCGAGCCGAGCGTCCACAGCGTGGAGCGGACCGAGACCAGCTTGGTCCACTCCGAGGCCAGTGCGTGTCCCAGGTGCGGCCGCGGTGTCGGCAGCGGCGAGCTGTAGCTCTTCGGCTGGTCCGCGGTCGTCGGCGGGGTCATCGGGCTTCCTCGGGGTCGTTCTGGGCGGCCTGGGCGAGCTCGCCGGGGCTGTCCGGCATCAGGAAGGGCCTGCCGCCCGCTCCGGGCGGCGGGGGCGCGAAGAACCCCGTCCGGGGGATCTCCGGGGCGGCCGGCCCGTCCTCCCAGGCCGGGACGGTCAGCGGCTCCGGCTCCCACAGCTCGGCCCGCGGGTCGTCGGTGGAGGTGTACTCCAGGGAGGACTGGGTCATCCGCATGTAGGCCTCCTCCAGCGAGGCCCGGTGCGGCGAGAGCTCCCACAGCCGTACGCCGGCCTCGTGCGCGAGGTCCGAGATGCGGGGGAGCTCCAGCCCGGTCACGCGCAGTGCTCCGTCGGGCTCCTGGAGGACCCGGCCGCCCGCCTTGGTGAGGGTCGCACCCAGCGTGTCCCAGCCATCTGGATCAGTGTCGGCCGCGCGTACCCGAGCGAATCCGGCCGAGTTGTGCGTGATGAACTCCTGGGTGCCCATGTCGGCCAGCAACCGTCCCCGGCCGATCACGATCAGGTGGTCGGCGGTCAGCGCCATCTCGCTCATCAGGTGCGAGGAGACGAGGACGGTACGGCCCTCGGCGGCGAGCCGCCGCATGAGATTGCGGACCCAGAGGATCCCCTCCGGGTCCAGCCCGTTGACCGGCTCGTCGAACAGGAGCACCTGGGGGTCCCCGAGCAGCGCGGTGGCGATGCCGAGCCGCTGGCCCATGCCGAGCGAGAAGCCCTTCGTACGCTGCCGGGCGACGTCCTGGAGGCCGACCACGGCCAGCACCTCGTCCACCCGCCTCTCCGGGATCCCGGAGAGCTGGGCGATCGAGAGCAGGTGGGTACGGGCCCGGCGGCCGCCGTGCACGGCCTTGGCGTCGAGCAGGGCACCGACGTGCCGCTGGGCGTTCGGCAGCTCCCGGAAGGGGAGGCCGTTGATCGTGACATGACCGGAAGTGGGCCGGTCGAGACCGACGATCATGCGCATCGTGGTGGATTTCCCGGAGCCGTTGGGCCCCAGGAAACCAGTCACGTGACCTGGCCTGACCTGGAACGACAGCTGGTCGACGGCGGTCTTGGCGCCGAAGCGCTTGGTCAGGCCGACTGCCTCGATCATCTTGCTGCCCCTTACCAGGCCGGGACGACTCTCGCCCGCGTAAGGGTTAAGAGGATATCGAGTCTCCTACGGTTCCGTCCCGGGCCGGATCCCTGAGCTGCCCCTGAGTCCGACCCGGGTATATCCCGTAGTACGTCAGGCGTCCCTCTTCTTGAGGACGAGGTAGCCGCCGATCACCGCGGCGAGCGCCCACAGCGCCATGATCCCGAGACCGCCCCACGGCCCGTAGGGCACGTCCGAGCTGCTCGGGGACGCCGACACGGTCTGCATGATCGCGGCACCGGCCTGGTTCGGCAGGTAGTAGGCGATCTTGCGGGTGGCGTCGACGACGCTGAGGACGATGGGCAGGACCACGATGAAGGTGATCAGGATCGCGATCGACGCGGCCGTGTTCCGCAGCATCATCGACGCCCCGATGGCGAACAGGGCGAGCAGCGCCATGTACAGGCCGACGCCGATCACCGCGCGCAGCACGTTCTCCCCGTCCAGCCCGATGCTGTGGTCGCCGAGGAGGGCCTGCCCGAGGAAGAAGGACACGAAGCCCGTGGCCAGGCCCACCACGAGGGTCAGGGCGGTCGCCACGGTGACCTTCCCGAGCAGCAGGTTGGCGCGGCGGGGCACGGCTGCGAGGGAGGTACGGATCATGCCGGTGCTGTACTCGCTGCCGACCACCATCGACCCGAAGATGAGAATCCCCACCTGGCCGAAGAGCATCCCGGAGAAGCTCATCTGTGTGGCGTCGAACGTGAACTGCTGGTCCTTGGGCAAGTCTTCGAAGGTCGCGTTGACCACGGCGCACAGTCCGGCACCCATGGCGACGGTGACCAGCCACGCGGTGGCGAGGGTCCAGGCGGTGGAGGCGACCGTGCGGATCTTGGTCCACTCGGACTGGAGGACGGCGGAGAAGGCCATGGTCACTCGCCACCCTTGCGCGTCGCCTCGTAGCCGGCGCCCCAGGCGGGGACGTCGGCCGGCCGGGCGGGGTTGTCGAACGGCGCCGTGCCGACGGCCGGGACGGGCGGCACGGGTGCCCCCAGGACGCCCGGCGCGTGGGCGTGGTACTCGACGGAGTCCGCCGTCATGCGCATGAACGCTTCCTCCAGTGAAGCCCGTTGCGGGCTGAGTTCGTGCAGCACGATCTGGTGCTGGGCGGCCAGCTCGCCGAGCCGCTCCGGGCCCACGCCGTCGATCTCCAGCGCGCCGGTGGCCGGCACGCTGATGGCGTCGATGCCCGCCTCGTGCAGGACGTCCTTGAGCCGCTCCTGCTGGGGCGAGCGCAGCCGGACGTAACTCCGCGAGTTCTGGTGGATGAAATCGGCCATCGACAGGTCTGCCAGCAGCTTTCCCTGACCGATGACGACCAAATGGTCCGCCGTCAGGGCCATTTCGCTCATGAGGTGGGAGGAGACGAAGATCGTCCTTCCCTCCGACGCCAGCCCCTTCATGAGATTCCTGATCCAGAGAATTCCCTCCGGGTCCAGACCATTGACGGGTTCGTCGAACATCAGGATTTGGGGATCACCGAGCAGCGCACAGGCGATTCCCAGCCGCTGGCCCATTCCCAGCGAAAATCCTTTCGACTTCTTCTTCGCGACGGCCGTCAGGCCGACCAGGTCCAGTACCTCGGCGACCCGGCGTTGCGGGATCCGGTTCGACTGGGCAAGGCAGAGAAGGTTGTTGTATGCAGTTCGGCCACCGTTCATCGCTTTCGCGTCCAGCAGTGCCCCGATGTACTTCAGCGGCTCCGGCAGGTCCCGGTAGTGCTTCCCGTCGATCCGGACCGTACCGCTGGTCGGGTTGTCGAGGTCGAGCATCATACGCATGGTCGTGGACTTCCCCGCCCCGTTGGGGCCGAGGAAGCCCGTCACCACCCCCGGTCTGACCTGGAAGCTGAGGTTGTCCACGGCGGTCTTCGCGCCGAATCGTTTCGTAAGGCCCTCAAGCTCGATCATGCGGGCCACGCTAGAACGCCGAAGGGCCGCACGCCACCTCAAACAGGTGACATACGGCCCTCACATGCCCGTTTCGCTACCAGCGAGTAGACGCCGGCCCTCCGAAGGCGCTGCTAGCGGCTCTGCTGCGCCGGGACCCCGCGCGAGACCGGCTCGTCGTCGACGATCGGGTTGGCCGCCGCGACGGCCGCACCGGTCAGCGTCGCCAGCATCTCGCGGACGTTGGTCAGCTGCGCGTTGATGGAGTCGCGGCGGTTCGTGAGCGCCGCCAGCTCGCGCTCGGACTCGCTGCGGATACGGTCCGCCTTGGCGTTGGCGTCGGCCACGATGTCCTCGGCCTGGCGCTGCGCGGTCTCCACGGTCTGACGGGCACGGCGCTCGGCGTCCGTACGCAGCTTCTCGGCCTCCAGGCGCAGCTGCTCGGCGCGGTGCTCGATCTCCGCGAGGCGCTTCTCGGCCTTGGCCTGACGCGAGGCCAGGTCGCGCTCGGACTGCTCACGGCGCTTGGCCAGGTTGGTCTCGAAGTCCGCGGCGGCCTGGGCGGCCTTGGCGCGGGTCTCCTCGAACAGGGCGTCGGCCTCCTCGCGCTTGGAGGCCGCGTCCTTCTGGGCCTCGGCGCGCAGGGTGGAGGCGTCGCCCTTGGCCTTCTCGACGATGCGGACGCCCTCGTCCTCCGCCTTCGACTTGCGGTCGGCGGCGAACGACTCGGCGTCGTTGCGCACCTGCTGGGCAGCCGACTCGGCCAGCTCACGGTGCTGCTCGGCCGCGCGACGGGCCTCCTCGCGCAGGTCCTTCGCCTCCTCCTCGGCCAGGCGCAGGATCTTCTCGACCCGGGCGCCGAGGCCGGCGTACGACGGCTCGGCGTCGTTCACCTGGGCCTGGGCGTTCTGCGTCTCGAGGTGCAGCTCCTCGATCCGCTTTTCCAGAGAGTTGATACGTCCAAGGGCGCTGTCGCGGTCGGAGACCAGCTTGGTAATGCGGTCGTCCACCTGACCGCGGTCGTAACCACGCCGCACGAGCTCGAAGCCGAAGGGGGAGGAAGTGTCGCTCATGGGGTTCCTGTCGAATGAGACCGATGAGGTGCTACGTGAGGTGTTAAGGGGAATCCTAGGCGCCAGGGCGGCGTGTCATCGAGTCAATCCACGTTTGATCTGGACAATGACACCCCTTTTGAGTGGCAAGGCGACAGAATGCTTGTCACTCGTTCGCCTGAACCTTCATCAGGACCACACAATCCGCACGCTGACTACCCCTCCGACGACTTCCCACCCGATCGAGTGGAACCCGCTGCCGCGCCGGCCTTCACGCCCCCCGCGCCCTGGCCGCCGACCGCGGGCTTTCCGCCACCCGAAGGCGCCTCGAATGATTCCAACGCCTCAAGAACGTCCTGGACACGGGAGATCTCCGCCTGGATGTCCTCGCGCCGACGCACCAGGACCTCCAGCTCACGACGGCCTTCCTCGACGAGCCGTTCGGCCTCCGCCTTCGCTTCCGCGAGGGCCCTCTCGGCCTCGCGGGCCAGCTCGGCCTTCTTCTGCTCGGCCTCCTTCAGCAGCGCCTCGGCCTTGCGCACCGCGGCGATGCGCACCTTGCTCGCCTCGCTGCTCGCGTCCGACACCAGCGCCTTGGCCTTCGCCTCGGCCTCGACGCTCTGCTCGGTCGCCGCCCGCACCAGCTTGTCCACGCGCTCGCCGGCCGACTTCATCTGCTCGGCCGACTCCCGGCGGGCCCGCTCGTGCAGCTCCTCGACCTCCGCCTCGACGCGGCCGCGCAGCTCCTCCGCCCGCTCCCTTATGGCCGACGCGTCCGTACGCGCCCCGACCAGCAGCTCGTCCGCGTCCGTACGGGCCTTCTCCACCAGGGAGTTGCCCTCCACGGTCGCCTCCGAGGTGATCCGCGCGGCCTCCTTGCGGGCCGCGTCGACCATCGCGTCGGCCTGCTCCTCGGCGGCCGTGGTGGCGGCCAGCGCCTGCTTGCCCGCCTCGGCGGTGAGCTTGTCGGCCTCCGACGCGGCCTCGGTGATGAGCCGGTCGACCTGCTCCGCGGCCTCGCTGCGGCGCTTGTTGGCCTCCTCGCGGGCCTCGTCCAGCAGCCGCTCGGACTCCGTACGGGCCTCCGTACGGATGCGCTCGGCCTCGGTCGCCGCCTCCGCCTTGACCCGCTCGGCCTCCGACCGGGTCCGCGTCGCGTGCTCCTGCGCCGAGGACAGCGCCTCGGACGCCTCCGCACGCAGCCGCTCGGCCTCGTTCGCTGCCTCGCCGACCGTGCGGTCGTTCGCCTTGCGGGTCTCGGCGGTGAGCTTGTCCGCCTCCGACGCGGCCTCGGTGATGAGCCGGTCCGCCTGCTCGGCGGCCTCGGTCCGCAGCCGGTTGGCCTCGGCGCGCGCCTCGTCCAGCGTCTGCTCGGACTCCCGCTCGGCGCTCGCCAGGGTCTCGTTCGCCGCGACCGTGACGCGGTCCGCCTCCGCGGTGGCCTCGCCGATGATCCGGCCGCCCTCCGCGCGGGCGTCGTCCAGGGTCCGCGCCGCCTCGGCGCGCAGCCGCTCGGCATCCGCGGCGGCCTCGCCGACCGTGAGTTCGTTGGCCGCGCGGGTCTCGTCGACCAGCCGGTCGCCCTCGGTACGGGCGTCGACCAGCACCCTCGCCGCGTCCCGCTCGGCCGCGGCCAGCGTGTCCGCCGCCTGCCTGGTGAGCCGCTCGGCCTTCGCCGTCGCCTCGCCGACCGTCGCGGCGTTCGCCGCCCGGGTCTCCTCGCTGAGCCGATCGGCCTCGGCGCGCGCCTCGTCCAGCGTGCGCGCCGCCTCGGCGCGGGTGGCCTCCGCCGCGGTTGCCGCCTCGGCGGTGATCCGCTCGGCCTCGGCGGTCGCCTCGCCGACCGTGGCCGCGTTCGCCGCCAGGGTCTCCTCGGTGAGCCGCTCGGCCTCCGCCGTCGCCTCGGCCGTGATCCGGGCACCCTCGGCGCGCGAGGCCTCCAGGGCCTCCGCCGCCTCGCCGCGGATGCGGTTCGCGTCGTCGCGGGCATCCGCCCGGGTACGGGCGGCGTCCCGCTCGGCCGCCGCCAGCGCGTCCGTGGCCTCGGTCCGCACCCGCTGCGCGTACTCGGCCGTGTCGCCGCGCAGCTGCTCGGCCTCGGCGATCGCGTCGCCGACCGTCCGCTCGGCCAGCGCCTTCGCCGCGTCCGTCTCGGCGCGCGCCTCGGTGCGGATCCGGTTGGCGTCCTCGGTGGCCCGCTCCCGCTCCGCGTACGCGTCGCCGCGGACCCGGCCGGCCTCTTCCTCGGCCTCGGTCCGGGTGCGCTCCGCCGCGTGCTCGGCCGCGCTGCGCAGTCCGGCGACCTCCTCCTCGGCCTGCTCGTGCAGCCCGGCCACGGAGTCCCGTACCTGCTGGGCGGTGGCCTCCGCCGCCGCCACGACCTCGGACGCGCGCCGCTCGGCCTCCTCGGTCAGCCAGACGGCCTCGGCCTGCGCCTCCTCGGAGCGCTTGCGGGCCTGCGCCAGCAGTTCCTCGCTCTGCTCCCGGGCCTGGGCCCGCTCGTTCTCCGCGTCGGTCCGCGCCGACGCCAGGGTCTCCTCGGACTCCCGGCGGCGCCGGGCGGCCTCCTCCTGCGCGGCGGCCAGCGCCTCCGCGGCCTCCGCGGCGACCCGCTCGGCCGCCGCCTTCGCCTCGGCACGCAGCCGGTCCGCGGTCTCCTGCGCCTCGGAGCGCACCCGTTCGGCCTCGGCCTCGGCCTCGCCGGTCAGCCGTACGGCGGCCTGCTCGGCCTCCGCGCGCACCCGGCCGGCGTCCTGCGCCGCGTCGGTGCGCAGCTGGTCGGCCTCGGCCTCCGTCTGCGCCTGGAGGGTCCGGATCCGCTCCGCCGACTCGGCACGCAGCCGGTCGGTCTCCTCGCCGGTCTCCCGGCGGATGTTCTCGGCCGCGGAGCGGGCGTCGCGCAGCGTCTGCTCGGCCGTGCCCAGCCGGTTCTCGGCTTCCGTGTGCAGCCGTACGAGTTCCTCGTCGGCCTCCGCCCGCTTCGCGGCGATGGCCTGCTCGGTCTCCGCGCGCCGGGCGAGAGCCGCCGCGTCCGCCTCGGCCCGTACGGCTTCCGCCTGCTCCTCGGCGTCGGCGCGCAGCCGCTCCGCCTCGGCGCGGGTCCGCTCCAGGGTCTCCTCGGCCTGCCGGCGCAGGGTGGTGGCCCGCTCGACGGCCTCGGCGCGGACCCGCTCGCTCTCGGCGTTGGCCCCGCCGCGCAGCTCGTCCGCGTCCGCCTTGGCCTTGCCGAGGAGTTCCTCGGCGGTCTTGGCCGCCTCCTCGATCTGCTGGACCGCCTCGCGGCGGGCCTCGCCGCGGATCCGCTCGCCCTCGGCGACGGCCTCCGCGCGCAGCTGCTCGGCCTCGCCGCGCAGCCGCCGGGCCTCCTCCTGGAGTTCGACCGTACGGGCCCGGTACTCCTCGGTGTCGTCCTTCGCGGCGCCCTTGAGCTCATCGGCCGTGGCCGCCGCCTGCAGGCGCAGCCGCTCGGCCTCCGCCTCGGCCTCGCGGCGGATCCGCTCGGCCTCCTCGGACGCGGCCTTGGTGGTGGCCCGGGCGTCCTCCGAGGCCTTGTTCAGTACGTCCTCGGCGGTGCGGGCGGCCTTCGCCAGCTGCGCCGCCGTGTCCTCGGCCGCGGCCGTACGGGCCTGCTCGCCGGCCTCGGTGCGCAGCCGCTCGGCCTCCGCGCGGGCGTCGGCCAGGGACTGCTCGGCCTCCGCCTTGAGGGCCTCGGCCTCCTTGGTGGCCTCGCCGACCAGCCGGGCGACCTGCTCCTTGGCGGTACGGGTGCGCTGCTCGTTGACGGACTCCGCCGAGGAGAGCTGCCGGGCGGCGCTCTCCTTGGCCTCCGCGAGCACCTTCTCGGCGGCGGCGCGTGCCTCGCGCAGCGCTCCGTCGGCCTCCTGGACGCGCTGCTCGGCCACGCGGCCGAGGTCGAGGGTCTGCTGCCGGGTCTGCTCCGCCTCGGCGGAGGTGGTGGAGCGCAGCCGCTCGGCGTGCTCGGTGGCCTCCTGCGCCTGCGCGGAGGCGGCGGTCAGCAGCCGCTCGGCCTCCTTGCGGGCGCGCAGCAGGGTGGCCTCGGCCTCCGTGCGGGCGGCCTCGGCGTCGGCGGCCATCCGGCGCCGGGTCTCCTCGGCGACCCGGGCGGCCTCGGCGCGGGCGGCGTTCAGCGACTGCTCGGCCTCGGCGCGGGACTCCTCCATGAGCCGGCGCGCCTGGGACTCGGTACGGGCGCGCAGCTGCTCGGCCCAGGCCACGTTCTCGTTGACGTGCGCCTCGACGGTCTGGCGGCGCTCGTTGAGCTCCTGGTCCAGCCGCTGGCGGCGGTTGACGGCCTCGGCGTGCAGTTCGGCCTGGAGGCGCGACTGGTGCTCGGCGTGCTCCTGGAGGATGCGCTGGGTCTGCGCCCGGGCGTCGCGCAGCTCGCGCTCGGCGTCGGAGCGCATCTGGTCGGCCTGGATCTGGGCATTGCGGAGCAGCTGCTCCGCCTGGTATCCCATGTCCGCGCCGTCGTAGGCGGGGCGGGACGCCAGACTGCGGCGTACCTCGTGGAGCTTGGCGCGCAGCACCTCGACCTGGTATCCCAGGTCCTCAGCGTGCTGGACGGCCTTCCCGCGCTCCTTCTTCAGCCGCTCCATCTCGGCCTCGAAGCGCGAGAGATGGTCGGCCTCGGCCTGATGGCTCTCCTGGCTTTCGTAGCCCCGCACAGCGCGGTCCCATCCGTCCCCTGGTCGCAAGCTCACTCCCAAATGAGCATCGCTCGCCCGCTGAACGACGCCCCCGGGGGAATGGTGTCAGATACCGGGGCAGGGGTCACAGGCCCCGACCCCCGTCTCCGCACCGAACCCCGGCCGAGCCATGGCCACTCTACCGGCCGGGGAAACGGGCCATCAGTGGTCCATCAGTGCTCGGGGTTGGAGGTGACCAGTTCGGTGAGGACTCCGTGGCAGTCCTTGGGGTGCAGGAAGGTGATCGAGGAGCCCATGGAGCCGGTCCGGGGCTGGTCGTAGAGGACGCGGACGCCCTTGCCGCGGATGGCCTCCGAGTCGCCCTGGACGTCCTCGGTGCCGAAGGCGATGTGGTGGACCCCCTCGCCGTTCTTCGCCAGCCACTTGCCCACCGCGGAGTCCTCGCGGGTGGGCTCCAGCAGCTGGAGGTAGGAGGCGCCGCCGTCCGACGTCTCGTTGATCTTGAGCATGGCCTCGCGGACGCCCTGCTCCTCGTTGACCTCGGTGTGGAAGACCTCGAACCCGTACGTGGCACGGTAGAACTCGACGGTCTTGTCCAGGTCGAAGCAGGCGATCCCGATGTGGTCGATCCTTGTCAGCATGGGACCAGTGCACTGCCGAAGAGGGTGGTTACGCAACGTGCCAGCGATCACACCGGCAGCCCGGTGACGGCGCGGGTACCGCTCAGTACATTCAGGTAAACCCTCGTTCACTCCTCATCCTCAAGGGGCTGTGCCTCATGTCCGGATCGAACAACACCACCTCAGTGATCGTCGCCGGGGCCCGCACGCCCATGGGGCGGCTGCTCGGCTCGCTGAAGTCCTTCTCGGGTGCCGACCTCGGCGGCTTCGCCATCAAGTCCGCGCTGGACCGGGCCGGAATCTCCGGCGACCAGGTGCAGTACGTGATCATGGGGCAGGTGCTCCAGGCCGGTGCGGGCCAGATTCCCGCCCGCCAGGCCGCGGTCAAGGGCGGCATTCCGATGAACGTGCCCGCCCTGACCATCAACAAGGTGTGCCTCTCCGGGCTGGACGCGATCGCGCTCGCCGACCAGCTGATCCGCGCCGGCGAGTTCGACATCGTGGTCGCCGGCGGCCAGGAGTCCATGACGAACGCCCCGCACCTGCTGCCCAAGTCGCGCGAGGGCTACAAGTACGGCGCCGTCGAGATGCTCGACGCGATGGCCTACGACGGTCTCACCGACGCGTTCGAGAACATCGCGATGGGCGAGTCCACCGAGAAGCACAACACCCGCCTGGGCATCGAGCGCGCCCCGCAGGACGAGTTCGCCGCCGCCTCGCACCAGCGGGCCGCGGCCGCGCAGAAGAACGGCGTCTTCGAGGCCGAGATCACCCCGGTCGAGATCCCGCAGCGCAAGGGCGAGCCGGTCGTGTTCTCGAAGGACGAGGGCATCCGCCCGGAGACCACGGCGGAGTCCCTGGGCAAGCTGCGCCCGGCCTTCGCCAAGGACGGCACCATCACGGCCGGCACCTCCTCGCAGATCAGCGACGGCGCGGCCGCCGTGGTCGTGATGAGCAAGGCGAAGGCCGAGGAGCTGGGCCTGGAGTGGCTCGCCGAGATCGGCGCCCACGGCAACGTGGCCGGCCCCGACAACTCGCTGCAGTCGCAGCCGTCGAACGCCATCCAGCACGCCCTGAAGAAGGAGGGCCTGGAGGTCGCCGACCTGGACCTCATCGAGATCAACGAGGCCTTCGCGGCGGTCGCCGTGCAGTCAATGAAGGACCTCGGCGTGACCCCGGAAAAGGTGAACGTCAACGGTGGCGCCATCGCCCTGGGGCACCCGATCGGCATGTCCGGCGCCCGCGTGGTGCTGCACCTGGCGCTGGAGCTCAAGCGCCGCGGCGGCGGGGTCGGCGCGGCCGCGCTGTGCGGCGGCGGCGGCCAGGGCGACGCCCTGATCGTCCGCGTGCCCAAGGCGTAGCGAGGGTCCAGCACCCGCCCGTACCCGTACGAGAACCCGAGGAGCGCAGCACGTATGACGGCGGTGGACGTCCCCCAGCTGGTGGCCCAGGCCCGTGAGGGCCGGCCGAGAGCGGTGGCCCGGCTGATCTCGCTGGTGGAGGGGGCGTCCCCGCAGTTGCGCGAGGTGATGGCGGCGCTGGCCCCGCTCACCGGCAACGCGTACGTGGTGGGGCTGACGGGGTCGCCGGGCGTCGGCAAGTCGACCTCGACCTCGGCGCTCGTGTCGGCGTACCGGAAGGCCGGGAAGCGGGTCGGCGTCCTCGCCGTCGACCCGTCCTCGCCGTTCTCCGGCGGGGCGCTGCTCGGCGACCGGGTGCGGATGTCGGACCACGCCTCCGACCCGGGGGTCTACATCCGATCCATGGCCACCCGCGGCCACCTGGGCGGTCTCGCCTGGGCCGCCCCGCAGGCGATCCGGGTGCTGGACGCGGCCGGCTGCGAGGTGATCCTGGTCGAGACGGTCGGGGTCGGGCAGTCGGAGGTGGAGATCGCCGCGCAGGCGGACACCTCGGTGGTGCTGCTGGCGCCCGGGATGGGCGACGGGATCCAGGCCGCGAAGGCGGGGATCCTGGAGATCGGCGACGTGTACGTGGTGAACAAGGCCGACCGCGACGGGGCCGACGCCACCGCCCGGGAGCTGAACCACATGCTGGGCCTGGGCGAGTCCCGCGGGCCGGGGGACTGGCGTCCGCCGATCATCAAGACCGTCGCCGCGCGGGCACAGGGCATCGACGAACTGGTCGAGGCGCTGGAGAAGCACCACGCGTGGATGGACGAGCGGGGGGTGCTGGCCGAGCGGCGTACGGCGCGGGCCGCGCACGAGGTGGAGACGATCGCGGTGACGGCCCTGCGGGCCCGGATGGCCGATCTGCACGGGAACGCCCGGCTCGAAGCGCTGGCGGCCCGGGTGGCCGGGGGCGAGCTGGACCCGTACGCGGCCGCCGACGTCCTCCTGGAGACGCTGACGGAGGCCTGAGGGGTCGTTCGTACGCCCTGCGCCCTTACGCCGTACGCGAGAGCCGCGCCCCGTTCGTCCGGGGCGCGGCTCTCGTGCGTCTGTGGGGCGGACCGGTCAGGCGTTGGGACGCTTGCCGTGGTTCGCCTTCTTCTTCTTGCGTGCTCGCTTCTTGTTGCCGCGCTTGGCCATGAGCCACTCCCTCGAAGATCGGGGTAATCCGGGCGCTCGCCAGTCTAGGGGCGCCGGATCCGGTCCGCATCAGATCCCGCGGGCCGGTGGGTGGGTGTCAGCCGTTGTCGTCCGAGTCCGAGTCCGACTGCGACACCGTCGCCTTCCCCGACGTGGGGTCGACGTGCACGTCGGTGGACTTGTCGCCGGACTTGATCTCGACGTTCCAGTAGCGGGCGCCGTTGTCGTCATCGTCGTCCCACTCCACCGACGAGACCTGGCCGGGGTGGGCGGCGAGGGCTGCCTTCATCGCCTGCTGGGCGGTGACCTTCGCGGAGAGCAGCGCCTTGTTCCCGCCGCTGCCGTCGCTGTCGTCGTCCGCGTTCTCGGTGAACACCTTGCCGCTGCGGGTGTCGACCGTCAGTTCCGCGTGCTTGCCGTTCTTGCCGATGATGTCGACGTGCCAGACGGCGTCGTCCTTGTCGAGGGACTCCACGACACCGGGGTACTTCTTCAGCGCGGCGGCGGCTGCCCCCTCGGCGTCCATGTCGGAGCGGGCCGCCGCGGCCGCGGGGGCGGATCTCGCCGCGTCGGCGGTGTTCGCGGCGGCGGCCGCCACCGGGCCCCCGATCATCAGGGCCACGGCCGCGGCCGACGAGATGTACGCCTGGTGCTTGCAGTGCATGGCTGACCTCCTCAGGCCGGCCATGCGCTTGCGGTTGCCCGGCGGGCGGCCGGCGAGCGAGCGTTACCACCCATTCTCCGGGCTGCCGCCGGGGACGGCACCCCGGATCGGGCGCCGGCCGGCGTCAGGCCTTGCCGCGGTTGCCCCGCAGGTGCTCCGCCACCGGGCTCAGCGATTCGCGCAGCGCCGCCAGGGCCTCGGGCGGCAGCAGGTCGATGAAGTGCCGGCGGACGGACGCCACGTGGTGCGGGGCGACCTTGCGCATCGTCTCCATGCCCTCGTCCGTGAGCACCGCGAACAGACCACGGCGGTCGGACTCGCAGTTCACACGGCGGACCATGCCCGCCGCCTCCATGCGCGTGATCTGGTGGGACAGCCGGCTCTTGGACTGCAGGGTGGCGGTCGCGAGATCGCTCATCCGCATCCGGTGTTCCGGCGACTCCGAGAGGTTCACGAGGATCTCGTAGTCGTTGTTGGTGAGACCGAAGGGCTGGAGGTCCTTTTCCAGCTGGTGCATCAGCAGTCTGCTGACGTCCAGGTGGGTGCGCCAGGCGCACTGCTCGGCGTCGGTCAGCCAGCGTGTGGCCGTCTCGGTCTCCATGGTCTCCATGACTGAACTCTACCTAAGAAGTTGAATTACGTACAAAAATGGGGCGACTGGCGGGTCACAGGCCGAAGCGGCGCTGGAGATCACCCAGCTGCCCCGGCATCCGCGGCACGCCCAGCTGCCCCAGCGGGCCCTGGCCCGCCCCGGCCCCCGGGACGCCCTGCGCGTTGCCCGCGGCCGCGCCGGCGCCGACCGCGCCGACCGCCTGCTCCGCCATCAGCATCTCGGACGACTGCAGCAGGACCGTGCCCGCCCCCACGAACTCGAACTGGTGCTCCTCGCCCGAGGTGCCGCCGATGCCGGTCAGCGAGCGCAGCCCGCCCATCACGCCCGACATGTAGCCGTGGTCGTAGTGGTGGCACGGCGAGGGGCAGTCCGCCCAGCCCACCAGCGCCTGCGGGTCCACGCGCAGCGGCGGCTCCATGAACACCACCGGCCCGTTGGACGCCGCCACGAACTTGCCCGTTCCGATCAGCGTCAGGAAGCCCGGGACGATCGACTGCTTCAGGGCGAGGGAGGGCTGGTACGCGAGCAGGTTGCCCGACCGGATCGTCAGGTTCCCGTTCTCCAGGTCGTACGAGTTCACGTCGAAGGCCCGGTCGGCCAACAGCATCTTGCCCTGGCCTTCGGCGACCACCCAGTCGCTCGCGTGCAGCGGCGAGTGGAAGCTGGTGCGCAGCAGCCGGTCGAAGCGGCCGTTGCCGATGCCGTTGAACTCGATGCTCCCGTAGTACGAGATCATCTTGCCCTTCTGCAGGAACCACTGGCTCCCCTTGAGCTCCACGCAGAAGGTGTACGCGTTCACGTTGTCGTCGGAGGGCAGGGTGTACGGGTCGAAGACCGTTGGACCGCCGGCGCCGCCGGGTCCGCCCGTCACGGGGCCAAAGTTCACAGCTTCTCCTCCGAGGCCTGTACGTACACCGCGCCCTGGCCGGACAGCTCCAGCTGGAACGCCTCACCCGAGCCGCGCCCCACCATGTCCCGCCAGCCGAGCGCGGTGGAGAGCTTGTTGCGGACGTCCCCGTGGTGGGCGACGTACGCCTGCGGGTCCACGTGGACCGGGCGCTGAGGGGTGATGGGGAGCTCGATGACCCCGCCGTGGGCCATCACGGCGACCGCGCCGTGACCCTTGAGCGTGGTCGTGAACAGCCCCTGGCCGGTCACCTGGCCTCGGACCATGCCCATGACCCCGCCCTGCGAGCCCATGAACATCGTGCCCTGCTGCAGGGTGCCGTCGAAGGCCAGCAGCCGGTCGGCCTCGACGTAGAGCGTCTCGCCGGTCAGGCTGATCACCTGGATGTGGTGGCCGCCGTGGCCGAACATCACGGTGCCGCTGCCCTCGACCGTCATCAGCGGGGTCTGCTCGTTCGCCACCCGGCGCCCGATCATGCCCATCACCCCGCCCTGACCGCCTGTCAGGCTCGGGGTGAAGGAGACCTCGCCGCGGTACGCGAGCATCGCGCCGCGCTGGCTGTACATCCTCTGCCCGGGGATCACCTGGGCCTCGACCATCTTCGAGTTGATCTCGCGGAACGGCATCAGATGTCGCCCCCGATGGTGTTGCGCTCGCTGGGCTGCACGTACACCAGGCCCTCGCCCTCGAAGCGGATCTGGAAGGACTCGCCGGAGCCCTCGCCGATCAGCGTGCGGAAGTTGACGCCGGACTGGAAGGACTGCTGGAGGTTGCCGGTGTGCGCGATGTACGCCCCCGGGTCGACGGAGAGCGGGTACTGGGCGCTCACGCGCAGCACCACCGCCGGGCCATCGGACATGATCGCCGCCTGGCCCGAGCCCTCGACGGTCGTGGTGAACAGGCCGTTGCCCGTTGTCGCGCCGCGCAGACCGGTGAAGGTCGTGCCGGTGCGCAGCCCCGCGTCGGTGCACAGCAGGTTGCTGGACTCGACGTAGAGCTTCTCGCCGCGCAGATCGACCAGATTGATCTCGCTCGCGCGGTCGGCGAAGAAGCAGGTGCCGTGCCCCTGCACTTCCATCACGGTCATCTGCTCGCCGGTCAGCCGGCGGGTCACCATTCCGCGGAGGCCTTCGCCACCGCCGGTCATCTTCTTGAAGGCCATCTGCCCGTCGTACGCGACCATGGAGCCGTTCTTCGCTTTCACGGCATCCCCGGTCAGGTCGACGGCGAGCACCTTGCTGCCTTGGAGTCGGAACTGAGCCACGGGATGACGTTATCGGCAGCGGGCGGGCGCGAACAGGGTCCCGTGGCCGATATACGCCACACCCGGGCGGTAACGGGCGTCACGCGGGGGCGTTTCCGCCGTCCGTGGAGCGGGGCCGGGGTCAAGATCCCGCAAAGCGGCTGAGACACTGGAACGCCCTGACATCCACCCCGAAGGTTCCCCGTGGACATCAAGACCGCCTCCGCCCTGCACCGGCTGCGCCTCATCTCCGTCCCTGAGGCGCTGTCGTTCCCGGCTCTGCTGATCTTCGGCTCGCTGTTGAGCCGGATCTCGGACATCGACTACCTGATGATGCCGCTCGGCATCATCCACGGGATCCTTTTCGTCATCTACGCGGTCTTCCTGCTGGATGTCTGGAACAAGGCGAAGTGGCCGGTCAAGAAGGTCGCCCTGTTCTTCGTGCTGGCGCTGCTGCCGTTCGGCGGCCTGTACGGCGACCGGCTGCTCAAGCGGGACGAGGCCGACAGCGTGATCGCGGCCCGCGCGCGTGCGGCGGTCGACGCCTGATCGTCGCGCTCTCCGTGACCCCGCCGGGGGTCGGCGAAGAGGCCGGGGAGCAGGTCGCCGACGCGGTCTGCGGACGCCCCGGGTGCGGACACCGGTCTTTGCGGAGAAGCTGGGAGCGACAGGCATTCCGTAGAGAGGACGACTCATGTCCATGCTCGACAAGCTCAAAGGTCTGATCAAGGGACACCCTGACCAGGCCCGCCAAGGAGTCGAGAAGGCCGGAGATGCCTTCGACGCGAAGACCGGGAGCAAGTACCAGAGCCAGGTCGACACGGCGCAGCAGAAGCTCAACGAGCAGATCGGCAACGAGCCCCCCACCTCCGGGGAGGGGCGTCCGCCCCAGGGTTGAAAACGGGCGGATGTGCGCCGGACGTGCCTGCGGGCACGGCACACGCCATCACCAACTTGAGGACCAAGGGCTTGCCGCAGCGCCGGCACGGAACCGTGCTCCGCCGCCGTTGTCCTCGCCCAGCGCCCCTGGCCTGCCCGGCCGGGGGCGCTTTTTCGTGTGCGGCGCCGCTGCCGGGCTCTGCCCCGGACCCCGCGCCTGGGGCATCCTGCTTCCTCGGGGCGAAGGGGCGAAGGGGCGGATAGCGGACCGGCATATCGTGGCACGACGGTCAGTTGCCGTCCCCGTACGACACCGGGCGGGTCAGGGAGCCGGGTCGCCCGTGGTGAGGGCGATGGCCAGCGGGGTGCGCTCGTACAGGACCTGGTGGCCGTGGCGGGCGGAGACGAGCAGGCCCGCCGCGTGCAGGACGGTCAGGTGCGCCGAGACGGTGGAGGGGGCCAGCCCGAGCCGGTGGGCCAGGGCCGTGGTGGAGGCCGGTTCGTGCAGGGCGCACAGCACGTCGGCCCGCGCCCGGCCCAGCAGGCGGGCCAGTGCCTGCGGGGTCGGTCCCGTCGAGGCGGTCCACAACGCGCCGACGCCCCGCGCCGGGTACACGAGCGTCGGCTGCCACGGCGGGTCGTAGCCGCCGACCACCTCCGGCCAGACGAAGGCGCTCGGCATCAGCAGCAGCCCCTGCCCGTCCAGCGAGCGGTCGTGGTGCGCGGGCCGCTCGATGGTCAGCGTCGCCGTCTCCTCGTACCACCGCAGGTCCGGGTGGAGCCCGTCGAACAGCGCCTCCAGCCCGCCCGCCGCGAGGCGGCGCGAGTGGAAGACGATGTCCGCCTCCAGCAGCCCGCGCAGCCGCGGCCAGTGCGGGGCGACCAGCGCCTCCCAGGCCCGTTCGGTGAGATCGGCCAACTCCCGTACCGCCCGCGCCGGATCCGCGAGCATCCGCTGCCCGATGTCGCTCTCCAGGGCGCCCGGGGTGCACACCAGGGAGAGCCGCAGGTCCTCGCGCGCCGCCTCCGGGTCCGCGGCGCGCACCCGCGCCTGCTCCTCCTCGAAGGTGACGGCGGGGCCGAGCGGCGACGGGCTGAGGAAGTCCGGATGGTGCCCGGCCCGCGGCATCAGCAGCCACAGCGGACGCAGGTCCAGCCCCTCGGCGGCAGCCCGGACCTGCCGCAGCCACGGCAGGTGGTAGGCCTGCCGGTGCGGCCGCAGGAGGGTCCGCACCGCCTCCTGCGTCTCCCAGCGCGGAGACACGGCGAAGCGGCACCGCAGCAGGTCGCCGGGTCCGAACCGGTAGTGGAACCCCATCGCGCCGCTCCCCGTCCCCTCCACGTCGGTCGACGATCCGCGCCGGCTTCGCGCCGGCTTCCGGCCCACCCGCGCCGACCCGCGCCGGTTTCGGGCCGACCGCGCCGGCCTGGCGCCGGTTTCGGGCCGACCCGCGCCGGCCTGGCGCCGGCTTCGCGCCGACCGCGCCGGCCTGGCTCCGGCTTCGGGCCGACCCGCGTCGGCCTGGCGTCGACCCGCGCCGGTCTCGCGTCGACCCGCGCCGGTCTCGCGTCGACCCGCGCCGGTCTCGCGCCGACCGCGTCGGCCTCGCGCCGACGCGCGCCGGATTCGTGCTGGGACGAATCTCTATGGGCCCACGGTAGCCGCGGCGAAGCTGCCGGGCATGGCAACCGTCACCCCCGCCTCCACCGGCTACCGGGCCGTCTTCCGGATCAGGGAGTTCCGCCCCGTCTTCGCCGCGCACCTGCTCTCCGTACTCGGCGTGGTCGTCGCCGAGATCTCCCTCACCGTCCTCGTCTACCGCGTCACCGGCTCGCCCTTGATGAGCGCGCTCACCTTCGCCCTCGGCTTCCTCCCGTACGCCCTCGGCGGCACCCTGCTCGCCGGGGTCGCCGACCGCCACCCCGCCCGGCGGGTCCTCGTCGGCTGCGACCTCGTCTGCGCGGCATGCGCCGCCGCCATGGCCCTGCCGGGCACCCCCGTCGCGCTGCTCCTCGTACTGCGCTGCGCGACGGCCTTCGTGGCGCCGCTGTTCCAGGGCGCCCGCGCCGCCTCCCTCGCCGACATCCTCGGCACCGGCGACGCCTTCGTCCTCGGCCGATCCCTGCTGCGCATGGTGGCCCAGAGCTCCCAGCTCATCGGCTTCGGCCTCGGCGGACTGCTGCTCACCGTCCTCGCGCCGCGCGGGGCCATCGCCCTGACCGCCGCCGGATTCCTGGGCTCCGCACTCCTGCTGGGCCTCGGCACCCGCGCCCGCCCCGCCCGCGGGGGCTCCCACGAGTCCCCGCTCGGCGGGCTGCGCGCCGTCCTCGGGGACCGCCGGATCCGGGTGCTCACCCTGCTCTTCTGGCTGCCGCCCGTCTTCGTCGTCGTACCGGAGGCCCTGCTCGCCCCGTACGCCGCCGGCCTCGGCGCGGGGACCGGGGTGCTGGGGCTGCTGATGTGCGCGCTGCCCGTCGGCACCATCGCCGGTGAGCTCTGGGCGGGCTCCGCACTCACCGCCCGAACGCGTTCCCGGATCACGGGCCCGCTCGTGGCCGCCGGACTGCTGCCGCTCCTGCTGTACGCCGCCCGGCCCGGCGTACCGCTCGCGCTCACCGCGCTGCTGCTCGCAGGGCTGGCCCACGCCTACACCCTCGGCCTCGACCAGTGGTACCTCGACGCCGTCCCCGAGGAGCTGCGCGGCCGCGCGATGACCCTGCTCGGCACCGGTCTGATGACGCTCCAGGGCGTCGGCATGGCCCTGGCCGGCCTCGCCGCCGAGTTCCTCCCCGTGCACCAGGTCGTCACCGGCTCCGGGATCCTCGGCACGGCCGTCGTCCTGTTGCTCCTCGTCGAACTCCGCGCCTGCGCCCGCGCCGCGGAGCGGGAACGGCCGAGGAGTGAGACGGGACTCGCCGCCAAATGACCGCCCGGTAGGGTCTGGTCCGTGCCCAAGCCGCTCAGCCTTCCCTTCGATCCCATCGCCCGCGCCGACGAGCTCTGGCGGCAGCGCTGGGGGCCGGTGCCCTCGATGGCCGCCATCACCTCGATCATGCGGGCGCACCAGATCCTGCTCGGCGAGGTCGATGCGGTGGTCAAGCCGTACGGTCTGACCTTCGCGCGGTACGAGGCGCTGGTGCTGCTCACCTTCTCCAAGGCCGGCGAACTGCCGATGTCGAAGATCGGCGAGCGGTTGATGGTCCACCCGACCTCGGTGACGAACACCGTGGACCGGCTGGTGCGGTCCGGTCTCGTCGACAAGCGGCCCAACCCGAACGACGGCCGCGGCACCCTCGCCTCCATCACGGACAAGGGCCGCGAGGTCGTCGAGGCCGCCACCCGGGACCTGATGGAGATCGACTTCGGCCTCGGCGCGTACGACGCGGAGGAGTGCGCGGAGATCTTCGCGCTGCTGCGCCCGCTGCGGGTGGCCGCCGCGGACTTCGAGGAGAAGTAAGCCCGGGTAAAGATCGCTCAAAACGGACGGTTAGGCTCGTCCGCATGAAACGAAGCGTGCTGACCCGCTACCGCGTCATGGCCTACGTGACCGCGGTCATGCTCCTGATCCTCTGTGCCTGCATGGTGGCGAAGTACGGCTTCGACACCGGCGCCGACCTGACCTTCGCGGTCTCGCAGGCCCACGGTGTCCTCTTCATGGTCTATCTGGTCTTCGCCTTCGACCTGGGCTCCAAGGCCAGGTGGCCGTTCGGCAAGCTCCTCTGGGTCCTCGCGTCGGGCACGATCCCGCTGGCCGCGTTCTTCGTCGAGCGCAAGGTCCGCGCCGAGGTCGAGCCGCTGGTCAGCGAGGGTCTCGCGACCTCCGAGGCCTGATCCTCGCCACCCCCGGGGCATCTCCCCGGGGGTTTGCCATCGACATTTACTAGGACGTCCTAGTAAATTCATGGGTATGGACGCAGACGCCATCGAGGAAGGCCGCCTTCGCTGGCAGGCCCGTTACGACAAGGCCCGCAAGCGCGAGGCCGACTTCACCACGCTCTCCGGCGATGCCGTCGATCCGGTCTACGGGCCCCGGCCCGGCGACGCGTACGAGGGATTCGAGCGGATCGGGTGGCCGGGCGAGTACCCGTACACCCGTGGCCTGCACGCCACCGGCTACCGCGGCCGGACCTGGACCATCCGGCAGTTCGCCGGGTTCGGGAACGCCGAGCAGACCAACGAGCGCTACAAGATGATCCTGGCCGCCGGCGGCGGCGGGCTCTCCGTGGCCTTCGACATGCCCACCCTCATGGGGCGTGACTCCGACGACCCCCGCGCCCTCGGCGAGGTCGGCCACTGCGGGGTCGCCATCGACTCCGCCGCCGACATGGAGGTCCTCTTCAGGGACATCCCGCTCGGCGACGTCACCACCTCGATGACCATCTCGGGCCCCGCCGTGCCCGCCTTCTGCATGTACCTGGTCGCCGCCGAGCGTCAGGGCGTGGACCCCGCCCTCCTCAATGGCACGCTCCAGACCGACATCTTCAAGGAGTACATCGCCCAGAAGGAGTGGCTCTTCGAGCCCGAGCCGCACCTGCGCCTCATCGGCGACCTCATGGAGTACTGCGCGAAGGGCATCCCGGCCTACAAGCCGCTGTCCGTCTCCGGCTACCACATCCGCGAGGCCGGGGCGACGGCCGCGCAGGAGCTCGCGTACACCCTCGCCGACGGATTCGGCTACGTGGAGCTCGGGCTCTCGCGCGGCATGGACGTGGACCACTTCGCGCCCGGCCTCTCCTTCTTCTTCGACGCGCACCTCGACTTCTTCGAGGAGATCGCCAAGTTCCGCGCCGCCCGCCGGATCTGGGCCCGCTGGATGAAGGAGGTCTACGGAGCATCGAGCGAGAAGTCCATGTGGCTGCGCTTCCACACGCAGACCGCCGGGGTCTCCCTCACCGCCCAGCAGCCGTACAACAACGTCGTGCGCACCGCCGTCGAGGCCCTCGCGGCCGTCCTCGGCGGCACGAACTCCCTCCACACCAACGCCCTCGACGAGACCCTCGCGCTGCCCAGCGAGCAGGCCGCCGAGATCGCCCTGCGCACCCAGCAGGTGCTGATGGAGGAGACCGGGGTCGCCAACGTGGCCGACCCGCTGGGCGGTTCCTGGTACGTCGAGCAGCTCACCGACCGCATCGAGGCGGACGCCGAGAAGATCTTCGAGCAGATCAGGGAGCGCGGGCTGCGCGCCCACCCCGACGGGCAGCACCCCATCGGACCGATCACCTCGGGCATCCTGCGCGGCATCGAGGACGGCTGGTTCACCGGGGAGATCGCCGAGTCGGCCTTCCAGTACCAGCGGGCGCTGGAGAAGGGCGACAAGCGGGTCGTCGGCGTCAACGTCCACCACGGGTCCGTCACCGGGGACCTGGAGATCCTGCGGGTCAGCCACGAGGTGGAGAAGGTACAGGTACGGGAGCTGGCCGAGCGCAAGGGCCGGCGCGACGACGCCAAGGTGTCCGGCGCGCTGGCCGCGATGCTGGACGCCGCCCGGGACGGGTCGAACATGATCCCGGCCATGCTGGACGCGGTGCGGGCCGAGGCCACGCTGGGCGAGATCTGCAACGTGCTCCGCGAGGAGTGGGGCACCTACACCGAGCCGCCCGGCTTCTGACCCCCCGTCCGCCGGAACGGCCGGTCGTGGCGCCCGTACCGTGGGCTTCATGACCGGCCTTTCTGCATCCGTACGGGGCGTCAGCGCGCGCGTGGTGATGAACAAGGGCGGCTGCGGCGGCCATTACGCCTATGTCGTCGCCGACTTCGAGCCGCCGGGGCCGGAAGGGACCGAGATCCTGAACCTGGCCTCGGAGGAGCGGCTGCCCGCCGAGTTCCTCGCGGCGGTGCGTGACGGCATCGAGGTGGGGCTGGACGGGGTGGCGGCCGCCGTCCTGATCACCGACGGCGGCGTCTACTGGCCGGACGCCCGTGACATCGGCTACCGCACGGCCGGGGCGCAGGTGGCCCGGGGCGCTCTCGTCGCGGCCGGGCTGCGGCCCGCGGAGGAGGCGGACGCGCTGCGCTGGGCGAGCTGGCCGGGCCGCCGACGGCCCTGGCCGGGGGACAACCCCCGGGCCGCCGCGCTGGCGGAGCAGGTCCGGGAATCCCGGCGCCGCTCGGGGGCCTGGACCTTCTGAACGCGGGACGGGCGAGCGGAACCGGTCAGGCCGGGCCAGGCCAGGCCAGGCCGGTCAGGTCAGGGCCAGGTCAGGTCAGGTCAGGGACGGGCCCTGGAGGCCGTGCATCAGCAGCGCCGTGAAGGTGGACACCCAGAGCTCGTCCACCGGTTCGGAGCTCACCAGCGCGCGGTGCACCACCGTGCCCGCGATCACGTCGAAGATCAGGTCGGTGGTGCGGCCCGCGAGGGACTCGTCTTCCTCGTACGGGAGTTCCCCGCGCGCCTGGGCCCGCTCGCGCCCCAGTACGACGAGACGTTTCTGCCGGTCCACGATGGCCGACCGGATCCGGTCGCGCAGGGCCTCGTCCCGGGTGGACTCCGCGACCACCGCCATCAGGGCCGTACGGGCCTCCGGGCGCCGCAGCAGCTCCGCGAACTGCAGGACCACGTACTCGATGTCGGCTTCGAGGGAGCCGCGGTCGGGGAGTTCCAGCGCGTCGAAGAGCTCCGCCACCGCGTCCACGACCAGCTCGTTCTTGCCCGCCCAGCGCCGGTAGAGGGTGGTTTTGGCCACCCCGGCCCGGGCCGAGACGTCGCCCATCGTCAGCTTCGACCAGCCCAGCTCCACCAGCGCGTCCCGCGTCGCGGCGAGGATGGCGGCGTCCGCGGCGGCGCTGCGGGGGCGGCCGGTCCGGCCAGGGCTGGGGTTGCGCATGGCCGAGACCATACCCGTCGGTAGCCGACCGGGCCGCTGTGGTTCAGATCACCGCGCGCCGCGGGGCCGGGAGGAGTTACGCTACGACTCGTAGCGTAAGAGCGACAACCACGCGAAGAGCTACTGGCGCCAGGTGGGGACCCGGCGCCGCAACGTTTTGACGGTCGCGGCGAGGCAAATTCTCGCGATCTTTTTCGTCGGCGCGCGCACACGGGGGAGGATGTACGCATGCAGCCCAGAAACATGTCCATGAGCGGCGTCGTCGACCTCGCCGCGGTGAAGGCGGCCGGCGAGGCCAAGGCCAAGGCCGAGCAGGCCCGCGCCGAAGCGGCACGGCAGGCGGCACAGGGCGGCGGGGCCGTCCCGGCCGCCGGCGCCGTGCCCCCGTCGGCCCTCGTGATCGACGTAGACGAGGCCGGTTTCGAACGCGATGTGCTCCAGCTCTCCGCCGAGGTCCCGGTCGTCCTGGACTTCTGGGCCGAGTGGTGCGAGCCGTGCAAGCAGCTCAGCCCGCTCCTGGAGCGCCTGACCGTCGAGGCGAACGGCCGCCTCGTGCTGGCCAAGGTCGACGTGGACGCCAACCAGACGCTGATGCAGCAGTTCGGCATCCAGGGCATCCCGGCCGTCTTCGCCGTGGTCGCCGGCCAGGTGCTGCCGCTGTTCCAGGGCGTGGCGCCCGAGCAGCAGATCCGTGAGACCCTCGCCCAGCTGGTCCAGGTCGCCGAGGAGCGTTTCGGGATCATCGGCATCGAGGTGGACCCGACCGCCGAGGGCGTGGCCCCGGCCGCCGAGGCCGAGGTCCCGGCCGGTCCGTACGACGCCCTGCTGGAGGCGGCGGTCGCCGCGCTCGACGCCGGAGACCTGGGCGGCGCGGTGCAGGCGTACAAGAACGTGCTCTCCGACGACCCGGGCAACACCGAGGCCAAGCTGGGCCTGGCCCAGGCGGAACTCCTCGTCCGGGTCCAGGACATGAACCCGCAGGCCGTGCGCACCGCGGCGGCCGAGAACCCGCGCGACCCGGCGGCGCAGATCGCCGCGGCCGACCTCGACCTGGTCGGCGGGCACGTGGAGGATGCCTTCGGGCGCCTGGTGGACACCGTGCGCGTGACGTTCGGTGAGGACCGGGACGCCGTACGCCTGCGCCTGCTGGAGCTGTTCGAGGTCATCGGCGCGGACGACCCACGGGTGTCGGCGGCGCGTACGGCGCTGGCGCGGGTGCTGTTCTAGAGGCCGCCGAAACGCGGCGTCGACAGGCGCCGCGCAGGCCGGCGGACCACCGGCGATTTATTGACACGTAGACGAACAGCGGCCGCACTTTGCCAAAACTTGGTAATCGCGGCCGCTGTTACTCGCAGTAAGCCGAACCCCGTGAACTGTCCGGTGTGTTCATACTTCCCCCGTTCTGTCGTGGCCCTCGGTGACACCCTGTGTTGCTGCCCGACGACAGGAGGCAGTACCCCGGTTATCTGGCCGTTACCCGCCAGTAACGAACCCCCTTGTGCCCCGGCCGGGAATGGACCACGATCGGCGACGCTCGGTCCTTCCCGCAGAGCCGCTCATCCGGAGCCGCGGTGGAGGGTCCCCACCGAGCCGGCCGGTGGCAGTGGCACCGGCCGTGGGACAGGGGGGTCTCTGCCACACGGCAGGGCCTGTCCTCCAGGTTGCGCGAACGCGTGGCCCAGTGGTTGTCGCTCGGGGGTGATCGCCGGTGTACGGGACGTGGCACAGCCGCGGCCGGGCCGCCTGCGCTCCTTCCCGAGGACGTAGCACTTCTCCCATCCCAGGACGGGTACGGCCCGGACCGGAGATGTACGTCCGAGAAGGAGGAACGAAAATGAGTTCTCAGGTTCGTGGCGGGACCAGATGGAAGCGCTTCGCGCTCGTCATGGTGCCGAGCATCGCGGCCACGGCCGCGGTCGGTGTGGGTCTGGCGCAGGGTGCCCTCGCGGCGTCCTTCAGCGTCTCCGGCCAGGACTTCAAGGTCTCGGCCGACAAGCTCGACGGTGACAACCTCATCCAGTACGGCGGCATTGCCGAGGGTCACGACCTCAAGGGCAACGCGCAGCATCACCCGGTCACCATCTCCGGGTTCAGCCACGCCGAGATCACCAACATGTGCCAGTCCCTGGTGACCCCGACGCCGCTGGGCAACATCACGCTGCAGCTGCGCACCGGCCACAAGGGCAAGCCGGCCATCGCCGACAACATCTACCTGGATGTTGCCGAGCTCGACACCGACGCCGAGTTCAAGAACCTGGACATCGGTGTCGCCGTCGGCGACGCGAGCCACAAGACGAAGCCGCAGGCCGGCACGGTCGCCAGCCCGTACGCGTTCTCGCAGCGCGCGGACAAGGCGATCCTGACGAACGTGCGTCAGAAGGCGTGGGCGACGACGGCGGGCACCTTCAAGCTGCCCGACCTCAAGCTGCGTCTGCTCGGTGGCGACCAGCCGTGCTACCAGGACATCAAGGACTGATCCGTCCTGATGCGTGACCGGACGGGCGGGTGACGGCACTCGTCGCCGCCCGTCCGGGCTCCACAGAGTTCTCAAGTACCACCGTTTCCAGGGAGCTGTTGTCCATGAACCCCCAGGCCCCGGTTTACGTTCGCGCCGAAGACGACGCCTGGCTCACCGCGGTGTACTACCGCTTCCACGCGTGGAGCGGCCGCCGTCCGTTCTGGGCCGGGCTCTTCACGCTTCTCGGCGGCTTCCCGATCGCGTACTTCCCGTACGCGGACCTCCGGCTGGGCAACGTCAGTCTGGCGATGGCCACCACGGGTGGCGCGGGCGCGCTGATCATCGGCGTACTGCTGATCACGCTGGGCCTGGCCCTCTGGTTCCAGCAGGCCATCCGCGTCTTCGCCGGTGTCGCAGCGATCCTGCTGGCCCTGGTCTCGCTGCCGGTGTCCAACCTCGGCGGCTTCTTCATGGGCTTCATCTGCTCCATGCTCGGCGGCGCGCTCGCGCTGGCCTGGGCTCCGGGCCAGCCGGTGGAAGAGGACCCGGCCGACCAGAGTCCGACCGCGGTGGACATGGGCAAGGCGGAGTCGACGGCGGGTCCCCAGGGCATCCCCGGACCCCGCGAGACGGAAACGGCATACGCGAGCGAGACGACTGCCCACGCCGATGGCGGGAGGAACAGTGCGGGGTGACGAGACGCAGCGGGGCGTGGCCCCAGGCGCAGAGTCCCGCGAGATCAAGGGACCGCGGCACGCGGCACCCAGGAAATCGCTGCTGAACAAGCTCCAGATACCCGTCGGCAAGACGATGGCGCTGGCGGCCATGCCGACGGCCGTGTTCGTCGGGATGGGCATGGCGCCGAAGCTGGCCGTGGCCGACGAGAAGGACATCCCCTTCGCACCCGGGCCGTGTGTGACGCGGTCCGACGAGCCCGCCGAGTCGGCGTCCCCTACGCCTTCCGCGTCCCCTTCGCCGAGCGCGTCGGCCAGCGCGAGCCCCTCGCCGTCCGCGTCGGGGTCCGCGAAGCCGAAGCCGAGCACCTCCCCGTCCCCGTCGGCGACCAAGCCCGCGGCGGACACGCAGGCCGACGCCCCGGTGCCGAAGACGACCCCGTCCACCACTCCGTCGCCGACCAAGACGACGAACCCGCTGGACCCGCTCGGTATCGGCGACGCGCTCAAGGGCCTCGTCGATCCGATCAAGGACGCGCAGACGAAGGCGACCCCGACGCCCGCGCCCTCCACGACCGCTCCGCAGACGCCTGCCCCGGCCCCGACCCCGGACCCGGCGGCGGACGCGATCCGCGACGCGGCGAAGAACGCCGGCGTCGACGTCAAGGAGCTGTCCGACGAGGTCAAGGACACCGCCAAGACCCCGAAGGACGAGACGGGCGAGGACAAGGCCGACGACAAGTCCACGTCGGAGGAGACGAAGGACGCGGACGGGAAGGAACCCTTCCCCTGCCCGACCTACGACGCCAAGGCGCTGGCCGACGCCGAGCTGGAGCAGGGCGTCCCGCTCCTGCCGGACGAGCCCTGGTACCTGGACAGCTCCCTGCTGACCCTCTACGGCCTGGACTACCACGGCATCGTCGAGGTCAAGACGGCCGGCGGCAAGACCAAGAAGGTCCTGAAGTTCACCGCGGACTCGCTGGACATCAAGGACCTGTACCAGACGGTCGGCAAGGAGGGGAACGTCGCCCACCTGAAGTCCCGTCCGGGCTCCACGTCCAAGATCCGCGGCGGCACGGTGACGATGTACACCGAGAGCCTCAAGGGCAACCTCTTCGGCCTGATCCCGATCGAGTTCACCCCGAACAGCCCGCCGCCGCTGAACGTCCCGTTCGCGTTCTTCACGGACGTGAAGGTCGTCCAGGCCGGCCAGTTCGGCGGCACCCTGACCGTCCCGGGCCTGAAGAACTACATCGGCCCGCCGGAGTAGGCGTACCACTTCGGCTGACCGGCTGTACCTGCGGTGGCCCGCCCCTCGGTCCGAGGGGCGGGCCGTCCGCTATGGGGCGACCAACTCTATTGATCTTCACAGGAGTTACACATTCGAGTAGCGTGACACCACCGCTGTCGAACGCGGTGCGTCGGCTGTCTCAGGGGGGAATTCCGAGCTCTTCGGTGTGCCTGTGGCACGCCCGCCGCTCGTGACTCCCGTGAGGAACCACAATTCGATGCTGCAAACCATGAACCGCTCGGCGCGCCGGGCGGTGATCGGCGCGATCGGCCTGGTGCTGGCCGCCGTCGCGGTCGGGGTGTCCGGTGCGGCGCCACCGCTCTGGGGGGACAGGACCGCCAACGCCGGCTCCATAGGGGCCCAACCCGTGGGCCCGCCCCTGAAGACGTTCCCGCTCCTCGCGCGCAACGCGAGCACCGGCAAGCTCCGGGCGTACGAGCCGAACGGTACGGGCGGCCTGAAGTCCGCCTACGAGCTGGGCGGTGGCTTCGGCGACGCGACCGCACTCGTCCAGGCCAACGTCTCGGAGGGCGGCCGGGGCAACGACCTCTACCACCGTGCGGCCGGAACGCTCTACTACACCGCCGAGCACGGCAACGACACCAAGGTCGTCGGCGGCGGTTGGGACATCTACAACACGATCGTCTCGGTGGGGAACATGGGCGGTTCCGCCGACGTGGACCTGATCGCCCGGGATGCCGCCGGCGACCTCTGGCTGTACCAGGGCAAGCCCGACGGCACCCTCGCGGCCCGGATCAGGGTCGGCACCGGGTGGAACGGCATGACGCTCGTGGGCCGCGGCGACTACACGGGCGACGGCAAGCCCGACGTCCTCGCCCGCTCCAGCGACGGCACGCTCACCATCTACGCCGGTACGGGCGCGGCCACCGTGGACGCCGTGGTCGGCACGCGGTACGTCGTGGGCACCGGCTGGGAGGCGTACAAGACACTCGCCTCCGCGGGCGACACCGACGGCGACGGGAAGACCGACCTGATCGGGGCCGATACCGCGGGCGCACTGTGGCTGTTCAAGGGCACCGGCAACGCCGCCGCCCCCTTCGCCCCCCGGGTGCAGATCGGCACCTCGGGCTGGGCCGCCTTCGATGTCCTCTTCTGAGCAGAACGGCTGATACGGGTATGCGCACGAACGCACAGCCGCCCAGACGCCGTCGTTTCGGCAACTGGACGAGCTTCCTGACCACCACGGCCGTGGCCACCGCCGCGGCCGTCACGCTCACCGGCAGCGGGGTGCAGCCCCTCGACGGCCTGCGCTCGGCCGCCGCCGCAGAGCCCGCCCCCTACGACCTGGAGGCGGCGCAGAAGGTCCGCGAGGCCCAGTGCCTGCTCGGCAACGTGCTCCGCAAGGGCGGCGCGGAGATGAAGTCCGTCGCCCGAAAGGGACTGAAGGGAACCGAGCCCGAGCTGCTCGCCGCCGCGGCGCGCAACTACTGGGACGGAACGCCGCTGTCGGCGGCGTACGGCAAGGACCATGCCGCGGCCAACGCCAAGTTCACCGAGATGGACGACCGCAGGAAGGCCTGGCAGGCCTCTCTCTACATGCACGACATCCCGCCCGGCTACACGAACGCGGGGTTCCAGTGGCCACCGGACAACCCGACCATCTTCATGGAGACGGGCTACGGAGGCTGGATCGCGGACCGGTTCTGGACGGGTGAGGGCGACTTCTACACGGATACCCACCCGCTGGCCGGCAAGGAGTCCGTCGACGCGGCCACCAAGATCGCGAAGGCCCGCTACTACCCGGAGACCTCCGCGAACTACGAGGACCGCAAAGAGTGGGAATGGCACATGGCGGGGTCCACCCCCATGTACGCCGACGACGCCCGCATCTTCCTGCAGAACGGCGGCTTCCCCACCAAGGCCCCGGACCTGGACTCGATGGAGTTCCGGATCGACGTGGAGCAGCTGAAGGCGCGCTTCGCCTCCTGCGCGACGCGCAACCCGATCGACCCGCACAAGGTCCTGAACGCCGAGGTGGCCGTCGCCGCCCAGGAGTGGCAGACCGAGATCGCGGGCCAGAACACCCAGCGCGACATCATCCTCGGTGCCGAGCAGGCCGCTTCCAAGGACCTGCAGATCGCCGCGCAGGCCATGGCCGAGGCACTCGGCCAGTCCATGATCGCGAGCCGGCTGACCGACTGGGAGGCGCACTTCCTGAAGGTTCCGGCAGGCAGCGGACGGCCGCCGGCGAGTGAGTTCACCAAGGCCCGCACGGGGATCGAGCAGGCCCAGGCCCGCGCGACCGGGCGGCTGTACGTCGCCTCTCGCGCCGCCCAGGATGCCCAGGCCCAGGCCGGAAAGGTGACGGCCGCGCAGAGCGCCGCGTACACCATCGCCGACAAGGCCGGTCTGCCCCGTGGCCGTGGCCTGCTCTACGGACAGCAGGCCGCGCAGATCACGAAGGCGTCCGCCGCCGCGGCCCAGGCGGCGGCCAAGGCCACCGAGACCGCGCTGAACGCGACGCGTGCCTCGGCAGCCGACAGCAAGACCTTGAACTCGCTGGCCATGACGCAGGCGCACGCCTCGAAGGCGGAGTTCCGGCGCAAGGCCGCCGAAGAGGCCGCCGCCCAGGCGAAGGCCTCGGCGGAGGGCGCTGCGGCGCAGGCGGTGAAGGCCGCGGAGAACGCCGCGAAGGCGAAGGCGGCGCAGGTCAAGGCGGAGAACGCGGAGAAGGAGGCCAAGACCGCGGCCCAGGACGCGAAGGCCAAGCGGGAGAAGGCCGAGGCCGAGCGGGACTACGCCAAGACGCAGAAGGAACTCGCCGAATCGGAGCGGGCGAAGGCCGCGACGGCGGAAGCGAGGGCGCAGACCCAGCGGACCGAGGCGGGCAACCAGCTGACCGCGGCGCAGACCGCGGGAACCACCGCCGAGAACAAGATGAAGGACGCGGTCGACGCCGAGAAGAAGGCCGTGACGGCCCGGAACAAGGCGATCGACGCGGAACAGCAGCGTGACGCCCTGGAGGCCAAGGCCTACGCCAAGGAGTCCAAGGCCGCAGCCGACGAGGGCACGAGCGCGGCCGAAGGGTCCCGTACCGCGGCCACCGCCGCACGTACCGCCGCCGACAACGCGGGCGCGGCGGCCACGGCCGCACGCGCCGAGGCGGACACGGCGACCGAGGCCGCGACCAACGCGAGAGCGGCGGCGACCCGGGCCCACGGGGCGGCCAAGCGCGCCCAGGCAGCGGCGGACGCGGCCAAGAGGGACGTCGCGGTCACCGAAGCCGCGGTGCAGAAGGCCCACGCGGCGGCGGCCGATGCCATCGACGCGTCGGACGCGGCCAAGTGGAACGCGATCACCGCGAAGTCGCAGGCGGAGACGGCCCACCAGCAGGCGGAGAAGGCCAAGACGGATGCCTCGGTGGCCCGCAGTGAAGCGGTGGCTGCCGGAGCCGAATCCATCCGTACGGCCGGGTTTGCCTTCTCCACGGCCCAGGCGGCCGTGGCCGCAAGTGAGTCGGCTATGCAGGTGGTCAAGCCGGCCAACGACGCCATCGAGCTGGGTTCTCCGTACAAGGAGACCGACTCCTCGGCGGGTCTGGCCGTGCTGACCGGTCAGGCCGCGAAGACGGCGGCGGAACAGCAGGCAGCCCTGGCCCAGGCCAAGGCGGACCAGGCGGCCAAGGCGGCGGCCGAGGCGAAGAAGCTCGCCGAGCAGGCGGACGCGGACGCGAAGGCGGCGGCGGAGGCCGCGCTGCAGGCGGCCGACTGGGCTGCCAAGGCGGCCAAGTCGGCGCAGGCCGCACAGGCCTCCGCCAACGAGGCGGCGAAGGCGGCGAAGGCCGCGAAGGCCGCCGAGACCAGGACGGTCGAGTACAACCGGCAGGCCACGCAGGACGCTGCGGCGGCCCAGAGCGCGGCCACCACGGCGGGCACCTACGCGTCCGCCGCGGACGCGGCCGCCACGGACGCGGAGCGCGACGCCGCCTCGGCCCGTAAGGCGGCAACGGCGGCGGAGGCCGACGCGACCACCGCGAACACGGTGGCGACCAAGGCCGAGACCGATGCCAAGACGGCGGAGGCGGCGGCGACCCGGGCCCAGGAAGCGGCGAAGGAGGCACAGGACGCGGCGACCCGCGCGGAGAACCAGAAGAGCCGCGATGCCATCGCCTCGGGCGGTGTGACCGGCTTCAAGGGCGTGTTCACGCGCTCCAAGATCGAACCGATCGGCGACCCGGTCGACCAGAACAAGTGCGTCCTGGACATCGGCTTCGACGGCTGCTGGGTCAAGTTCAAGCTGACCTACAACCTCACGCTCGACTTCTACCTGTGCACGGACCCGGCGGCCCCGGAGAACGTGACCGAGGCGAACTGCCCGGCCGAGTACGTGACCTGGATGCACGCCGAGAACATGGGCCTGCAGACGTACTACAAGGACGTGTACTTCAGCCGGCTGGAGCTCGCCCTCATCTTCGACAAGATGTTCCTGAAGACCCTCTGGCACATGGTCACGGACGACTACTTCAACTGTGCCAAGGGCGACTTTAAAGCGTGCACGTCGGTGGGCATCGACTTGGCCATGGGAGCAAAGCAGAAGCGCCTGGAACTCCTGATGGACTCGATGCTGGCCTACCGCGCCGTCATGAGGACGGGCGTGGGCCTGGCGGACGCCAGGGCGCTGGCGGCGAAGGCCGAGATGGATCCGAGCACGGTCGCCGCCCTCGAACGTGAGGCGGACGCGGCCATCGACGCGCTCACCAGCTGCGCTACGAACAGCTTCCCCGCCGCGACCCCCGTGCTGATGGCGGACGGTACGTACAAGCCCATCAACCAGGTGCGCGAGAACGATCTGGTCATGGCGGGCGGTCCGGTGACCGGGACCGTCCGGCCCCAGCGGGTGACGGACACCTTCCAGCACGACGCAGGCCGTCTGCTGAGCGTCGAGGTGGCGGGCACCGGCACACTGAGCACCACACCGGGGCACAAGTTCTTCGTCGTCGGACGCGGCTGGACCGTGGCCGCCGACCTGCGAACGGGCGACCAGCTGCAAGAACCGGACGGCTCGGTCCGTACGGTGACCTCGCTGAACGAGCTTCCCGTGACCGGGACGCGCAGGGTCCACGACATCACGGTCGACGGACTCCACAGCTTCTTCGTGCGCACGGAGGGAGACCTCCCACGGGACGTCCTGGTCCACAACTGCCTGAACCTCAGGCTGCACGAGGGAGACCGCGGAGCCCACACCATCAAGGACCACGTGGACCCCACGCCCCAGGAGGCGGTCGACAAGGCGAAGAAGGACCTTCAGGACCACCCGGAGACCAGCCGGGGCGAGTCCTCCCTGTGGACGGACTTCGACACCGCGCAGAAGTCCGTGGACGCGGCGTTCAAGAAGTGGCACTCCAGCGAGGCGCACAGGAAGCAGCTGCAGAAGTGGATGCAGAAGACTCCGGTGGACTCGAACAATGCCGCGCATCACCTGTCGATCACGGTGCGGCTTGACACTCCGGGCTCGCTCGGCAAGATCTACAAGGCCAATGGGGACGTGCGAGACGCGGGGAACACGGTGACCATCGTATTGAAGAGGTCCTCGCACAAGGGATACATGGTCTACTCCGCCTACCCGGTGGACTGACGCCGATGAGAGACGACCGGAAGCAGTTCTACATCGACTTCGGCCTCAGCGGTCTCACCAGGATGGTCGACGCCGGATGGAGTTCCGGCACGACTCCGCTGGAGATCGTGGCGGCCGTCGCCGACTGGGGTGACGGCGCGTACGCCCCCACCCTCCTGGAGGACGCGCTACGCGTGCTGGAGTCGGACCTCTCCTCCAGGGAGGTGGACATCCTGTGGTGCGCGGCCTCGAAGCGCTCCTACCGGCCTGATTTCTTCGGCGTCGAGGGGCGGGCGTGGCTGGGGCGGGTCGCGGACGTCTGCGCGGAGCGGATCCGGCAGGACGATCCGTCCTTCGCGGTCGTCCCGGCGGGCCCCGCCCCGGCGGCGTCCTTCGCGGACGAGGTGCTGGCCGAGGTCGGGTCCGTCGCCGCCGCCGTGCGCTCCGTCGAGGGGCACCCGCATTACGGGGTGCCGGACGTGGTGCGCACGCTGGGGAGGACGGTGACGGACGTTGATCCGGATCTGGGGTTCAGGATGCTCCTGAGGGTCCTGAAGGCCTACCAGATCACGATCGGCGAACCCCGACTCGCGCGGTACCAGGATCTCGGCGAGAGGCTCGGCTACGACGAGTGCGTCGTCGAGGACGGCGGGATCGACGTCGGGACCGAGGTCTGGGCGGATCCGGTGGACTGACCCGGCCCCGCCAAGCACCGAGGGCGGCACCCCGGATCCTTCTCAGGATCGGGGTGCCGCCCTCGGTCTCTGTGCGGCAGAGTTCAAGCGACGGATACGACGTCAGTCGCGCGCGGCGCCGCCCAGGTGGTGGACCCGGACCATGTTGGTGGTGCCCGGGACGCCGGGGGGCGAGCCGGCGGTGATGACCACGGTGTCGCCCTCGTTGTAGCGGCCCAGCTTGAGCAGCTCGCCGTCCACCAGGTCGACCATCGCGTCGGTGTTGTCCACGTGCGGGACGACGTACGACTCGACGCCCCAGCTCAGCGAGAGCTGGTTGCGGGTGTTCACGTCCGTGGTGAAGGCCAGGATCGGCTGCGTGGCGCGGTAGCGCGACAGGCGGCGGGCCGTGTCACCGGACTGGGTGAAGGCGATGAGCGCCTTGCCGTCGAGGAACTCCGAGATCTCGCAGGCCGCGCGGGCGACGGAGCCGCCCTGGGTACGGGGCTTCTTGCCCGGGACCAGCGGCTGGAGGCCCTTGGAGAGGAGCTCCTCCTCGGCCGCCGTGACGATCTTCGACATCGTCTTGACGGTCTCGATGGGGTAGGCGCCCACCGAGGACTCGGCCGACAGCATGACCGCGTCCGCGCCGTCGAGGATCGCGTTGGCGACGTCGGACGCCTCCGCGCGCGTCGGGCGGGAGTTGGTGATCATCGACTCCATCATCTGGGTCGCGACGATCACCGGCTTGGCGTTGCGGCGGCACATCTCGATGAGGCGCTTCTGGACCATCGGGACCTTTTCGAGCGGGTACTCGACGGCCAGGTCGCCACGGGCCACCATCACGGCGTCGAAGGCGGCGACGACGGCCGCCATGTTCTCGACCGCCTGCGGCTTCTCCACCTTGGCGATGACGGGGACCCGGCGGCCCTCCTCGTCCATGACCTTGTGGACGTCCTTGACGTCGTTGGCGTCGCGGACGAAGGACAGGGCGACCATGTCGCAGCCCATCCGCAGGGCGAAGCGGAGGTCGTCGACGTCCTTCTCCGACAGGGCGGGGACGTTGACGGCCGCACCCGGCAGGTTGATGCCCTTGTGGTCCGAGATGACACCGCCCTCGATGACGATGGTCCTGACCTGCGGCCCCTCGACCTCGGTCACCCGGAGCTCGACGTTGCCGTCGTTGATCAGGATCTGGTCGCCCTTGGAGACGTCGCCCGGCAGACCCTTGTAGGTGGTGCCGCAGATGGACTTGTCACCCGGGACGTCCTCGGTGGTGATGGTGAACTCGTCACCGCGCACCAGCTCGACGGGACCCTCGGCGAAGGTCTCCAGACGGATCTTCGGACCCTGGAGGTCGGCGAGGACGCCGACCGCGCGCCCGGTGTCCTCGGAGACCTTCCGGACGCGGTCGTACCGCTCCTGGTGTTCTGCCTGGGATCCGTGGCTGAAGTTGAATCGGGCCACGTTCATACCTGCCTCGATGAGCGCTTTCAGCTGCTCATACGAGTCGACGGCGGGGCCCAGCGTGCAGACGATTTTGGAACGGCGCATGACTGGATCCTATCGGTTTGTTTCGTAGCGGAATATTCCGTCTGGTGGAAAGTCCAAGACGCGGCTACTGAGTAACGGTAACGAGGGCGTACGCCTGGGTGGCGATCTCCAGTTCCTCATCCGTCGGGACCACGGCCACCGCCACCCGTGCGTACTCCGGCGACACCAGCCGCGGCTCCGGGGAGCGCACGGCATTGGCCTCCGGGTCCAGGGCGAGCCCCAGCTCTGCGAGGCCCTCCACCGCAGCTTCCCGGACCTGGTGCGCGTTCTCGCCGACCCCGGCCGTGAAAACCACCGCGTCCACCCGGCCGAGCACCGCCGAGTAGGCGCCGATGTACTTCTTCAGGCGGTGGACGTACGCCGCGAAGGCGAGCCGCGCCGCCTCGTCGCCCTCGCCCGCCCGCCGCAGCACCTCGCGCATGTCGTTGTCGCCGCACATGCCCAGCAGACCGCTCTTCTTGTTCAGGAGCGAATCGATCTCATCCACCGAGAGGCCGCCCACCCGCGCCAGGTGGAAGACGACCGCCGGATCCAGATCGCCTGAACGGGTACCCATGACCAGACCCTCCAGCGGGGTCAGGCCCATGGACGTCTCCACGCACACCCCGCCGCGGACGGCCGAGGCCGAGGCGCCGTTGCCCAGGTGCAGCACGATCACGTTCACGTCCTCCACCGGCCGCCCCAGCAGCGCGGCCGTCGCCCGGGAGACGTAGGCGTGGGAGGTGCCGTGGAAGCCGTACCGCCGGATGGCGTACTTCTCGGCCGTCGCGGCGTCGATCGCGTACCGCGCCACGTACTCCGGCATCGTGGAGTGGAAGGCCGTGTCGAAGACGGCCACCTGCGGGATGTCCCCGCGCAGCTCGCGCGCCACCTCGATGCCCGTCACGTTCGCCGGGTTGTGCAGCGGGGCCAGCGGGATCAGGTTGCGGATCTCCGTCAGCACCTCGTCGTCGATGACGGTCGGCTGCGTGAACCTCGTCCCGCCGTGCACCACCCGGTGCCCCACCGCGGCCAGTTCGGGGGAGTCCAGGCCCATCCCGTCGGCGGCCAGCTCCGCGGCGACGGCCCGGAGCGCCGCCCCGTGGTCGGCGATCCGGCCGGCCGTCTCCCGCTTGCCGCCGGCGGCGCCCGGCCCGGCCAGCGGTTCGTGCACCAGCCGGGAGGTCTCCTCCCCGATGCGCTCCACCAGGCCCACGGCGAGCCGCGAGCGGTCCGCCATGTCGAGGAGCTGGTACTTGACCGACGAGGAGCCGGAGTTGAGGACGAGTACGCGCGATGCGGTCACGGTGGAGGTCTTTCCTTGTCGCGGTCGTGGTGCGGTGGGAGGGGTCAGGCGGTGGGCGCCGGCGCGCCCTGGGCCTGGATCGCGGTGATGGCCACCGTGGTGACGATGTCCTGGACGAGTGCGCCGCGCGAGAGGTCGTTGACCGGCTTGCGCAGACCCTGGAGCACCGGGCCGACCGCCACGGCGCCCGCCGAGCGCTGCACGGCCTTGTACGTGTTGTTGCCGGTGTTGAGGTCGGGGAAGATCAGCACGCTCGCGCGGCCGGCCACCTCGGACCCGGGCAGCTTGGTCGCGGCGACCGAGGGCTCCACGGCCGCGTCGTACTGGATCGGGCCCTCGACGGCCAGCTCGGGGTGCTGCTCGCGGACGAGCTCGGTGGCCTTGCGGACCTTCTCCACGTCCGCGCCGCTGCCCGAGGTGCCGGTCGAGTACGAGAGCATCGCGATCCGCGGCTCGACGCCGAAGGCGGCGGCGGTGGCGGCCGACTGGACGGCGATGTCGGCGAGCTGCTCGGCGTTCGGGTCCGGGTTGACCGCGCAGTCGCCGTAGACGAGGACCTGGTCGGCCAGGCACATGAAGAAGACCGAGGAGACGATCGAGGCCTCCGGCTTGGTCTTGATGATCTCGAAGGCCGGGCGGATGGTCGCGGCGGTGGAGTGCACCGAGCCGGAGACCATGCCGTCGGCCAGGCCCTCCTGAACCATGAGGGTGCCGAAGTAATTGACGTCGGTGACCACGTCGTTGGCCAGCTCGACGGTCATGCCCTTGTGGGCGCGGACCTTGGCGTAGTACTCGGCGAAACGTTCCCGCAGGGGGGAGGTCGCCGGGTCGATGAGCTGTGCGCCCGAGATGTCGATGCCGAGGTCGGCGGCCTTCTTCAGGATCGCCGGCTCCTCGCCCAGCAGGGTCAGGTCGCAGACCCCCCGGCGCAGCACCACGTCCGCGGCCCGCAGCACGCGCTCCTCGGTGCCCTCGGGCAGCACCACGCGGCGGCGCTCGGAACGGGCCCGCTCCAGCAGCTCGTGCTCGAACATCATCGGGGTGACGCGCTCCGAGCGGGCCACCGACAGCAGGTCGCGCAGCTCGGCGGTGTCCACGTGCCGCTCGAACAGGCCGAGCGCGGTCTCCAGCTTGCGCGGGGTCGCGGAGTTCAACCGGCTCTGCAGCGAGAACAGTTCGGCGGCGGTCGGGAAGCTGTTGCCGGCCACCGACACCACGGGCGTGCCCGGCGCCAGCTTGGAGGCCAGGGTCAGGATGTCCTTGCCCGGGCGCTCGTTCAGGGTGAGCAGCACGCCGGCGATCGGCGGGGTGCCCGAGGTGTGCGCGGCCAGCGCCCCGATGACCAGGTCGGAGCGGTCCCCGGGGGTGACGACCAGACAGCCGGGGGTCAGGGCGTTCAGGAAGTTCGGCAGCATGGCGCCGCCGAAGACGAAGTCCAGCGCGTCGCGGGCCAGCCCGGCCTCGTCGCCGAGGAGCACCTCGCCGCCGAGCGCGCGGGTGATCTCGGCGACGGTCGGGGCGGACAGCGACTTGTCGTCCGGCAGCACGTAGCAGGGCACGGGGAGCCTGGCGGCCAGGCGCCCGGCTATGAGGTCGCGGTCCTCGGCGGCCACCCGGTTGACGACCATCGCGACGACGTGGCAGCCCAGGCTCTCGTAGGCGCGGTAGGCGTTGCGGACCTCGGCGCGCACGGCCTCGGCGGGGTGCTTGGTGCCGCCCACGACGGGAACGACGACCGCGCCCAGCTCGTTGGCGAGGCGGGCGTTGAGCGCCAGCTCGTCGGGCAGGTTGGTGTCGGCGTAGTCGGTGCCGAGGACGAGCATGACCTCGTAGTCGCGGGCCACCCGGTGGTAGCGGTCGACCAGCCGGGAGACCAGCTCGTCGGTGCCCTTCTCGGCGAGGATCACCGAGGCCTCGTCGTACTCCATGCCGTAGGCGGTCGCCGCGTCCTGATCGATCCGGTAGCGGGCCTTGAGCAGATCGAAGAGCCGGTCCGGTCCGTCGTGGAGCAACGGGCGGTAGACGCCGACCCGGCCCGTCTGCCGGGTCAGCAGCTCCATGATCCCCAGCTCGACGACCTGGCGGCCGTCCCCCCGCTCGATGCCGGTCACGTACACGCTGCGCGTCACGCGTGCTCTCCGTCCCTTGCTGTGAATGTCTGTTTAGTCTGGCTTGGCCTCTTGACAATACCTCTGCCGCTGGATAGGGCGCCCCCCGGGAAAAGGCCTGGCCGGAGGGGCCGAAAGGCCCGGGAGGCGGAGCAGCAGAAGGCGCGCGGCCCCCCGGGCCCGTGGAACAATCGGACAGGCTTCACCATTACGCCCTTCATATGTACGGCAGGAGACACAGCACGATGCGTATCGGAGTTCTCACCGCAGGCGGCGACTGTCCGGGCCTCAACGCTGTCATCCGGTCGGTCGTACACCGTGCCCTGGTCGGGCACGGGGATGAGGTCATCGGGTTCGAGGACGGTTTCAAGGGCCTCCTCGACGGCAACTTCCGCCCACTCGACATCAACGAGGTCAGCGGCATCCTGGCCCGCGGCGGCACGATCCTCGGCTCCGCCCGCATGGAGCGCGCCCGCCTGCACGAGGCCGCCGAGAACGCGCAGGAACTGTCGAAGCGGTACGGCATCGACGCCCTCATCCCGATCGGCGGCGAGGGCACCCTGACCGCCGCCCGGATGCTGTCGGACGCCGGGATGCCGGTCGTCGGCGTACCGAAGACCATCGACAACGACATCTCCTCCACCGACCGGACCTTCGGCTTCGACACCGCCGTCATGGTCGCCACCGAGGCCATCGACCGCCTCAAGACCACCGCCGAGTCGCACCAGCGCGTCATGGTCGTCGAGGTCATGGGCCGCCACGCGGGCTGGATCGCCCTGGAGTCCGGCATGGCCGGCGGCGCCCACGGGATCTGCCTGCCGGAGCGCCCGTTCGAGGTGGACGCCCTGGTGAAGATGGTGGAGGAACGGTTCTCCCGCGGCAAGAAGTTCGCCGTCATCTGCGTCGCCGAGGGCGCGCACCCGGCCGAGGGTTCCATGCCGTACGAGAAGGGCGCGATCGACGCGTACGGTCACGAGCGCTTCGCCGGCATCGGCAACCGCCTCGCGGTCGAGCTGGAGCGGCGCCTGGGCAAGGAGGCCCGCCCGGTCATCCTCGGCCACGTCCAGCGCGGCGGCACCCCCACCGCGTACGACCGCGTCCTCGCGACCCGCTTCGGCTGGCACGCCGTCGAGGCCGTCCACCGCGGCGACTTCGGCAACATGACCGCACTGCGCGGCACCGACATCGTGATGGCCCCGCTGGCCTCGGCCGTCACCGCGCTGAAGACCGTCCCCGAGAACCGCATGTACGAGGCCGAGTCGGTCTTCTGACCGCCCCGCGACCCGGACCTCCGGCCCCTCGGCGCGGGACCTCCGCGTCTTCGCGGCGGGACCTCCGGCACCGATTCCGTGCCGAAAGGCCCCGGAGCCCAGCGCTCCGGGTCCTTTCCGTCGTCCTGAGCCCGGACTACCGCCCGCCGCCCGCGACGTGCCAGAACCGGTCCACGATCTCGGCGAGGAACTCCCGGCCCGCGTCCCCGCTGCCCGCCTCGCCCTGGCCGCCGCCCCAGCTGAGCGTCGCCACCATCCGCGACTGGTAGTCCGCGTGCAGGTGCTCCAGCACCCGCTCCAGATTGGCCTTGGGGATCGGCAGCAGCTTGCCCAGCGGCTTCACGTACGCCTGCCAGCGCGTGGTCACCGCACTGCGCAGCAGGTCCGCGAGCTCCTCCTGCTTGCCGGTGGCCGTCACGAACTGGGCCAGCGTCAGCCCCAGCACCGTCGCGAGGGAGGCGGACTGCCGCTCGTTGCCCTTCCAGCGCCCGGTGTCCTCCATCTTCTGGTACGCGTTCGTCTCCAGCCCGATCCGCCGGGCCAGCTCCTCCGCGGCCAGCCCCCTGGCGATCCGGTGCTCCCGCAGGGTGACCGGCTCGGCCAGCAGCTCCCCGGGCGAGCACCACAGGACGCCGGCGAGCGCCGTGAGCTCGGCCGAGGTGGGCGATATCTCGCCACGCTCCCAGGCCATCACGGTCTCGGGCGCGACGATCAGTCCGTACTGGGCACGCAGGCCATAGGCGACATGACCGGGAGCCATGCCCAGGGCCGCGCGCAGGCGACGCGCGGCGGGGGCATTGAAAGGTGGGCTGGAGTGCACACGGCACACCGTAGAAGTGGGCAGGCTGTGGCGCCTACAGACCAAACAAACAAGCCCATAACTCGTAGGAAAGTCCTATGGAGTTAAGGGCTTTTATCGGGTTCCTCTGCGACTGTCCGGTAATCGGTGCACCCGAAGATCGACTACACCCGTACGGTTCCAGCCAACGCCTCCCCGCGCAAGAGCCCTCACAGGCCCCACACAAACCTGAACCGGACGTCCATCCCGTGCGTGAACCCTGAAGGGGGCCCTCGCATACGGGGGTGGCGAGGGCCCCCGCACCACCCACCCCCACCCCGCCCCTCGCCTCCCCTTGCCTTGACGTCGGCGTCAAGGAATACGGTCGCTCCATGCGCATCGGCGAACTGGCGGAGCGGGCCGGAACCAGCACCCGGACGCTCAGGTACTACGAGTCGCGCGGGCTGCTGCCCGCGCGGCGGACGGACAACGGCTACCGGACGTACGACGAGGACGACCTGCGGCTGCTGCGCCAGATCCGCATGCTCCAGGACTTCGGCTTCGAGCTGGAGGAGACCCGGCCCTTCGTGGACTGCCTGCGGGCCGGCCACCCGGACGGGGACTCCTGCCCGGCCTCGCTCGCCGTCTACCGGCGCAAGCTCGCAGAGCTGGACGGACTGATCGGCCAGCTCGCCAACGTACGGGAGCAGGTCGCCCGCCGACTGGCCGACGCCGAGGAGGCCGCCGGGGAGGCGGCCGTCCCGCGCTGCGAGATGACGGGCTGACAGCCCGCACACACGACCGACACGAGAGGGGACACGACATGATCCACGCACAGGGTGTCGCGGAAGTGACCGACGCGGACTTCGGGACGGAGGTGCTCGGCGAGCGGGGGAGGCCCGTCCTCGTCGAGTTCACGGCGGACTGGTGCGGCCCCTGCCGCCAGCTCGCCCCCGTGCTGTCCGCGATCGCCTCCGAGGAGGCCGACCGCCTCAAGGTCGTGCAGATCGACGCGGACCGCAACCCCGCCACCGTCACGCGGTACGGGGTGCTGTCCATGCCGACCCTGCTCGTCTTCCGCGACGGCGAGCCCGTGCAGCAGATGGTCGGCGCCCGGGCCAAGCGCCGGCTCCTCCAGGAACTGGAGGAGCAGCTGACGGCGAGCTCGGTCCAGGGCGCCCAGGGCGTCTAGGGCCTGAGCCAGACCGTCGCCAGTGGCGGGAGCGTCATCCGCAGGCTCGCCGGCCGGCCCTGCGCGGGCACCGGCTCGGGCCGCAGCGGCTGCAGAAGGCGCACGCCGCTGCCGCCGTACTGCTCCTGGTCCGTGTTGAGGACCTCCCGCCACAGCGCGACGTCCTCCGGGACGCCGATCCGGTACCCGTGCCGGACCACCGGCGAGAAGTTCGACACGCACAGCAGCTGCGAGCCGTCCTGCGCGTACCGCAGGAAGGCGAAGACGTTGTCCTCCGCGGCGTCCGCCTCCACCCAGGCGAAGCCCTCCGGAACGGAGTCCCGCTCCCACAGGGCGGGCGCCGCCGTGTACGTGCGGTTCAGGTCGCGCACGAGGGTGCGCACGCCCCGGTGGTCGCCGGCCGCCGAATAGGAGTCGTCCAGGAGCCACCAGTCCGGCCCGTACCTCTCCGACCACTCCGATCCCTGGGCGAACTCCTGCCCCATGAACAGGAGCTGCTTGCCCGGGTGGGCCCACATGAAGCCCAGGTACGCCCGGTGCGCGGCCCGCTGCTGCCACCAGTCCCCGCCGGGCATCTTCGACACCAGTGAGCCCTTGCCGTGCACCACCTCGTCGTGCGAGATCGGCAGCACGAAGTTCTCGCTGAAGGCGTAGACCATCCCGAAGGTCATGTCGTGGTGGTGGTACTTGCGGTGCACCGACTCCTTCGACATGTAGCGCAGCGTGTCGTGCATCCAGCCCATGTTCCACTTCAGGCCGAAGCCCAGCCCGCCCGCGTCCGTCGGCAGGGTCACGCCCGCCCACGCCGTGGACTCCTCCGCGATCGTCACCACGCCCGGGCAGCGCCGGTACACGGTGGCGTTCATCTCCTGGAGGAACGCCACCGCGTCCAGGTTCTCCCGCCCGCCGTGCTCGTTGGGCGCCCACTCGCCCTCGGCGCGCGAGTAGTCGAGGTAGAGCATCGAGGCCACCGCGTCCACGCGCAGCCCGTCGACGTGGAACTCCTCGCACCAGTACACGGCGTTGGCGACGAGGAAGTTGCGGACCTCCTTGCGGCCGTAGTCGAACTCCAGCGTCCCCCAGTCCGGGTGCGCGGCCCGCCGCGGGTCCTGGTGCTCGTACAGCGGCCGCCCGTCGAACTCGGCGAGCGCCCAGTCGTCGCGCGGGAAGTGCGCGGGCACCCAGTCGACGATCACCCCGATCCCGGCCCGGTGCAGCGCGTCCACCAGGCAGCGGAAGTCGTCCGGGGTGCCCATCCGCGAGGTGGGCGCGTAGAAGCCGGTGACCTGGTAGCCCCAGGAGCCGCCGAAGGGGTGCTCGGCGACCGGCATCATCTCCACGTGCGTGAAACCGAGCTCCTTCACGTACGCGGGGAGCTGCTCGGCGAGCTGCCGGTAGGAGAGCCCGGGCCGCCAGGACGCCAGGTGCAGCTCGTACACCGAGAAGGGGGCCTGGTGCGGGGCGCGGGCGCCGCGGTTCGCCATCCACTCCGCGTCCTGCCACGTGTGGGCGGAGGCCGTCACCCGTGAGGCGTTCGCCGGGGGGACCTCCGCCGAGCGCGCCATCGGGTCGGCGCGCAGCGTGTGGCTGCCGTCGGGGCGCGTGATGTCGTACTTGTACAGCGCCCCGGCGCCCACGCCGGGCAGGAACAGCTCCCACACGCCGGTCGACCCGAGCGAGCGCATCGGGTAGGCGACGGAGTCCCAGTACGAGAAGTCACCGGCGACCCGGACCCCCTGGGCGTTGGGCGCCCACACCGTGAACCGGGTGCCGGCCACCCCCTGGTGCTCGATGGGCTCGGCGCCGAGCGCCTTCCAGAGCTGCTCGTGGCGGCCCTCGCCGATCAGGTGCAGGTCCAGCTCGCCGAGCGAGGGCAGGAAACGGTACGGGTCGTGGATCTCGATCTCGTCGCTGTCGTACGCCACCAGCAGCCGGTAGTCCGGCACCCCGGTCAGCGGCAGCAGCCCGGAGAACAGCCCGTCGCCCTCGTCGAACAGCTCGGTCCGCAGCCCCTTGGCGAGGATCGTGACGGTCTTGGCGTACGGGCGCAGCACGCGGAAGGCCACCCCGCCCCGCTGGGCACGGGCGCCCAGTACCGCGTGGGGGTCGTGGTGGCGGCCCTCCAGCAGCCGGGCCCGTTCCTCCCCGCCGAGGGCGGGTGCCGGGCGGACCCCGCGGGGCGGGGCGGCGCGGCGGGCCCGGGGCGCGCGTGGTTTCTTGGCGGGCGCCGGGACGGGGGCGGTCTCGTCGCGGACGGTCGGTGACGGCTGTCGTGCGGCGCTCACGCGAGCGGCCTCCTCGGGGGCTTCTGATGGGGTTGGGGGTGGGCGGAGATGGAGCCGGGGGCGGGCGGGGTCGGGGGCATCCGGTGCGCGGGCCGCTGCGGCTCCGAGAGCCGCCGGATCGCGGCCATCGGGACGTGCAGCCAGTCGGGGCGGTGCCGGGACTCGTAACGGGCCTCGTACACCGCCTTGTCGGTCTCGTACGCGCGCAGCAGTACGGGGTCCTCGCGGGGGTCGCGGCCCGTGGTGCGGGCGTAGCCCTCGCAGAAGGCGGCCCGGCAGTCGTCCGCCCAGGCGGGGGCGAACGGCCGGTGCGAGCGCGCGGCGTAGTCGAAGGAACGCAGTATCCCGGCGATGTCGCGCACGGCCGGTTCGGGGCGGCGCCGGTCGGCCAGCGGCCGGGCCGGCTCTCCCTCGAAGTCGATCAACGACCAGGAGCCGTCGAGGGTGCGCAGGGTCTGCCCCAGATGGAGGTCGCCGTGGATCCGCTGGGCGGGCACCCCGGCCCCGCGGGAGGCGGCCAGCGCGTCGAACGCCCCCCGCAGTCCCGCCTCGTAGGGCCGCAGCGCGGGCACCTCCCGGGCGGTGGCGGCCAGCCGGGCCGTCATCCCGGCGGCGAGCCGGGCGGTCTGCTCCGGGCCGAGGGCGACGGTGGGCAGGGCGGCGGCGAGCGCGCTGTGCACCTCGGCGGTGGCCCGGCCCAGCGCGTACGCCTCGGCGGTGAAGTCCTCCCCGGCGTCCAGCCGGCGCAGGGCGAGCTGCCAGCCGTCGTCGGAGCCGCGCAGGTACGGCTGCAGCACGCCCAGGGTCAGCGGCTCGCTCCCGGGCAGCTCGGCCTCGTACCAGGCGACGGGCGCCGGGACGCGGGCGCAGCCGGCGGCGGCCAGTGCCCGGGGCAGCTCCAGGTCCGGATTGACCCCGGGGCCCACCCGGCGGAACACCTTCAGGATGTACGAATCTCCGTAGATCAGCGAGGAGTTGGTCTGCTCGCCGGACAGCGGCCGGGGGGCGAGGCCGGTCGGGACGGGCGCGTCCGGGTCCCGGTCGAAGCGCAGCGGGCCGAGGCTGCCGGGGGAGCGCAATCGTTCCAGCAGCATGGCGGCGAGCCGGGGGTCGCCCAGTGCCTCGTACACCGCGCGGCCCGCGTACGGGCCGTCCTCGGCGTGCCCGATCAACGTGTGCGCGAGCGCGGGCGGCAGGGACGGGCGGATGCCCAGCAGGAGTTGGTAGCAGTCCCCGTCGACGTCGAGGAGCAGGTGCAGGAGGCCGGGGGTGGACCCCGGCGGCAGCAGCTCGGCGGCCGAGACGGTCCTGAGCGTGCTGATGGTGCGGCCCTTGCCCGCGAACCAGCGCTGTGCGGGCAGCCAGGCCCGCAGCATCGGTTCCAGCGGGCCGATTCCGGCCGTCCCGGTGATCCCGGCGGCCCGGTCGGCCGTCAGCCGGCTCCGGGCGGATGCAGCCTCCGACATGGCGTCGCGTCCTTTCCCCGGGCCGTCACAGAGTGCGCAGAGTGTCCCGGATGTGCGGCAGTTGCTTCTCCGGCGTGTGCGAGTGTCGGGTCAGGATGATCCGTACAGGGGCGGGCGGTTGACCCATTCGCGCTGCCCGCCCCGTACCCGGCTACTGCTCGGCGCGCTGCTCGGTGCGCAGGCGGAACCAGTAGAAGCCGTGTCCCGCCAGGGTCAGCAGGTACGGCCACTCGCCGATCGGCGGGAAGCGCACATCACCCGTGAGCTCCACCGGGACCCGCCCGTTGAACGACCGCAGATCCAGCTCGGTGGGCTGCGCGAAGCGCGAGAAGTTGTGCACGCACAGCACCAGGTCGTCCCCGAACTCGCGCAGGAACGCGAGCACCGCCGGGTTGGACGAGGGCAGTTCGGTGTACGAGCCGAGTCCGAAGGCGGGGTTCGCCTTGCGGATCTCGATCAGCCGGCGGGTCCAGTGCAGCAGTGAGGAGGGCGATGCCATCGCGGCCTCGACATTGGTGACCTGGTACCCGTAGACCGGGTCCATGATGACCGGCAGGTTCAGCCTGCCCGGATCGCAGGAGGAGAAACCGGCGTTGCGGTCCGGGGTCCACTGCATGGGGGTGCGCACGCCGTCGCGGTCGCCCAGCCAGATGTTGTCGCCCATGCCGATCTCGTCGCCGTAGTAGAGCACCGGCGAACCCGGCAGCGACAGCAGCAGGGCGGTGAACAGCTCCATCTGGTTGCGGTCGTTGTCCAGGAGCGGGGCGAGGCGGCGGCGGATGCCGATGTTGGCCCGCATCCGCGGGTCCTTGGCGTACTCGGCGTACATGTAGTCGCGCTCTTCGTCCGTGACCATTTCGAGGGTGAGCTCGTCGTGGTTGCGCAGGAAGATGCCCCACTGGCAGCGGTCCGGGATCGCCGGGGTCTTGGCCAGGATTTCGGAGACGGGGTAGCGGGACTCTCTTCGCACGGCCATGAAGATGCGCGGCATGACGGGGAAGTGGAAGGCCATGTGGCACTCGTCCCCGCCCTTCGTGAAGTCCCCGAAGTAGTCGACGACGTCCTCGGGCCACTGGTTGGCCTCGGCGAGCAGCACGGTGTCGGGGTAGTGCGCGTCGATCTCCGCCCGCACCCGCTTGAGCAGCTCGTGGGTGCGCGGCAGGTTCTCGCAGTTGGTGCCCTCCTCGGCGTACAGGTACGGGACGGCGTCGAGCCGGAACCCGTCGATGCCGAGGTCCAGCCAGAAGCGGAGGGCGGAGATGATCTCCTCCTGCACGGCCGGGTTCTCGAAGTTGAGGTCCGGCTGGTGCGAGAAGAAGCGGTGCCAGTAGTACTGCTTGCGCAGGGGGTCGTACGTCCAGTTCGAGGTCTCGGTGTCGACGAAGATGATGCGGGCGTCCTGGTACTGCTTGTCGTTGTCCGCCCACATGTAGTAGTCGCCGTACGGACCGTCGGGGTCCTTGCGGGACTGCTGGAACCACTCGTGCTGGTCGCTCGTGTGGTTCATCACGAAGTCGATGATCACCCGCATGCCGCGCTGGTGCGCGGCGTCCACGAACTCCACGAAGTCGGCGAGGTCGCCGAACTCGGGTAGCACCGAGGTGTAGTCGGAGACGTCGTAGCCCCCGTCGCGGAGGGGTGAGGCGAAGAACGGCGGCAGCCAGAGGCAGTCGACGCCGAGCCACTGGAGGTAGTCCAGCTTGGCGGTGAGCCCCTTGAGGTCCCCCACGCCGTCGCCGTTGCTGTCGTGGAAGGAGCGGACGAGGACCTCGTAGAAGACGGCCCGCTTGAACCAGTCGGGATCGCGGTCCTTGGCGGGGGTGTCCTCGAACGTGTCGTGGACGGGATCGTTGATCATCATGTGGTGGGTGACCCTCCGGTGGGCGGGGACGGTCGCAGAGCCGCCAGTACGTGCGCGGGCGTACGGCCCGGCTCTAGGCGCACGTAGTTGGCCCTGCCCCAGTGATAGGTATCGCCGGTGAGCTCGTCGCGCACCGCGAGGGACCCGTGCCAGTCGAGGCCGAGTACCGGCATGTCCAACGAGACCGTCGCCTCCTGGGTGTGGTGCGGATCGAGGTTGACGACCACCAGTACGGAATTGGCGCCGGCATGCTTCGAATAGGCGATCACCTGTTCGTTGTCGGTCGAGTGGAAGTGGATGTCGCGCAGCTGCTGGAGGGCGGGGTTGCGGCGGCGCATCCGGTTCAGGGCGGTGATCAGCGGGGCGATGGTGCGGCCCTCGCGGTCGGCGGCGGCCCAGTCCCGCGGCCGGAACTCGTACTTCTCGGAGTTCAGGTACTCCTCGCTGCCCTCCCGCACCGGGGTGTTCTCGCAGAGCTCGTAGCCGGCGTAGACGCCCCAGGCCGGGGACAGGGTGGCGGCGAGCACCGCGCGCACCTCGAAGGCGGGACGGCCGCCGTGCTGAAGGTATTCGTGGAGGATGTCGGGGGTGTTGACGAAGAAGTTCGGCCGCATCACGGAGGCCGACGGGGTGTCGGACAGCTCGGTCAGGTACTCGGTGATCTCGGCCTTGGTGTTGCGCCAGGTGAAGTACGTGTAGGACTGCTGGAAGCCGACGGCGGCCAGGGCGCGCATCATCGCGGGACGGGTGAAGGCCTCGGCCAGGAAGATCACGTCGGGGTCGGACTTGTTGATGTCCGCGATCACCTTCTGCCAGAAGACGACGGGCTTGGTGTGCGGGTTGTCGACCCGGAAGATGCGGACGCCGTGGTCCATCCAGTGCCGCAGGATCCGGCAGGTCTCCTCGACGATGCCTGCCATGTCGGTGTCGAAGTGGACGGGGTAGATGTCCTGGTACTTCTTCGGCGGGTTCTCGGCGTACGCGATCGTCCCGTCGGCGCGGTGGCGGAACCACTGCGGGTTCTTCTCCACCCACGGGTGGTCGGGGGAGCACTGGAGGGCGAAGTCCAGGGCGATCTCCATGCGCAGCTCGCGGGCGCGCGCGACGAACGCGTCGAAGTCCTCGATGGTGCCGAGCTCGGGGTGCACGGCATCGTGGCCGCCCTCGGTGGAGCCGATGGCCCAGGGCACGCCCGGGTCCCAACTACCGGCGGACAGCGTGTTGTTCGGTCCCTTGCGGAACGTGCTCCCGATCGGGTGGATGGGCGGCAGGTAGACCACGTCGAAGCCCATCGCGGCGATCGCGGGCAGCCGCTCGGCGGCGGTCCGGAAGGTCCCGCTGACCGGGGCCTCCCCGGGCTCGACGACGGCCCCCTCGGAGCGGGGGAACATCTCGTACCAGGAACCGAAGAGGGCCCGCTTGCGTTCGACGAGGAGGGGCAGCGCCTTGGCGGAGGTGACCAGCTCCCGGTACGGACGCTTGGCGAGCGCCGCGTCCACGGCCGGGTCGAGGGCGGCCGCGTACCGCTCGGCGGCCGGCCGGTCCTCGTCGCGCATCACCTCGGCGGCGGTCAGTACGGCCTCGCGGCCGTCGCGCTTGGGGATCCGGGCGCCGGCGCGCGCGTAGAGCTCGGCGCCTTCGAGGAGGGTGAGGCCGGTGTCGATACAGGCGGGGATCTTGATCGCCGCGTGGGCCCGCCAGGTGGCCACGGGGTCGCTCCACGCCTCGACGGTGTACGTCCACCTCCCCTCGGCCTCGGCGGACACCCGGGCCCCCCACCGGTCGGTACCGGGGGCGAGCTCGCGCATGGGCACGGGGGGCCGCAGCCGCCCGTTCGGGTCTCGGAGCACGACGTGCGCGGAGACGGCGTCGTGTCCCTCACGGAACACGGTGGCTGAGATCTCGAAGACTTCGTCCACGACCGCCTTGGCGGGTCTGGCGCCGCAGTCGACGGCAGGGCGGACGTCCAGCACGGGAATGCGACCGATCATGATGGGCTCACCTGGGGGCAGTTCGCAGGGCTCGGTGACAACAGGCCAGCCGGTATCGCGGCTGGTAGTGCACGCTCTGTTCGCTCTGTTTCTAGCCGCTCGGTGGACGGCTGGGCTGCGGGCATGGCCGCTCCTGTCCGCGTTCACTCGGGTGGCGGGGAGAGGTTGGGGGCGGGTGCGCCGTGCGTGTACGACGTGTACCCGGTGAGCCCTTCCCACTCTCTCCCCGCCCAATCCGCGCGCTTGGTTAACTACTCGTACGTAGTGGCACGGCGGATACCAAGCCCCGGATCGACATCCGCCGGGTCTCCGTCAAGTCGGCCAGGACTACCTGATGTAGTGACGGGCCACGCCCGTCTCACCCCTCCCACGTGTCGCCCCCGGCCCGTCGGGCCACAGGGACGAACGGGGAGAACGGGGACGAATCGTGGCTGCCGGAGCGCGGGTGTACCGGTACGCGGGATCGCCGGAGTTGGCCGGTCCCGTGCGATCCGGAGTCCGGGGGCGGCCGGCACGCACAGTCGGCGATCTCACGGAGTGGGACGACGGTCTCGCCGAGCCGTGCACCTACGTGGCGGACGAGGCGGGCGTGCCGCGGACCCGGGCGGACCCGGGCGGACCCGACCTAGGGGAGCGGGATCGGTTCGGTGTGGGTGCGCCAGTCCGGCGGGACGGCGGACAGGCCTGTGCGGGCGGCGACGACGCCGCCGACGATCGCGCACGTGGTGTCGCGGTCGCCCCAGCCCTCCACCGTGCGCCACAGCGCCTCGGGGAGGTCGTCGGGGGAGCCCGCCGCGCACCACAGGGCGAACGGCACCGTGTCCGGCGCCGAGATCCGCCAGCCCGAGCCCAGTCGCTCGGCGGCCTCCCGGACCGTGGTCCCGGCGGGCAGGGCGGCGGCCTCCAGCAGCAGGGTCCGTACCTCCGAGGGCGCCACCCGGGCCGCCACCTCCCGCAGGAACTCCTCGCGTTCCGGCGCCGCGCGGCCCCGGCCGGCGGCCGCCAGCGCGGCCGCCACCGCCACGGCGACCGCACCGGCCACCGCCTCCGGGTGCGCGTGCGTGGCCAGCGCCGAGCGCCGCGCCTGTTCGACGACCGTCCCGAGGTCCGTCCGGAACCAGGCCCCCAGCGGAGCCACCCGCATCGCCGCCCCGTTGCCCCACGAACCCTGGCCGCCGAACTGCTCGCCGGTGACGGCCCGCCAGTCCTCCCCGGCCCCGATCCGCTCCAGCACCTCGTGCATCGACGCCCCGTACTGCCGGTACGGGTCCCGCGCGTACTCGGCGGCGAAACCGGCGGCCAGCGCGTCCTCGCGGACCTCTCCGTACCGGACCAGGTGCCCGTACAGCACGATCGCCATGGCCCCGTCGTCCGTCCACTTCCACGGCCCCGGCCGCGGCGCCCGCCCGGCCAGCCACCGCTCCCCGGCCTCGGCGTCCCGTACGAACCAGCTCTGCCCGAAGGCGTCCCCGAGGACCAGGCCCTCCAGGCTGTCGCGCGCCACATCCACCCCACCGTTCATACCGGTGACCCTGCCACAGGGGCCCGCCCGAGGCGGCATGGCCGAGGCGCCGGGGCGGCGCTAGCCTTCCGGGGGTGATGCGCGGATGCACAGCGTGGTGCGGCCGCTCCGATCCGTAATCCCCTGCGAAGGTGGAACACGTGAAGGCTATCCGTCGATTCACCGTGCGCCCCGTCCTCCCGGAGACCCTGCTGCCGCTCACCGACCTCGCGCGCAATCTGCGCTGGTCGTGGCATTCGGAGACCCGCGAACTCTTCCAATCCGTCGACCCCGAGGGCTGGCAGGCCGCCGGGGGCGATCCCGTCCGGCTGCTCGGCACCGTCTCCGCCGCCCGGCTCGCGGAGCTGGCCGGCGACCGCCGCTTCCTGCGCCGGCTCGCCGTCGTCGCCGCCGACCTCGATGACTACGTGAACGGCGGGAGGTGGTACCAGGGCCAGGAGAACGGCCCCGAACTGCCCGCCGCCATTGCCTATTTCTCCCCCGAATTCGGCATCACCGCCGCCCTGCCCCAGTACTCCGGCGGCCTCGGCATCCTCGCCGGGGACCACCTGAAGGCCGCCAGCGACCTCGGCGTCCCGCTCATCGGCGTCGGACTGCTCTACCGGCACGGGTACTTCCGCCAGTCGCTCTCCCGCGACGGCTGGCAGCAGGAGCACTATCCCGTGCTCGATCCCAACGAACTCCCGCTCGCCCTGCTCCGCCAGGACGACGGCTCCCCGGCCCGGATCTCGCTCACCCTCCCCGGCAGCCGGGCCCTGTACGCGCACATCTGGCAGGCCCGCGTCGGCCGTGTGCCCCTGCTGCTCCTGGACTCCGACGTCGAGGACAACGACGCCGCGGCCCGGGAGGTGACCGACCGGCTCTACGGCGGCGGCAGCGACCACCGGCTGCTCCAGGAGATGCTGCTCGGCATCGGCGGGGTGCGTGCGGTGCGCACGTACTGCCGGATCACCGGCCACCCCGAGCCCGAGGTCTTCCACACCAACGAGGGGCACGCGGGGTTCCTGGGGCTGGAGCGCATAAGGGAACTGGAGAGGGAGCGGGGACTCGGCTTCGACGCCGCCGTCGAGGCGGTGCGCGCCGGGACCGTGTTCACCACGCACACCCCCGTCCCGGCCGGCATCGACCGCTTCGAGCAGGCCCTGGTCGCCCGGCACTTCGGGGACGGCGGGGAGCTGGACGGCGTACCGGTCGACCGGATCCTGGAGCTGGGCGCCGAGTCCTATCCCGGGGGCGACCCCGGCGTGTTCAACATGGCCGTCATGGGGCTGCGCCTGGCCCAGCGCGCCAACGGGGTCTCCACCCTGCACGGCGCGGTCAGCCGGGAGATGTTCGCCGGTCTGTGGCCGGGCTTCGACCCGTCCGACGTGCCCATCACCTCCGTGACCAACGGGGTGCACGCCCCGTCCTGGGTGGCCCCGGAGGTGGTCCGGCTCGGCGCCCGGCAGATCGGCGCCGGCCGCACCGAGGACGCCCTGTCGGTCGGCGGCTCCCCCCGCTGGGACGCGGTCGCCGACATCCCCGACCAGGACGTGTGGGACCTGCGGCGGGTGCTGCGCGAGCAGCTGGTCCAGGAGGTACGGGACCGGCTGCGGGCCTCGTGGCGCCAGCGCGGGGCCGCCGACGCCGAACTGGGCTGGGTGGACTCCGTACTGGACCCGGACGTGCTCACCATCGGCTTCGCCCGGCGCGTGCCCTCGTACAAGCGCCTGACCCTGATGCTCCGTGATCCCGACCGGCTGCGCAGGCTGCTGCTGGACCCGGACCGGCCGGTGCAGATCGTGGTCGCGGGCAAGGCGCACCCGGCCGACGACGGCGGGAAGCGGCTCGTGCAGGAGCTGGTGCGGTTCGCGGACGACCCGCGGGTGCGGCACCGGATCGTCTTCCTGCCCGACTACGGCATGGCCATGGCGCAGAAGCTCTACCCGGGCTGCGACGTCTGGCTGAACAACCCGCTGCGGCCGCTGGAGGCGTGCGGGACCAGCGGGATGAAGGCCGCGCTCAACGGCTGCCTCAACCTGTCCGTCCTGGACGGGTGGTGGGACGAGTGGTTCGAGCCCGACTTCGGCTGGGCCATCCCGACCGCCGACGGGCTCGGCGCGGACGAGGACCGCCGGGACCACCTGGAGGCGAACGCGCTCTACGAGCTGATCGAGAGCCGGGTCGCGCCCCGGTTCTACGACCGGGTCGGGCGTACCGGGCTCCCGGTGCGGTGGATCGAGATGGTCCGGCGCACGCTGGTCTCGCTGGGGCCGAAGGTACTGGCCGGGCGGATGGTGCGGGAGTACGTGGAGCGGCTGTACACGCCGGCCGCGCTCGCCCACCGCGCCCTCACCCCCGAGGCGGCACGGGATCTGGCCTGGTGGAAGGGGCGGGTCCGGGCGGCCTGGCCGCGGGTCGGCGTCGAACACGTCGAAGCCCTCGCCGCGGCCCCGGTCAACGGCACCGCCGAGCTCGGGGCCACCCTCACCCTGCGCGTGCAGGTGTCGCTGGACACCCTCGCGCCCGAGGACGTGGAGGTGCAGGCCTTCGCCGGGCGGGTGGACCCGCAGGACGTGATCCGGGACGGGCGGAGCTTCCCGCTCAAGCCGACCGCCGGGCCCGACCTGGAGGGCCGCTGGGCGTACGAGGGCCCGCTCGCCCTCGAACGTACGGGGCCCTTCGGGTACACGGTGCGCATCCTGCCGGCGCATCCGCTGCTGGCGAACCCGGCCGAACTGGGCCTGGTCGCCGCCCCGGTGGACACGGACGCGGGAGGCGGCGTACTCCTGCGGTAGGCCGTGTCGGCGAAGTACGGCGTCACGGGGCGGGCGGCGGGTCCACCAGCCGCCCGCCCTCCACGAGCATCCCGGCCCGCTTGACGCTGCGCAGGGTCGGGATCAGCTCCACCTGGCCCACGCCGTCCACCGAGCCGATCCGCTCGGTCAGGTAGGTGTAGAGCGCGTCGGTGTCCCGGCACACCGCCACGGCCATCAGAGCGGCCGACCCCGTCACGGCCGCTGCGAACGCCACCTCGCGGTGGCTCGCCAGCGCCGCCCCCACCTCCGCGATCCGGGCCGGCGGGACGGTCAGCACCAGCGTCGCCTCGGCCTCGTAGCCGAGGTGCGCCGGGACGAACTCCACGTCGAAGAAGACCGCCCCGAGGTCGCGCAGCCGTTCCAGCCGGCGGCGGGCGGTGGACTCCGACAGGCCGGTGGCGCGGGCCAGTTCCGGATACCCGGCGCGGCCGTCCCGGCCCAGCACCGCGAGCAGCGCGAACTCCGCCTCGTCCAGCGCGTACCGCTCCGGCCCCGGCTCGACCGGTGGCGGTTCCAGGGCCGCGATCTGGTCGGGGCGCAGCTCGTCCAGACCGACCCAGGAGTCGGGACCGCCGAAGAACTTCCGCAGGATGGTGTGGGCGCTGATGCCGGTCACCCGGCGGGTGCGCGGCAGCTTCTCCAGCAGCAGCGTGTCCCGGTCCTTGCGGGTACGGGCCCGCGTCATGCAGTGGATCTCGGTACCGCCCGAGTTCAGGGTCACCCATGCGATGTCCGGGCGGCGGGCGAGCGCCTCGGCCACCGGGAGCGCCGCGTCGGGGGCGCACTGGACCCGCAGCCAGGACTCGAACAGCCCGACGCGGCTGCCCAGCGGCAGTCCGACCACCCGGATCAGGCCGCTGGTCCGCAGGCGCCGATACCGGCGTACGACGGTCTGGTCGGAGACCTCCAGGACCTCGGCGAGCCGGCTGAAGGCGGCCCGGCCGTCGATCACGAGGGCCTGGATCAGGGCACGGTCGAGGGGGTCCAGCTCCACGGTCTCGTTCACGCTCTGCTGCATGGTTTCCATCATGACAGGGGCTCTGGTAGGGGAAATCCGGCAGGAGGGGGCCGCTGGGTGGGGAACGGGGTCGGAGGCTGGGACCTTGGGGCGTCGGCATCCGGCCCGGCCGCGCCTCCGTCCGAGGCCCTTCCCACAAAGAACCCCAGGAGAACTCCCATGCGTAAATGGCTGCCGCTGACGGCAGTGGGCCTCGGGGCCTTCATGCTCCTGGTCGACGTCACGATCGTGACCGTCGCCCTGCCCGGCATGGCCGCCGACCTGCGCACCGACTTCGCCGGACTCCAGTGGGTCATGGACGTCTACGCGCTGGCGCTGGCGGCCCTGCTGCTCGGCGCGGGCTCGCTCGCCGACCGGATCGGCCGCCGCCGCGTCTACCTCGGGGGGCTCGCGCTCTTCGCCGCGGCCTCGCTCGCCTGCGGGCTGGCCACCGGCCCGGGGGAGCTGATCGCCTTCCGTGCGGTCCAGGGCATCGGCGGGGCCGCCATGTTCGCCACCACCATGGCCCTGCTCAGCGGCGCCTACCAGGGCCGCGACCGCGGGATCGCCTTCGGCGTCTGGGGCGCGGTCAACGGAGCCGCCGCCGCGGCCGGTCCGATCATCGGCGGGCTGCTCACCGACCACTTCGGCTGGCGATGGATCTTCTTCATCAACCTGCCCGTCTGCGCGCTGGCCGTGTACGTGACCTTGAAGGCCGTCGCCGAGTCCCGCGACCCGCACGCCAAGGGCCTCGACCTGCCGGGCATGGCCGCCTTCACCACGGGCGCCGGGGCCGTCACCTACGCCATGATCCGCGTCGGCGAGAACGGGTGGAGCTCGCCCACCACGCTGGGCCTCCTCGGCCTCGGCGGCGCCGCCTTCGCCGCCTTCGTCCTCGTCGAACTGCGCAGCTCCCGCCCGATGCTGGACCTCTCGCTCTTCCGCAGCCGCACCTTCGTCGCGGTCATGGCCGCGGGGCTGCTGCTGTCGGGCGCCGCCTTCTCGTACCTGATGTACGTCTCCCTCTGGCTGCAGTCCGCCGAGGGGATGAGCCCGGTCGGCACGGGCCTGGTGCTGGTGCCGATGAGCGCGGCCGCGTTCCTCGTCTCGGCCGTGGCCGGGCGGCTGCTGCACGCCATGCCGGCGCGGCTGACCATCGGCGGCGGGCTGCTGCTGATCGGGGTGGGCGCGCTGCTCCAGGCCTGGATGCTGGACGCCGGTGACGGCTGGTCGGCCATGGTCCCTGGGCTGCTGGTGACCGGCGTGGGGGTGGGCGTCGCGACCCCGGCGCTGGCCGCGACCGCGATGGAGGCCGTCGCCCCGGCCCGGGCCGGTATGGCCGGCGGAGCCCTGAACACCGCACGGCAGCTGGGCACGGCCCTCGGGATCGCCGTGCTCGGCGCGGTCTTCCACGCCGGGCTCCGCGACGGCCTGGGCGAGGGCGGCCGGGGGCTGTCGGAGCCGCTGGCCTCCGGCGGCGCCGGGCGGCTGCTCGCCGGGGCTCCGGCGGGAGCGGCGCGCGAGACGCTGAACGCGCTGGTGGACTCGGCCTTCGCGAGCGGGCTCCGCGAGACGTTCCTGGTCTCGGCCGCGATGGGCCTGGCCGGCGCCCTGGCGGTGTTCCTGCTGGTCCGCACCGGTCCGCGCCCGGGTCCGGGTGCCCCCGCGGCGGTCCCGGGCCAGGCGGCCCCGGCGGCCGGGAGTCCGGCGGCCCGGCGGTAACCGCACGCCGCCATAAGGCGGGTGACCCGGTACCTCACGGGTGAACCTTCGAACGCGCTGCGCCCGCCGAATCGTTTCTCCATCCTCGTCCGCTCCTACGGTTGCTCGCGGATGCCACCGGACCCGGTATCCGAGGACCCCGAGAAATGGACTTCCTATGCGTCTTCGCACCACCGCCGTCGTCTTCGCCGGCGCCCTCGCGCTCGTCCTGCCCACCGCCGGCCAGTCGCTGGCCGACGACCACAGCGGTCGCACCCTCGGCACGCTGCACTACCAGTTCGTCGACGACGACGGCGACGAGCGCAGCGCGCAGATCCGGCCCGCGGAGAACAACAAGTGCTACGTGCTGACGCGCGCCTCCGACGCCGAGCCCGCCATCGAGGTGCGCAACGAGACGGAGTCGCTGGCCGTCCTCTTCGACAACCGGACGTGCGACGGCAAGGCCGAGCGCGTCCTGGAGCCGGGACAGCGGGCGCAGGACGTGGAGGCCGTCTCGGTCGTCTTCGAGCCGGTCGACGGGGAGAACGCGGGCCGCGAGGACCAGGCCCGCGACGACCAGGCCAAGCACGACCAGCCCAGCGACGACCAGGCCAAGGACGACCAGGCCAAGGACGACCAGGCCCGTGACGACGAGGGCCGGGGCGACTCGAACGGCCGCGAGGACCACGCGCGTGAGGACCAGGCCCGCGACGACTTGGAGGACCGCGAGGACGAGGAGGACCTCCTCGACCGGGTCTTCCGCACCATCGGCTGACCCGGCGGCTCCCTGACCGACGAGGCCCGGCACCCCGGCGCGGGGGCGCCGGGCCTGCGTCATTCCGCGGGCGCGGCGCGGCTGGTGCGTTCGCGGGCCCCGCACGGGCCCCGCACGGGCCCCGCACGGGCCCGGCCATGGAACAGGGCCGCCCGGGGAGGTCTTCTCCCGGGCGGCCCCGTGGTCTATCTGGTCAGCTTCTTCTCACACGGCCCCGGTGGGGGTCAGAACGTGAGCTTCCAGCTGTTGATGTAGCCGGTGTCGGCCGCGTACACGTCCTTGACCCGCAGCTTCCAGACACCCTGCGCGACCTCGGAGGAGGCGTTCACGGTGTAGGAGGCGACGACGTTGTCCGCGGAGTCCGAGCTGGAGGTGTTCTTCAGCCGGTACGCCGTGCCGTCGGGGGCGATCAGGTCGATCTGGAGGTCACCGCGGTAGGTGTGGACGATGTTCACGTCCACCTTGAGGGTGCTCGGGGCGTTGCCCGCGCGGTTCACGGTGATCGGCGAGTCGACCGTGGAGTTGTCCGCGATCTGGTAGTCGGTGGTGTTCTCGAAGACGTTCGGCTGCGTGGTGCCGACCGTCCAGGTGAAGGCCGCCGTACCGGTCTGGTTCGCCGAGTCCCGCACCGTGACGGTCACGTTGGACGTGCCCGCGGTGGTGGCGGTACCCGAGATCAGGCCGGTGGAGGAGTTGATCGACAGGCCGGCCGGCAGACCGGTCGCCGAGTAGCTCAGCGCACCGGCGTTGCTGCTGGTGGCCTGGATCTGCAGGCTGACCGCGCTGCCCGTGACGGTGGTCTGGTTGCCCGGGTTGGTGACCGAGACGCCGACCTGGGGGCGGGCGCCGACGCCGATGCCGGCCCAGGCGTGGGCGACGTTGTTGTACGTGGCCGAGCCGGCACCGTACAGGTCGGCCGCGGCCTGCAGGGTGGCCGTACGGGCGGCCGCGTAGTTGGTGTTCGACTTGAACAGACCGGTGGTCAGCGCGCGGAACCAGATCTTCGAGGCGGCGTCGCGGCCGATCGCGGTGACCGGGAGGCCGTCGGAGGTCGGCGAGTTGTAGCTCACCCCGTTGATGACCTTGGCGCCCGAGCCCTCGGAGGCCAGGTAGTACCAGTGGTTGGCCGGACCCGACGAGTAGTGGACGTCGATGGAGCCGATGCCCGAGTACCACGAGTCCTTGGAGCCGCCGTCCTTGCTCGGCTTGTCCATGTAGCGCAGCGGGGTTCCGTCGCCGTTGATGTCGATCTTCTCGCCGACGAGGTAGTCGCCGACGTCCTGCGGGTTGTTGGCGTAGAACTCGACCGCCGCCGCCATGATGTCGGAGGTGGCCTCGTTCAGACCGCCGGGCTCACCGCTGTAGGTCATGTTGCCGGTGACCGAGGTCAGACCGTGGGTCATCTCGTGCGCGGCCACGTCGATCGAGGTGAGCGGCTTGTTGTTGCCCTCACCGTCGCCGTAGGTCATGCAGAAGCAGGAGTCGTCCCAGAACGCGTTGACGTACGCGTTGCCGTAGTGGACCCGGCTGTACGGGGCCACGCCGTCGTTGCGCAGGCCGTTGCGGCCGTGCACGTTCTTGTAGTAGTCCCACGTGACCTGGGCGCCGTAGTGGGCGTCCGCGCCGGCGGTCTCCAGGTTGGAGGCCAGGCCGTTGCCCCAGATGTCGTCCGTGCCGGTGAAGAGCGTGCCGGTGCCGGAGGAGCCGTGGTTGAGGTTGTACGTCTTGTGGCTGCCGCGCCCGGCGTCGGTCAGCGTGTAGTTGCTTCCCGACTGGGACGAGCCGAGGGTCACCTGGCCGCTGTACTGCGTGTTGCCGGTGCCCGTCTCGATGGCCTGCCACTCGGTGATCTTCGCACCGGTCTTGGCGTTGGTCACCACGTGCAGCTCGCTCGGGGTGCCGTCGTCCTGGAGGCCGCCGACGACGGTCTCGAAGGCGAGGACCGGAGCGCCCTCGGCCGCCCAGATCACCTTGCGGGCGCCCTTGGAGGCCTTGGCCTCCTTGGAGCCCGCGGCGTTGGCGGCGGCGACCGCCTGGCCCTCGGCGGCCGACGGGGCGACCGTGGCGTCGGTGTCCGCGACCTTGATCTCGTGGTGGGTCGCCTTGGTCACGCTCTTGGTGACGCCGTCCTTGGCGTGGACGGTGAGGTCACCGCCGAGCACCGGGAGGCCGTTGTAGGTGCGTTCGTACGTGGTGTGCGTGGTGCCGTCGGCGTCCTTGACCACGTCGCGGACGACGAGCTTCTCGCCACCGCCGAGGCCGAGCGCCTTGGCCGCCTGCACGGTGGTCGAGTTGGCCTCGGCGAGGAGCGTCGCACGCTCCGAAGCGCTGAGTACGCGGTTGGCCGCGCCCGGGTTGGACTGGACGGCCTGGCGGGCCTGCGACGCGGTGGCGTCGGCGGTCGCGGTACCGGTCTGTATGCCTACGGCGAGCAGGGCTGCCGCGGCAACGAGCGCGCCGGCCGCGGTGGCACGCCTCTGGGGGGTGGCTCTCAACGCAGACTCCTTCTGCAAGGGGGGTTCCGGACGGCTGGGTGGGCCTCCGGGCAGATCAGGGCTGGTGCGATGAACGGTCGAAGAGTGCCACCTGCGGGCCATGATGTCAGGAGCGTGTCAAAAGGTTGGCCGGAAACGGTTCGTTGTCCGATCAGACGTATCCGGTATGCGAACCATTCACCTTTGCGTGCGAAAGAGACGTCCGGCATTCGGAACGCCTGATACCGGTTGCTAACACTTGAGCAACAAGAGGTCATGATGTCCCGAACGGCATCTGGCGAACGGGTGTTTGTCGTACTGTTTCCCGGTGCGACAGATGTTCACTGCCAGGGGAAGCCGTGGACAGTCGCCGCTGTCATAGACCACGTGCCAGGGGGGCCCATGAGGCATGTCCATTTTCCTGCGCAAAGAGTGGCCGGAACGGCCCAGGCGTCCTTCCTGCCCGCACGGCGCCTCGGCGACAAGGCCCGTTGGTACCTGCCCGCCGCCGTCACCGCCGACTTCTTCGGCGCCGCCGTTCCCGTAGGGCTCGTCTTCGCGGCCGCCCAGCAGGTCCGGCCCCTCTACTGCGCCCTCGGCGCCGCGCTGGCATGGACCGGGGTGCAGCTGCTGCGCCGGCGGTACGCGGCCCGGGCGCTCGGAGAATCCCGCGGAGTGCTGCCCGTCGTACACGACTGGCTGATTCTGATCGGTGTGCTCGCGGTGGCCCGCGTGGTGACCGAGGAGGACACCCCCCGGCTCTCCGCCCTCGGGGCCCTGCTGCCCGCCCTGCTGATCACCGTAGCCTGCCACAAGCTGACCTACCGCCACCTCACGGCCGCCCGCCGCGAGGCCCACGCCGTCAGCCGCGTCCTGGTGATAGGGGAGCCCGACGCGGCCGAGGACGTCATCGCCCACCTCGCCGCGCGCACCGACCATCCGTACGTGGTCGTCGGCGTGGTCCCGGTCGGCGGCGGGACCCTCGCCAGCGGGGTGCCCGTGGCGGCCCGGCTCGACGCGGCGATGCCCACGGCACCCAACGGAGACTCCGCGGCCGTGCTCGGCGCCGTCCGCAGCCAGCACGCCGACCTGGTCCTGGTGGCCCCCGGCGCGCGCATCGCCGGGGAGCGGCTGCGCCGCGTGGCCTGGGCCCTGCACGACGCCGGGCTGGAACTGGCCGTCTTCCCCGGACTGGTGGAGGTCTCCGTCAAGCGGCTGGAGACCCTGTCCGCGGGCGGACTCGCCGTGCTGCGGGTCTTGCCGCCGGTCGGCCGGGGCGTGCAGACCCTGCTCAAGTCGGCCCTGGACCGGGCGGGCGCCGCGGCCGGGCTGCTGCTGCTCTCCCCGGTCTTCCTCGGGATCGTCCTGGCGATACGGCTCGGCTCGCGCGGCCCGGCCTTCTACCGGCAGCGGCGCATCGGCCGCGACGGGATCCCGTTCGTCATGTGGAAGTTCCGCACCATGGTGGTGGACGCCGACTCCCGCAAGGCCGAGCTGGCCGGGGCCAACGAGCACGACGGCCTGATGTTCAAGATGCGCCGCGACCCCCGGGTGACCCGGGTGGGCCGGCTGCTGCGCCGTACCTCGATGGACGAACTGCCGCAGCTGATCAACGTCCTGACCGGCCACATGTCGCTGGTCGGCCCGCGCCCGCCGCTGCCGGAGGAGGTGGCGAAGTACGACGAGGTCGAACTGCGCCGGCTCACCGTGCGGCCGGGCATGACGGGGCTGTGGCAGATCAGCGGGCGGTCCGACCTGTCCTGGGACGAAACGATCCAGCTCGATCTGCAGTACGTCGACAACTGGTCCTTCACCAGTGACGTCGACGTGATGGGCCGCACGCTCCGCGCCGTCGTCGACGGTCGCGGAGCGTACTGAGAGGCTCCGGGTTTGGGATCAGCCGTTCTGCTCGCGCCACCACCGGTAGGTGGCGGCGATGCCGTCCCGCAGCGGGATGCCGGGCTTCCAGCCGAGGGCGGTCAGCCGGCCGACGTCGAGCAGCTTGCGCGGGGTCCCGTCCGGCTTGGACGTGTCCCAGGCGAGCCTGCCCCGGAAGCCCGTCACCTCGGCGACGGTCTCGGCCAGCTCCCTGATCGTCAGGTCCTCGCCGCAGCCGATGTTGACGGGCTCGTCGCCGTCGTAGCCGCTGAGCAGCACCACGCAGGCGGCGGCGAGGTCGTCCACGTGCAGGAACTCCCGGCGCGGGGTGCCGCTGCCCCACAGGGTGACCTCCTCGCGGCCCTCGGCGGCGGCCTCGTGGAAGCGCCGGATGAGGGCGGGCAGGACGTGCGAGGACTCCAGGTCGAAGTTGTCGCCCGGGCCGTACAGGTTCGTCGGCATCGCCGAGATGTACGAGGCCCCGTACTGCTTGCGGTACGACTGGACCTGGACGATGCCGGCGATCTTCGCGAGCGCGTAGGCCTCGTTGGTCGGCTCCAGCGGGCCGGTCAGCAGGGCGTCCTCGCTGATCGGCTGCGGGGCCAGCTTCGGGTAGATGCAGGACGAGCCGAGGAACAGCAGCCGACCCACACCGGCGGTGTGCGCGCCGGCGATGACGCTGAGCTGGATCTTGAGGTTGTCCTCCAGGAACTGCACCGGGTACGTGCTGTTGGCCATGATCCCGCCGACCTTGGCGGCGGCCAGCACGACGGCGTCCGGGCGGACGTCCCTGAGGTACGCCCCGGTCGCGGCGGCGTCACGCAGATCGAGGTCGGCGCGGCCCCGGGTGAGCACCTCGTGGCCGTCGGCGGTGAGCCGGCGGGCGACCGCCGACCCCACGAGGCCGCGGTGGCCCGCGACGAAGACGCGGGCGTTCGGGGGCAGCAGCGGCAGCGAACTTGTCATACAGCCGATGATGCCAGTCCGCTCCCGCGGAGGTGGCAGCAGTCCGGCGCACCGCGGAATCCGCCGCAAAGACGGCCGGACCGGGCGTGTACGGTACGCATCCAGTCCCCGGGCACGCGCCCCGGCGGGCCGGGCGCTGCCGGGGGTGCAGCCCGCTCAAGACAACGAACAGCAACCATCACCAGGGGGACCCCATGGGCAAGACCGCACTGATCACCGGCGTCACCGGGCAGGACGGCTCGTACCTCGCCGAGCTCCTGCTCTCCAAGGGCTACACGGTGCACGGTCTGGTGCGGCGGTCCTCCAGCTTCAACACGGAGCGGATCGACCACATCTACCAGGACCCGCAGACCGCCAACCGGTCCTTCGTCCTGCACCACGCCGACCTCTCCGACGGCGTCGCCCTGGTGAACCTGCTCCGCGACATACGCCCCGACGAGGTCTACAACCTCGGCGCGCAGTCCCACGTCCGCGTCTCCTTCGACGCGCCCCTCTACACGGGCGACGTGACCGGCCTCGGCGCGCTGCGCCTGCTGGAGGCGATCCGGGCCAGCGGTATCGATACCCGCATCTACCAGGCCTCGTCCTCCGAGATGTTCGGCGCCACCCCGCCGCCGCAGAACGAGGGCACCCCCTTCCACCCGCGCAGCCCCTACGGCGCCGCCAAGGTCTTCGCCTACTGGACCACGGTGAACTACCGCGAGGCCTACGGCATGTTCGCCGTCAACGGGATCCTCTTCAACCACGAGTCCCCGCGCCGCGGCGAGACCTTCGTGACCCGCAAGATCACCCGTGCGGTCGCCCGCATCAAGGCCGGTCTCCAGGAGAAGCTCTACCTCGGCAACCTCGACGCCGTCCGCGACTGGGGCTACGCCCCGGAGTACGTGGACGCGATGTGGCGGATGCTCCAGCAGGAGGAGGCCACCGACTACGTGGTCGCCACCGGTGTGGCCGCGACCGTCCGCGAGTTCGTCGAGGCCTCGTTCGGGCACGCCGGTCTCGACTGGAACGAGCACGTGCGCTACGACCCCAAGTACGAGCGCCCCAGCGAGGTCGACGCACTCATCGGCGACGCCTCCAAGGCCCATGACCGGCTCGGCTGGAAGCCGACGGTCCTGGTGGACGAACTGGCCAGGATCATGGTCGACGCCGACATCCGCCAGGTCGAGGACCAACTGGCGGGCGTGACGGTACGCATCGACCGCTGAGGCCTTATATTTCCCCTACGATTTGCCGTGTCCCGGTCATACTCCGCAGGTCCCTGCGGGTGCGACCGGGTCAAACCTGCTGTATGTCCGTAGTGCACCCTCCATGCTGAACCCTGTTGATTCCAAGTTGGTATGCAATGGGTCAAGTGAGGTGACCGGGCCCTCACGTGAGCCCTAGTCTGCGCCAGTACATATGGCTGTTCGGATAGTTCCAGCCATCAAACCGGGCGATTGCCCTGGGGGGCTCATGCGTAGATCCAGAGGGCTGACTGCTGCCCTCGTCCTGTCACTGGCCGGTGCCGGCACCGGTATAGGCCTCGTGCTGATGCCGCAGGCCTCCGCCATCACGGCGCCGGTGGCATTCACCGCCGACAACCTGCCGACGTGGCAGCCCAACGGCATCGTGTGGGCGATGGCCCAGGCGAACGGCACCGTCTTCGCCGGTGGCACCTTCTCGGCCGTCCGCCCGCCCGACGGCGCCGCCGGCACCGAGCAGGAAGCCGTGAACTTCGTCGCGCTCGACGCCGCGACCGGCAACCCGACCTCGTGCAAGCTCGCCTTCACCGTCGGCGACGGCACCGCCACGGTCCGCACGCTGGCCGTCTCGAAGGACAAGAAGACCCTCTACGCGGGCGGCTACTTCGGCGCCGTCAACGGCACTCCGGTCTCCAGCCTCGCCGCGGTCGACATCGAGACGTGCACCCCCAAGGCCGCGTTCCACCCGAGCGTCCCCGCCACCGTGCGCGCGCTCGCCGTCACCGACGACACCGTGTACGTGGGCGGCGACTTCGCCGCCGTCGAGGGCCAGACCCGCGAGCGCTTCGCCGCGGTCGACGCCTCCTCCGGCGCCCTCAAGCCCTTCGTCGCCAACGCCGACGAGCCCGGCCGCGCCATCGAGATCAGCAACGACGGCAAGAACGTCCTGCTCGGCGGCGACTTCTTCTCGGTCAACGGCGCCAACACGCACGCGCTGGCCGTGGTGAACGCCACCACCGGTGCCGTCACCAAGACGTACACCAGCATCCCGTCCAACTCCGTGGTCAAGGACATCTCGGCCGACGCGACGGGCTACTACACCGGCAGCGAGGGCTCCGGCGGCGGCGTCTTCGACGGCCGCATCGGTCTGAGCACCGACTTCAACGAGAAGTGGCGCGACCGCTGCCTCGGCGCCACCCAGTACGTGCTGCCGTACGACGGGGTGCTCTACAGCTCCTCGCACGCGCACGACTGCTCCACCGAGCTGGAGTACCCCGACGGCAAGCGCCACTTCCTGCTGGCCCAGCCGACCGACCACACCGGCGCCGCCCCCGCGCCCGTCAACGGCTTCGTGCGCGGCCCGCGCAAGCTCGGCTGGTTCCCCACCGCCAACGACGGCCTCGGCGAGGGCATCGGCCCGCGCGTCATGTCCGTCGCGGAGAAGAACGACGTCAAGTACATGTGGGTCGGCGGTGAGTTCACCCTCATCAACGGCAAGCCGCAGCAGGCCCTGACCCGCTTCGCCTCCACCGGCGACGTCGGCGCCCCGACCACCCCGGTGGTCAGCGCCGCGAGCGTCAAGCCCGGCGAGGCGCAGGTCCGCTGGCGCACCAGCTACGACGCGGACGACAGCAAGCTGACCTACCGCATCTACCGCAACGGCTCGGCCACGCCCGCCGCCACGGTGAACGCGGACTCCCTGGAGTTCGAGCGGCCCCAGGCCTCCTGGGTCGACACCACGGTCAAGGCCGGCCAGTCGTACAGCTACCGCCTGACCGCGACCGACGCGGCGGGCAACACCAGCTCCCTGTCGGCCAGCGTGTCGGTGACGGTCCCGGCCTCGGCCCAGGCGTACCCGAACCAGGTCCGCGCGGACGGCGCCAACCTGTACTGGCGCTACGACGACACCGTCAGCCCGTACGTCGCCGACTCCTCGGTCAGCGGCAACACCAGCGGCGTCCAGTTGAACGCCCCGGCCCTGCGCCAGACCCCCGGCGCGGTCTCCGGCACCAGCACGGCGATGGGCTTCAACGGCACCAGCCAGCAGGTCTACAGCGACCACCGCCAGACGGTCGGTGCCGCGTTCACCCTGGAGACCTGGTTCAAGACGAGCAGCACCCGCGGCGGCAAGCTGATCGGCTTCGGCAGCAACACCGACCGCAGCAGCGGCTCGTACGACCGGCAGATCTACATGACCAACACCGGTCGCCTGTTCTTCGGCGTCTCCGACGGCTCGGCCCGCACCGTCTCCACCGGGCTGTTCGACACGTACAACGACAACAAGTGGCACCACGTGGTCGCCACCCAGGGCCCCGGCGGCATCACCCTGTACGTCGACGGCCAGAAGAAGGACTCGACGAACCGCACCAGCACGCAGACCTACGCGGGCTACTGGCACGTCGGTGGCGACAACCTGAACGGTTGGCCGTCCCGTCCGACGAGCAACTTCTTCGCCGGTCAGATCGACGAGACGGCCGTCTACCCGTCGGCGCTCACCGAGACCCAGGTCAAGAACCACTTCACCCTGGCCAAGGCGGCCACCGACACGGTCTCCAAGGTCAACGCGACCGAGGACACCTACATCAACCAGGGCGCCCCGAGCACGGCGTACGGCACGTCCACCTCGCTCGCGGTGCGCGGCACCTCGGCGTACGAGACGTACCTGCGCTTCGCCCTCCCGGCCGCGCCGGCCGGCCAGGTCCTCAAGTCCGCCTCCCTCCAGGTCAAGACCACCACGCAGACGGGCGCCGGCACCGCCGACACCGTGTCCGTGGTCCCGGTCACCGGCACCTGGAGCGGCGCGGGCACGACCTTCAACACCAAGCCCACCCTCGGCACCACCCCGCTCGGCACCATCACGGGCGTGCCGGACGGCTCGGCGGTCCACAACGTCGAGCTGGACACCGCCGCGGTCTCCGCGGTGCTGGGCACCAGCTACAGCCTGGGCCTGACGAGCACGGGCACCGACCCGCTGTGGATCTGGTCCTCGGAGTCCACGGCCGCGGACGGCATCCCGCAGCTGGTTCTCACCTTCGGCGCGAAGTAGCGACGAGAACCGAAGTAACCGCCTGACGGAGTGCGGGGCCCGGTCTACGCGGCCGGGCCCCGCACTCCTGTCCCACCCAGTAAGTACGGGAGCCATCCGATGTACCGACGCTCCGCAGCGGCTGCTGTTCTGCTGACCGCCGCCCTGACGCTGACCGCCTGCAGTTCGGGCGGGGGCAAGGCCGACTCCGGCGCGGAGGCGAAGCCCCCGGCCTCGTCGGCGGCCCCCGACCCCGCGGACAGCGCGGCGCCCTCGGCGCCCGCGCCCGACGCGAAGCCGGCCGGCCCCGTCCTGCCCGACGCGAAGCTCACCCCGAAGACGGGCAGCTTCACGGCGCAGGAGAAGAAGTACCTGAGCGGGCGCGTCCCGGAGAAGATGGATCCGGCGGCCGTCCTGCAGAGCGGCCAGGACGCCTGCCAGCGCGTGGAGCGCACCGCGAAGCGTGACAAGGACGCGGCGACCGGCGCGGTCATCACGGGGGAGATCCCGGGCGCCAAGGATGCGATCACCCTCCTGTGCCCGGAGCAGAAGCCGATCCTCGCGGCGGCCGAGAAGGGCTTCCCCGAGGGCCCCCGCCAGTCGCCCGCGGCGGGCACGTACCGGGCACTGACCCAGGCCACCACCTGCACGTGGGAGGCCAAGGCCAAGGACGGCTCGGTCCTGGCCTCCGGCCCCGAGACCCCGCCCAAGGCGGGCGACAAGATCACGGCGACGATCCCGTCCGGCACGGCGGAGTTCAACTCCTCGGGCTGCTACGCCTGGCTGCCCGCGTAAGGGCGGCCACTGCCGTACGAGAACGCCCCCGGGTCCGGACCGCCGGTCCCCGGGGGCGTTTTCGTGTGCCGGGGCGGGGTAGCCGCGTGCCAGTACGCGACCACGACACCGGCATGCGGAGGCGAGTCCTATGAGTGGCCTGGGCGGCTGCATCGGCCTGATCGTGGTGGGGGCCATCCTCACCTTCGCCACCGACTGGGAGATGCGCAGCGTCGACCTCGACCTGGTCGGCCTCATCATGATGGCGGCGGGGGCCATCGGCCTCGCCGTGTACTCCAGCGTCCTCAAACGCCGTCGCGCCGCGGGCGCCATCCCGGTGGTGGAGGAACGCCGCCGGGACGGCGTCTAGTGCTGTGACCGGCAAGGTTCACCGGGTCGCGACACCCGGCACGGCACCTCGCCGCGTTGTCGGACCGCGCAAGTACGTCCAGTACGAGCCGCGGCCCTCCGCCTTGCGATGCACCGCACCTGGGGGCACCTCCCTGGGGGTCCCCCCGGACGGAGTCTGGGGGAGGTAGCTGGGGGAGCCGCGCCCCGGCAAACCTTTCCGGCCACAGCACTAGAGGGGGCCGGGTCCTGTCGGTCCGGGACAGGACCTAGTTGCGGCGGGCCGCCTCGTACACCGGGAGCAGGGTGTCCAGGACCGCGTCCATCGAGAAGGACTCCGCGGCCAGTTCGCGCGCCGCCCGCGAGGCCGCCGCGTTCGCCGCCGGGTCCAGCAGGGACAGGACCGCCGCCGAGACGCTCGCCGGGCCCGGGTCCACCGCGTGTCCCGCGCCCGCCGCGGCGATGTCGCGGGCCAGGCCGTTGGAGTGGGTCACCACCGGCGGGACGCCCACCGCGAGGGCTTCCAGGACCGACATCGGGAACGGCTCGTCCACGGAGGGCAGTACGTAGACGTGGGCCCGGCGCAGCTCCGCCAGGACCTCCTCGCTGGACAGGGCTCCCGGAACGGTGAAGCGGGACGAGAGGCCCAGCGCCGTGACGCGGGCGCGGACGGCCGCCAGCTCACCCTCGTCCGGGCCCGCGACCACGAAGTGCGCGTCCGGGTGCGCCGCGAGGACCGCCGGGGCCGCGTCCACGAAGTCCACCGGCCGCTTACGGGCCTGCAGGCGCGCCGAGTACAGGACGCGCGGCGGGCCGGACAGGGCGGGACGTTCCTCCTGCGCCGGGGTGCCGTTGACCAGGCGGACCGCGTTCGCCAGGGGCGGCGCCCCCACCACCGCTTCCAGGCCCTCCCGTTCGTGCGGGGTCAGGTGGAGCACCGTGTCCGCGCCGCGCAGCAGCCGGCGTACCGCCACCGCATCCAGCACCTTGGCCAGGAGCTTCTCGCTCGGGTCCACCATCCCGTGGGTCTGCAGGACGAGGGGTCTGCCGGCCCGCAGCGCCGCCAGGGCCACCGGCAGGGTCACCAGGTCCCGGGCCAGGTGGACGTGGACGACATCGGCCTCCCGGACCAGGCGGCCGGCCGACGCCAGCAGCGCCGGCGAGGTCATCCCGCTGAAGCCGAGGGGGAGCAGCCTGCGGGCCGGGAACAGCTTCGCCGGGACGCCCTCCACGGAGGTGGGCCACTCCTCGAAGCCCTCGCCCAGTGCGAGCAGCCGCGCCTCGTGGCCCCGGGCCCGCAGCCCCTTCGCCAGGTTCAGTGCGACCCGGACCGGCCCGCCGAAGGCGTGCGAGGGGGAGTGCAGCGTGACGGCGTGCAGGACTTTCACTTCGGCTCCTCCACCGGGCGGCGCCGCCCGTCCTGGGTCTGCAGGGTCAGCTCCGGCAGGTCCTTGTGTACGACGGCACCCGCGCCCGCGACCGCGCAGCGGCCCACCGTCACGCCGGCCAGCACGGTCGCCCGCACGGCCACCCACGCGCCGTCCTCGACCGTGATCGGGGCGTTGCGGTAGCGGAAGTCGGCGGCCCGGTGGTCGTGCGAGCCGGTGCACAGCATCGCCTCCTGCGAGAGGCACACGTGCGAACCGATCGTCACCGGCTCCAGGTTCAGCAGCCAGGCGCCCTCGCCGATCCACGTGTGGTCCCCGACGGTCAGCTTCCACGGCCACAGCACCCGCACCCTGTGCCGGATCAGCACGCCCTCGCCGATCTTCGCGCCGAAGGCGCGCAGCAGCGCGACCCGCAGCCGCGCGGGACAGAACCAGCTCATGAACAGCGTGTTCATCACGGCGAACCAGAGCGCCTGCGTCAGCAGCCCGCGCCCCTTGTCGTATCCGGCCAGAGTGAAGGCAGGAAGGTCACGCAACGGAAGCCCCGATCATCCACCCTCCCCCTGACATCGTCGGGGGGACCCCCGGCGCCTCCCCGGGCGCCGCCCGCTCAGACTAGACTGCGCCCGGACCAGGCACATGGGGTGGGGGCGGCAGTGGCAACGGACATACGCAAGCCCTCCGTAGCGCCCGCGCCGCACCCCCTGGAGGACGAGACCCTGTGGGGCCGGGTCACCACCCCGCGCACCCTGCTCTCCCGCGCGCTGTCCGTCCCGCTCGCCCTCGGCTTCACCGTCTTCCTGCCGCTCTTCGTCGCCGTCCAGTCCGGCGCGGGCCAGCGCGACGCGGCGTTCTGGCTCCAGCTGCTGCTCACCATGTACGCGGGCGCCCGCCTCTCCGCGATGGTGCTGACCAGCCGCCGCAAGCTGCTCCAGGGCTCCTTCTGGCTCTTCGTCTACATGGCCATGGGCGTGGCCCCCCTCGCGCAGGCCGTCCTCGGCCAGGTCCCGACTCCCGTCGTCGGGCCCCGTTCCGACCTCACCGTCGCCATCGGCCTGGTGCTGCTCGGCTGCACCGCCTTCGACGTGGGCGTGCTGCTCGCCCGCCACCGGCCGGCCGGCCGCGCGGGCGGCTCCCAGAAGCAGTCGCGCCCCGTCATGGCCCACCGGCGGCGGCTCCAGCTGCTCACGGTCCTGTCCTTCGCGTGCAGCGCGGTCTTCGTGATGAAGCTCGGCGGTCCGGCGGTCTTCTTCTCCAGCCGCCAGGAGATCATCGCGGGGATCCAGGAGGCGGGTGTCTCCAACGGCGACGGCCAGGCCGGGCAGGCCCTGCTGCGCGGCTTTGGCACGGTGCCGGCGCTGCTGTCGCTGCTGCTCTACACGCGCTGGCTGATCACCTCGAAGTTCGCCCGCCGCAAGGTCTCGATCATCGTCACCTGGTCGGCGCTCGCCGTGCTGAACCTGGTGGTCAACAACCCGATCTCGAACCCGCGCTACTGGTTCCTGACGGTCATGTTCGCGATGCTCTTCACGGTCTTCCCGGTCAGCGCGGCGATGTACCGGGTGGCGCTGTCGATGGCCGTGGTCATCGCCCTGCTCGTCTTCCCGTTCGCGGACCGCTTCCGGTACGACGAGAAGAACTACCGGCCGGTCGAGACCACGTCCTTCCTGGAGCCGATGGCGCTCAAGGACTACGACCAGATCGGCATGTTCGCGAACACCATCACCTTCTCGAACTCCGGTCCCGGGCACTTCTACGGCCGTCAGCTGGCCGGGTCGGTCTTCTTCGCCGTGCCGCGGTCGGTGTGGCCGGGCAAGCCGCGGGACACGGGCGTGATGGTCGGTCAGTGGATGGGCACGGTCAACACCAACCTCTCCTCCCCGATCTGGGCGGAGCTGTGGATCGACTTCGGCCCGCTGGGCATGGGCGGCGGGTTGCTGGCCATGGGGTACGCCTCGGCCCGCGTGGACCGGCGCTACGCGAAGCGCGCCACGCGGCGGGCGCCGCCGGGGAGTCTGATCTCGGTGGTGGTCCCGCTGGTCGCGGGCTACTCCTTCATCCTGCTGCGCGGTCCGCTCCTCCAGGCGTCGGGGCGCGTCGCGATCGCGGCCCTGTGCCTGGCGCTGGTCGCGACCTACCGCACGGACAAGTCCACCACCCTGCGCTGACCGGGCTCGCCGCCGCTGCCGGGGCAAGTTCAGCCCCGCGCCCCGCGCCTCAAACGCCGGCGGGGCTCGGTCTGGCTGCGCTCGAACCCCGCAGGGCAAGTTCAGCCCCGCCGGCGATTGAGGCGCGGGCGCGGAGCGCCGTGTTGTGAGCCGCACCCGAACGCGGCAGCGGATCAGGCCGGGACCGGGTGGGGCGCGGGGGCCCGGAGGCGGGAGACGCGGAGCCAGCCCGCGCCGGCCTTGGCCGCGGAGCCGGCCGCCAGGCCCCAGGCGGCGCCCGCCACCCCGAACGCCGCGTAGCCGGCCAGCAGGAACACCACCGACAGCAGCGAGAAGACGACCTGCAACGACAGCGTGGCCTTCGGGGCCAGCACCCGCAGGGTGAGCAGCGCGCAGGTGCCCAGCCCCATCACCGCGTACTGGGCCCCCGTCGCCGGCAGCAGCCCGGACGCCGAGGCCCAGGTGTCGCCCAGCAGCTGACGGCCCACCCGGTCGGGAAGCGCGTACAGCACCGCCCCCCACCCGGCGCCGAGCACGGCCAGCACCACCCCCAGCAGCGCCGTCGCCCGGACCGTGGCCCGCTTGCCGCCGAGCCGCGACAGCACCGGCGGCCCGAAGGAGTTCGCCGAGTTGAACAGCACGTTCAGCGGCCCGAAGAGGGTCGTCGCACCCCGCAGCGCACCGACGGCCAGCGGCGTCGCGAAGACGCCGAGGCCCAGCACGGCGAGCTGGCTGGAGCCGTTGCCCACCGCGAACTCGACCACGAACCGCTGCCCCAGGTGCCCGCGCCGCACGTACGGCCGCAGATCGGCCCGCGCCCCGCGCATGTACGGTCGCAGCAGCCACAGCCCGAGGCCCAGCGCCGGCAGCGCGGAGACCCCCCACACCAGCACCAGCCGCCCCGCGGAAGCCCCCGACGGCTGAAGGGCCAGCGCCGCGACCACGCACACCAGCCGCAGCGCGTCGGCGGCCAGAGCCCGCTCGGGGGCGCGCAGCGCCGAGAAGCAGTACCGCAGCCCGTCCTGGAGGAGCACCAGCGGCAGTACGAGGCCCAGCGCGAGGAACGCCCGCCCCGTGGCGCCGGACAGGGCCAGGCCCACGGCCGCCAGCACCGCCCCGACCGCCGCCGAGGCGGCTCCTGTGAAGCCCACGGCCGACCGGCACACCGCGCCCAGTTCGCCCTTCTCCAGGACGACGCTCTGGCCCACGTAGGCCATGTTCAGTCCGAGGAGCACGGTGAAGGTCACGTACACCATCGAGAAGTCGGCGAAGCCGGACTCGGTGGACAGCCGGGCGGCCAGCACCAGCACCAGGATGTTCGTGGCGCTGGAGGCGGCCTGGTCCAGGACCGACGCGACCGCCGCGCGGCCGCGTCGGCTCATCTGCGGCCCATGCGGACGGTGCGCAGCGCGACGGTGTCCGTGCCGTCACCGGGGATGTGCTGTTCGGGTTCGGCCACTTCGTACGGAATCGGCTGGGGCTGCGGAGCGGCCTTCCCGGACGTTCCGGATCCGGCGGCCGGCCCCGTGGAGGCCGGGACGATCTTGTCCTTGGCCCGGCCGCGCTTCTCGCCGGGCAGCGGCGCGTGCAGCACCGCACCGAGCACCGTGCCGCCGGCGCCGCTGATCAGCTCGCGGATCCGGGACAGGTCCGTGCGGTGGACGGCGCGCGGGTTGCAGACGACCAGGACGCCGTCGACGCGGTCGACGAGGGCGAGGGCGTCGGCGTACGAGAGCACGGGCGGCGCGAGCACGACCACGGTGGAGTTGGGGGAGTCGGCCTCGGAGATCAGCTGGGTGGCGCGGGCGGAGGTCAGCGCGCGCGGGACGTTGCGCGCCCGTTCGCCCGGAATCAGGTCGAACGAGCCGGACTCCCCGGCGTCGACGACGAGCTGGCGTCCGTCGGGCCACTCGGAGTCGGCGTGGCGTCCGCCGGCGGTCGGGCTGCCCGGGGTCCGGCTCCACCGGGGCCGGCCGCCGGCGTCCGTCGGCAGCTGGCTGGCCAGTACCGGCGTGCGCAGGTCGGCCTCGATGAGCAGGACGTCCTTGCCGGTCTCCGCGAAGGAGGCGGCGAGGTTCACGGCGACCGCGGCGGCGGTCTCGCTGCTGCCGCGCGGGGCGACGACGAGCAGCCGGCGCCGGTCGGCGAAGCGGGAGTCGTAGGCGAGCCGGAAGGCCACCGAGCGGTACTCCTCGGCGACCCGGGGATCGGCCTCGCCGGCGGCGAGCAGCGGTCCGCCGCCCGTCCTGTCCCGGGGCAGGTAGCCTAGTACGGGCGCGCGCAGGGACCGCGCCACATCGCCCTCGGAGCGCGGCGCCGGGTCGAAGACCAGCCGGACCCAGGCGGCCAGCAGGCCGAGTGCGAGGCCCACGGCCGCGCCGAGCGCGAGCGACATGACGATGCCGGGCCCGTCGGTCGCGGTGGGCGCGGTCGCGGCGCTGGTTACCCGGCCCGGGGTCATGTCGAGGGCTTCGAGCTTGGTGATCTTGGTGTTGTAGCCGCCGACCTCGCTCTGCAGGTCGGTCTTGGCGGAGCTGGCCGCGTCGCGCCCGGCGCCGGCGGGCATCCGGGCGATCTCCTTGGAGAGTTCGTCGAGCTGCTTGGCGATCGGATCGCGCTGCTCCTTGTATCCCTTGACCATCTTGTCGCGGGTGGCGTCGAGGGCTTCCTGCCGCTTGAGCAGGTACGCCTCGGTCATCGCGTTGGCGCGCTTGGCGGCCTCCTTGGGGGAGGACGCGGTGTACGTGAAGCGGAGCACCATCGTCTGAGGCGGGTTGGTCACCTGGAGGCCGCTGCGCAGGGCGGCGAAGCCGGACGCGGACACGCCGAGCTTCTTCGCGGCCTCGTTGGCTATGGAGGAGCTGAGCGCGACCTGGCGCTCCGAGCCGATGTTGATCGCCTTGTCGGGGGCGAGACTCGGGTTGAAGGGGTCGTCGGTGGGCGCGCGCAGGACGACGTCGGCGGTGGCGACATAGGTGTCGGCCGTGGAGATGCCGAGGTAGACGCCGCCCAGCAGGCCGACCCCGATGCCCGCGCCGATGAGCCGGCGGTAGCGCAGGAGCTGGCGGAACTGATCCCGGAGGAGGTCCGGTTCGTCCTCGGCCGGTGCCGCTGCAGGGCGGTTCGTCTCGATCACGGCCGGGGACCCCCAAGTGCTTCGTCTATCAGTGCGTCGATGCGGGCCAGGCCCGCTTCACGGCTCAGATGGGCCGCCACGTGGCGGGGTCCGGCCGCTCCCAGTGCGTCCGCGCCTTCGGGGTCCTCGGCCAGGGCCCGTACGGCCTTCAACAGCGCCTCGGGGTCCTCCGGCTGTACGAGCACCCCTGCCCCCGAACGCTCCACCTCCTGGGCGGTTCCGCCTTCCGCCGCCACGGAGGCGACGACCGGCCGGCCCGCCTGGAAGTAGGAGGTGAGCTTCGACGGAACGCTCATGTCCAGCACGGCGGCGTGCTGGGTGACAGCGAGTACGTCCGCCGCCGCGAGGATATCGGGGAACTCGCCGTCAGCGGCAGGGGGGATGATGTCCAGATTCGGGACGTCGGCGGCGAGCTCGGCGAGGGCCGAGCGCTGGCTGCCGTCACCCATGAGGACGAAGCGCACGCCCGGGTCCAGCCGGGCGGCGCCCACGAGGACCTCCAGCCCCTGCTTGAGGCCCATGTTCCCGGAGTGCAGGACGACGGTCTGGTCGGGGGCCCAGCCCAGGTGGCGGCGGGTCTCGCCGCGCGGCTTGGTGGGCACCGCCACGTGGGACCAGTTGGGGACGAGGCGGATCCTGCCGGGGTCCACGCCCATGCCGACGACCCGGTCCACGAAGGTCTCGTGGATGACGCCGACGAGGGTGGCCCGCTTCAGCGCGTACGCCTCGGCGCGGCCGGCGACCGCGGCCGCCTTGTCGCCGCCGCTGATCCCGCTCTGCGCGGCGGCGGCGCCCATCAGGTCCTGGACGACCGGGACGTACGGGACCTTCCAACGCGCCGCGAGCCGGGCGGCCAGCACCCCGCCGGCCAGGCTGGGCATCTGGGCGAGGACCGCGTCCGGCTTCGGCATCTTGGGCGGGGCCACGGCGCCGTGCAGCAGAATCGATCCTTCGAAAAGGGCCCGCTTCACGGCGGTCTGCTCCTGCGGCACGGTGTGCGCACGCCGGTGCACTGTGACCCCCGCGCGCTGCTCCGTGCGCCGGAGCGCCCCCTGGTACTCCGGCTCCAGCGACCACGCCGGGTAGTGCGGCATACCGGCGAGGACGTGGGTCTCGTGGCCGAGATCTGCCCAGTGCTCCGCGATCTGGGTGGCGTACGGCCCAATCCCCGCGTGCTCGGGAGCGTAATTGGTGGAAACCAGCAGCATGCGCCGGTGACCGGATCTCGACACTGAACGTCCCCTTCTCCCCTGGATGATGCGCACGTCACCCTATTCGTTCACCCGCACGGTGCGGAACGTGCACGCTATTGTCTGCTAATCCGCTACACCGGGGGGTGTGGCTGCTGGGGGGTAAGAGATGACGGAGCGGGACATGTCCGAACTTGGCGCGCCCGCGCGCAGGCCGTACCGAGTCGGATATGCGCCGGGTGCCTACGATCTGTTTCATATCGGGCACCTCAACATCCTTCGGCACGCCCGGAGCCAGTGCGACTACCTGGTGGCCGGAGTCGTCTCCGACGAGATGGCCGAACTCGCCAAGGGGCGCCGCCCGATGATCCCGCTCGTCGAGCGGCTGGAGATCGTCCGCAGTGTGAAGTACGTGGACGCCGCCTTCGTCGAGACGGTCCCGGACAAGGTGGAGACCTGGAAGCAGGTCCGCTTCGACGTCATCTTCAAGGGCGACGACTGGCGGGGCACCCCCAAGGGCGACAAGCTGGAGAAGGACTTCGCCGCCCACGGCGTCGACGTCGTGTACTTCCCGTACACCGTCCACACCTCCAGCACGCAGCTGCGCCGGGCGCTGGACGCGCTCGCCGAACCCCTCGCGGAGCCGTTCACCGCGGAACGGCGCTGAGCTCCCGGTACCACTTGGCGAGGAACGCCAGCAGGAACAGTCCGGCGACCGCCCCGAGGCCCGCGTACGCCCATCGGAACAGCCCTCCGCCGCCGAGCAGCAGGAACACCAGGCAGAACACCCCGTAGTCCACGGGCAGCAGCGCCACCGCACGGACGGTCGAGGGCGCGGCGGCGGGACTTCCCGGAGCCGGCCTGGGCTTGAGCTTCTCGGTCAGCAGTCCGCCGAAGAAGGTCACGATCGCGGCGAACTGGAAGCCGAGCGGCACGAGCAGCCAGCCGTCGCCGCCCGATCCGGCCCCTCCGGTCCCGTACGCGTCGGGGAAGCGGTAGAAGGCGATCAGCACACAGGAGTGCAGCGCGGTGAGTTTGGCGCAGTCCACGACGTGGTCGAGCCACTCGCCCGCCGCGCTGCCGCCCCCGCGCAGCCGGGCGAGTTGCCCGTCGGCGGAGTCGAAGGCGAACCCGGCGGCGAGCGCGGCCCAGACGGCGATCCCGAGCCCCCAGGAGGGCGCGGCCAGCGCGACCGCGGCCGCGGCGGCGAAGCTGAAGGCGGCGCTGACGAGCGTCACCTGGTTCGGGGTGAGCCCGAGCGCGTACGACCCGGCGGCCAGGTAGCGCCCGGCGGGCCGGTTGACGAACCGCGAGTAGAGCGACACCCCCTTCGCCGACTTCTGCGCTCCGCGCAGCTCCCGCAGCGCGGTTCCGACTCTGCCCATGCACGGACCCCCTCAGTGACGATGTCGAACACATCATCGCAGGGCGAACGAGAGTGTCGGCTCCGGATGTTCGCGTACGTCCGGAAGCAGCAGTACGGAGAGATTCGCGGCGGCGGTCAGTTACGGCCGCGCACAGCAGCGGGGCCGTGGTCCCGGTCGCGGCGGCGAGCGGGGCGGCCGTCGCCAGGCCCAGCGGGCGGCGAAGGAGATGAGGGTGTCGAAGGATCCGACCCGGCCCAGGGCTTCGGCCGGCACGCGCCGCTGGATCTCGGTCTCCCACAGCGGGCTCAGCAGCCCGACCCCGCCCATGCCGAGGAAGTACGCCGCCGCGGCGACCGGGGTCGGCAGCCGCAGCCCGAAGGCGGCGAAGGCGCGGCCGGCGAGCAGTCGCCGGATCGTCGGGGTCATACGGGAAGGTATTTCGCCAACGAATCATTCGTCAACGAAATAACTTTCGGGGTGGGACCGGTGAGGGGCCGGTGACGGGCCGGCGGCGGGCCATAATTCGGGCATGGGTACTTCGGGCAGGGGCACAGAGGCGGGCACGGCCCCGGAGACGCCGTCCGAGGACTCCGTCGACCGGCACATCGCCCGATGGACCGGCAAGGTGCCCTTCGACGTCCCCACCGAGGCCGTCATCACCCGGATCCAGCTCCTCGCCAAGCACCTGTCCCACAGCAAGGAACGGGCGCTCTCCGAGACCGGGCTCCAGGCCTTCGAGTTCGAGACCATGCACCGGCTCGCATCCCGCGGAGCGCCCTGGCGGGCCCCCTCCGCCGAACTCGCCGCCGAACTGCTGCTCTCCCCGGCCGGGATGACCGGCCGCCTCGACACGTTGGAGAAGTCCGGCCTGATCCGCCGGCTGCGCTCCGCCGGCGACCGCCGCCGGGTCGACGTGGAACTCACCGAGGAGGGCCACCGGCGCTGGACCGACGCCATGCGCTGGCGCGGCGTCGCCGAGGCCGAGATGGTCGAACCCCTCGACGAGGCCGAGCGCGCCGCGCTCTCCGCCCTCCTCAAGCGGATGCTGCTCCAGGTCGAATCCCGCTGACGCCCGCCCGGCTCACCCCGTCACCCTGAGCAGCAGCACCGACCGGGCCGGGACCGTCACCGCCTCGCCGCCGCGGTGGCGGGTGAGCGGGGCGGCGGACTGGTCCTCGCGCGAGGTGTCCAGGACGAGTTCGTAGCCCTCGGCCCACGGCGCCCCCGGCAGCACCCACGGCACCGGCCGGTCCCCGGTGTGCAGCAGGGCCAGGAAGCTGTCGTCCGTCACCTGGCGGCCCCGCTCGTCGCGGCCCGGGATGTCCCGCCCCGACAGGTACATCCCGAGCGCGGCGCCCGGCGCGTACCAGTCCCGCTCCGTCATCTCCGCACCCGCCGGCGTGAACCAGGCCAGGTCCCGCAGCCCGTCCACCCCCTGCGGCCGTCCCGAGAAGAACGCCCGCCGACGCAGCACCGGATGGGCGTGGCGCAGCGAGATCAGCCGCGCCGTCAGCGCGAACAGCTCCCGCCACGCCGGGTCCTCCAGCAGCGACCAGTCCACCCACCCGGTCTCGTTGTCCTGGCAGTACGCGTTGTTGTTGCCGCCCTGGGTGCGCCCGAACTCGTCCCCCGCGACGAGCATCGGCACCCCCGTCGACAGCAGCAGGGTGGTGAGGAGGTTGCGCAGCTGCCGGCGGCGCAGCGCGGCGATCCGGGCATCGTCCGTGTCGCCCTCCGCTCCGCAGTTCCACGACCGGTTGTCGTTGGTCCCGTCCCGGCCCGCCTCCCCGTTCGCCTCGTTGTGCTTGCGCTCGTAACTCACGAGGTCCCGCAGGGTGAAACCGTCGTGCGCGGTCACGAAGTTCACCGAGGCGTACGGCCGCCGCCCGCCCCACGCGTAGAGGTCGCTGGACCCCGACAGCCGGTAGCCGAGGTCCCGTACGTCGGGCAGCGCGCCCCGCCAGAAATCCCGTACGGCATCCCGGTACCGGTCGTTCCACTCCGTCCACAGCGGAGGGAACGCCCCCACCTGATAGCCGCCCGAGCCCACGTCCCACGGCTCCGCGATCAGCTTGACCCGCCGGAGCACCGGATCCTGGGCGATCACCGCGAGGAACGGCGACAGCATGTCCACGTCGTGCATCGAGCGGGCCAGCGCCGCCGCCAGGTCGAAGCGGAAGCCGTCCACGCCCATCTCCGTGACCCAGTAGCGCAGCGAGTCCGTGATCAGGCGCAGCACGTGCGGGCGCCCCGCGTGCAGGGTGTTCCCGCAGCCCGTGTAGTCGGCGTACCGGCGCTGGTCCGACTGGAGCCGGTAGTAGCCCCGGTTGTCGATGCCGCGCAGCGACAGCGTCGGACCGAGCTCGCCCGCCTCCGCCGTGTGGTTGTAGACCACGTCGAGGATGACCTCGATCCCCGCCGCGTGCAGGGCCCGCACCATCCGTTTGAACTCCCCGACCTGCTGGCCCGCCGTACCGCTCGACGAGTACCCCGCGTGCGGGGCGAAGTAGCCGACCGAGTTGTAGCCCCAGTAGTTGCGCAGCCCCCTGCGCAGCAGGTGGTCCTCGTGCGCGAACTGGTGCACCGGCAGCAGCTCGACCGCCGTCACGCCCAGCTTCACCAGGTGCTCGACGGCCGCCGGATGGGCGAGGCCCGCGTACGTGCCGCGCAGCTCCTCGGGAACCCCCGGATGGCGCATCGTGAAGCCGCGCACGTGCAGTTCGTAGATCACCGAATCGGCCCAGGGGGTCTTCGGCCGGACGTCGTCCGACCAGTCGTCGTCATCGTGGACCACGACCCCCTTGGGCACGAACGGCGCCGAGTCCCGGTCGTCGCGCACGGTGTCGGCGATGTACTGCTGCGGCCAGTCCCGGACGTGCCCGTACACCTCCGGCGGCAGGGTGAAGTCACCGTCCACGGCGCGGGCGTACGGGTCCAGGAGCAGCTTCGCCGGATTGTGCCGGGCGCCCGTCCAGGGGTCCCAGCGCCCGTGCACCCGGAATCCGTACCTCTGTCCGGGGCGCACGCCCGGCACGAAACCGTGCCAGATCTCGTGCGTGAGCTCCGTCAGGGCGCAGCGGGTCTCGGCCCCGCCCGCGTCGAACAGGCACACCTCCACCGCCTCCGCGCCCTGGGCCCACAGCGCGAAGTTGGTGCCCGCCGTCCCGTCGGTTCCGTCGGCGCCCTGGCGGAACCGGGCCCCCAGGGGATGCGAGGACCCGGGCCACACGGGTGGTCCCGGGCGGGCTGGTGCCCGTAACACCTGCCCTCTGACCTGGCCGTTCGGCCGCCCGCCCGGTGGTTCGTCCACCCGCGGCGCGGGCGCGGCGCGGGCGCCGCGCACCGCGTCCACGGCATCAACGGCATCAACGGCATCCACCGCGTCCACGGCGTCCACCGCGTTCCCGACGGCTTCCACCGCCTCTTCCTGCTCGGCTGCGCTCGACACTGCCCGCCTCCACGGCTCCTGGGTACCTGCGGGGGAGGGGAGTGCGGCCCCGGCGTCCCGGCCTGGGCCCGCCCCCGTCTGGTCCTTCCCAGTGTTCTGCCCGGACTGTTCCGCCCGGAACGTGCGTCCCGCTCACGTTTCCCCCGGAGGGGCCCGGTCGTTGGAGAGATCGTGACACTTCTGACGAGGCGGGCAGGGGCGGGCTTGGCCGCCGTGGCGGCATGGGCGGGCCTCCTCGGCGGCCTGACCGGATGCACCCAGGACGGCCGGTCCCCGGTCGAGATCGAACTGCCGGGCAAACCGCGTTCGCCGGACGAGGCCATCCGGATCACCCCCGACGACAACGCCAAGGGGGTCCCCGCGGACGGACGGCTGAGCGTCACCGTGCCCGAGGGCCGGCTGGAGCGGGTCGTCGTCACCAAGGTGGAGGACGCGCAGGAGGAGCAGGTCCCCGGTTCCATCGCCGCCGACGGGCTCAGCTGGAGCCCCGACCCCGAGGCCGCCAGGCTCTCGCTCGCGGCCAAGTACACCGTGGACGCCGTCGCCCTCGACGGGCACGACCGCCGCCAGGCCCGGCACACCAGCTTCACCACCTACGTCCCCGAGGAGCGGTTCATCGGCTACTTCAAGCCCGAGAACCGCTCCACCGTGGGCACCGGCATGATCCTCTCCTTCAACTTCAACCGGCCCATCGAACGCCGGGCCGAGGTGGAACGGGCCATCACCGTCACCTCCGAGCCGGCCGTGCAGGTCGTCGGCCACTGGTTCGGCAAGGAGCGGCTCGACTTCCGGCCCAAGCAGTACTGGAAGGCGGGCACCAAGGTCACCGTGAAGCTGAAGCTGCGCGACATCGAAGGCGCGCCCGGCTCCTACGGCATCCAGGACAAGACGGTCACCTTCACCGTGGGCCGCTCCCAGATCTCCACCGTGGACGCGGCCGCGCACACCATGGAGGTACGCCGGGACGGGGAGCTGCTGTCGACCGTTCCGATCAGCGCCGGAGCGCCCAAGACCACCACCTACAACGGGAAGATGGTGGTGATGGAGATGTTCGACGTCACCAGGATGAACGGCCAGACCGTCGGTTTCGGCGGCGAGTACGACATCCCCGACGTCCCGCACGCCATGCGGCTCACCTCCTCCGGGACCTTCCTCCACGGGAACTACTGGCTCAGCCCCGACACCTTCGGCAGCAGCAACATGAGCCACGGCTGCGTGGGCCTGCGCGACGACAAGGGCGGCGGCTCGGACACCCCGGCCGGCTGGTTCTTCGACCGGACCCTGGTCGGGGACGTCGTGGAGGTGGTGAACTCGCAGGACAAGACGGTGGCCCCGAACAACGGCCTGGGCGGCTGGAACATGTCCTGGGCCGACTGGGTCGCCGGTTCCGCCATCGCCTGACGGCCCGCCGACCGCCACCGCCGCCGATCACCCTCCCGCGGCCACGGGAGGGTGATCGGTATGACCGGAATGCCGTAGCGGCCGAGTGTCCTCCCGTACTCCCGTACGAAACTCCCCCAGCCTGTCAGGGCGCGACAGCCCCAGGCGACGGACGGAGTGTCATGGCAGCCAGGACAGCAAGGGTGTGGCCGCTCGGCCTCGCCGCCGCGGCGGTGCTCGCGGCGGCGGCGCCGGCCGGTGCCGCGGGCGTGGACGGGCCCGTCCACAGCGCCCAGGTGGTGCTGCGGAACACGGACCTGGACACCGGAGCGCCTCTGACCGGGGCCCGCTTCGAGCTGTGGCGGGAGGTCAACGACCAGCCGGGGCTCCAGGCCACCGGACCGGCCGCCGACGAGAAGCACGAGGGCGCCTGCGTGACCGACGCCAAGGGCAGCTGCACGGTGGAGCTGCCGGTCGGCGAGACCTACTACTGGCGGGAGGCCGCCGTCCCCGCCGGGTACGAGCCCCCCGAGGACCCGGTCACCGCCTTCACCGTGAACGAGGCCGACGCCGGGGCGGGAATCGTCCTCGACGTCCCGCACCGGAAGCAGGGCGCGGAGTACAGCGGCCGCATCCGGATCCTGAAGGAGGACGCCAAGACCGGGTCGCCGCTGGGCGGTGCGGTGTTCGAGCTCTGGAAGGAGACCAACAGCACCGAGGGGCTCCAGACCCGGGGCATCAACGCCGACCATCGGGTCAGGCCCGGCTGCGCCACCGACGAGGACGGCGTCTGCGACTTCGACCGGCTCCCCGACGGCGAGTACTACCTGGTCGAGACGGACGTGCCCGAGGGGTACGTGCTGCCGGCGACGCGGGTGACCGGCCCGCTGAGCCTGGACGACGAGACCCCGGGGGGCCGGCGCGTGGTCACCCTCGAGAACGAGCGCGACGCGTACGCGGGCGTCCCCGTCAAGGACCCGGACGAGGACGCCCGCCGGGTGCGCCGGTGGAGTGGCCTGCTCACCCCCTCGGCGCAGCAGCACGGGCCGTACGCCCGCCCCGCGGGTTAGCTGGGCTGCGAGGGTCCGGCTGGCGGGCCCGAGGAGGCCCGGATGACTACAGGTCAGGCGACGAGCCCCCGAGGTGGTGTCCGGGGCGCCGGGAGGACGGCCGTGCTCGGCGCCCTGCTCGTACTGGCGGGGCTGAACCCGTCCCTGGCGGCGGCGGCGGCGGCGCCGGAGCCGGAGACCGCGTGCGCGGCGGGCACCGGCCCCTACCAGCGGCAGTTGGAGGAGCACGTGGGGCGGCCCGTCGACGGGGTGCAGTCCTCGGCGGACTGCTTCGCCGTCCGCGCCTTCCAGCGGAAGAACGGCGTCACTCCCGCGGACGGCTACCCGGGCGTCGCCACCTACCGCACGATGCTCGTCGTGGCCGCCCGCCCGGACCCCAACGCCGAGGGCGACTGCCCCGTCCGCTCGTACCGCGTGACGTGCGTGGACATGGACCGGCAGCTGCTCTGGGTGCAGCAGGGCAGCCGGATCGTCTTCCCGGTCGTGCCCATCCGCACCGGCCGCGACACCCAGGAGACCCGGCGCGGCTGGCACGAGGTGTACTGGCGCAGCAAGGACCACACGTCCACGCTGTACGCCGACTCCCCCATGCCGTACTCGCAGTTCTTCGACGGGGGCCAGGCGCTGCACGGCCGCACCGGCTACCTCTACGCCCACGGCGGATCCGCCGGCTGCGTCAACCTCACCGTCGCCGACGCCGAACGCCTCTGGAACCTGCTGACCGAGGGCGACGCCGTCTACGTCTGGGGCGCCAAGCCCGGAACCGAGGACTGACCTGCGACGCCGTCACCGTCCGTTCCCCGACGGTTGGGACGGAACAGTGACAAGACCGTGGCTTTTCGTGTTCTCCCCATGTGATTACCTGTCGACAAGCGCGCGACTGCCCGCGCGCGGGGGACATGGGGAGAACACGAGTGAACCTGCAGCCGATACGCGGCCGCGCCCGCACCGGCCTGCCGGCCCTTCTGCTGGGGGCGGCCCTGCTGCTGACCACCGCGTGCAGTGGCGGCGGAGGCAACAGCAGCGGCAGCGGTGGAGACAACGCGGGGGGCGGCGGCAAGACCGGCACCGAGGCGTCCAAGGCCGTGGTGAACGTCAAGCCCGACGACGGTTCCAAGGAGGTCGCGACCAGCGGCGTCCTGAAGATAACCAGCACGGGCGGCAAGCTCACCACGGTGACCGTCGCCGACACGAAGGGCAACGCCGTCGACGGCAAGCTGGCCGACGACGGCGCGAGCTGGGAGCCGGCCCGCCACCTGGCCTCCGCCACCGAGTACAAGGTGCACGCGGTCGCCAAGGACGAGGCCGGCCGGGAGTCCGCCAAGGACACCACCTTCACCACGCTGACCCCGACGAACACCTTCGTCGGCCACTACACGCCCGAGGACGGTTCCACCGTCGGCGTGGGCATGCCGGTCTCGATCAACTTCAGCCGCGGGATCACCAACCCGGAGGCCGTCGAGAAGGCCATCACCGTGACGGCCGAGCCGGCCGTACAGGTCGAGGGCCACTGGTTCGGCAACGACCGTCTCGACTTCCGCCCCGAGAAGTACTGGGCCGCGGGCACGAAGGTCACCGTGAAGCTCGCCCTCGACGGAGTCGAAGGCCGCCCCGGCGTCTACGGGAAGCAGACCCGTACGGTCACCTTCACCGTCGGCCGCTCCCAGGTCTCCACGGTCGACGCGAGCGAGCACACCATGGAGGTCGTCCGCGACGGCCAGGTGTTCAAGAACATCCCGATCACCGCGGGCGCCCCGTCGACGACCACGTACAACGGGCAGATGGTCATCAGCGAGAAGTACAAGGTGACCCGGATGAACGGCGCGACCGTCGGCTTCGGCGGCGAGTACGACATCTCCGACGTCCCGCACGCGATGCGGCTGTCGAACTCGGGCACCTTCGTCCACGGCAACTACTGGGCGTCCTCGGGCACGTTCGGCTCGGAGAACGTCAGCCACGGCTGTGTCGGCCTGAAGGACGTCCGCGGCGCCGGCGACGGCAACCAGCCCGCCGCCTGGTTCTTCAACGAGTCGCTGATCGGCGACGTGGTCGTCGTGAAGAACTCCAAGGACAAGCAGATCGCCCCGGACAACGGCCTCAACGGCTGGAACATGGACTGGGCGGAGTGGATCAAGTAGTCCCCCGTACGTAGTTCCAGGTGGCCCGGTGCTGTGACACACAGCACCGGGCCACCGTCGGTTAACCGGCGCTAACCTTCCTCGTATGACCATCTCTCTCGAAGTCTCCGAAGGCGTCGGCACCATCCGCCTGGACCGGCCGCCCATGAACGCCCTGGACATCGCCACCCAGGACCGGCTGCGCGAGCTCGCGGTGGAGGCGACCGACCGGGCCGACGTCCGCGCGGTCATCCTCTACGGCGGCGAGAAGGTGTTCGCGGCGGGCGCGGACATCAAGGAGATGCAGGCGATGGACCACGCGGCGATGATCGCCCGGTCCCGCGCGCTGCAGGACGCCTTCACCGCCGTGGCCCGTATCCCCAAGCCCGTCGTCGCGGCCGTCACCGGCTATGCGCTGGGCGGCGGTTGCGAGCTCGCGCTGTGCGCCGACTACCGGATCGCCGCCGACAACGCGAAGCTCGGCCAGCCCGAGATCCTCCTCGGCCTGATCCCGGGCGCGGGCGGCACCCAGCGGCTGTCCCGGCTGATCGGCCCGTCCAAGGCCAAGGACCTCATCTTCACCGGGCGCATGGTCAAGGCCGAGGAGGCGCTCTCCCTGGGCCTGGTCGACCGGGTGGTCCCCGCCGCCGAGGTGTACGAGCAGGCGCACGCCTGGGCCGCCAAGCTGGCCCAGGGTCCGGCGATCGCGCTGCGCGCCGCCAAGGAATGCGTGGACGCGGGCCTGGAGGCCGACATCGACACCGGGCTCACCATCGAACGCAACTGGTTCGCGGGCCTGTTCGCCACCGAGGACCGCGAGCGCGGCATGCGCAGCTTCGTCGAGGAGGGCCCGGGCAAGGCCAAGTTCGTATAGGCGCAGTCGTCTCAGGCGCGTTATCAGGCGCGGCCGTACAGGGCGCAGTCGTACAGGTCCTCCCTGTGGGTGGATTAGCCAGGCCTTAAAGGAGCCTTAAGCGAAATCGGTGATCCACTCACGGTGATCACCGCCGTGCGCTGCGTCACGGCAGGTCAGGTGCGTCTTGCCGCCTTCCGGTTGCCTCGCGCATATGACGGGACACCCCCTCGGGTTCGCCGGATCCGGGGGGTGTTTTCCCGTGGAACGGCCCGGAGGGGCGGGGCGGCCGTCCATGATGGGTGCATGGCGGGCCTGGAGGGTGTGGAACAGCCGCGGCAGCGCAGCAGCGCTTCGGCCGTACGGCTCACGGCGGCGGTCGAGGACGAACAGGGCCTCAAGGCGCTGGAGTTGTACGGGAACCCGGCCGAGGGGGAAGTGACCCTGCCGTCCATGCCCGAATCGGCCGGCACCGCGCGCAGGCTGACCCAGTGCGTGGTGGTCCGGCTCTGGGGCCTCTCCCCGCAGATCGCCGAGCACGCCGTCCTGCTGGTCTCGGAACTCGTCGGCAACGCGGTCCGGCACACCGGGGCCCGCACCTTCGGCTTACACATGAAGCGGCGGCGCGGCTGGATCCGGGTGGAGGTGCGCGATCCCTCGCGCGGACTGCCCTGTCTGATGCCGGTCCACGAGTTGGACGTCACCGGCCGCGGGCTCTTCCTCGTCGACAAACTCTCCGACCGCTGGGGCGCCGACCTGCTGCCCCGCGGAAAGATCACATGGTTCGAGATGCGCGTCGCCGACCGCCAGAACGCCTGAAGCCCCCTGGTCGCCGTGGTGGGGCGGTACGGGGGCTTCATGGGTGCGCCGAGGATCGATTGGGGTGTGATCCTCGGCGTGGCGACTTCGCTCGGGTCAATGGGGAAGTCGTGGTTCCGACTATGGCAGACGTGGGCCCGAACACCAAAAGTCCCTACTCGGACATAAGTGTGCAAATAGTGAGAGTTTCTAGCTAAATCCTAGGTGAGGTGGGCCACTCGCCTCGCAATCCATGAATAACTATCGACCGCTCTGTGTAAATCGTTGATCACATAGCGGACGGGTCGCCCTGTCGGGCCCCTTCGGCGAACGTCCCGAATTGGGTCAATCATTACCTTCCGGTCCTTCCGCCCCTTAAATGGGCAGGTGCTCTCACATCCAGGCCGCCGCGCGGTCCTGCGCGCGGCCAGTCTCGGGGCGATCGGTGCCTCCACGGCTGGCCTCACCGCCGCCTGCGGACCGGGCCGCCCCGCCTCCGTGCCCGCCTCCGCGCCCCCGGGCCCGGCCAGACCGGTCCGCTCCGCCCAGGCGGCCCCGGCCGTCCCGCGCCGGTTCGCCGGGCAGCCCGTAGAGATCGGCCACGGTCCGCGCGACCGCCCCCGGGTCGCCCTCACCTTCCACGGCAACGGGGAACCCGCCATCGCCAAGGCGGTGCTGGCCGAGGCCGAGAAGGCGGGCGCGCGGGTCACCGTACTGGCGATCGGCAGCTGGCTCGACGCGCACCCGGACATGGCCCGCCGGATCCTCGACGGCGGCCACGAGCTCGGCAACCACACCCAGCGCCACCTCGCGATCAACACCATGCCCGAGGCGGAGGCCTACGCCGAGATCACCGGCTGCGCCCAGCGGCTGAAGCGGCTGACCGGCTCCATCGGCACCTGGTTCCGGCCCTCCCAGACCCAGTACGCCACCGCGCTCGTCCAGAAGCTGGCCCAGCGGGCCGGCTATCCCCACGTCCTCTCGTACGACGTGGACTCCCTCGACTTCACCTCGCCCGGCGCCGCGGCCGTCATCCGCACCGTCACCGGGACGATCCACGCCGGATCGGTGGTGAGCCTGCACTTCGGCTACGCGGACACGGTCGACGCGATGCCGCCCCTCCTCGAAGAACTCGCGCGCCGCAAGCTGCGCGCGGTGACCACCACGGAGCTGCTGACGCCATGAAGACCACCCGCCTTCCCCGGAAGGCCGCCGTGCTGCTGGCCGGTCTGGTCCTCGCCGCCCTGGCCGGCTGCGGATCGGCCGACAAGGGACCCGCCGAGGCGCTCGGTACGAAGGGTCCGGCCAAACCCGTCAAGGCCGTGCCGCCGGGCCTCGCCGGGATGCCACCGCTCCTCGATCCGAACGACGTGTACGCGGCGGACCGGCCGAACCAGCTGTCCCCGGTGGTCAAGGACTTCCCGTCCCGCGTCTACGTGCCGAACACCAGCTCCAACACGGTGTCCGTCATCGACCCGGTGACGTACAAGGTCATCGACACCATCCCGGTCGGCGTCCAGCCCCAGCACGTGGTGCCCTCCTGGGACATGAAGACCCTGTGGGTCAACAACAACCGCGGCCACACGCTCACCCCGATCAACCCGGCCACCGGCGAGGCCGGAGAGCCCGTCGAGGTGCACGACCCGTACAACCTGTACTTCACGCCGAACGGCAAGTACGCGGTCGTCATGGCCTCGATGGACAAAGAGCTGGTCTTCCGCGATCCGCACACGATGGACCGCGTGAAGACCGTCCCGGTGAGCTGCTTCGGGGTCAATCACGCCGACTTCTCCGCCGACGGCCGCTACTTCATCGTGAGTTGCGAGTTCTCCGGCGAACTCCTCAAGGTCGACACCGAGAAGATGGAGGTCATCGGTCAGCAGAAACTGCCGTTCGAGGGCGCGATGCCGCAGGACGTCAAGGTCTCGCCGGACGGAAAGACCTTCTACGTCGCGGACATGATGGCGGACGGCATGTGGGTGCTCAGCGGCGACAAGTTCGAGATCCCGAAGCTGCTGCCCACCGGAAAGGGCTGCCACGGGTTGTACGTGAGCCGTGACTCCAAGGAGATGTACGTCTCCAACCGGGGCGAGGGCAGCATCTCCGTCTTCGACTTCCCGCAGAACAAGCTGACCAAGAAGTGGGAGCTGCCCGACGGCGGCAGCCCCGACATGGGCGGCGTCTCCGCCGACGGCAAGGTGCTGTGGCTGTCGGGCCGCTACAACTCCGAGGTCTACGCGATCAACACCGCCACCGGCAGGCAGCTCGCCCGGATCCCGGTGGGCAGCGGACCGCACGGACTCGCCGTGTACCCGCAGCCCGGCCGCTACTCGCTCGGGCACACCGGCATCTTCCGGTAGGCCGCGCGTGGAGGCCGCGCGGACAGGGCCGCGCGGACAGGGCGGTGCCCCGGGAGCTCGCACAGCTCCCGGGGCGCCGCCGGTATGCGTCCGCGTCCGTGTCCGCGTCCGGACTACCAGGCCACGGGGAGCCGTTCCGGCAGCCGCTTGATGAAGCCGGTACGCCAGACGAGGTTCTCCGCCGGCACCGCGAGCCGCAGCCCGGACAGCCGCTCGACCAGCACCTCCAGCGCGATCTCGGCGTGCGCCCGGCCCAGCGCGGAGGCCGGGCAGAAGTGCCGGCCCGCTCCGAAGGCGAGGTTGGCGTTGGAGCTCTCGCGCTCCAGGTCCAGCTCGTCCGGGTTGTCGAAGGCCTCCGGGTCGAAGTTGGCCCCCTCCAGCAGGACGAGGACGAGCTCACCCTCCTTCACCAGGACGTCGCCGACCTGGATGTCCGCCAACGCGATGCGCGGCAGTCCGTCGCCCACGGACAGGTTCCAGCGCAGCAGCTCGTCGACCGCCTTGCCCATGCGCTCAGGGTGCTCGCGCAGGTACCCGATGAGCTCGGGCTTCTGGAGCAGCGCCAGGACCGCGAGGACCAGGAACGCGGAGGTGGAGACCGCGCCCGCGCCGAAGAGCGAGACGGCGACCGTCGCGAACATGTCGTCGGTCAGGTGCGCCGACTCCGGGTCCGCCTCCTTCAGGTCGGCGAACTTGCCGAGGAGCCCCGTACGCTCCTCGGAAGGCAGTGCGAGCTGGACGTTCAGCTGCTCGACGAAGTAGCCCACGTCCTTGTACCAGTTGAGGGCCGAGTCGGCGAACGGCTCGCGAGCGGTCATGAACGCGACGTCCAGACCCGACATCAGCCGGCGCCAGTCCTCGAAGGGGACCCCGAGGACCTGACAGTGCAGCGCCGCCGAGAAGGGGTCGGCGAACCCCGCCCGGAGGTCGGCCGGACCGCCCTCGGCCACCAGCTGGTCGATCAGCTCGCCCGCCTTGGCGCGCAGCCAGTCCTGGAGCCCGTTCTGGCGCGGGTTGAGCGCCTTCATCACGGCGTTGCGCAGGCCCGCGCTGTTGATGTTCCCCATGTTGTTGACGACCTCGGGCGGGATCGTCAGCGCGTACTGGCGCGGGACTCCGGCGTTCGCCGTGTCCTTGAGGCTGAACCGCTCGTCCTCCAGCACCTGCTTGGCCAGTGCGTAGCTGCTCACCAGCCAGGCCGGGTCCCCGGTGAGGGTGCGCACCTTGGCCACCGGGGCCTTCTCGCGGAGCCACGCGCACTCCTCCGGGAGCACGTCACCGCGCCGCGAGAGCGGGAAGTCGAGGAGCGGCCGCTCCTGGGTCTCCTGGCCCTCAAGCTGCTCGACGCTCATCGACGTTCCTTTCGGTTGGTACGTGGTTCGTGTTGCTCTCGGGCGCCGGGTGCTCGTGCACGGTCCCGGCCGCCTCGGGACGTACGACGGCATACGCCTGGTTGCGGGTGGCGCGCAGGCCCCCGCCGCGCGCGAAGAGGACATCCGTCAGCGGCATCTTGACGTGGTAGGCCGCCACCGAGGACGGCACGTCGAGAATGCTCGGGGTGTCCACGAAGAACGGCAGCTCGGCCGCCATGTAATCGAAACAGACCTGCAACTGCTCGTCTGTGATGGATTCACCTTCCGGCAACTTGGAGCCGACAAAGTGCAAGGCCATCTTCTCGCAGCCCTTGCGGAATTCGTCGTCGGTCTCCAAGAAATGCAGTACGCGCCGGTGCAGTAGTTGGTAGACGGGGTTCTCCTGGAACTCCGAAAGTGCCCTCACGCGGATTTCTCCCTGGGGCGGTCCTGATTCCTCCACGCCTTTCAGGATCCGCCGCCGTACTGCCTTTATCTCCTTCGTGGCGCGCTTCTCCGCGTGCTCCTGGGTGTAGCCGAAAGCGGCGAACATCCGGTCCACGTGGAGGTCTGCGTAGACGAAGTCGACCTGCGCGAAGCGGGTCGTGGCCCACTGGGCAAGACGGGTGATGCGCTCGGAGCTGAAGTAGCTGTTTCCAGGACTCACTCCGATGAGCACATGGTCGCCGTCTTCCCAGATATGGCGGCAGGTGCGTGTGAAGGGCAGAACTTCGAATGATGCGTCAGCTGTGATCGTCACCTGTGTGATCGCCCTTGTTGCCGCTTGTCCCTGGGAGCCCTGCGCTCCTGGTGTGGCGGCAATGTCGGTACGTTATGCGGTGGTGCCGGAGCGTGACAAGTCCGGGCCGGATTTGTTGGCTGGAATTATCGCTTCCGCCTTACGGAAGAGTAATTGAATATCTATCTGCCGCCCGAACGGGACCCGGAGCGGAGGCCGGCTCCGGGGGCCGCTACCCTGAGCCGGTCAACAAGCACCGAGAAGGGGTGGACCCAGTGGCGGACATCGAGAGCGCACGGGCGACGTTCAACAAGTTCGACGTGAACGGTGACGGCTTCGTCACGGCCGACGAGTACAGCGCGGCCATGAAGGCGATGGGCGACGCGTACGTCACCGGCGCGGTCGCGGACGCCGTGCTCGCCGCCAAGGACGCCAACGGCGACGGCCTGCTGAGCTTCGACGAGTTCTGGGCCGCCCTGAACAACTAGGCCCCCGCGAAGCGGGCCTGCGCGCAGCGGGCCTCCGCGCCGCCCCCGCCCCACCTGCCGGGCGGGGGCGCGGTCATGCCGTGGTGCCGCCCGGGGGCGTCATGTCCTCGACCTCGGTCAGGGCTTCCCGGAGCCAGTGCAGCCAGAACGTCTCCAGGGCGATCCCGCCGTGCAGGACGAGACGGCGCAGCCGGTCCTCCACGGCGTCCCGCTCCGGCGGGAAGTCCTTCTCCTCGATGGCCTCGTACTGGGCCAGCTGCCGCTGGTGCAGCTCCAGATGGCGCCGCAGCTCGGGGCCGAGCTCCTGTGGCCCGACCACCCCCGCCGCGCGGATGCGCAGCAGCAGGGGATCGCGCATCGGCTTCGGGTCCTGGCTCTCGGCGACCCACCGCGCGAGCTCCGCGCCGCCCGCCGGCAGGACCTCGTACTCCTTCTTCTGCCCCCGTACGGGCACCTCGCTCGGCAGCTCCCGGATCAGCCCGGACTCCTCCAGCCTGCCGAGCTCGCGGTAGATCTGCTGGTGCGTCGCCGACCAGAAGAACCCGATCGACTTGTCGAACCGCCGGGTCAGCTCAAGCCCTGACGAGGGCTTCTCGAGCAGGGCGGTGAGGATGGCGTGCGGGAGCGACATGACGCCATCCTAGGTTTGCCGTGGCTCCGGCCGGTCTACGCCCATGCGGACAGCGCCTCCGGGGTGCGGGGGCCCGGGACGTCGGCGGGGAGCAGGCCGCGGGTGCGCAGGAAGGCCGTCACGGCCGGGGACCAGGCCTGGCGCAGGCCCGCCTCGGCGAGCAGGGCCGGATCCGAGAGCAGCGCCGGGGCCGGGCCGACCCGGATGCCCGACGGGGCCAGGACCGCCGCGTCGTCGGCCCACCGGACGGCCAGGTCCACGTCGTGGGTGGCCATCACCACCGTGGTCCCCGAGGCGCGCAGCCCCGCCAGCACGTCCAGCAGCCGCTCCTGGCCGTCCGGGTCCAGCCCGGCGGTCGGCTCGTCCAGGATCAGCACCCGCGGGGCCATCGCCACCGCGCCCGCGATCGCCGCGCGCTTGCGCTGCCCGTACGAGAGCAGGTGCGTCGGGCGGTCCCGCAGCGCCGTGATGTCCAGCGCGGCGAGGGCGGAGTCGACCCGCTCGCGGACCTCCGGCACCGGCAGGCCCAGGTTCATCGGCCCGAAGGAGACGTCCTGTTCCACCGAGGCCGCGAACAGCTGGTCGTCCGGGTCCTGCACGACCAGCTGGACCGCCGTCCGCAGCCGGGTCAGGCCGGCGCGGTCGTAGGTGACCGCCGCGCCGTCCAGGCGCAGCGCGCCCGACCCCGGCCGCAGGCCTCCGCTGAGCAGCCGCATCAGCGTGGTCTTGCCGCTGCCGTTGCGGCCCAGCAGGACCAGCGCCCGGCCCTCGGCGATCCCGAAGTCGACGCCGGAGAGCACGGCGGGCCCGTCCTCGTACGCGTAGCCCGCGCCCACCAGTTCCACCAACGGCCTCACAGGTACAGCTCCTTCAGTACGAGGGTCACGGCGGTCAGCCCGGTCAGCAGCGCGGCGGACGCGGCCAGGAAGCGCCAGGACAGCGCCGCCTCGGGGACGAGCACGCGCAGCGCGCCGTCGTAGCCGCGCCCGGCCAGGCCCGACTGGAGCCGCGCCGCGCGGTCGAAGGCGCGTACGAACGAGGTCGCGGCGAGCCCGCCCACCGAACGCCACGCCGCCGCCCGGCCGGTGGTGCCCAGCCGGGCCGCCTGGGCCTGCCGGACCCGGGCGAGGGAGTCGAGCAGCAGGAACCCGATCCGGTACATGACCAGGGCCACGTCCACCACGGGAGCCGGCACCCCCGCCCGGACCAGCCGCGGCAGCACGTCCGAGACCGGGGTGGTGAACGCGAACAGCAGCACGCCGAGCGAGGCCGCCGAGGTGCGCAGCAGCAGCTCCGCGGCGTGCCGTGGGCCGTCCGGGGCCAGCGAGACGAACCCGGCGGGCCCCCCGACGGCGAACAGCAGCGGCAGTGCCCCGGTGAAGCAGAAGCCGAGCGGGATCCGGAAGGCCCGCCACAGCTGCCGCCGGGCCACCCCGGCGGGGCCGAGGAGCACGGCGAGCGTGGCCGCGGCGACCAGCGGCCCGCCGGGCCACGGGGGCAGGCACACCGCGGCGACCGTCAGCCCGATCCCCAGCAGGGCCTTCTCCAGAGGGTGGCGATGGCGCCAACGGCTGCTGTGCGCCGCCGCGTCGATCGGCAGCACCGCCTACGACTCCGTGGCGGACGGGGACGCGGACGGGACCGCGTCGGCAGCGGCGGCGGCCGCACCCTGACGGCGACCCCGGCGGACGCCGAAGTAGTACGCGAGCACGCCCGCCCCCAGCGCCGCCTGGAGGGCGAACAGCGCCGACTCGATCTCCGCGGAGGGCGGCTCGTACAGCGGCGAGAACCAGGGCTCGTAGTCCGGCTTCAGCTCGGTGATGGCCGCCTCCGCCTGCGCGTCGGCGCCGGCGAACGGCTCCTCCTTGCCCTCGCCCAGGCCAAGCGCGAGCGGGAGCACGGCCAGCGCCGCCACCAGGAGCAGCAGCAGGGTGTTGATCTTCGCGTTCCTGGTCATCAGGCCGACGCCTCCTGCTTCGTCCCGGATCCGGTGAGCTTCGCGACGCCGAGCCGGACCAGGTCCGACCTGCTGGACTGCATCAGCAGCCGCATCACGAGCACGGTCAGCAGCCCTTCGCTGACCGCGAGCGGGATCTGCGTCACCGCGAAGATGCCGGCGAACTTCTCCAGCGAGCCGACGAATCCGCCGCTCGCGTCCGGGAAGGCCAGCGCCAGCTGGACGGAGGTCACGCAGTACGTCACCAGGTCGGCGAAGAAGGCACCGAAGAACACGGTCACCATCAGCGGCAGGCCGGACTTCCGCAGCAGCCGGTAGACGCCGTAGCCCGCCCAGGGCCCGGCTATCGCCATCGAGAACACGTTGGCGCCGAGGGTGGTGAGCCCGCCGTGCGCCAGCAGCAGCGCCTGGAAGAGCAGGGTGATCGTGCCGAGCACCGCCATGATCGGCGGCCGGAAGAGGATGGCCCCGAGCCCGGTACCGGTGGGGTGGGAGCAACTGCCCGTCACAGAAGGGATCTTCAGGGCGGACAGGACGAAAGTGAACGCCCCGGAGGCTCCGAGCAGCAGCGTGCTCTCCGGATTGGCCTTCACCTCGCGGGTGAGGGCGCGTACTCCGTGTACGACAAAGGGAGCGGACGCGGCGCCCCAGGCGACCGCGTGCAACGGGGGCAGAAACCCCTCGGCAATATGCATGAGTGGGGAAGACCTCTCCAGCACCTCGTGGATGGACAGCGCGCCCCGGCCGGTCTCCTGGCTCACGGGTGCCGATGCCCGGACTCCGCCTTCCCGGGGCCGTGCGGTGTCCCGCGCGGGCCCAGTGGCTCCCCGCTGGGGGGCACCTCCCAGACGGGGTCTGGGGGAGGTGGAGCCGGACTTCCCGATCACAGTGGCGAGGGCCGCACCGGTTTCACACCGGTTTCCCGAACACCAAGGCCCACTGACCCTAGTCGGCCGCGCGGACCGGCACCAACCCGCCCCGATCGGCGTGGGTCCCCGTACGGGCGCGGCCGGGTGGCGGCCCCGGCCCGGCCTCCACAGGCTGGGACCGTGGCTGCCGACACCGAGTACGACTACTCAGACCTAACCGCCGTCTACGTGAACTGCACGCTCAAGCGCTCGCCCGAGACCAGCAACACCGAGGGCCTGATCGACAAGAGCCGCGCCGTCATGGAATCGGCCGGGGCCCGGACCTCGCTCATCCGCGCCGTCGACCACGACATCGCGACCGGCGTCTGGCCGGACATGACCGAGCACGGCTGGGAGAGCGACCAGTGGCCGGTCCTCTACAGCCAGATCATGGACGCCGACGTCCTCGTCCTGTGCGGGCCCATCTGGCTCGGCGACAACAGCTCCGTGATGAAGCAGGTCGTCGAGCGGCTCTACGCCTGCTCCTCCCTCCTGAACGAGCAGGGCCAGTACGCCTACTACGGCCGCGTCGGCGGCGCCCTGATCACCGGCAACGAGGACGGCGTCAAACACTGCGCCATGAACGTCCTCTACAGCCTCCAGCACCTCGGCTACGCGATCCCGCCGCAGGCCGACGCCGGCTGGATCGGCGAGGCCGGGCCCGGCCCCTCCTACCTCGACCCGGGCTCGGGCGGCCCCGAGAACGACTTCACCAACCGGAACACGGCGTTCATGAGCTGGAACCTGATGCACCTGGCCGCGCTCCTCAAGCGCTCGGGCGGCTTCCCGGCGCACGGGAACCAGCGCTCGCTGTGGGACGCGGGGTGCCGCTTCGACTTCGAGAACCCCGAACACAGGTGAGGGACGTTCCGGCAGGCACCCGGCCACGGGCTCCCGGGATCCACGGAGGGGAGGGCGGCTCTCATCGATCGCGAGCGATTCATGAGGACGCTGACGTTCTGGCTGCGTCCGGCATTCGCGCTTCGCGTGGTGAACCGATTCCAGAGAATCGCGGGGTTCGATCGCTCGATGGCGCTGGCGTCCAGCATGCTGACCGCGATGATCTCCCTCGCGATCCTCTGCGGTGCCGTTCTGGCCGGCATCGGCGACAAGGACGTCGCCGACCGGATCATCGACCGGTACGGCCTCACCGGGGCCGGAGCCGATGCCGTGCGGCAGGTCTTCGCCTCGACCACGGACACGAGCATCGGCGTCCTCGGGGCCCTGTTCCTGCTGATCTCCACGCTGAGCTTCGCGCGAGCGGTGCAGCGGTTGTTCGAACAGACGTGGCAGCTCAAGCCCCTGAGCGTGCGCAACACCGTGAACGACCTGAAGTGGGCCCTCGTCTTCCTGGTCTACGTGCCGGTGAGCGGCTGGCTCTTCGCCGCCACCGGCGGCGGGCACCTCACGCCGGCGGCGACCCTGCTCGAAGCGTCGCTGACCGGGCTCTTCCTCGTCTGGGGTGGCTGGATCCTCTCGGCGAAGAGGGTCGCCTGGCGTGATCTCCTGCCGTTCGGTGTCATCGCGTCCGTTCTGACGGCGCTCTATTCCGTGGGCGCGGACTTCTATCTGCCACGTCTGTTCAACTCCTACGCCGACCGCTACGGCGCGGTGGGCGTGGTCTTCGCGATGCTCTCGGCGTTCTTCGGCATCGTGCTGGTCGTGGTGGGGTCGGCGGCGCTCGGCCGGGAGGTGCGTGACGAGCTCGGCCGCATCCGCCAGGGCGAGCGACCGCCCGATGACGAGATCCGCCGTGAATGGGACAACGTGGTCGACCAGATGAGGGAGCGTTGGCACACAACCCGGGGGAAGATCTCCCGCTTCCGGCCGGACAGGAAAGCGAAACGGCGCTGAGCGGGTTCGGTTCAGACTCCGGTGGTGGCGATGATGTCGCCGTCGGCGACGGCAGCGGTGAGCGCGGCGTGGTCGGAGACGGTCTGGTCGGCGTAGTGGAGTGCGAAGTCGGCGATGGCCCGGTCGAAGGTGTCGGCGTTGCCGAGGTAACCGGCGATGGCGACGCGGTCGCCGGAGCGGGCGTGGGCGCGGGCCAGGGCGATGCCGCACAGTTCGGCGTACTGGCGGAGCACGGCCGGGCCCATGGTCTCGACCAGCGCCGATCCCTTCATGTCACGCAGCTGTCGGCAGTAGAAGTGGCGTCCCTCCGGTCCGGTCGTCCAGCCGAGGAAGATGTCGCCGGTGGCCTGCATCAGCCGCTGTCCCGCGACCACCCGGTGGCCGTGATGACCAGCGCCTTCGGCCGGCAGGTGGTCCTCCAGTACGGACCGCGTGGCTTCCTTGATCTGGAGGAAGAGCGGGTCCCGCTCGTCGCGACCGGTCAGCAGGACGATGAAGCAGCGTGTGCCGACGCTTCCCACGCCGACGACCTTCCGGGCCGCGTCGACGAACCGGTAGCGGTCCAGCAGGAGGCGGCGCTCCTCGGGGAGGGTGCTGCGGTACTGGCTGAAGATCGCGTCGACGGCCCGTGTCGCGCGTTTGCCGACGGGCTCCAGCAGAGGGGGGTCGTGGATGATGCGCCGGCGGCCGCCCCGCATCTCGGTGAGCTTGTCGAGTGCCTGCAGGCTGGTGCGCCCGCGGGCGCGTTCCAGGTTCGCCTCGGCCCGTCCGCGCCGCTTGCGCTCGCGGATCAGGGGGAGTACCGCGTAGGGGTCGATCCGCTCGTACCAGACGGCGAGTTCGCCCTGCTCGGCCAGCTGCCGCATGGCACGCCGGTAGGCCGCGGCCGCGGCGCGGGCGGCTCGCCACGCCCGTTCGTCACCGTGCCCCCGGTCGCGGGCGGCCACGGCGACGCTGGCGGCGAGCCGCTTGACGTCCCACTCGAACGGGCCGGCCAGGGTCTCGTCGAAGTCGTTGAGGTCGAACAGCAACGCGCGCTCGGGTGAGGCGAAGACGCCGAAGTTCAGCAGGTGCGCGTCACCACAGAGCTGGACGGTCAGACCGGTGTTCGGTACGGCGGCGAGGTCCGCGGCCATGACGGCGGCCGCGCCGCGCAGGAAGGTGAACGGGGAGACCGCCATTCGCCCGTAGCGGATCGGCAGCAGCTCGGCCACCCGGTCGGCGGCCTGCCGCCGCAGCACCCACAGGGGATCGGCCCGGTCCGCGGCCGGTGTCCACCGGCCGTGCGAGGCCCGTCCGACTTGCTTGCGGACCGCGCGCCCGGTCCGGGCCCGATCGGCTGGACTGGTCATGGTCTGCTCCTTGTCGCTCCGCACCCGGCCTGGACGGCGGGACGGCGGATCGCGGGCGGGGCCTATTCCTCCGTGGCGCCGGCCTTCGAGGTCGGCCACTTGAGTTCGATCTCCAGCTCGATCTGCCCGTCGCCGACCTCGACCTCGATCTCGCTGAGGAGTTCGTCGGGGATCCGCAGGGTCAGCGTCCCGGGTCCGAGTTCCAGTTCGGCTTTGCCGCCGCGCCTGAGTGCGTCCGCGAGCGCGGAGAGCCGATCGGCGGCCTCAAGGCGTGACAGCGAACTCTTCTGCTCGAATTCGAGGTCCTTCACGGATGTCTCCAACCTGGGAGGAACGGGAACGGCAGACACCGTCAATTGTGACGCTGGGCATCATTTCGGGCATCCCGATGGGAGGCGCCGGCATCACGGGGGGTCCGCGCCGTCGGCCCGGTCCTCCGCCGCCGCGCCCGGCCGCGACCGGGCGAAGGCCAGTGCGACGACATCACGCCAGTGGGGAGGCGGAGCGGGCGTGCGGGACCCGGGCCGGTGCCTCGGTACCAGAACGCGCAAGGCGCCCGGGCGGACGGTGCAGGTGACGGGGGCGGGCAGCGACAGGGCCTCTCCGTCCACGGCGACCGCGATGCGGTCGGTGTGCGCGGTGATGACGATCCGGCGTGAGGCCAGTACGTGCAGACCCGCTGCCCGGGCGCCTCTGACCGCGATGTCCGCCGCCTGGGCCGCACTGCCCACCCGGATCCCGACGACACCCAGCAATCCCAGGTCCAGCCGGGGTCTGTGGCCGCCCGCGGACGTGGGTTCGGGGGTGGAGTACGGGTTGTTGCTCACCAGAAGGGCCTGCTGGGACTCCAGCTTCGTCTCGTCCGTCTGCGCGTCGAGCGTGTGACCGGAGTATCCGAGCAGGAGGTCCGGCAGCGCGTCCAGAATCGAGCCCGCCTTGGCGTCGCGGTAGTCCGGGCGCTGCACGACCTGCGCGTAGACCCCGAACGAGGCCGTGTTGACGAAGGCGCGGCCCCCCACGACGCCCAGGTCGATCCGGAGCTCCTCCCCGTCGGTCAGCGCGTCGAGGCACCGGGCCGGGTCCTCGCGGTCCAGACCGAGGTCCATGGCGAAGTGGTTCCTGGTGCCCGCGGAGATCGCCAGGAACGGCAGGTCGTGCTCGGCGGCCACCTCGGCCACCCGGGCCTGTGTGCCGTCGCCGCCCGCCACCCCCAGCAGGTCCGCGCCCTCGGCGACCGCCCGACGGGCGATCGCCGCGAGGTCCGTCTCGCCCGCGCTGCCCAGCAGCACGACCCGGGCGCCCAGTGCCTCGGCCTTCTCGACCAGACCGAAACGGCCGACCTTGCCGCCGCCGGACTTCGGGTTCATGATCAGCACCGGATGCCGGGGGAGCGGGCACGGGACCGCACGCATGCCTTCGGGTTCTCGCGCACGCAGCAGTGCCCACCGCGAGCACGCCACGGCGGCTGCCCACAGTGCGGCCGCGACCAGCACCGCGGGCCACAGGCCCGCCCGGGTGTAGAGCACCAGGACGGCCACGGGCGCGGCCACCGCGAGCAGCGCACCGGCCACCCGCGCCGCTCCGCGACGGGACAGCGCCCACCACGTACCCATCGCCGTGAGCGCCGAGCAGGCCACCGCGGCGGCGAGGACGACCAGACCGCCGAGCCCGCTCGCCGCCACCAGCGACACCGCCGCACCCAGGGCGCAGGCCAAGGCCAGGCGGGCCGGCGTGCGTGCGCGCGCCGGCGCGCCGGAACGGGGCGACAGGGACATCGTCCTCACGTCCTTCGACCGGTCCTGGTCCATGCCGGCCTGCCGGTGCGGCGCGGGCCGGGGTGACGCCGCCGCGGGGCCGCACGGGCATCCCGCGCCCGCCATGGGCGCGGGCCCGTGCGGACCCGTGGCGGGCGGATCTCAGGACTCGGTGTCGGACTCGGCCACGGCGATGGCGATCCCCAGAGCCTCCGTGATGTGGGTGGCTGCCGACATCACGCGGGCGGTGCCCACGATCGGCGCGATGGCCACCAGGACGTCCTGGAGCTGTCCCGCATCCACCCCGGAGTCCATGGCGGGGCCGATGTGGGCGACGTAGGACATCGCAGGCGCGTCCATGGCGACGAGTGCGGCGATGCGGGTGAGCATGAGGGTGTCCGCGGACAGGCCGCACCGCTCGAGCGAGTCGAGCGTCATGGCGGCGAGGGTGTCGAGGACAGGAGTGTCGGACGCAGTCGTCATGCGGATCATCTCCTGGCGGGATCGGGGGGTCGACGCCGTCGGTGGAGGGGAACCGGGTTCTCCTGCGGCGCATCCCTGTCCATCGACCTTAGGGACATTTCGGGCCGGGTGCGTCCTCGCCCGGCCCGGCCGTTCAGCAGTGGTCCGGGTGCGCGATGTCCACGACGAACCGCTCCGGCGAGTGCAGGGAGAAGGTGCGGTAGTACGGCACCGTGTCGAAGGCGGCGCCGAAGGTCACGTAGCCCTCGAAGTCGCCGGTCAGGGCGAGGCCCTTCAGCGTGCTGAGGTAGATCTTCTGGAGCTTGGGCCCCTGGTAGACGCTGTGGCCCGCGTCGTCGTGCGCGGCGGCGGGGTTGAGGCGGATCTCCAGGAAGTGCTTGCCGGTCAGCGGTACGGGCTCGCCGGACCCGTCGTAGCGCAGCTGCGGGACGGAGGTGACGGTGACCGGGGGGACGAATCCCTGCAGGTCGATGACGATCCGGTCGTACGCGGGGTGCCCGCCCCAGCGGGCATTGACCACGAGCGGCGTCTGGATCTGGGTCCGGGCCGGGGTGTGGGTGGCGATCACGGCCGAGGCCGGCGCGGCGAACGAGAGTCCGGCTGTGAGCAGGGCGCCGGAGGCCAGGGCCACGATCCGGCGGAAACGCGGGTGGATCATGACGTCCCCTCGATTCTCGGGAGGCGGGGACTTGTGACACAGCCTAGGACGCCGTAGTGGACCCCGCAGTTCCGCTTTCCCTTCCGTAATTTCCCCGGTACGCAACTGCCTTTGGTGGCAGGGTGGTTGAGTGGAACCCGAGCCGCTCGACCCAGGAGAGAACCGGATGCGCCGTCACCGCTTTCCTCGCCATGGAACGGTCGCTGTGGCCCTCGTCCTGGCGGCCACCGCCTGCGGCGGCGACGCGGACCGTGAGGTCTCGCAGGAGGGCAAGGGCGGCTACCGCTGGGCGGCCACGGACGAGATCTGCAACGTGCTCCCGTACGGCGAGCTCGCCGACCCGCTGGGCGCGCGCGAGGAGGCCGCGGACCGGATCAAGCGGTCCGGCGGGGGAGCCCCGGGCGTCCAGTGCGTCCAGCCGCTCGTCGCGTCCGGCCCGGCGAAGTACGGGAACGTCAAGGTCGAGCTGGACCTCGCCTACACGGAGAGCGTCGACTTCGCGAAGGACGTCTTCGCCAGGGGCCGGGAGAACACGGGCAAGGACATTCCGGACGACGGCCTCACCGAGGTGAAGGGCGTCGGCAAGGAGGCCTACCGGTTCGCGTACAACAAGCCGACCGAGCTGCGCCAGGTGCGCGAGCTGCGCCTGCGGGACAGCAACCTGACGATCGACGTGACGGTCACGGCCGAGGCGCGCACACCGCCCACCCCCGAGAGCCTGAAGGCGTACGACACGTCGGTGGACGACTTCGCCAAGGGGGTCCTCAAGGCCCTGCGCCGCGGATAGCGCGGCGGACGGCGCGGGCGGACAGCGGAAGGGGCCCGGCGCGTGCGCCGGGCCCCTTCCTGTCACCTGTCGTGGATCAGCACTCGATGACGTTGACCGCGAGGCCGCCGCGGGCGGTCTCCTTGTACTTGACCTTCATGTCCGCGCCGGTCTCCTTCATGGTCTTGATGACCTTGTCGAGGGAGACCTTGTGGCTGCCGTCGCCGCGCATGGCCATCTTGGCCGCCGTGACGGCCTTGACCGCCGCCATGCCGTTGCGCTCGATGCACGGGATCTGGACGAGGCCGCCGACCGGGTCGCAGGTCAGGCCCAGGTTGTGCTCCATGCCGATCTCGGCCGCGTTCTCGACCTGCTCCGGGGTGCCGCCCAGGACCTCGGCGAGGGCGCCGGCCGCCATCGAGCAGGCCGAGCCCACCTCGCCCTGACAGCCGACCTCGGCGCCGGAGATCGAGGCGTTCTCCTTGAAGAGCATGCCGATCGCGCCCGCGGCGAGGAGGAAGCGGACCACGCCGTCCTCGTCCGCGCCGGGCACGAAGTTCATGTAGTAGTGCAGGACGGCGGGCAGGACCCCGGCGGCGCCGTTGGTGGGAGCGGTGACGACCCGGCCGCCCGCCGCGTTCTCCTCGTTGACCGCCATCGCGTAGATGGTCGCCCACTCGCTGCGGTGCAGCATCGGGTCGCCCTCGGTGCGCAGCTGGCGCGCCGTGGAGGCGGCGCGGCGCTTGACGCGCAGGCCTCCCGGAAGGATGCCCTCGCGGGACATGCCGCGCGCGACGCAGGACTGCATGACGCGCCAGATCTCCAGCAGGCCCTCGCGGATCTCGTCCTCGGTGCGCCAGGCCTTCTCGTTCTCCAGCATGAGGGAGGAGATCGACAGGCCGGTCTCGTTCGCCAGGCGCAGCATCTCGTCGCCGGAGCGGAAGGGGTACTTCAGCACCGTGTCGTCGAGCTTGATCCGGTCCTCGCCGACCGCGTCCTCGTCCACGACGAAGCCGCCGCCGACCGAGTAGTAGGTCTTCTCCAGCAGCGGGGTGCCGGCGGCGTCGTACGCGAAGAGCGTCATGCCGTTCGCGTGGTACGGCAGCGAGCGCCGGCGGTGCAGGATCAGCTGATTCGGCTCGTCGAAGGCGATCTCGTGACCATCGCCTATCTCCGTGCCGAGGAGGCGCAGGCGGCCGCTCTTGCGGATGCGCTCGACCTCGTCGTCCGCCGTCTCCACGTTCACGGTGCGGGGGGAGTGGCCCTCCAGGCCCAGCAGGACCGCCTTGGGGGTGCCGTGGCCGTGCCCGGTCGCGCCGAGGGAGCCGAAGAGCTCGGCGCGGACGGACGCGGTCTGGGCGAGGACACCGTCCTTCTTCAACCGCGTCACGAACATGCGTGCGGCGCGCATCGGGCCGACCGTGTGGGAGGAGGACGGGCCGATGCCGATGGAGAAGAGGTCGAAGACGGAGATGGCCACTGGCGGACTCCCTTGTCTGCTCGTGGGGTGGGAGGGGGCGGGAGAGGTGGATTGTTCGGATTTTGTCCGACAGACGAGCTTAACGCGGCGAAATGAACGTCTCGTCTGCCGGAAGGGGACGGAGGGGGGTCACACGGGTGTCGGCTCACCCTCCCGTACGCCGGCCTCCCCTGCCTCCGGGACCGGGCCCTGACGCCCGCGTGCAGGCCGTCCGCGGCCCTGGTCATGGGAAGGGCCCGGCCTGCGCACAAGCAAGGCCGGGCCCTTCCCAGCGCTGACTAGAGCGACGGGTACAGCGGGAACTTCGCGGCGAGCGCGGAGACGCGCGCCTTGAGGTCCTCGCTGTCGTAGGCCGGCTTCAGCGCGGCCGCGATGATCTCCGCGACCTCGGTGAAGTCCTCGGCGCCGAAACCGCGCGTGGCGAGCGCCGGCGTACCGATCCGCAGACCCGAGGTGACCATCGGCGGCCGCGGGTCGTTCGGGATGGCGTTCCGGTTGACCGTGATGCCGATCTCGTGGAGCCGGTCCTCGGCCTGCTGGCCGTCCAGCTCGGAGTTGCGCAGGTCGACCAGGACCAGGTGGACGTCCGTACCGCCGGAGAGGACGGAGACGCCGACCTCGGTGACGTCCGGCTGCACCAGGCGCTCGGCGATGATCTTCGCGCCCTCCAGGGTGCGCACCTGGCGCTCCTTGAAGTCCTCCGAGGCCGCGATCTTGAAGGAGACCGCCTTGGCCGCGATCACGTGCTCCAGCGGGCCGCCCTGCTGACCCGGGAAGACCGCGGAGTTGATCTTCTTGGCCAGCTCCTGCGTCGACAGGATGACACCGCCGCGCGGACCGCCGAGGGTCTTGTGCGTGGTGGTGGTGACGACGTGGGCGTGCGGCACCGGGTTCGGGTGCAGGCCCGCGGCGACCAGGCCGGCGAAGTGCGCCATGTCGACCATGAGGTACGCGCCGACCTCGTCCGCGATGCGGCGGAAGGCGGCGAAGTCCAGCTGGCGCGGGTAGGCGGACCAGCCGGCGACGATCAGCTGCGGCTTGGACTCCTTGGCGAGGCGCTCGACCTCGGCCATGTCGACCTGGCCGGTCTCGTCGACGTGGTACGGGACCACGTTGTAGAGCTTGCCGGAGAAGTTGATCTTCATGCCGTGGGTCAGGTGACCGCCGTGGGCCAGGCTCAGGCCCATGATCGTGTCGCCCGGCTTCAGCAGCGCGAACATCGCGGCGGCGTTCGCCTGCGCACCGGAGTGCGGCTGGACGTTCGCGGCCTCGGCGCCGAACAGCGCCTTGATGCGGTCGATCGCGATCTGCTCGACCACGTCGACGTGCTCGCAGCCGCCGTAGTAGCGGCGGCCGGGGTAGCCCTCGGCGTACTTGTTGGTCAGGACCGAGCCCTGGGCCTCCATGACGGCGACCGGAGCGAAGTTCTCCGACGCGATCATTTCCAGGGTGGACTGCTGGCGCACGAGCTCGGCGTCGACGGCTGCGGCGACGTCGGGGTCGAGCTCGTGGAGAGGGGTGTTCAGTACGGACATCAGGATCCCCTGGGGTCAGTTACCGGCGGTGAGCTTGGTGTACTCCTCGGCGGAGAGCACGTCCTTGGGCTCCTCCGAGATGCGCACCTTGAACAGCCAGCCGCCCTCGAAGGGAGCGGAGTTCACCAGGGCCGGGTCGTCGACGACGTCCTGGTTGGACTCGACGATCTCGCCGGAGACGGGGGAGTAGAGGTCGCTGACCGACTTCGTCGACTCCAGCTCGCCACAGGTCTCGCCCTCGGTCACGGTGTCGCCGACCTCGGGGAGCTGGGCGTAGACGACGTCACCGAGCGCGTTGGCCGCGAACTCCGTGATGCCGACCGTCGCGACGCCGTCCACGGCGTCCGACAGCCACTCGTGCTCCTTGGTGTAACGCAGCTGCTGGGGGGTGCTCATGACCTGATTCTCCTGGATGCGGGGGAGTGGATACGAACAGTGGTCTTGGGTACTGAGACGGCGCCGTACGGATGTCCGTACGACGGCCTGCGCGTCGGGTCGTGCGAAGTGTTACTTCTGCCGCTTGTAGAAGGGCAGGGCCACGACCGCGTACGGCTCATGCGTACCGCGAATGTCGACGCCGACGCCGGAGGTGCCGGGCGCGGCGTGCGCCGCGTCCACGTACGCCATCGCGATCGGCCGGCCGAGCGTGGGGGACGGGGCGCCGGAGGTGACCTCGCCGATGACCTGTCCGCCGGCCACGACCGGGAAACCGGCGCGCGGGACGCGGCGGCCCTCGGCGATCAGGCCGACCAGCTTGCGCGGCGGGTTCGTGGCGGCGCGCTCGGCGGCGGCCTCCAGCGCGGCGCGGCCGACGAAGTCCCCCTCCTTCTCGAACTTCACGACCCGGCCCAGCCCCGCGTCGAAGGGGGTGAGGGAGGTGGTCAGCTCGTGCCCGTACAGCGGCATGCCCGCCTCCAGGCGCAGCGTGTCGCGGCAGGAGAGGCCGGCCGGGACCAGGCCGACGCCCTCGCCGGCCTTGGTCAGCGCCTGCCACAGCTCCACGGCGTGCTCGGGGGCGACGAACAGCTCGAAGCCGTCCTCACCGGTGTAGCCCGTACGCGCGATCAGCGCCGGCACCCCGGCCACCGTGCCCGGCAGACCGGCGTAGTACTTGAGCCCGTCCAGGTCGGCGTCGGTGAGCGAGGCGAGGATGCCGGGGGACTCCGGGCCCTGGACGGCGATGAGCGCGTACGCGTCGCGGTCGTCGCGGACCTCGGTGTCGAAACCGGCGGCGCGCTCGGTCAGGGCGTCGAGGACGACCTGGGCGTTGGAGGCGTTGGCGACGACCATGTACTCGGTCTCGCCGAGGCGGTAGACGATCAGGTCGTCGACGATGCCGCCGTCCGCCTGGCAGATGTGCGTGTAGCGGGCGCGGCCGACGCCGACGGTGGAGATGTTGCCGACCAGCGCGTAGTCCAGGGCCTTGACGGCCTCCGGGCCGGTCAGGGTGATCTCGCCCATGTGGGACAGGTCGAAGAGGCCGGCCTTGGTGCGTACGGCGTTGTGCTCGTCGCGCTCGCTGCCGTACCGCAGCGGCATGTCCCAGCCCGCGAAGTCGGTCATGGTCGCACCGAGGGAACGGTGCAGCGCATCGAGGGCGGTCAGACGGGGGGCAGTGCTCATGGGTGTGGCTCCCGAGTCCCAGGGCATGACATGACGAGGAGGGTCCTCCCCATCTGTCATCGGAACCTGAGAGGTTCGCCGAGAGTTCCTGGTTGCCAGGGATCGTCGGCTTGCACCTTGGGTGGAGCTGTCGAGCAGCTCGCTTTTCAGATCTGCCTCATCCACGCGGTACGGGGCCTGAGAGATTCAAGGGAGGTTCTTGCTCCTTCGGCGCCCGCGCACGGCCTTGCGGCGTGCCCGGGACTCTCCCGCGCGGATTCAAGCGGCCGGTATGCAGTTGGTCCAGATGGCGCACATCATTGCACGCCACCGCGGTGATCGGGGGTGGGGCCCCGAAAGTTCGTGCGGCGCTCAAGCGGCCGGACCGGAACCGGGGCTGCCGGATTACCGTCTCTTTACACTCAGTGGGCAAGGGTCCTGGCGACCCGATTCGGGGGAGGCGATCACTGTGCGGAGATTCGGAGTAGTGGCGGCGGCGGCGACCGTGGACGCGGTGCCGGCGCAGCGGGGTGCGCGCGTGCGGAGCGAGGCGGCAGGGCCCGTACGTGACCTCCGCGGCCTGGGCGTACGAGGCCCGCGGCGGCTGGGCTTCGCCGCGGGGGACATCGTCGTGGTGTCCGGCCTGCCGGGCGGCGGCAAGAGCACGCTGATCAAGCGGGCGGCGGCCGAGGGCGCGGCGATCGACTCCCAGGACACCCGTGAGCGCTGGGAGCAGCGGATGCCGGGGGCGCTGCCGTACGCCGTCTACCGGCCGCTGGTGCGTGCCGCGCACTACTGGGGCCTGTGGCGGACCCTCCGCTCCGGGGCGTCGGTCGTCGTGCACGACTGCGGTACGCAGAGCTGGGTACGGGGCCTGCTCGCGGCGGCCGCGCGCCGCCGGGGCCGGGCGCTGCACCTGCTCCTGCTGGACAGCAGCCCCGCGGAGGCCCTGGCCGGGCAGGCGGCGCGGGGGCGCCGGGTGTCGGCGTACGCCTTCGGCCGCCACCGGGGCGCGGTGACCCGCCTCCTCCGCTCCGCGGAAGCCGGCCACCCCCCACCGGGCTGCGCCTCGGTGACCCTCCTGGACCGCGCCTCGGCGGCCGCCGTGACACGGATCGCCTTCCACGCCTGACGCGCCGAGGCTCCGCCCCGGACCCCGTGGCCGAGCCACCGCGTCCCGGTGCGGCGCCGTTGCCGGGGGCGCCGCCCCCGGACCCTCCCCCAGACTCCGTCCGGGGGTACCCCCAGCGCCTCGAACGCCGGCGAGGCTGGGTTCGGCTGGCAATGTCAGCCCCGCCGGCGTTTGAGGCGCGGGCGCGGAGCGCCGTGTCCGGAGCCGCACCCGAACGCGGCAGCGCAGGCACAATCAGCCCCGCCGGCGTTTGAGGCGCGGGGTTCGGGGCGGAGCCCCGGTCTTTGAGCCGCGCTGGCGTTGAGGCGCGGGTACACGGGCGGAGCCCTGGCGGCGGAGCCCCTGCGGCGGGGCCGGGACCGGCGGAGCGATAGCCTCGGCACGACATTCGGCGGGAAACACACGCGGAGGCAGGGGCACATGCAGGGCAGCGGCTGGCCGGGGAATGAGCTGGAGCAGGTGCTCGGGGCGGCGCTCGGGCAGCCGGACGCCGGCGGACGGATCCTGGAGGTGCTCGGGCGCAGCCAGGTGTGGGTGCCCCTGCCCGGCGGCGGCGGGCAGGACTCGGCCGCCCTGGACCTGCCCACGATGGACATCGGCGGCGCCGCGTACGTCCCGGTCTACAGCTCCGAGGCCCAGTTCCTCGCCTGCGTCGGCCCCGGCATGGACTTCGCCGTGGCCCCCGCCGTCGAGTTCGCCCGCGGCCTGCCCCCGCAGCTCGGCATCGCGCTCAACCCCGAGGGCGCCGTCGGCGTCCCCCTGCCCCCTCCCGCGGTCGCGGAGCTCTGCCGCACCGGCCGGACCCCGCTCGACGGCCCGTCCACCGGCGGTCGGGTCCGGCTCTACGAGCCCGACTGGCAGGAGGACCCGGTGGACTTCCTGGCCGCCGCCGCCGAGGAGTTCCGCGCCACCGGCGTGGTCGCCGCCGCACACCGCTGCCTCGCCAGCGTCGAGGGCGCGGACCCGGAACTGTTCATCGGCGTCCGCCTGGTGGGATGGGAAGCCGGGATGCGAAACGCCCCGATGGAGGCCCTCGGCCGGGCCCTGGCCCGCGTACCGGCGCCCTGGCCCGTGCAGTTGATCCTCCTCGACGCCGCCCAGGACCCGGTCACGGACTGGATTCGTGAGCGCGTACGCCCCTTCTACCTCCCGTAGCGCCGCTTAAGCTGTTGGTACGTGTGGACGACGGGCGGACGAAGAGGGGTACCGGGTGAGTGCGTCAGGCACGGCCGCGGCCGGGCAGGTCGAGCACATGCTGCGCCAGGTGACACCCGGGCGGTATGAGAGCTACGAGTCGCTTCTGCACGCCCTCTCCGAGGGCCGGCTGTGGATGCTGCTCTGGCAGGGGCAGCCGGGTTCCCCGGACGCCCAGTACGGCGGCATGGAGATCGAGAGCCTCGGGTACGCGCCCTGCGTGACCTCCCCGCAGGAGCTGGCCGCCAGCGGCTGGAACCGGGGCTACGAGGTGGTCACCGGGCGGGACATCGCCCGCGCGCTCTATCCGGACCGCTGGGGCCTGTGGCTCAACCCGCACGCCCAGGGCGGCGGCCTCGGCATCCCCTGGGCCGACCTGCGCCGGATCGCGACCGGCCTGGACCGGATGCCGGCCGGGCCGCTGCGGCTGTCCGAGCCCGCCATCGAGCTCCCGCAGTTCTACGGGCTGCTGACCCAGCACGCGCACCGCACCCCGGCCGTCCGGTCGCTGCGCCGCGCCTGGGTGCAGCCCGCGCTCGGGTCCCCGTACCTCGCGGTCGGGCTCGACCTGTACGACGCCTCCGCGCCCGCGCTGGAATCCGTACGGGAGATGATGCGCCAGTCGGTCGGCGTGGTCCCCGAGGGCGTCCCGGTGTGCACGGTCGCGCTGGCGGACGAGCACGACCCCGTCGCGATGTGGCTGCGCGCGCAGACCCGCCCGTTCTACGACCGCGAGGGCCAGGCGCCGCCCTACTGACCGGCACCGCCCGACCGGGTGTCCCGCCGACCGGTCCCGCCCCCGTTCCCAGACATCCGCATATCGAGACATCTGTTTCGAAGGCCGCACCGGACCCCATCGGTGCGGCCTTCGCCATATCCGCTGAATCGACCCAAGAATCATGTCTCACATGGCAGTTGGGCCGGATGTCCGTTCCGCGCCGAAGGGGAGGTGTTTCACCGCTCAACAGAGCTCATGGTTCGGATAACGGAAGGTGTAGACGCAGATCACGGTTGCGCATCACATCCCCGGCAGGTCTGGCGGCCGATTGAGCGCCCGATGAAGACTCCCCACCCAAGAGCCGGTCCAGTCCTGAGAGACCCGGCTCAGCATGTGCACCTCGCTTGTTGTTCCGCACGGCAATTCCGGCAATTCCTGCACTTCACACGCGTCCTGTGTATCCCACGCACTCCGAGCGCCACTCCGCACCAACGCCGCCACAGCGGCGGGCATGGGCCGGCCACCCGTCGGCCGAGAGGGGTCCCCACCACGATGACGGCACCACTGCATGACACGAGCGCGGAAACACCCGCACCTGTGTCCGTAGCCGACGTCCCTGCCAAGGCCATCGAAGGCCGCTCGCCCGGCCGCATCGCCTGGATGCGGCTCAAGCGCGACAAGGTCGCGCTGACCGGCGGCGTGGTCGTGATCCTCCTGATCCTGGTGGCGGTCTTCGCGCCGCAGATCGTGAGCCTGCTGGGCCACCCGCCCAACGAGTTCCACGAGGACCTGATCGACCCGGACCTGGGCACACCGCTCGGTTCCTTCGGCGGCATGAGCTCCGACTTCCTGCTGGGCGTCGAACCCACCAACGGGCGCGACGTCTTCAGCCGGATCGTCTTCGGCGCCCGGATCTCGCTGGTCGTCGCCTTCCTGGCGGCCTTCGTGTCGGTCGTCATCGGCAGCCTGCTCGGCGCGCTCGCCGGGTTCCTCGGCGGCTGGGTCGACGGCCTCATCAGCCGCACGATGGACCTGCTGCTGGCCTTCCCGCAGCTGCTGTTCACCATCGCCCTGGTCTCCGTGGTCCCCAACTCCCTCTGGGGATTCGAGGGTTCGGGCGTCCGCATGGGCGTACTGATCGTCGTCATCGGCTTCTTCGGCTGGCCGTACATCGGCCGTATCGTCCGGGGCCAGACGATCTCCCTGCGGGAACGCGAGTACGTCGAGGCCGCGCGCAGCCTCGGGGCCGGCCGCGGCTACATCCTGATCAAGGAGCTGCTGCCCAACCTGGTCGCCCCGATCCTCGTCTACGCGACGCTGATCATCCCGACCAACATCCTTACGGAGGCAGCCCTCAGCTTCCTCGGCGCCGGGGTCAAGCCGCCCACGGCCTCCTGGGGAAAGATGCTGTCCGACGCCGTCCCCATCTACCAGGACGACCCCATGTACATGGTGGTCCCCGGTATCACGATCTTCATCACCGTCCTGGCGTTCAACCTCTTCGGGGACGGGCTGCGTGACGCACTCGACCCCAAGGGCAACTGAACCGCTTCATCGATTCACCCACCATGGAGGTTGGACAACCGTGATCCGCAGAAAGCAGGCATTCGCGATCACCGCCGTGATCGCCGCCCTGTCGCTGACCGCCGCGTGCGGTGGCGACGACGGCAAGACCGAGGGGAAGGGCTCCGGCGCCGCCGCGTTCAACGCCGCCACCACCGGCGTCGTGAACCCGTCGGACGCCAAGGGCGGTGAGCTCAAGCTCTGGTCGCCGCAGGACGTCGACTACCTCGACCCGGCGCGTGCCTACTACGGCTTCGTCTGGAACATGCAGCGCCTGTACATACGCCAGCTGCTCGCCTACGACAGCAAGCCGGGCAAGGACGGCACCAAGCTGGTCCCGGACCTCGCCGAGGCGCTGCCGGTCCTGAGCAACGACGGCAAGACGTACACGCTCAAGCTCAAGGACGGCGTGAAGTTCGAGGACGGTACGCCGATCACCTCGAAGGACATCAAGTACGGCGTCGAGCGCAACTTCGCGCAGGACGTGCTGTCCGGTGGTCCGACCTACCTGATCGACCTGCTCGACCAGGGCCAGAAGTACCCCGGCCCGTACAAGGACACCGACCCCAACAAGATGGGTCTGAAGTCCGTCGAGACGCCGGACGACAAGACGATCGTCTTCAACCTGGCGAGCGCCAACTCCGACTTCAGCTACCTGCTGGCCATGCCGTCCTCCTCGCCGGTCCCGGCGGCCAAGGACACCGGCGCCACCTACACCAACAAGCCGGTCTCCACCGGCCCGTACAAGGTGGAGAGCTTCACCGCCGGCAAGGGCGCGACCTTCGTCCGCAACGAGAACTGGGACCCGAAGACCGACACGATCCGCAAGGGTCTGCCGGAGAAGGTCTCCTTCACGGTGACGACCAACCCGGACGACATGGACCAGCGCCTGCTGTCGGGCGACATCGACCTCGCGGTCGACGGCACCGGCGTCCAGCAGGCCGCGAAGAACAAGATCCTCAAGGACGAGAAGCTCAAGGCGAACGCGGACAACCCGTTCACGGGCTACATCCGCTACTTCGCCTTCCCGCAGACCGTCGCGCCGTTCGACAACATCGAGTGCCGCAAGGCCGTCATCTACGCGGCCGACGCGAAGTCCCTGCAGACCGCCCGCGGCGGTCCGACCAGCGGTGACCTCGGCGCCAACATGCTGCCCCCGGGCATCCCCGGCTCGGACAAGTCCTACGACCCCTACGGTCTGACGAAGGGCGAGCCGCAGGAGGCCAAGGCCAAGGAGGCCCTCAAGGCCTGTGGCAAGCCGGACGGCTTCGAAACCACCATCGCCGTGCGCAACAACCGCGCCCCCGAGGTGAAGACCGCCGAGTCCCTCCAGGCGGCGCTCGCCAAGGTCGGCATCAAGGCGACGATCGACCAGTACGACGGCAAGCTCTCCTCCTCCACGGTCGGTTCGCCCGAGAACGTGAAGAAGAAGAACTACGGCATCATCGTCCACGGCTGGGGCGCCGACTACAACTCCGGCGCGGGCTTCCTGCAGCCCCTGGTCGACGGATCGTTCATCCTGCCGAACGGCAACAACAACTACTCGATGCTCGACGACGCCGAGATCAACGGCCTCTTCGACAAGGCCGCCGCCGCCGCCACGCCGGAAGCCGCCGCGCCGGTCTACACGGACATCAACAAGAAGGTCATGGAGAAGGCGCTCTACCTGCCGATCAACTTCGACAAGGCCTTCGTCTACCACAACCCGCGTCTGACCAACGTCTACTTCAACGACTCCATGGGCAAGATCGACCTTGCCACCGTGGGTATCGCCGCCAAGTAGCGGTCCGGTGCAGAGAATCAACCCAGCACGCAAGTAAGTAAGTGCCTTCACCGCACATGCGCTAGTCCGAAGGGCAGGTGAAGGCCGCAGGCGGTGGCCGCCGTCCCCACAAGGGGCGGCGGCCACCCGCCCCGGGCGGCCGACTGCAGTGCTCGTCTACCTCATACGGCGGCTGTTCAACGTCGCCGCCACGCTGCTGGTGGTCTCCGTGGTCACCTTCGGCATCTTCTTCGCGGTCCCGAAGCTGACCGGCAGCGATCCCGCGCTCATGTACGCCGGACGCGAGACCAATGAGACCGCCCTGGCGGGCATCCGCGTGAAGATGGGCTTCGACAAGCCCATCTCCGAGCAGTACCTGCTCTTCCTCAAGGGCATCTTCGCCGGCCGTGACTACGACGGCGGCACCGACGTCACGCACTGTGCGGCGCCCTGCTTCGGGTACTCCTTCAAGACCGACGCGCCCGTCTGGGAGACGATGCTCGACCGCATGCCGGTCACCCTCTCGCTCGCCCTCGGGGCGGCCGTGATCTGGGTGATCGCCGGTGTGGCCACCGGTGTGATCTCGGCGCTCAAGCGCCGGACCGCCATCGACCGCACCGTCATGGTCGGCGCGCTCGCCGGCGTCTCCCTGCCGATCTTCTTCACCGGCATGGTGGCCCCCGCGATCTTCGTCTACAGCCTCGGCTGGCTGGACGTGTCCAACTACCAACCCCTGACCGAGGATCCAGGAGCCTGGCTCAACAGCCTGATCCTGCCCTGGGTCACCCTGGCCTTCCTCTTCGCCGCCACCTACGCCCGCATCACCCGCGCCACGATGCTGGAGGTCCTCGGCGAGGACTACATCCGCACGGCCCGAGCCAAGGGGCTCAAGGAGGGCGTGGTCATCCGCAAGCACGCCCTGCGCTCCACGCTCACCCCGATCGTCACGATGTTCGGCCTCGACCTCGGCGGACTCCTCGGCGGCGCGGTGCTCACCGAGACGACCTTCAACTTCCAGGGTCTGGGAACGGCGGCCGTCGCCGCCATCGGCGCCGGCGACCTCCCCGTGATCATGGGAGTCACCCTGATCGCCGCGCTCTTCGTGGTGATGGCCAACCTGATCGTGGACCTGCTGTACGCCGTCATCGACCCGCGCGTGAGGCTGACGTGACCGACACCCCCTCCTCCAGCCGACCCGCCTTCGTGCCCGAGCAGGCCGGCCCGCGGTCCGAGGCCTTCCTCTCCGTGCGCGACCTGAAGGTGCACTTCCCGACCGACGACGGTCTGGTCAAGTCCGTCGACGGGCTCTCCTTCGACCTGGAGCGCGGCAAGACCCTCGGCATCGTCGGCGAGTCCGGCTCCGGCAAGTCGGTGACCTCGCTGGCGATCATGGGTCTGCACCGCACCGGCAACGCGCGCAGCCGCCCCCACATCGCGGGCGAGGTGCTGCTCGACGGCGAGGACCTCGTACGGGCCGACGCGGACCACGTGCGCAAGCTCCGCGGGCGCAAGATGGCCATGGTCTTCCAGGACCCGCTGTCCGCGATGCACCCGTACTACTCGGTCGGCAAGCAGATCATCGAGGCGTACCGGACCCACCAGGACGTCGACAAGAAGACGGCGCGCAAGCGGGCCGTCGAGATGCTCGACCGGGTGGGCATCCCGGAGCCCGACCGGCGGGTGGACGCGTACCCCCACGAGTTCTCCGGCGGTATGCGCCAGCGCGCGATGATCGCGATGGCCCTGGTCAACAACCCCGAGCTGCTCATCGCGGACGAGCCGACCACCGCACTGGACGTCACCGTCCAGGCGCAGATCCTCGACCTGATCCGCGATCTGCAGAAGGAGTTCGGCTCCGCGGTCATCATGATCACGCACGACCTCGGCGTGGTCGCCGAGATGGCCGACGACATCCTCGTCATGTACGGCGGCCGGTGCGTCGAGCGGGGCACCGCCGAGAAGGTCTTCTACGAGCCCCGCCACCCGTACACCTGGGGCCTGCTGGGCTCGATGCCGCGCATCGACCGCGACCAGACCGAGCGCCTCATCCCGGTCAAGGGCTCGCCGCCCAGCCTCATCAACATCCCCAGCGGCTGTGCCTTCAACCCGCGCTGCCCGTACGCCGACATCCCCAAGGGCGGCATCACCCGCACCCAGCGGCCCGAGCTGACCCAGGACGACAGCCGGCACTGGTCCGCCTGCCACATGTCGCAGGAGGAGCGGACCCGGATCTGGACCGAAGAGATTGCGCCGAAGCTGTGACCGACATGAAGAAGACCGGCGCGGCGGAGGCCTCCGAGAAGGCCCCTGAGAAGGCCTCCGAGAAGGCGCCCGCGGAAACGCTGCTGAAGGTGACCGGCCTGGTCAAGCACTTCCCCATCAACAAGGGGCTGCTGCGCCGGCAGGTCGGGGCCGTCAAGGCCGTGGACGGGATCGACTTCGAGGTCCGGCGCGGTGAGACGCTGGGCGTGGTCGGCGAGTCCGGCTGCGGCAAGTCGACCATGGGCCGACTGATCACGCGGCTGCTCGAACCGACCGGCGGAACGGTGGAGTTCGAGGGCAAGGACATCACGCACCTGGGTGTGGCGGGCATGCGGCCGCTGCGCCGGGATGTGCAGATGATCTTCCAGGACCCGTACGGCTCGCTGAATCCGCGGCACACGGTCGGCACGATCGTCGGTGCCCCCTTCAAGCTGCAGGGGGTGAACCCGGAGGGCGGCCTCAAGGCCGAGGTGCAGCGGCTGCTGTCGCTGGTCGGCCTGAACCCGGAGCACTACAACCGCTATCCGCACGAGTTCTCCGGCGGCCAGCGCCAGCGCATCGGCATCGCCCGGGCCCTGGCCCTGAAGCCGAAGCTGGTCGTCGCAGACGAGCCGGTCTCGGCGCTGGACGTGTCGATCCAGGCCCAGGTGGTGAACCTGCTGGACGACCTCCAGGAGGAGCTGGGCCTGACGTACGTGATCATCGCGCACGACCTGTCGGTCATCCGGCACGTCTCCGACCGCATCGCGGTGATGTACCTCGGCAAGATCGTGGAGCTGACCGACCGCAAGTCGCTCTACGAGAACCCGATGCACCCGTACACCAAGGCCCTGCTGTCGGCCGTACCGGTGCCCGACCCGAGGCGGCGGGGCGCGGCGACCGGCCGCATCCTGCTCAAGGGCGACGTGCCGTCGCCGATCTCCCCGCCGAGCGGCTGCCGCTTCCACACGCGGTGCTGGAAGGCGACGCAGGTCTGCACGACGCAGGAACCGCCGATGCTGGCGCTGAAGACCGGCCACCAGGTGGCCTGCCATCACCCGGAGAACGCCCCCGACCAGGCCCCGGGCGACCAGCCCCTCCCGGGCGCGGCGGACGCGGTGGTCACGGTCTCGGAGTAAGTGCTGAAACGCCGGCGGGGCAACCTCAGCCCCGCCGGCGTTTGAGGCGCGGGGTCTGGGGCGGAGCCCCAGGGACCGGGCGCAGCCCGGTCCTATGGCGGAGCCACAGCCGACGCGGTCCGGGCCGGGGCCGAGCCCCGGACTCCGCCGAGCCCGCCGCAGGCGACAATGGCCCGGTGCTCCACGATCTCTTCCCGCCCGGGATCCAGCATGCCCTGGACCTCGCCGGCATCTTCGTCTTCGCCACCGCGGGCGCGCTGCTCGCCGTCCGCAAGAACTTCGACGTCTTCGGCATCGCCGTCCTCGCCCTGGTCACCGCCCTCGGCGGCGGCCTCTTCCGCGACCTCGTCATCGGCGCCGTCCCGCCGGCCGCCTTCGGCGAGCTCAGCTTCTTCGTCACGCCGCTGATCGCCGCCGCGCTCGTCTTCTTCCTGCACCCCGAGGTCCAGCGGATCAACCGGGCCATCAACGTCTTCGACGCCGCCGGCCTCGCGCTGTTCTGCGTGACGGGCACCACCAAGGCGTACGAGTACGGCCTCGGCCTCACCGCGTCCGCCGCGCTCGGCCTGGCCACGGCCGTCGGCGGGGGCGTTCTGCGCGACGTGCTCGTCAACGAGGTGCCCTCGCTGCTGCGCGACCGCGAGATGTACGCCGTGCCCGCCACCGTCGGCGCCGCGATGGTCGCCGTCTTCATCGCCCTGGACTCCCTCAACGCCGTCACCACCGGCCTGGCGATCGTCACCACCTTCGTTCTGCGCCTCCTCGCCATGCGCTACCACTGGCGGGCGCCGCTGGCCTGGAACCGGCGGTCGTCGGTGGCCGAAGAGCCGTAACAAGAGAAAGCTACCGCTTAGTAGCTTCGCGGTGTACCGTCGTTTTCATGTCAAACGCAGCTGCCCAGGCAACCATCGGCGACAGCGAGTTCGACCGCGACACCACGATCACCGCGCGCGCGGGCGAGCCCGGGGTGTACGACGCGGAGCTCTCCGCCGGGTGGACGATCATCACCGCCGTCAACGGTGGCTACCTGCTGGCCCTGGTCGGCCGGGCCCTGTCGGCGGCCCTCCCGCACCCGGACCCCTTCACCGTCTCCGCGCACTACCTGACCTCCTCCGTGCCCGGCCCCGCCGTGATCCGCACGCAGGTCGTACGGGTCGGCCGCACCCTTTCCACCGGTCAGGCCTCGCTGTTCCAGTACGACGAGAGCGGCGCCGAGGTCGAGCGCATCCGCGTCCTCGCCTCCTACGGCGACCTCTCGTCCCTGCCGGACGACGTGCGGACGGTGGCCGTGCCGCCCGCCATGCCGGCCTACGAGGACTGCCTCGGCGCCGAGGCCGGCCCGGCTCCCATCCCCGGGAGCTCCGCGATCGTCGACCGGCTCCGGCTGCGGCTGGACCCCGCGACCGCGGGCTGGGCCGTCGGCGCGCCCTCGGGCAAGGGTGAGATGCGGGCCTGGTTCGGCCTGGCCGACGGCCGCGACGCCGACCCGCTGTCCATGCTCCTCGCCGTGGACGCGCTGCCCCCCACCGCCTTCGACCTGGGCCTGATCGGCTGGGCCCCGACCGTGGAACTCACCACCCACATCCGCCGCCGCCCGGCCCCGGGCCCGCTGCGGGTCGCCATCACCACCCGCAACCTGGCCGGCGGCTTCCTGGAGGAGGACGCCGAGGTCTGGGACTCGGCGGACCACCTGGTCGCCCAGTCCCGCCAACTGGCCAGCGCCCCGCGCCGGTCCTGACCCCCTCTCGACGCGTGGCTCGCACCGCGCGTCGTACCCCGTCCGCCGATCCCCGGCCGGGGCCGGACGGTGCCCGCAGGGCACCTCCAGCCCCGGCGGAGTCCGAGGCGCGCGGTCCGGGGCGAAGCTCCTGGGGCCCCGGAGGGGCCTACTTGCCGGGACCGCGGCGCAGCAGCGCGTCAGGGCACTCGTAGAATCGGGGGATCATGGCCTACCTCGACCACGCCGCCACCACCCCGATGCTGCCGGAGGCCGCCGCGGCGATGACCGCGCAGTTCGCCGCCACGGGGAACGCGTCCTCCCTGCACGCCGCCGGCCGCCGGGCCCGCCGCACCGTCGAGGAGGCCCGCGAGGCCTTCGCCGACGCGATCGGTGCCCGCCCGAGCGAGGTGGTCTTCACCGCCGGCGGCACCGAGGCCGACAACCTCGCCGTCAAGGGCCTCTACTGGGCCCGCCGCGACGCCGACCCCGCCCGGACCCGGGTCCTGACCAGCCCCGTCGAACACCACGCCGTGCTCGACGCGGTCCACTGGCTCGCCGAGCACGAGGGCGCCCAGGTCGAATACCTGCCGGTGGACCACTACGGGCGCGTGCACGCCGACGCCTTCCGCGAGGCCGTCGAGCGGAACCCCGACGACGTGGCCCTGGCCACGGTGATGTGGGCCAACAACGAGATCGGCACCGTCATGCCGGTCCGCGAACTGGCCGCCGTGGCGGGGGAGTACGGGATCCCGCTGCACTCCGACGCCGTCCAGGCCTTCGGGCAGCTCGACGTCGCCTTCGGCGACAGCGGCCTCGCCGCGATGACCGTCAGCGGCCACAAGGTCGGCGGCCCGTACGGCATCGGCGCGCTGCTGCTGGGCCGCGACCAGAGCCCCGTACCCGTACTGCACGGCGGCGGCCAGGAGCGGCACGTCCGCTCCGGCACCCTCGACGTGCCGGCCATCGCCGCCTTCGCGGTCGCCGCCGTCCTCGCCGCCGAGCGGCGCGAGCGGTTCGCCGGCGAGATCGGCGCCCTGCGGGACGAGCTGGTCGCCGCCGTCCGCGCCGCCGTGCCGGACGCCGTCCTCGGCGGAGACCCCGACGACCGGCTCCCGGCCAACGCCCACTTCAGCTTCCCCGGCTGCGAGGGCGACTCCCTGCTGCTCCTGCTCGACGCCCAGGGCATCGAGTGCTCCACCGGCTCGGCCTGCACCGCCGGAGTGGCCCAGCCGAGCCACGTCCTGCTGGCCACCGGCACCGACCCGCAGCTGGCCCGCGGCACGCTGCGCTTCTCCCTCGGCCACACCTCCACCAAGGAGGACGTCGCAGCCGTGGCCGCGGCCATCGGCCCGGCGGTGGAACGCGCTCGCACGGCGGGCCTCAGCTAGGCCCTGTCCGGGCCGTGACCGGGCCGTCTCCTTCGGATCATGCCTTGCCCGCGCCGGGCCCCGTTCCGTCGAGCTCTGCCCGGATCATGCGTAGGTACCGGTCCCAGTCCCAGTGGCGGCCGGGATCCGTGTGGTCGGCGCCCGGCACCTCGGAGTGCCCGAGTATGTGGGTGCGGTCCGCCCGTATGCCGTACCGGCGGCAGACGTCGGCCGCGAGCCGGGCCGAGGCCGCGTACATCGCGTCCGTGAAGTCCTGCGGGCGGTCCACGAAGCCCACGTGCTCGATGCCGACGCTGCGCTCGTTCATCGAGCGGTTGCCCGCGTGGAAGGCCACGTCCAGCTCGCGCACCATCTGCTCCACATGGCCGTCCCCGCGGACTATGTAGTGAGCCGACGCCTTGTGCCACGGGTTCCTGAAGGCGTCCACCGAGGATTCGAAGCCGCCCTGCGTGACATGGACGACGATCCGGTCCACCCGGTAGTCGTCCGGCCGGTCCGCCAGCCGCCAGTTCGCCGGCGAGGCCGCGGTCCAGCTCGCGCCCGCGTGGTCGATCTCGCCCTCCTTGCGCGGCTTGGCCACCCCCGGCAGCAGCCACCACGCGCGCCCGATCTCGTCCCGCCCGGCGACCGCCGCCACCGCGAGGACCCCGAGCCCGCCGAACAGCACGGCCCTGCGGGTCCGGCCCGGCGGCTTCTTCTCCTTGTTCCCCTGCTTGACGATGTGATCCACCCCCCGTACCCGATAACGCGCTGTGACCCCGCTCGGTTCCCCCGTACTCTGGACGGTGCTATGACTGAGAACCTGCCGCGTACCGCCCGTCCCCTTCGCGTCCTGGCCGCCATGTCCGGCGGCGTGGACTCCGCCGTCGCCGCCGCCCGCGCGGTCGAAGCCGGGCACGACGTGACCGGTGTCCACCTCGCGCTCTCCGCGAACCCGCAGTCCTTCCGGACCGGCGCCCGCGGCTGCTGCACCATCGAGGACTCCCGCGACGCCCGCCGCGCCGCCGACGTCATCGGCATCCCCTTCTACGTCTGGGACCTCGCCGAGCGCTTCCGCGAGGACGTGGTCGAGGACTTCATCTCCGAGTACGAGGCCGGGCGCACCCCGAACCCCTGCCTGCGCTGCAACGAGAAGATCAAGTTCGCCGCGCTGCTCGACAAGGCCCTGGCCCTCGGCTTCGACGCCGTCTGCACCGGCCACTACGCCACCGTCGTACTGAACGAGGACGGCTCCCGGGAGCTTCACCGCGCCTCCGACATGGCCAAGGACCAGTCGTACGTCCTCGGCGTCCTCGACGAGAAGCAGCTCGCCCACGCCCTCTTCCCGCTCGGTGACACCCTCACCACCAAGGAAGAGATCCGCGCCGAAGCGGAGGAGCGGGGCCTCGCCGTGGCCAAGAAGCCCGACAGCCACGACATCTGCTTCATCGCCGACGGCGACACCCAGGGCTTCCTCGCGCACCGCCTCGGCAAGGCCGAGGGCGACATCGTCGACGAGACCGGCGAGAAGGTCGGCACCCACGAGGGCGCCTTCGGCTTCACCATCGGCCAGCGCAAGGGCCTGCGGATCGGCCACCCGGCCGCCGACGGCAAGCCGCGCTACGTCCTCGACATCTCCCCGGTGAACAACACCGTCACCGTCGGCCCCGTCGAGGCCCTCGACGTCACCGCCCTGACCGCGATCCGCCCCCGCTGGTGCGGCTCCACGGCCGCCGCCCCCGGCACGTACACCGCCCAGCTGCGCGCCCACGGCGGCGAGACCGAGGTCTTCGCCGAGCTGGTGGACGGCGAGCTGCGCGTCTCCTTCACCGAGCCGGTCCGCGGCGTGGCTCCCGGCCAGGCGATCGTGCTCTACGACGGCACGCGCGTGGTCGGCTCCGCCACCATCGCCACGACCACCCGCGCGGCCGCTGCCTCCGCCCAGGCCCAGGCCCAGGCCTAGGCGACCGTCAGGACGATCTTGCCGGTCGTCCGGCCCTGCTCGCCGATCTCGTGGGCCTTCGCGGCCTGCTCCAGGGGCAGCACGGTGTCGACCAGCGGCTTCAGCAGGCCCTGCTCGACCAGGGCCGCGATCTCCTCCAGGCCCTTCAGGTCCGGCTCCACGAGGACCCAGGAGGCCTGCACGCCCTGCGTGTCGGCCGGGATGCCGTCCGGGCCGGGCAGGGTCACCAGGTGGCCGCCCGGCTTCAGCACCTTCAGCGAGCGCTGCCCGTAGTCCCCGCCGATGGCGTCGATCACGACGTCCACGTCCGTGACGGCGTCCTCGAAGTCCGTGGTGCGGTAGTCGATCACCTCGTCGGCGCCGAGGTCGCGCAGCAGGTCGTGCTTGCCCGCACTCGCGGTGCCGATCACGTACGCGCCCCGGGCCTTGGCGATCTGCACGGCCAGGTGACCGACCCCGCCGGCCGCGGCGTGCACCAGCACGCGCTGTCCGGCCGAGACCCCGGCGGTGTCCACCAGCGCCTGCCAGGCGGTCAGCGCCGCCAGCGGCAGCGCGGCCGCCTGCACGTGGTCCAGCGAGGCGGGCTTGCGGGCGAAGTGCCGGGCGGGAGCCGTCACGTACTCGGCGTAGCCGCCCGCCTGCCGCGGGAAGAGCGGCATCCCGTACACCTCGTCGCCCGCGCGGTACAGGGTCACGCCGGGGCCGACCGCCTCGACGGTGCCCGAGACGTCCCAGCCGACGATCGGGGTCTCGCCCCAGGCGATCAGTCCGCCGCTGGCCCGCGTCTTCCAGTCGACAGGGTTCACGCCTGCCGCGTGGACGCGCACCAGGATCTCGTTCAGGCCCGGCTCCTGCCGCTCGATCTCGGTCTCGGTCAGGACCTCGGGGCCGCCCCACTCGCTTACGACGACAGCACGCATTTCTTCTTCTCCTCGAACGGTTTCCGCAGTTCCCGGTCGGTTCCGACCGCTGATGTGCCTCCAGCATCGGCCGGGCGCGCCGGGCGTGGTGTTGGCCGGATGGCCACTATGTGACAGGATCTGGCCATGACCGAGGTGAGTGCGGCAGGGACGACGGCAAGCATGACGGCAGCCCGGGGCAGTGGCGCCCACGACCGGCACCGGATCGCGGTGCTCGCCCTGCCCGGCTTCCCGCCGTTCGAGCTCGGGATCCCCTCCCGGGTCTTCGGCAGCGCCGTGGACGAGCACGGCGAGGCCCTCTACGAGGTCGTCGTCTGCACCGCCGACGGCGGCCCGGTGATGAGCGACTCCGGTTTCACCCTCCAGCCCGCCGCCGGGCCCGAGGCCCTCGCCGCTGCCGACACCGTGATCATCCCGCCCACACACGCCATGCCCGAGCTGGCCCTCGGGGGGCCGCTGCCGCCCGAGGTGGCGGCGGCCATCGCCGGCATCCGCCCCGGCGTCCGCCTGGTCTCGATCTGTACCGGCTCCTACGTCCTCGCCGCCGCCGGACTCCTCGACGACCGCCCCGCGACGACGCACTGGAACCTCGCCCCCGAATTCCGCAGGGCCTACCCCCGGGTCCTCCTCGACGAAGAGGTCCTCTTCGTCGACGACGGCGACATCCTGACCTCCGCCGGGGTCTCCGCCGGCGTCGACCTCTGCCTGCACCTGATCCGCCGCGACCACGGAGCCGCCGTCACCAACCGCGCCGCCCGCATGTGCGTCGTACCGCCCTGGCGCGACGGCGGGCAGGCCCAGTACATCGACCGGCCCGTCCCCGAACCCACCGTCGCCACCACCACCGCCACCCGCGCCTGGGCCCTGGAACGCCTCGACGAGCCGGTCACCCTGAGCGAGCTGGCCGCCCACGCCCGGATGAGTCTGCGCACCTTCACCCGGCGCTTCCGTGACGAGGTCGGCATGACCCCGGTCCAGTGGCTCACCGCCCAACGGCTGGAGATCGCCCGCCACTTGCTGGAGTCCAGCGACCTCCCCGTCGACCTGGTCGCCCACCGGGCCGGCTTCGGCTCCGCCAACTCCCTGCGCCAGCACATGCGGACCGCCCTCGGGATCTCCCCGATCGCCTACCGCCGCACCTTCCAGCCGCAGAGTCCCGTCCCGGCATGACCTCCGGAGTAATCGCCCCCCGAGGCCGCGGCTGAAAGGATCTGGTCAACGGCCCGAACCGGCGGGCCGGTTGGAGGGGAGATCGTCATGACCGCCTACGCCATCGGCCACATCCGCCCCGACACGATGAACGAGGACGTCCTCCGCTACATCGAGGAGATCCAGTCCACCATGGACCCCTTCGGCGGCCGCTTCCTGGTCCACGGCAAGGAGGTCGAGGTCAAGGAGGGCCCCTGGCCCGGCACGGTCGTCGTCATCGGCTTCCCGGACATCGAGAAGGCCCGCGCCTGGTACGACTCGCCCGCCTATCAGGAGCTCCTCCCGCTGCGCACCGACCACATCCAGGGAGAGGTCATCCTGGTCGAGGGTGTCCCGGCCGACTACGACGCCTCGAAGACGGCCGCCGCCCTGCGCGCGGCCGCCGGGCTCTGACGTACCACGTCGCCCACGCGCTCGCCGTGAGCGAGGCGGCGTACCGCGAGGCCGTCGGCGTCTGGCGGGTGCGAGCATGGGCGGTATGGCTACTCACCTGATCACCGGTGCCGGGTCCGGCATCGGCGCCGCCGTCGCGGCCCGCCTGCACGCCCGCGGCGACGACCTCGTCCTCCTCGCCCGCGACGCCGGCCGCGGCAAGCAGCTCGTCGAGCGGTACCCCGGGGCGCGGGCCCTCGTCGGCGACCTCGCCGACCCCGACCGCCTCTCGTGGGCCTTCTCCAAGCAGCCGATTCCCGAGCGGATCGACTCGCTCCTGCACGTCGCCGGGATCGTGGACCTGGGACCGGTGGGCGATCTGCGGCCCAAGACCTGGCACCAGCAGCTCAACGTGAACCTGATCGCCCCCGCCGAGGTGACCCGGCTGCTGCTGCCCACCCTGCGCGCCTCGCACGCCGACATCGTCTTCGTGAACTCCGGCGCCGGGCTCCACGCCCACGCCGACTGGAGCGCGTACGCCGCCTCCAAGCACGGCCTCAAGGCGCTCGCCGACTCCCTCAGGGAGGAGGAGAAGCCCCACGGCATCCGCGTGACCTCCGTCTACCCCGGCCGCACCGCCAGCCCGATGCAGGCCAAGGTGCACTCGCAGGAGGGCAAGGAGTACGACCCCGCCGACTGGATCGACCCCGAGTCCGTGGCGACCACCATCGTCATGGCCATCGACCTGCCGCGCGACGCCGAGGTGAACGACCTGAGCGTGAGGCCCGGCCGATGAGCGCGAGCGCCACCGGCGTCGGCTCGCTGCCCGGCGGCGACGCCCGCGAGGCCGCGAAGACCGTCACCGGGTCCTTCGAGGAGTTCCCGTACCTCGCCGAGCTGCCCGCCCGCGGGCCCGGCGCCGACATGATCGGCCGCTCCCTCGGGCTGCTGGTCGAGATGTACGCGCACGTGGAACCCAGTGGCTGGCGGATCAGCGACCGCCCCGGGCGCGACACGCGCAGGGCCCGGTCCTGGCTCGGCGAGGACCTGGACGCCCTGGAGGAGTTCACCCAGGGGTACACCGGCAAGCTCAAGGTCCAGGCCGTCGGTCCGTGGACGCTGGCCGCCGCCCTGGAGCTGCACGGCGGCGAGGCGATGCTCCAGGACGCGGGCGCCTGCCGGGACCTGGCCGGATCGCTGGCCGAGGGCCTGCGCGGGCACCTGGCCGACGTCCGCAAGCGCATCCCCGGCGCCGAGGTCGTGCTGCAGTTCGACGAGCCGTCCCTGACCGCCGTACTGCTCGGCCGGGTCCGCTCCGCCAGCGGCTACCGCACCTACCGCGCCGTGGACCGGCAGGTCGTCGAGGGCACCCTGCGGGACCTGTTCGCCGTCCACGACGGGGAGGTCGTCGTCCACTCCTGCGCGCCCGAGGTCCCCTTCGGGCTGCTGCGGCGCGCCGGCGCCGCGGGGGTGTCGTTCGATTTCTCCTTGCTCACCGAGCGCGAGGACGACGCCATCGGAGAGGCCGTCGAAGGCGGTACGAAACTCTTCGCCGGAGTGGTGCCGGGCACCGACGTCCCGTTGTCAGACCCTGCCGGTAGCGTCATGGGTGTCAGGAAGCTTTGGCGCAGGCTGGGGCTGGCCCCGGGGACTCTGGCGGAGTCCGTCGTGGTCACCCCGTCGTGCGGTCTGGCGGGTGCTTCACCCGCCTACGCGCGTGCGGTGCAGGCGCATTGCGTCAGGGCGGCGAGGTCGCTCGCCGACAACCCTGAGTGACGGTCGAGACGGGGCACGGGAGGAAACGGCATGGCAGCCGAACAGCAGGACACGGCAGCACCGGCGGCGGTGCGTGAGCAGCACGCGCTGCTGGCCGAGCAGGTCGAGGAGCACCGCTTCCGGTACTACGTGAACGACCAGCCGGTCGTCAGCGACGCCGAGTTCGACAAGCTGCTGCGCTCGCTGGAGGCGCTGGAGGAGCAGTACCCGGAGCTGCGCACCCCCGACTCGCCGACCCAGAAGGTGGCCGGGGCGTACGAGACGGACTTCGCCTCCGTCGAGCACCGGGAGCGGATGCTCTCCCTCGACAACGCCTTCGACGACGAGGAACTGGCCGCCTGGGCCGAGCGGGTGGCCCGGGACGTGAACACCTCGGACTACCACTACCTGTGCGAGCTGAAGGTGGACGGCCTCGCCGTCAACCTCACCTACGAGAACGGCCGGCTGACCCGTGCCGCCACCCGCGGCGACGGCCGCGCCGGTGAGGACATCACGCCCAACGTCCGCACCATCGCCGAGATCCCGGACCGGCTGAAGGGCGACCGGATCCCGGCGCTCGTCGAGATCCGCGGCGAGGTCTTCTTCCCGATGGAGAAGTTCGAGGAGCTCAACGCGCGGCTCGTCGAGACCGAGGGCAAGCCCTTCGCCAACCCGCGCAACGCGGCGGCCGGTTCGCTGCGCCAGAAGGACCCGAAGGTCACCGCGAGCCGCCCGCTGCACATGGTCGTGCACGGCATCGGCGCCCGCGAGGGCTTCGAGATCGAGCACCAGTCGCAGGCGTACGAGCTGCTGCGCGAGTGGGGTCTGCCCACCGCCCGGCACAACAAGGTGGTCTCGACGCTCGGCGAGGTCCGGGAGTTCATCGCGTACTTCGGTGAGAACCGGCACTCGGTGGAGCACGAGATCGATGGCGTCGTCGTCAAGCTCGACGAGATCGCGCTCCAGGGCCGCCTCGGTTCCACCGCCCGCGCCCCGCGCTGGGCGATCGCCTGGAAGTACGCCCCCGAAGAGGTCAACACCAAGCTGATCGACATCAAGGTCGGCGTCGGCCGGACCGGGCGCGTGACCCCGTACGCGCAGGTGGAGCCGGTGACGGTGGCGGGCTCGGAGGTCGAGTTCGCGACGCTGCACAACCAGGAGGTCGTCAAGGCCAAGGGCGTGCTGATCGGGGACACCGTCGTACTGCGCAAGGCGGGCGACGTCATCCCCGAGATCCTCGGCCCGGTGGTGGACCTGCGGGACGGCAGTGAGCGGGAGTTCGTGATGCCCGCCGAGTGCCCCGAGTGCGGGACGGCGCTGCGGCCGATGAAGGAGGGGGACATCGACGTCCGGTGCCCCAACGCGCAGACCTGCCCCGCCCAGCTGCGCGAGCGGCTCTTCTACCTCGCCGGCCGGCAGAGCCTGGACATCGAGAACTTCGGCATGGTGGCGGCGGCCGCGCTGACCGGTCCGCTGGAGCCGGCCCAGCCGCCGCTGCTGGACGAGGGCGACCTCTTCGACCTCACCATCGAGCAGCTGCTGCCCATCAAGGCGTACGTCCTGGACCAGGACAGCGGACTGCCCAAGCGGGACCCGAAGACGGGCGAGGAGAAGATCGTCACGGTCTTCGCCAACCAGAAGGGCGAGCCGAAGAAGAACGCCCTGGCGATGCTGGAGAACATCGCCGCCGCCAAGTCCCGCCCGCTGGCCCGCATCATCAACGGCCTGTCGATCCGTCATGTCGGTCCGGTCGCGGCGGAAGCCCTCGCCCGCGAGTTCCGGTCGATCGAGGCCATCGAGAAGGCCACCGAGGAGGAGCTGACGGCCACCGACGGGGTCGGCGCGATCATCGCGGCCTCCCTCAAGGAGTGGTTCAAGGAGCCGTGGCACCAGGAGATCCTGCGCAAGTGGCGGGCGGCCGGGGTCCGGATGGAGGAGGAAGGTTCCGCCGAGGAGGCGGGGCCGCGCCCGCTGGAGGGGCTGACCGTCGTCGTCACCGGCACTTTGCAGAGCCACACCCGGGACGGCGCGAAGGAGGCCCTGCAGAGCCGCGGCGCCAAGGTCACCGGTTCCGTCTCGAAGAAGACCTCCTTCGTCGTGGTCGGCGACAACCCCGGCTCGAAGTACGACAAGGCCGTGCAGTTGAAGCTCTCCATCCTCGACGACGCCGGGTTCGAGGTGCTGCTGGAGCAGGGCCCGGACGCGGCACGGGAGGCCGCGCTTCCGGTGGACGGCGACGGCGGAACGGAGTAAGACCCCTACAGGCGATCGCGGGACAGGCCCGACGGGAGTAGCGAAGGCGAACGGATGCGTGGCGTGCGGCCGTACGGGCGGGCGCACGCCAGGCGCGGCGGACGGTGGTAAACGGCCGGTACAAGGCTGGTGGCAGGGCGGTGACCTGTCGGATCATCGGATGGGTGACCAGGGGGCCCTGGTTCAAACTCACCCGTTCGGCGGATACCGTACTGATGAGGATGGCTGGGTCGCATTCGGGCAACCACCGCCGACCGCTGCCCCTGGGCCCCTCTCGCGTCCTACTGTTGAGGGGTGCGCCCCTCGTGCACGGCTGCAGGATGCGATTCCAGCCGTGATGGCACGACATCGGGGCCATTGCGTGACATCGGCATCGCCGGCTGTGAGAGGGACGGGCATGAAACCCACCGAAAGCGCCGACCCGTCACATGAATTCGGCGGGGACATCCCGTCCATGCGGGCGGGGCGGATGGGTGTCCTGGGGGCCAGGACACCGGAGACCCGGCCGCTCGCGACCGGCGGCCCCGGAGCGGGGCGGCGCGGCGTGCTGTCCTTCGCCGTCGTGGGCCTGTCCGTCGTGGTGCTCGCCGCCGGGATCGTTTCTGCCCTGACCGACCGTCACGCCCTGTTCCCCGGCGGCGCGGTGGGCTGGGCGCTCGCCCTGCTCACCGGCATCATCGTCGGCCACCTCGTCGCACTCGGCCGCGACCGCTGGTGGGGCGGCACCGGATCGGGCGCCGCGCTCACCCTGGGCGTGCTCATCCTCTACGGGTGGGTGCCCGCCGGCCTCGTCTCGCTGGCGGTCGTCTCGCTGGTCGGGGCCGCACGCCGGCACCGCTGGCGGCAGGGCCTGCTGCACGGCTCCGTGGACATCCTCGGCATCGGCGCGGGGGCTCTCGTACTCGCCGCCTTCGGCGAAGCCCCGTCCGTCGAGACCCCGTGGAACCCCACCACCTGGGGCCTGGACGCGGTGCCCGAGGTCGTCCTCGTCGCCGTCGCCTACCTGCTCGCCACCCGGGTCCTGCTGTGGATCGCGCTGGTCCCGCGCGGCGGCGGCCTGCCCACGGTCGCCCGTACGGCCCTGCTCCGGCAGGCGTTAGTGGCCGTCGCCCTGCTCGGCATCGCCCCGCTGATCTGCGTCGTCGCGGTCTCACAGCCGGTGCTGCTGCCGCTGTTCGCCGTACCGCTGATCGCATTGGACTCCACCCTGTGGATCGCCCGGGCGCGCGCCGAGGAGCAGCTGCGGGATCCGCTGACCGGGCTGCCGAACCGGCAGTGGCTGCTGGAACGCGCCTGGAGCGCCCTGGACGAGGCTGAACGTTTGGGCACCCGGGCAGCTCTTGTGCTGATCGACCTGGACCGCTTCCGGGCGGTCAACGACACCCTGGGCCACCTGGCGGGCGACCGGCTGCTCCTCCAGATCGCCGACCGGCTGCGTCAGGCCCTGCCCGAGGACGCCGAGGCGGCCCGGCTCGGCGGCGACGAGTTCGCCGTCCTGCTCCCTGTCGCCGACTCCACCACCAGCGCCCAGCGGATCGCCCGCCACCTGGTCGCGGAGCTCAGCTCCCCACTGGACCTGGACGGCCTCACCCTCGTCCTGGAGGCCAGCGCCGGCCTCGCCGTCTTCCCCGACCACGCGCTGGACGCGGAGGGGCTGCTGCGGCGCGCGGACGTGGCGATGTACCAGGCGAAGCGCGACCGCACGGGCGTGGAGGTGTACGAGTCCAAGCGGGACAGCAACACTCCCGACCGCCTGGGCCTCCTGGGTGATCTCCGCCGGGCCCTCGACGCCGGTGAAGTGGAACTCCACTACCAGCCGAAGGTCCGCTTCGACGGCCAGGTCGCCGGGCTCGAAGCCCTGGTGCGCTGGGTGCATCCGGAGCGGGGACGGGTGTCCCCGGACGAGTTCATCGCGATCGCCGAGACCTCCGGCCTGATGCCGCACCTGACGGAGTACGTGCTGGAGACGGCCCTCGCCCAGGCGGCGCGGTGGCGCGCCCAGGGCCTGAAGGTCCCGGTGGCCGTCAACGTCTCGCCGCGCGACGTCCACACCCCGGGCTTCGCGGGTGCGGTGGCCGCGAGGCTGGCCCGGCACGGGGTCCCGGCGAGCGGCCTCCAGCTGGAGATAACGGAACACGTGCTTCTGGAGGACCCGCAGCGGGCGGCGGACACCATGGCCGGGCTCACCGGCCACGGCGTGAAGATGTCCCTGGACGACTTCGGCACCGGCTACTCCTCACTCGTCCACCTGCGCCGCCTGCCGGTCAGCGAGCTGAAGATCGACCGCTCGTTCGTGGGCCGGCTGGCGGTCGACGCGCAGGACGCGGAGATCGTCCGCTGCACGGTGGACCTGGCGCACTCGCTCGGCCTGCTGGTCGTCGCGGAGGGCGTCGAGGACGACGAGACCTGGGAGCGGCTGCGGGACCTGGGCTGCGACGCGGTGCAGGGGTGGCTGGTCGCCGCCGCCATGCCGCCGCAGGAGGCCACGGCCTGGCTGCTGGCCCGCGGCGAGCGCGGCTGGCGCCGCCCGGCCGACATCTCGGCGGAACTGGCCGCCGCCGAAGCCGACGCCGTGTGACTCCGTCGGTGAGCGCTGATCCGGCCGCTGCGGCGCCGCTCCCGGGGCTCCGCCCCAGACCCCGCGCCTCAAACGCCGGCGAGGCTGGATTCGGCTGCTGCCGCCCGCCAGCCCCGCCGGCGTTTGAGGCGCGGGGTGCGGGGCGGAGCCCCGGATCTTTGAGGGGCGCGGGCCCACTCGGCCGCACCACGATCAAGCCCCGCCGGCGCTTGAGGCGCGGGGTCGGGCGGAGCCCGGAGGCGCCGCGCAGCGGGCCCGGGCGGGGCCCCGTACAGCGGCTCCCGGACGGGCGGCGGCAAACCGTTTCGTGGTGAGCGGGCCCGGCCCCATAGGATTGGGCCCGAAACCTACACACTCACCACCCCCAGAGGATCGCTGCATGCCTGGCATCACGCGCGAGGAGGTCGCCCACCTCGCTCGGCTGGCACGTCTGGAACTCAAGGCCGAAGAGCTCGACCACTTCGCCGGACAGCTCGACGACATCATCGGCGCGGTCGCCCGCGTATCCGAGGTCGCCGACCAAGACGTTCCGCCGACCTCCCACCCGCTGCCCCTGACGAACGTCATGCGCGCGGACGAGGTCCGTCCCTCGCTCACCCCCGAGCAGGCGCTCTCCGGCGCTCCCGCCCAGGAGCAGCAGCGATTCAAGGTGCCGCAGATCCTGGGGGAGGACTAACAACCATGACCGACATCATCAAGCTCACGGCCGCACAGACCGCCGAGAAGATCGCCTCCGGCGAGCTCACGGCCGTCGAGGTCACCGAGGCCCACCTGGCCCGCATCGACGCGACCGACGAGAAGGTCCACGCCTTCCTGCACGTCGACCGCGAAGGCGCCCTCGCCCAGGCGGCAGCCGTCGATGCCAAGCGCGAGCGCGGCGAGAAGCTCGGCCCGCTGGCCGGCGTGCCCCTCGCCCTCAAGGACATCTTCACGACCGTCGGGGTCCCGACCACCGTCGGTTCGAAGATCCTCGAAGGCTGGATCCCGCCGTACGACGCCACCCTGACGCGCAAGCTCAAGGAAGCCGACGTCGTCATCCTCGGCAAGACCAACATGGACGAGTTCGCCATGGGGTCCTCCACCGAGAACAGCGCCTACGGCCCCACCGGCAACCCCTGGGACCTCACCCGGATCCCCGGCGGCTCCGGCGGCGGCTCCGCGGCCGCGCTGGCGGCCTTCCAGGCCCCGCTCGCCATCGGCACGGACACCGGCGGTTCCATCCGCCAGCCCGCCGCCGTCACCGGCACGGTCGGCGTGAAGCCCACGTACGGCGGTGTCTCCCGCTACGGCATGGTGGCCTTCTCCTCCTCCCTCGACCAGGGCGGTCCCTGCGCCCGTACGGTCCTGGACGCGGCCCTCCTCCACGAGGTCATCGCCGGGCACGACCCGCTCGACTCCACCTCCATCGACGCCCCGGTCCCGCCGGTCGTCGAGGCCGCCCGCAACGGCTCGGTCGCCGGTATGCGCGTCGGCGTGGTCAAGCAGTTCGCCGGCGAGGGCTACCAGGCAGGCGTCGTCCAGCGCTTCAACGAGTCGGTGGAGCTCCTCAAGGAGCTCGGCGCCGAGATCGTCGAGCTGGACTGCCCGTCCTTCGACCTCGCGATGGCCGCGTACTACCTGATCGCGCCGTCCGAGTGCTCCTCGAACCTGGCCCGCTTCGACGCCATGCGCTACGGCCTGCGCGTCGGCGACGACGGCACCAAGTCCGCCGAGGACGTCACCGCCCTGACCCGCGAAGCGGGCTTCGGCGACGAGGTCAAGCGTCGCATCATCCTCGGCACGTACGCGCTCAGCTCCGGCTACTACGACGCGTACTACGGCTCCGCCCAGAAGGTCCGCACGCTCATCACCAAGGACTTCGAGAAGTCCTTCGAGCAGGTCGACGTGATCGTCTCCCCGACGACCCCGACCACCGCCTTCCCGATCGGTGAGCGCACCGACGACCCGCTGGCGATGTACCTCGCGGACCTGTGCACCATCCCGACCAACCTGGCCGGCAACTCCGCCATGTCGCTGCCCTGCGGCCTGGCGCCGGAGGACGGCCTCCCGGTCGGGCTGCAGATCATCGCCCCGGCGATGAAGGACGACCGGCTGTACAAGGTCGGCGCGGCCGTCGAGGCCGCCTTCGTCGCGCGCTGGGGTCACCCGCTGCTTGAGGAGGCACCGTCGCTGTGAGCACCAGTGCACTGTCCAAGGCCAAGGGCTTCAAGAAGTCCAAGACCGGCACCTACCTGTCGATCGGCACCACCGCCTTCGGCGCCCTCAGCGTGATCAAGCAGGCCAAGAAGGCCCGCAGCGAGAACGACACGCTGAAGCTGGTCGATGCCGTCGTGTCCGCCGCCGCCATCGTCACCGGCCTCGCGATCCTGTACCGCGAGCTGAAGCGCCTGGGCGACGACGACGTCCTGCTGGGCTGAGAGGGAAGTTTCACCGTGACCACCTTCACCGAACTGATGTCGTACGAGGACGCTCTCGCCTCGTACGACCCCGTCATGGGCCTTGAGGTCCATGTCGAGCTCGGCACCAAGACCAAGATGTTCTGCGGCTGTTCCACCGAGCTGGGCGCCGAGCCCAACTCGCAGACCTGCCCGACCTGCCTCGGTCTGCCCGGCTCCCTGCCGGTCGTCAACGCGATCGGCGTCGAGTCCGCCATCAAGATCGGTCTCGCGCTGAACTGCGAGATCGCCGAGTGGTGCCGCTTCGCCCGGAAGAACTACTTCTATCCGGACATGCCGAAGAACTTCCAGACCTCCCAGTACGACGAGCCCATCGCCTTCAACGGCTTCCTGGACGTCCAGCTGGAGGACGGCGAGATCTTCCGCGTGGAGATCGAGCGCGCCCACATGGAGGAGGACACCGGCAAGTCGCTGCACGTCGGCGGCGCCACCGGCCGTATCCACGGCGCGTCCCACTCCCTGCTGGACTACAACCGCGCCGGCATCCCGCTCATCGAGATCGTCACCAAGCCGATCGAGGGCGCGGGCGAGCGCGCTCCCGAGGTCGCCAAGGCGTACGTCGCCGAGCTGCGCGAGGTCATCAAGGCGCTCGGCGTCTCCGAGGCCCGCATGGACAAGGGCCAGATGCGCTGCGACGTGAACCTGTCGCTGCGTCCGACGCCCGAGTCCGAGTTCGGCACCCGCAGCGAGACCAAGAACGTCAACTCGCTGCGCTCCGTCGAGCGCGCGGCACGCTTCGAGATCCAGCGCCACGCGGCGGTGCTCTCGTCGGGCGGGACGATCGTGCAGGAGACCCGGCACTTCCACGAGGAGGACGGCTCCACCACGGCCGGCCGCATCAAGGACAACGCCGAGGACTACCGGTACTTCCCGGAGCCGGACCTGGTGCCCGTGGCCCCGGCCCGCGACTGGGTCGAGGAGCTGCGCGGGGGCCTGCCCGAGATGCCGCGCGTGCGCCGCAACCGGCTCCGCGAGGAGTGGGGCGTCACCGAGCACGACATGCAGTCGATCCTCAACGCGGGCGCGGTGGACTCCATCGTCGCCACGACCGAGGCGGGTGCCGACTCGGCCGCCGCACGCAAGTGGTGGATGGGCGAGCTGGCCCGCAACGCCAACGAGCAGGGCGTCGTCGTCGACGAGCTGCCGATCACCCCGGCCCAGGTGGCCCGGGTCGCGGCCCTGGTCGCGGACGGTTCCCTCAACGACAAGCTGGCCCGCCAGGTCATCGAGGGCGTCCTCGCCGGCGAGGGCACCCCGGACGAGGTCGTCGAGAAGCGCGGCCTGAAGGTCGTCTCGGACGAGGGCGCGCTCGGCGCGGCCGTGGACGAGGCCATCGCGGGCAACGCGGCCATCGCGGACAAGATCCGCGGCGGCAAGGTCGCGGCCGTCGGCGCCCTGGTCGGCGCGGTCATGAAGACCACCCGCGGCCAGGCCGACGCGGCGCGCGTCAAGGAGCTCATCCTGGAGAAGCTGGGCGTCTCCGAGTAACGCGTACGACGGCGGCCCCGCACCGGAAGTCCGGTGCGGGGCCGCCGTGCGTTCCCGTCAGCGGGTGAGCTGCGGGGCGGCGATGACCACCGTGCCGTTGTCGCAGCCCATGTCCACCTTGACGCGCAGCCGCAGGGCGCCGGTCACGTCCACCGATTGGGTGGCCGGCTTGCCGAGTTCGACGAGTTCGGAGAAGGCCGCGGGCTTGCCGTCCACCGAGATGCTGACCCGCCCCTTCTCGTGCGTGGAGCCGTCGTCGATGCCGGCGGTGAACTCCAGGTGCTTCCACTCGCGGTTGAGATCGAACTCGGTGATCGCCTCGTCGTTGCAGTCGGGCTGCGCGATGAAGGCGGCCCCGTACTGCTTGGTGTTGATCTTCGCCGAACCGATCTTGAAGTTGCCCAGCCCCGACACCGGCGTCATCACGGTCAGGTCGGCGGCCTTGATGTCCGGCGCGATGCCCGCGGGCCTGGAACCGCCGGCCGTGGGCTCCGCCGTCGTGTCCGCGCTCTCGCTGTCCGACGGCGTGGGCGTCGGGCTCGGGGACTCCGGTCCGGGGCTGTCGGAGGCGGAAGCAGCGGGCTTGTCGCTCGCGGTCCGGTCCGTTGCCTTGTCCTCCTTGTCCTGCAGCAGCCGTACGCCGACCACCGCGAGCGCGGCGATGACCACGACGGCGGCGACACTGCCCAGCACCAGCCCGGTCCGGCGCTTCTTCCGGGGCTCCGGAGGCGGGGTCGCCTGCAAGGGGTACGTCGGCGCGTACGCGGCGGGCACGGGCTGCGGTACGGGTTGGGGCACGGGCACGGGCACGGGCTGGGGCTCCGGCTCCGGTTCCGGCTGCGGGGGAGGGCCGAAGGCCGGCGTGTGGACCGGTGGCGGCGGGGTCGCGGGCGGGGGCGGGGTCACCGGCTTCGCCGGGACCGGGGCCGGGGCCGCCGGGGCCGAGGTCGGGGCCGCCGGGGCCGAGGTCGGGGCCGCGTCCTCCACCACCCGCTGCGAGGTGGAGGTGGTCGTGGACACCACCGCGTGGCGGACGTCCTTCATCCAGCCGGCCAGGCTCACCGGCCGGTTCCCCGGATCTGCCGAGTAGATCGAGGCGATCCGCGCCCGCTGTTCGGCGTCCAGCACGGCGATCTGCGGCAGCGCCGTCAGGGCCTGGGACAGCTGCTCCGGAGTGGCGGGCGGCGACTGCCCGCTCAGCAGGAAGTACGCGATGGCACCGAACGCGTACCGGTCCGTACCCGGCGTCCGCTTCCCGTCGAAGACCTCGGGCGCCGCGTAGCCCGGCGTGAACCAGACCTCCGCCGTCTGGTGGTCGGCGGTCAGCTTGCTGAGGCCGAAGTCCACCAGCGTGGCCTGCCCGTGCGCGTCGACCATCACATTGCCGGGGGAGAGATCACCGTGGATCACCTGGCGCCCGGACGGGGTGGCCTTCCCCGAGTGCAGCCAGTCCAGTACGTCGGCCAGCTGCTCCAGCGTGCGCATCACCTCGCGCCGCTCGGCGGCGGTGGCGAGCGTCCGCTCCGCCCGCCAGTCCCGCAGGTCGAGCCCGTCGACGTGGTTCATGACGAGGACGAGCGCCCGCCCGGTCAGGGTCGAGGACTCGCCGGGCCGGTGGATCGGCGGTCCCTCGAAGTGCTCGCGTACGCCCACCACGCCGGGCCGGTGGACGAAGCGCAGCAGCTCGGCCTGCTCGTTCCACTTCTGGCTGATCCGGTCGAAGATCTCGGGCGTGATGGTCGTCTTGGAGTCGAGCACCTTGACGACCACCGGCTCGGATCCGCCGGCGAGCTCTATCTCCGCGAGATAGAGCACGGCCTCCCCGCCGCGCCCGATCGACCGGAGCAACCGGTAGCGGTCCGCCGCCGCGTCCGGCCCGATGTGCAGATTCTGGCTGGTCAATTTCCCCCCAGCGCCAATGATTTGAGTGGGGATCAGCTTCGAGCCGCCGGACACGCGGGGTCAATGGGAATGGTCATCCCTTTAGGGTGACGATCGGACCCGCGGCCACCGTCACCGGGTTTCCGGCAGTGGCGCCGGTGCGTCGAGGAAGGCCAGGCGGGCCGCCTTGGCCGGGAGGTAGACCTCGGGCAGGTCGATCTCCGGGAGTTCGATCTCCGGGCCGAGTACGAAGCCGGTGCGCTCCAGGAGGGCGATGGCCTTGGCGTTGCTGGCGTCCGGCTCGGCGACGGCGCGCCGGGCACCGCCGTCGGAGAACAGGTAGGAGACGAAGGCGCTCAACAGGCCTGCGGTGAAGCCGCGCTGGGCCTCGCCCTTGGTCGGGCCGATCAGCAGGTGCACGCCGACGTCCCCGGGCTGGACCTCGTAGCACTCGCTGACCCGGTCCTCGGCGCAGTCGTACGTCTGGAACAGCGCGACCTGCTCGCCCTCCCGCGCGATCATGAACGCGTGGTGGGTGGTGCGGCGGTCGACGTCCTCGTAGATCTCCTGGACCAGCTCGCGGCTGGCCTCGCCCATGCCCCAGAAGCGGGCGCGCTCCTGGGTGACCCAGCTGTGGATGAGGGCGGAGTCGGCGGCCGGGTCGACCGGCGTGATGGTGACCGTGCCGAAGCCCTCGACGAGGTGGGTGTACACGGGCTGCCGGGTGGACGCGGGGGCCGAAGCGGGGGTGGAGGCAGGGGTGGTGGCGGTCATGCGGATTCCTTGGTGAGCCGGGCCCAGTCGGTGACGACCGGGACGAGTTCGCATCGCGCCCACAGCGGGAGCTGGTCGCGGTGGTGGGGTGAGCCGGTGACGCCGTCCGCGCCGAGCGGCACCGCCCAGAGGCTGTCCTCGCGGCGGGCGAGGTCCCAGACGTAACGGGCCGCCGAGGCGCGGGCGGTGAGGTCGGTGAAGCCGGGGACGGAGGAGGTGGCGTTCACGCAGTCGTGGTCGCCGCCGAGGCCGGGCCACTGTGCCTCCGGGTCCGGCAGCGCCGACCAGGGGGCGAGGCGGTGGACCTCCGCCCAGGGGGTGTCGGGCGCGCCGTTCGCCGCCGTCTCCTCCAGGGCGGCGCGGACGTGCGCGGCGCGGTCGAGGTCCGGGAGGAGGGAGGTGGTGAGCAGGCCTTCGAGGGCGTAGCCGACCCGGGGGACCAGGTACAGCCAGGGGTGGAACACCTCAGGGCCGGTGGGGGCGCCCGCCAGGTCCGCGAAGACGGGATCGGCGGCGAGGCGGCGTACGGTCGCGGTCCGCAGGGCCGAGAAGACGGTGGCGTCGGTGCTGTCGGCCGCCATGTGCCGGTCCCAGGCCAGCAGCCGGGCGCGCAGGGCCTGCGCCGCGCGGGACAGTCCGTCGAGCGCGGGCAGCAGGGCGAGCAGCGGCTCGGCGGAGGCCAGGTGCGTGTCCGCGTGGATGTCGGCCATCGCCTTCGGGGACCAGTCCGTGGAGCCGCTGAGCAGCTCGCGGATGCGGTCGGCGCGGTGCGGGGGCGCGAACTCCACGCCGAGCGGGGAGGCGATCCCGCGGGCGTTCGCCATGACGGCGAAGCCCTGCACGGGCTCGGCGGGGGTCGGGGCCCAGTCCTGCCAGGCGTACCGCTGGTCCCACGCGGGTACGGGGCGCAGCCGGTTGGCGGGGTGGCGCAGCGGCACGGCGCCCGCGACGCGGTGCAGCAGGCCGCCCGCGGAGTCGGCGGCGTGGACGACGTTGACGGGCTCGGCCCAGCCGTCGAGGGCGCGGTCGATGTCGGCGACGGTGCGGGCGCGCAGCAGGGCGGGGAGCGCGGCGAAGCCGAGGTCGCGGCGGACGCGGGGCGGGTAGCGCAGGGAGAGGGTGTCCTCGCCTTCGCGGACGACGACCGGACCGCGGGCCGTCTCCAGGACCTCGACCTCGACGTCCTCGCCGCCGGCCACGGCGATGGTCTCGATGTGGCGGGCGACGGCCTCCCAGACGCCGTCCGGGCCCAGCGCCTCCAGGGCGGGGCCCTCCCCGCGCAGCTGCTCGGCGTACAGGTCCTGGTAGTCGGCCATCGCGTTGGTGATGGCCCAGGCGGCGGTGCCGGTGTGCCCGAAGTGGGCGAGGCCCGGGACACCGGGGACGGCCAGACCGAGGACGTCGTACTCCGGGCAGGAGATACGTATCTGCTGGTAGACGCCCGGGTCCTCGATGAACCGGTGCGGGTCGCCCGCGATGATCGCGGCGCCGGTGGCGGTGCGGTCGCCCGGCACCAGCCAGCCGTTGCTGCCGGCGGTGCCGGGGCCGTCGGTGGCGAAGAGGGTGACCGCGTCCTCGCCCAGGGCGCGGGCCACGCGCTCGCGCCACAGCTTGGTGGCGAAACCGGCGAACAGGACGTGGGTGGCGGTCCAGACGGCGAGCGGCACCCACGGCTCCCAGGGGGTGGGGGCGAGGCCGGTGCGGGCGAAGCGCTCGTCGCGGGCGGCGCCGGCGGTCAGCCCGTCGTTGACGCCGTCGACGTACGCGCCGACCCAGGCGGCGGTCTGCGCGTCGAGGGCCTCGTGGCAGCGCCGGGCGGTGTCCTCGATCCGGCACTGGCGGGCGAACCGGTCCCAGGCCACGGAGTCCGCGCCGAGGAAGGAGGCGCTGGAGCCCTGGGCGCGGTGGCGTTCGACCTCCAGCTGCCAGGCGCGGTCGAAGGCGGTGACGCGTCCCTGGGCGTAGGCGAGGGCGAGGTCGTCGGCGGCGCGGAGGTGGGGGATGCCCCAGGGATCGCGGTAGACCTCGTGTTCCCCGAACTCCCCGTACCGCTCGCCCGCGCCGATGCTCTCGCCGCTCACACTGCTCACGCTGCTCACACTCTTCCCCCACGGTGCATTAGGTTAGGCTGGCCTAACTATAGAGGTGCCGGGGAAGAGCTCGGTCCCCGAGTCGCTCCGAGCCGGGGGCAGGGGGCAGGGGGCCGGACGGGCCGGACGGGCCGGGCCAGGGGCGGGCTCAGGCGCCGGTGGCGCCGTCGATCGCCTCGCGGAGGAGGTCGGCATGGCCGTTGTGGCGCGCGTACTCGTGGATGAGGTGGAGCATGAGCAGGCGCAGCGAGGCCTCCTCCTTCCAGCTCGGCACGTACGCCGTCACGTCCAGGGACTCGGCGGCGGCCTCGATGCGGCGGGCGTGGGCCACCTCGGCCTCCCAGGCGGCGAACGCCTCGGCACGGCCCGCCCCGGAGGCGTCGTAGGCGGCCTGGAAGTCGTGGGTGTCCGACCACAGGTGGGGGAGCTCCTCGCCGCTCAGGACGCGGCGGAACCAGTGCCGCTCCACCTCGGCCATGTGCCGGACCAGCCCCAGCAGGGACAGGGTGGATGGCGGCATCGAGGTGCGGCGCAGCTGCTCGTCGTCGAGGCCCTCGCATTTCCGTGTGAGGGTGGCCCGGTGGTAGTCGAGGTAGGCCCGGAGGGTCTCGCGCTCGCTGCCGGTGAGGGGCGGGTCGATGCGTTCCATGCCGGTGATCATGCCCGCTGCTCCCGCGGGCCGGAAGCCCGGCGACGAGGCCGCGGTGATCGGCGGCGCGGGCCTCACCCGCGCGTCCACATGTACGGCACCGTCACGCCCAGCACGCCGAAGCCCAGCCGCTCCAGGATCGGGCGGCTGTCGGAGGAGGCGTCCACCTGGAGGTACGGGATCCCGCGCGCGGCCGCCACACGGGCCCGGTGGGCGACCAGCAGCCGGTAGATGCCGCGGCCGCGCCACCGCGGGTCCGTACCGCCGCCCCACAGACCGGCGAACGAGGCACCCGGCGGCATCTCCATCCGGGCTGCGCTCACCGCGGTGTCGCCCGCCATCGCCAGGACGGCCTCGATGCGGTCCGGCTCGTCCCGGAGCAGGCTCAGCATCTGCTCCCGGATCTGCGGCCGCTCGGTTCCGAAGGCCCGCGTGTGGACGTCCATCATCAGGTCCACGCCCGCCTCGTCCGTCACCACCCGCAGGGTGATGCCCTCCGGCGGCTCCGCCGGGAGCGCGGCGAGATCTTCCGTGCGCCCGACCATCAGCGTCTCGGCCGGCTCCGGCACGAAGCCCGCCGCCCGCAGCCGGTCCCCGAGGTCCGCCGGCCGGTCGTAGTCGTAGAGCTTCCACTCGAACTCGGGCGTCCCCAGCGCCGAGAAGTGCGCGACCTGCGCCGCGATCTCCGCGTCCGCCGTCTCCTCGTCGAGGTCCGACCAGAGCACGCCGTTCCAGCCGGCCCCGGGCACGGTCTGCCGGACCACCGCACCGACCCGCTCCACGCGGGCCGACGCCGCGTCCGGCTGCGCGCCGCGGCGCATCTGGGCGTCGTACTCGGCCCGTACCCGGCGGAGTTCGTCAAGATCCGTCTGCATCGTCATCCGACCAGCTCATCAGTGGCCGACCGGTCCGACAACTGCATTAACCTCACCCCGTGAACGACGACTCCACCATCTACACCGGCAAGGCCACCCCCGATGCCGCGGCCGACCGCGGCTGGCTCCTCGGCCACTTCAAGGACCCCGCCGACCCCCGCCACAGTGAGGACGTGGAGATCAAATGGGGTGTCCACCCGAAGGGCGACGAGCGGGAGCGCTGGGCGACCGCGGAGAAGCGGACCGCGCTGCTGGTGCTGATCAGCGGCCGTTTCCGGCTGGAGTTCCCGGGGCGGACCGTCGTCCTCGCGGAGCAGGGCGACTACGTGCTCTGGGGGCGCGGCGTCGACCACTCCTGGTATGCCGAGGAGGACGCGGTGGTCCTCACCGTCCGCTGGCCCTCGATCCCCGGCTACCGGGTCGACGAACCGGATGACCGGCACCGCCCCGAGCCGTCCGGCCACCTCTCGGGGTGACCGGCGTTCCGCACCTCCCGGTCCCCTGTGATGATGCACACGAAAGGGGCCAACGATCACGAAACGCTGAGATCGTCGAGGTGTAGACCATCTTGGCCGGACCCCTGGGGTGACCCCCCGGGCAGTCGGCCGGGCCTTCACGAGTTCAAGCGATCCTTGCGACGGGCTGTCTCCCGGTAAAGATCCGAACCACCAGGGAGCACGTCCGTTGGCAGCACTCGCACGCTGGTGCATGCGGCACCGACTCCTCGCCGTCATGATCTGGCTGCTGGCCCTCGGGGGCACTGCCGCGGCCGCGGGGACCGCCGGGACGGCGTTCTCCAACGACTACGAGGTCCCCGGCACCGAATCCGGCCACGCGGGCGACCTCCTGCGGGAGGGCTTCCACGGCCAGGGCGGAGACACCGACACCATCGTGTGGCGGGCCCCGGAGCATCAGAGCGCCCGCACCCCGGACGTCCAGCAGCGCATGACCCGGGCCCTCGACGCCGTGGCCGCGCTGCCCGGCGTCGGATCGGTCGCCGGCCCCTACGGCCCCGGCGCCGAGAGCGCCGCCCGGATCAGCCCCGACGGGCGCACCGCCTACGCCGTGGTGACCTTCGACCGGCCGGCCGATGCCGTACCCAAGGCCCAGGCCGAGGCGGTCGTCGACGCGGCGAAGAACCCGGCCACCGAGACCGACGGCCTCCAGGTCGAACTCGGCGGGCGCGCCATCCAGCTCACCGAGGCGCCCACCGCGCACCTCGCCGAGGTCATCGGCGTCGCCGTCGCGGCCCTGGTCCTCTTCCTGGCCTTCGGCTCGCTCGCCGCGAGCCTGCTGCCCATCGCGACCGCTCTGGTCAGCGTCGGCACGGCCTATTTCGGCATCACCCTGCTCGGCCACGCGATGCCGGTCGCCGACTTCGCCCCGATGCTCGGCACCCTCGTCGGTCTCGGCGTCGGCATCGACTACGCGCTGTTCATCGTCACCCGGCACCGCAAGGGCCTCGCGCGCGGACTCCCCGTCGAGGAGGCGGCCGAGAACGCCGTCGCCACCACCGGCCGGGCCGTCGTCTTCGCCGGAGCCACCGTCTGCATCGCACTGCTCGGCATGCTGGTGCTGCGGCTCAACTTCCTGGGCGGCGTCGCGATAGCCGCCTCCGTGACGGTGGTCCTGACGGTCGCCGCCTCGGTCACGCTGCTGCCCGCCCTCCTCTCGTACATCGGCACGCGCGCCCTCTCGCGTCGCGAGCGCCGCAGACTCGCCGTCGACGGTCCGCGGCCCGAGCACACCACGGGCTTCGCCGCCCGCTGGTCCGCCTTCGTGGAGCGGCACCCGAAGCTGCTGGGCGGCGTCGCCACCGCGGTCATGCTGGTGCTGGCAATGCCCACGCTCTTCCTCCACCTCGGCACCTCCGACCAGGGCAACAACCCGGCCGGCTCCACCACCCGGCAGGCCTACGACCTGCTGGCCGAGGGCTTCGGGCCCGGCACGAACGGCCCGCTCGCGGTGGTCGCCCGCCTGGACGGCGCCGGCGACCGGCTCGCCGTCGACCGCCTGGCCGAGGCGCTCCGTACGACGAAGGGCGTCGCCTCCACCGGCCCGGCCGTCCTCAACCGCAGTGGGGACACCGCCGTCCTCACCGTCGTACCGGACTCCGCCCCCCAGTCCCGGGCCACGAGCGACCTCGTCGACAGGCTCCGCGAGGACGTCATCCCGCGCGCCGGGCACGGCAACTCCATGGAGGTCCACGTCGGCGGCGTGACGGCCGGCTACGACGACTTCGCCGACGTCATCATCGGGAAACTGCCGCTCTTCGTCGGAGTGGTCATCACCCTCGGCTGCGTGCTCCTCCTGCTGGCCTTCCGGTCCATCGGCATCCCCGTCAAGGCGGCGGTCATGAACGTCGCCGCCGTCGCCTCCTCCTTCGGCGTCGTCGTGGCGGTCTTCCAATGGGGCTGGGGCAGCGAGCTGCTGGGCCTGGGCAGCGCCGGGCCGATCGAACCCTTCCTGCCCGTGATCATGGTGTCCGTCCTGTTCGGACTGTCGATGGACTACCAGGTGTTCCTCGTCAGCCGGATGTACGAGGAATGGCTGGAGACCGGCGACAACAGGCGGGCCGTCCGCGTGGGCCTCGCCGAGACCAGCCGGGTCATCAACTCGGCCGCCGTCATCATGATCTCCGTCTTCCTGGCCTTCGTCCTCAGCGGCGACCGGATCATCGCGATGTTCGGCATCGCGCTCGCCGCGGCCGTGGCCCTCGACGCCTTCGTGCTGCGCACCCTCCTCGTCCCGGCCCTGATGCACATGCTCGGCGGGGCGAACTGGTGGCTGCCCGGCTGGCTCGACCGGCGGCTGCCCCGGATCAGCATCGAGCCCCCGGAAAGCCGCCCGCATGCGAAACTTCCGGCACGGCGGCCGAGCGAACACAGCGCGGAGCCGGCTGACTCCGTACCCGTGTCCCGCTGACCAGCTGTAAGGACTCAACGCATGTTCGCGATAGACCTGGCCGAAGACGCCCAGCTCAAGCCGCTGGAGGTGTGGCACGCCGAGGAATTCCTCGCCCACATGGACCGCGGCCGCGAGTTCATCGGCCAGTACGTCGGCTTCCCCGACCGCGCCACCGACCTGGACTCGGCGCGCGAGCTGCTCCGTTCGAACGCCGAGAAGGCCGCGAACGACGGCACCCGCTTCTTCGGCATCTGGGTCGAGGGCACGCTCGTCGGCGGAGTCCTCTACCCGGCCTTCGACGCCGCGGGCGGCAACTGCGAGGTCGGCTGCTGGCTGGAGCCCGCCGCCGCCGGACGCGGGCTGGTCACGGCCGCCTGCCGGGTGCTCATCGACTGGGCCTTCAACGGGCGCGGCATGCACCGCGTGGAGTGGCACGTCGCCACCGAGAACAAGAAGAGCATCGCGGTCGCCGAGCGCCTCGGCCTGACCCGCGAGGGCGTGATGCGCGAGAACCACCTGCACCGCGGCGTGCGCCAGAGCACCGAGATCTGGGCGGTCCTCGCCCACGAGTGGTCCGCGGCCCGTCCCGCCTGAGCCCTGTCCGGGCCCCGCGGCAGCGGGGCCCGCCGTAATTCTCATGAACCTCTCAGACTCGCCGCTTACGGTGCCCCGCATGGACACCACGAAGACCCCCGCCCCGAACGCCCCCGAGGCGGACACCACCCCGGCCGACCTCAAGAAGGCCGAGATCCCCCAGCCCGCCGAGGCCGAGGCCGACGCCGCACTCACCGACGCGGACCTCGACGACGACACGTTCGCCGAGGACCTGGCCGGCGACGAGCAGCCGAGCCACGTCGGCGCCGCGGCCTCCGCGATCGTCGCCGCCGGTCTCTCCGTCGTCGCGCTCAGCGGCAGCTGGGTCGCCGGCATCGTGTCCGAGCGCAAGAGCATCACCGGCCGCCTCGAGCTGACCCAGGCCGCCGACGCCAACGCGCAGATCGCCGCCCAGTTCATCGGCCCGTGGCACTCCACCGCCCTGGTCAACGGCATCTTCGCCACCCTGGCTCTGATCATCGCCGTCTTCGTGCTGGCCCTCCCCGCCTTCGGCACCCCCGAGCGCACCCTCCCCGCCTGGGTGCGGTCCGTCTCCTGGGCGGCCATCGCGCTGGGCGCCCTCGGCATCCTGCTCTTCGTCCTCATGTACTTCGACCTCCTCCTCACCATCCCGAAGGCAGCCGGCTAGGCACTGCCTTAGGCCTCCTCGGCTCTGCTCAGGAACCTTCGGCCCTGGACTAAGGCCCCCTGCCCCCGGCAGATGCGGCATGCGACCGATGTGCCGGTACCCCCCTGGGACGCGAATCTTGGATCACACCGAACGAGGTGCCCGAGAAACGCAACCAGGGAGTACGAGATGTTCGAGTACGAGATCGCAGCCGCCCGCAACGCCGACCTCATCCGCGAGGCCGACGCGTACCGCCTGGTGCGGGTGGCCGAGAAGGCGCGCCGCGCCAACTCGCGCACCCAGGAACCCGAAGGGGCGGTGAGGGGGCACCGGAGCCGCTTCGCCCGCGCCGCGTAACCCGCGCAGGCCGCGTGAACTGACACGTGATGAGAAGCGCAGCGATAACGAGTGCCGCCGGACAGGACGTCTGTGCGATGCTCGGCGACGTGGAGACCAGATCTGTCAGCCCGGTGTTCGTCGGCCGAGCCGACGAACTGGCCGTACTCACCGACGCACTGACCCGCGCCGCCGGCCGTGAGCCGCAGGCGATGCTCATCGGGGGAGAGGCCGGGGTCGGCAAGACCCGCCTCACCGAGGAGTTCCTCGGCGAAGCGGCCCGCCGCGGGGCCGTGGTCGCCGTCGGAGGCTGTATGGAGATCGGGGCGGAGGGACTTCCCTTCGCCCCGTTTTCGACTGCCCTGCGCACCCTGCACCGCCGGCTCCCCGAGGAGCTCGCCGCCGCGGCCGCGGGCCAGGAGGACGAACTCGCCCGGATCCTCCCCGAACTCGGCGACACCCCGCGCGGCCCGCACGACGAGGAGAGCACCGCCCGGCTCTTCGAACTGACGGCCCGGATGCTGGAGCGGCTCGCCGCCGACCGCACCGTCGTCCTCGTCCTGGAGGACCTGCACTGGGCGGACACCTCCACCCGGCACCTGCTCTCCTACCTCTTCCGCACCCTCTCCAGCGGCCGGCTCGTCGTCGTCGCCACCTACCGCGCGGACGACGTCCACCGCCGCCACCCGCTGCGGCCCCTCCTCGCCGAGCTGGACCGGCTCCGCACCGTCCAGCGCATCGAGCTGCCCCGCTTCAACCGGGCCGAGGTGCGCCGCCAGCTCGCCGGCATCCTCGCCTCGCAGCCCGACGAGGACTTCGTGGACTCCGTCTTCGACCGGTCCGACGGCAACGCCTTCTTCGTCGAGGAACTCGTCGCCTCCCGGGCGAGCGGCTGCCTCGCCGGACTCACCGAATCCCTGCGCGATCTGCTCCTCGTCCGTGTCGAAGTCCTCCCCGAACGGGCCCAGGGCGTCGTACGCCTGGTCGCCGAGGGCGGCTCCACCGTCGAGTACCCGCTCCTGCGTGCCGTCGCCGGGCTCGGCGAGGACGAGCTCATCGAGGCCCTCCGGGCCGCCGTCGGCGCCAACATCCTGCTCGCCACCACCGACGGGGACGGCTACCGCTTCCGCCACTCGCTGGTCCGCGAGGCCGTGAGCGACGACCTGCTGCCCGGCGAGCGCTCCCGCGTCAACCGCCGCTACGCCGAGGCCCTGGAGGCCGACGAGTCCCTGATCCGCGCCGGGGAGCGGGTCATCCGGCTGGCCAGCTACTGGTACCACGCGAACGACACGTCCAAGGCGCTGCCCGCCGTGCTCGCCGCCTCCGTGGCCGCCCGCCGCCGGCACGCGTACTCCGAGCAGCTGCGCCTGCTGGAACGGGCCATGGACCTGTGGGAGAGCGCCCCGGAGGACGTCCGCGACGCGCTGCGCCCGGCGGACTACACCGATGTGTACCCGCCGTGCGGCTGCGACCCGGCCACCACCCCGCTGCAGCGGCTCGACCTGCTGGCCGAGGCCACCGTCGCGGCCCGCTACGGCGGGGAGCGGGAACGCGCCCTGAAGATCACCAAGACGGCGCTGCGGCTGCTGGAGGAGGACTCCGACCCGCTGCGGGCCGCCTGGTTCTGGACCGAGCGCTCCCGGCTGGTGGCCGGCCTCGGCCGCGGTGACGGCTGGGAGGAGATCGCCAAGGCCCAGGAACTGGTCCAGGGGCTGCCCCCGTCCCATGTGCACGCCGAGGTCCTCGTCAGGGCCGCGGGCTGGGGCATGCTCCACAACCCGGGGCCCGGCAACCTCGTCGCCGCCGAACGAGCCGTCGCCTACGCGCAGATGGTCGGCGCCGAGGACACGGAGCTCAACGCCCGGATCACCGTCGGCTGCCTGCTCACCGACTCCGGCACCGGCGAGGCCGGTTTCGCCGAGCTGCACAAGGTCAAGGACCGGGCGACCGAACTCGGACTCACGATGCTCGCGGGACGTGCGCATATCAATCTCACCTCTCAGCTGGAAAGCATGGGACGTTCACGGGAAGCCGTGGAGCTGGCCGTGGAAGGAGTCGAACTGGTCAGCAAGTCACGACTGTTGGACACGGAGGCATGGGTGCGCGGCAACATGGCGGAGAGTCTCTACAGCCTCGGCCGCTGGGACGAGGCCGCCGAACAGGCCCGCCGCACCCTGCTCGTCGGCCAGAGCACTTCCCCGCGCGGCTCCGCCTCCGCGCGGCTGGCCTATGTGGCCCTGGCCCGGGGCGAGCTGACCGAGGCGGCCCACCAGCTCGCCGCCGCCCACACCCACTTCGGCACCCACGAGACCCAGCCCCAGCACCGGATACCGCTGTACCGCCTCGCGATCGGGATCGCCGCGGGGGAGGGCCGGATCGCCGACGTCCGCGCCGAGACCGCCGCCGCCGTCGACCACGGGTTCCCCCTCGGCCAGCACCGCTACGCCTGGCCGCTGCTGCTCGCCGCTGCCACGGCCGAGGCGGACGCCCGGGGGCTCCCCGCCGCCGAGGCCGGCCGGGACGCCGCCCTGGATGTCCTGCGCACCGCCGCCCGCCACCTCGCCACCCCGGTACCGGTGTGGACCGCCCACGCCGAGTACCTCCGGGCCGAGCTGCTGCGGGCCGAGGGTCGGGACACCGTCGCCGACTGGAGCGCCGTGGAGCAGGCCGTCCGCCCGCTGGAGCGCCCGTACCTGCTGGCCCGGGCCCGCCACCGGCTCGCCGAGTCCATGCTGGCCGCCGGCGCCGATCGCGCGCCCGCCGCCAACCTGCTCCGCGAGGCCTATGCCACCGCCGACCGGCTCGGCTCACGCCGGCTGCGTGAGGACCTGGCCCTGCTCGCGCAGCGCGCCCGCCTCCCGCTGTCCACCGCCACTACACCCGAGGCCCCGCCCGTACCGCAGGCCGATCCCGTGGAGGCGCTGGGCCTGACCGGCCGCGAACGGGAGGTCCTGCGCCTGGTGGCGGCCGGCAGCACCAACCGCAAGATCGCCGAGGAGCTCTTCATCTCCCCGAAGACGGCGAGCGTGCACGTCTCGAACATCCTGGCGAAGCTGGGCGTCGCCGGCCGCGGCGAGGCGGCCGCCCTCGCCCACCGGCTGCGCCTCTTCACCCCGACCGGGTCGGCCGCTCCCCGGCCGGAGGCCGCTCGCCGAGGCGTATGAGCGCCTGGCCGGAGTCCAGGTCTATGGGCCCCCGTCCCGGGTCCCCGTCATTGACGTCGACCCGGGACAGCTCCAGCCGCTTCTTCTCGTCGTCCGTGTGCTTGCGTCCCGGGTTGAAAAGCTCCTCGATCATGTTGAACACCGCGTCCACCGTGCCTTTCGTCCCCCGCGGGGGCCAAGGCCCTGTCCGGGCCGGCTATCGCACCGTCAGTGTCAGGATCCTGTCGTCGCCCGCTTCCGGCGACCCGCGCCCATCCGTCTCGCTCGTGACCAGCAGCAATTTGTCCCCGCCGAGCGCCAGCACCGTGCGCAGCCGCCCGTACTTCCCCTCCAGGAACGCTTCGGGCTCCGCCGCGAGTTCCGCCCCGGCCAGCGGGATCCGCCACAGCCGTTGGCCCTTCAGCCCGGCCATCCACACCGACCCCTCGGCCCAGGCGATCCCGCTCGGGGAGGCCTCGTCGGTCTTCCACACGGCCACCGGGTCCCGCATGCCCGGTCTGCCCGCCTTTCCCTCGGCCTCCGGCCAGCCGTAGTTCGCGCCGGGCTCGATCAGATTCAGCTCGTCCCAGGTGTTCTGGCCGAACTCGGCCGCCCACAGCCGTTTGTCCTTGTCCCACGCGAGGCCTTGCACATTGCGGTGCCCGTACGAGTAGACGACCGAATCGGCCTCGGGATTGCCGTGCACCGGATCCCCGTCCGGGGTCATCCGCAGGATCTTGCCGCCCAGCGACTTCTTGTCCTGCGCGAGCCCCTTGTCACCGGTCTCGCCCGTCCCCGCGTAGAGCATCTTGTCCGGACCGAAGGCGATCCGGCCGCCGTTGTGGACGAGACCCTTGGGGATGCCCCGGAACACCGTGTCCGGAGCGCCCAGTTGCTGCCCGGCAGGTCTCTGTTCGTCATAGCGCATCCGGGCGATGCGGTTGTCGGACTCCGTCGTGAAGTACACGTACACCAGCCGGTCCGAGGCGAAGGACGGCGACAGGGCGAGACCCAGCAGCCCGCCCTCCCCGCCGGGGGCCACCCCCGGCACCTTGCCGATCTGCGTCACCGCGCCCGAGCCCGCCGCGACCCTGCTGATCGTCCCCTTGTCCCGGGAGGCGACCAGCAGGTCCCCGCCGGGCAGCGGGGCCACCCCCCATGGGGACTCCAAGCCCTTGGCGACCTCGCCCGTCACCGTCACCGCGCCCTTGGCCGGCGGGCCCGATGCCTCCGGTGAGGCGGACGGGCTCCCCGACGGGCCGGGTGATCCGGAGCCGGCCGGGGCCGTGCCCGGTGGAGAGCTGCCCGGCACCGCGCCGGGGCCGCCCGCCGGCGAGCATCCCGCCGCCAGCAGGGCGCCGCACCCCGCCAGCGCGACCGCCGTCAACACGCTCCGACGCCGCGCGCCCGGGCCCTCGTACCCCACCTGCCGCCCGCGAGAACTTCCGTAACGCATCGCCTGCTCCCTTCCCGTGCTCCGATCCTGCCCCTTCACCCGTCTCAACAGCCGCAGAGGTTCCCGAAGTTCCACCACTCGTACACCCGATCGAGTGGTTGTGGGCCGGGCCCCGCCCGGGTCCCCGACCCGACCCTCGCCCCCGACCCGACCCTTGCCCCCCTCCCGGTCAGTCCCAGGCCCCCACCGCGACCGGAAGGGCAGCGATCTCGGCCAGGTCCCCGGCCGTGAGCCGCACCTCCGCGGCCCGCGCGTTCTCCGCGGCCCACCGCGCCCGGTCGGCCCCCGGCACCGGAACCACCTGGGGCCCCTGCGCCAGCACCCACGCCAGCGCCACCTGTGCGACCGTGACCTCGGGCCCGTGCCGCCCCGCCACCCGCCGCAGCCCCGCCACCAGCGCCTGGTTCGACGCCATCGCGTGCGCCGTGAACCGCGGATGCCTGGCCCGCACGTCCTCCGACTCGAAGCCCTCGCCCGGGGTGAGCGTCCCGGTCAGGAACCCGCTGCCCAGCGGCATCGCCGCCAGGAAGCCCACCCCGCGCGCCTCACACCACGGCAGGAGCTGCCACGCCGCCTCCGGCGACCACACAGACAGCTCCGCCTGCACCGCGCTCACCGGGAACACCTGCTGCGCCCGCTCCAGGTGCCGCACGGTCGTCCCGTACGCCCGGTCCCCGCGCCGGCCGGCCCCCGGCCCGGCCCCCGCCCCCAGCGCGCAGAACCCGAGCGCCCGCACCTTCCCCGCGCCCACCAGCTCCGCCATCGCCCCCCAGGTCTCCTCCACCGGCACCTCCGGATCCACCCGGTGCAGCTGGTAGAGGTCTATGACATCGGTCCGCAGCCGCCGCAGCGAGGCGTCGCAGGCCCGCCGCAGATAGCCGGGCCGGCCGTCGGCCACCACGTGCTGGTCGCCCGCCCGCAGCCCGACCTTGGCCGAGACGAACGCCTCGGACCGCCGCTCCCGCAGGACCCGCCCCAGCAGCAGCTCATTGGTGAACGGCCCGTACACATCGGCCGTGTCCAGCAGGTTCGACCCCAGGTCCAGGGCCGTGTGCACCGCCGCCTCCGACTCCTGCCCCCGCCGGCGCGAAGGCGCGTACGCCCAGCTCATCGGCATGCAGCCGAGCCCGACGGCGCCCACCGTCAGCGCTCCCGCCCCGATCGACCTGCGCTCCACTCCCGCGTCCCCTCCCGCCCCTCCCGGTCCGGCAAACAAAGTAACGGCTTGATCGCGATGGCTTGGCATAGCCTCGTGATCATGACTGCAAAGAACCGGGACGTCTGGCTCCCCTTCCCCGCCGCGGAGATCGAGGGCCTGCCCGACTCCTTCCGGTACCGCCTCTGGGACGGCGAGGACGCCTTCCCCGCCGATCCCGCCGACTGCGTCTTCTACGTGCCCCCCTACATGGGGTCCCCCGAGGTCACCGTGCGCCCGCTGGCGGCCATGCCCGTCGTCGAGGTCGTCCAGACCCTGACCGCCGGCATCGATCACGTCCTCGGCGGCCTCGGCGCCCTGCGCCCCGGCGTACGGCTGTGCAACGCCGTCGGGGTTCACACGGCCAGCACCGCCGAGCTCGCCCTCGCCCTGGTCCTCGCCTCCCTGCGCGGCATTCCCGGCATGGTCCGCGGCCAGGACCGCGAGGAGTGGCGCGGGGGCTTCTACGACGCCCTCGCCGACAAGTCCGTCCTGATCGTCGGCTACGGATCGATCGGCTCGGCCGTCGAGGACCGGCTCGTGCCCTTCGAGTGCGGCCCGGTCGCCCGCGTCGCCCGCTCGGCGCGGACGTCGCCGCGCGGGCCCGTCCACGCCCTGGCCGACCTGCCCGAACTCCTGCCGCGGGCCGACGTGGTGATCCTCACGACGCCGCTGACCGAAGCCACCCGCGGCCTGGCCGGAGCCGAATTCCTGAGCCGCATGAAGGACGGCGCCCTGCTCGTGAACGTTGCGCGCGGCCCCGTCGTCGACACCAAGTCCCTCCTGGCGGAGGTCGAATCGGGCCGGCTGCGCGCGGCGCTGGACGTCACCGACCCGGAGCCGCTGCCCGCGGGCCACCCGCTCTGGCATGCTCCGAATGTCCTGATCACGCCTCATGTGGGCGGCAGCAGCTCGGCTTTCGAGCCGCGTGCCAAGCGCCTGCTGGCGCGCCAGCTCACCCGGTTCGCCGCCGGAGAGCCCGTGGAACACACGGTGTTGATCACCGAGTGACGCACGCTGCGCACGCTCCGAAGTCACTCGAATGCACCCCGTGGGTACACCCCTTCTCGTGGTAACGGAGCGTAGAGAAGGTATGTCGCTGAGTGACGAAAGTGGTGTATCGTCCGGAAGAAGGGGCTGCGCCACGAACGTCTGGCGCTGGGGAGTGATCGGACACTTTGGGGGGCGACGGGCGATGCACGGCCAATGGACGAAGGATCCGACGCGGTACAGCCGCCGGAGGCGACGATGGGGTGCGCCGGAACCAGCCCGCAAGGGGGGCCGGTGAGTGCCCCGGGGGCGGCGCTCCTGAACCGTCCGTCCCTTTCGGGCGGCGGCAAGTGCCTGGCCATACAGCTGCTCCTCGCGGTGGTCTGCGGCGGGTACGCCGTCGGCGCGGCCCTCAACTGGGGATCGGAGGAAGTCGCCGAGATCATGGGTGACTTCGGGCTCAGTGCCGCCGGACTGCTCGCCGCGGTTTCCTGCTACTCCTACGCACGGGCGATCGACAGCCGTGAACGGCCCGCCTGGCTGCTCTTCGCCTTCTCCTCCCTCATGGGGGCCGGCGGCAACGCGGTCTGGGGCTGGTACGAGGTGGTCCTCGGCCAAGCCGTGCCGAAGCCCTCGCTCGCCGACTTCGCCTTCCTCTGCTTCGCCCCGCCGGCCATCGTGGGCCTCCTCGTCCTCGCCAAACGCCCGGTCACCCGCGCCGGCTGGGTGTGCCTCGGGCTCGACTCCTGGCTCATCGGCGGTTCCCTGCTCACCCTCTCCTGGAGCCTGGCCCTGGCCCACGCGGCGCGGACCGCCCAGTCCGGCGCTCCCGGCAGCGTGCCGCGCGCCGCACTCTCCCTCGCCTACCCGCTCCTGGACATCGCGCTGGTCTCGATGGTCCTGGTCCTGCACTTCCGGCGGTCCGAGACCAACCGCTCCGCCGTCAACACCGCCATCGCCGCGCTCGCCCTGACCGTCCTCAGCGACGCCCTGTTCACCTCGCCGCTGCTGAGCGCGGAGTACCAGTCCGGACAGCTGCTCGACGCCGGCTGGTTCGCGGGCTCGCTGCTCCTCGCGTACGCGCCCTGGGGCGCCCGGCGCATCCACCCGGGACCGGAGCCCGTCGGCCCCCCGCGCGTGGAACGCCCGCACAGCCGCCCGATCACCGGCTCGCTGACCGCCCTCACCCCGTACCTCGCGGCCGCCGTGTGCACCCTGGGCATCCTCTACAACGTCGTGGACGGCCGGAAGGTCGACCGGATGGTCGTCTTCACCGGCTGCACCGTCGTGCTCGCCCTCGTCATCCGCCAGGGCATCATGCTCCTCGACAACATCGCGCTGACGCAGGAACTGGCCCAGAAGGAGAACCACTTCCGCTCCCTGGTCCAGGGCTCCAGCGACGTCATCATGATCGCCGCACCCACCGGGACCCTGCGCTACGTGAGCCCCGCCGCCGCCGGGGTCTACGGCCGCGAGGCGGAGGAGCTGGTCGGCACCGAGCTCGCCACCCTGATCCACCCCGACGACCTCGGCAGGGTGGTCCACGAGGTCCGCCGCTTCCTCGCCGCGCCGCCGGCCGAGGAGCCCACCACCCGTATCGAATGCCGCTTCAAGTCGGGCGACGGGGAGTGGCTCAACGTGGAGTCCACCGTCAACCGGCACCAGGGCGGGCTCATCCTCAACAGCCGGGACGTCACCGAGCGGGTCCGCCTCCAGGCGCAGCTCCAGCACAGCGCCGAGCACGATCCGCTGACCGACCTGCCCAACCGGGCCCTGTTCACCCGACGCGTCCGCCAGGCCCTGACCGGCCGGCGCGCCGGCGACCACAGCACCGCCGTGCTCTTCATCGACCTCGACGGCTTCAAGGCGGTCAACGACACCATCGGCCACCAGGCCGGCGACGAGCTGCTCATCGAGGCCGCGCGCAGGCTCCAGGACTCGGTCCGGGCCGGGGACACCGCGGCCCGCCTCGGCGGCGACGAGTTCGCCGCGCTGATCCTGGGCGACGGCAGCCGCGACCGCAGCGCCCGCGAGTACCATGCCCGCGAGATCGCCGACCGGCTGCGCACCACCCTCTCCCAGCCGTACCGGATCGCGGGCAACGAGGTCCGGGTCGCCGCCAGCATCGGCGTGGCCTTCGCCGACCCCGGCATCACCCCTTCGGACCTGATGCGCAACGCGGATCTCGCGATGTACCGGGCCAAGGCGGGAGGCAAGGACCGCGTCGAGATGTACGCGCCGCAGATGCAGGCCGAGGTCGTCCGCAAGGCCGAGCTGGCGGGGCGGCTGCGGACCGCACTGCACGAGGGCGAGTTCGCCCTGCTGCACCAGCCCGTCGTCTCACTGGCCACCGGAGAGGTCTCCGCCGTGGCCGCGCAGGCACGCTGGCGTTCGGCCAAGGGGATCCTCTTCACCCCGGCCGAGTTCCTCCGGGTGGCGGAGTGCAGCGAGGGATCCGCGGCCACGGCCGGCAAGGAGGCGTCGCGGACCGCCGAGCTGGGGCGCTGGCTGCTGGAGCAGGCCGTGGAGCAGGCCGCCGACCGGCACCGAGCCGGGCACGACGTGCCCGTGGCCGTCCGGATGACCGCCCAGCGGCTCCTCGACCGGGCCGTCCCCGTGGGCTCCGTGGAGGCCCTGCTGACCCGGCACGGGCTGCCCTCCGGGGCCCTGGTCCTGGAGCTCGCCGTTTCCGACCCCAGAGTGCCCTTCGACGACCTGGAGCGCCGCCTCACGGCCCTGCACCGGCTCGGGGTGGGAATCGCGCTGGACGGCTTCGGGAGCGGCTACGCGGCGATCAGCGCCCTGCGCCGCCTCCCGGTGGACATGCTCAAGCTGGACCGGGGGCTCGTGGAGGGCGTCGTCGAGTCCGCCCGGCTGCACAAGATCACCGCAGGTCTGTTGCGGATCGCAAACGACCTGGGCATGCAGTCGGTGGCCGACGGGGTGGATCTCCCCGAGCAGGTCATGGCCCTGCGCGCCATGGGGTGCACCCATGGCCAGGGAATGGCCTTCTCCGGGCCACTCGACGAATACAGGCTGCGGCGTGCCCTCGTGCGCGGTAGTTTCCCAGTACCGGGTGGAGCGGTGCAGCCCGCCCTGGCCGGTGGTTCGCCAGGGGGATCGATGGCCATCCATAGGGGCTCACATAATGAGACGCCCGTCCCACCTACTTGACATCACCCTCCCGCCGGAGGGAGGGTCAATGCCATGCGCACCCGAATTCTCGTACTTGGAAAGCGCGTCGGCTGAAGCCGGGACCAGCATGTCCCCGCTCAACGCACCCGACGCGCTCCCCTCGCTTGCCTCCAGGCACGAGGGGTTTTTTGTTGCACTGGCACAGAGTCGAATCCTCGTAAAACCCTCAGCTTCGAGAAGAGAATGCCGATGACCGAGCAGGCCACCGGGGCCCACCATCCGCAGCCGCGGCCCCGTTCCGGCGGACAGCAGTCCGCCGTCGTTGAGCACGTCACGGGTGCGCAGTCCCTCATCCGCTCTCTCGAAGAGGTGGGGTGCGACACCGTCTTCGGCATTCCGGGCGGCGCCATCCTTCCCGCGTACGACCCGATGATGGACTCCAAGAAGGTCCGTCACATCCTGGTCCGCCACGAGCAGGGGGCCGGCCACGCCGCCACCGGCTACGCGCAGGCCACCGGCAAGGTCGGCGTCTGTATGGCCACGTCCGGCCCGGGCGCCACGAACCTGGTCACCCCGATCGCCGACGCGCACATGGACTCCGTCCCGCTCGTCGCGATCACCGGCCAGGTCTCCTCCAAGGCGATCGGTACCGACGCCTTCCAGGAGGCGGACATCGTCGGCATCACGATGCCGATCACCAAGCACAACTTCCTGGTCACCAAGGCCGAGGACATCCCCCGGACGATCGCCGAGGCGTTCCACATCGCCGCCACCGGCCGCCCGGGCCCGGTCCTGGTCGACATCGCCAAGGACGCCCTGCAGGCGAAGACCACCTTCACGTGGCCGCCCGCCATGGACCTCCCCGGCTACCGGCCGGTCACCAAGCCGCACGCCAAGCAGATCCGCGAGGCCGCCAAGCTCATCTGCCAGGCCAAGCGCCCGGTGCTCTACGTCGGCGGCGGCGTCATGAAGTCCGGCGCGACCGCCGAGCTGAAGGTCCTCGCCGAGCTGACCGGGGTTCCGGTCACGACCACCCTGATGGCGCTCGGCTCCTTCCCCGACAGCCACCCGCTGCACGTCGGCATGCCCGGCATGCACGGTTCGGTCACCGGCGTCACCGCGCTGCAGAAGTCGGACCTGCTGATCGCTCTCGGCACCCGCTTCGACGACCGCGTCACCGGCAAGCTGGACAGCTTCGCCCCCTTCGCGAAGGTCATCCACGCGGACATCGACCCGGCCGAGATCGGCAAGAACCGCGAGGTCGACGTCCCGATCGTGGGCGACGCCCGCGAGGTCATCGCCGACCTGATCCAGGCCGTCCAGGCCGAGCACACCGAGGGCAACGCGGGCGACTACACCGCCTGGTGGAAGGACCTCAGCCGCTGGCGCGACACGTACCCGCTGGGCTACGACCTGCCCGCGGACGGCAGCCTCTCGCCGCAGCAGGTCATCGAGCGGATCGGCGCGCTCGCGCCGAAGAGCACGATCTTCGCGGCGGGCGTCGGCCAGCACCAGATGTGGGCCTCGCACTTCGTGAAGTACGAGGAGCCCCGCACCTGGCTGAACTCCGGCGGCGCCGGAACCATGGGCTACGCGGTCCCGGCCGCGATGGGCGCCAAGGTCGGCATGCCCGAGCGCACGGTCTGGGCGATCGACGGCGACGGCTGCTTCCAGATGACCAATCAGGAACTGGTCACCTGCGCGCTGAACAACATCCCGATCAAGGTCGCGATCATCAACAACGGTGCGCTGGGCATGGTCCGCCAGTGGCAGACGCTGTTCTACAACCAGCGGTACTCCAGCACGGTGCTGCACGCGGACGAGACCGGCCACGACGCGGTCGGCTCCCAGCTGGGCGAGTCGATCGCCCCCCGCAAGGGCACCCGCGTCCCGGACTTCGTCAAGCTGTCCGAGGCCATGGGCTGTGTCGCCCTGCGCTGCGAGGACCCGGCCGACCTGGACAAGGTCATCGCCGAGGCCAACGCGATCAACGACCGTACGGTGGTCATCGACTTCATCGTCCACGAGGACGCCATGGTGTGGCCGATGGTCGCCGCCGGCACCTCCAACGACGAGGTCATGGCAGCCCGGGGCGTCCGTCCCGACTTCGGCGACAACGAAGACGACTGAGCCGAGAGAGCCGAGAGAGAGAACGCCTCACATGTCCAAGCACACGCTCTCCGTCCTGGTCGAGAACACGCCCGGCATCCTCGCCCGGATCGCCGCGCTGTTCTCCCGCCGCGGGTTCAACATCGACTCCCTCGCGGTCGGTGTCACGGAGCACCCCGACATCTCCCGCATCACCATCGTCGTGAACGTCGAGGACCTCCCGCTGGAGCAGGTGACCAAGCAGCTCAACAAGCTGGTCAACGTGCTCAAGATCGTCGAGCTGGAGTCGCACAACGCGATCGAGCGCGAACTCGTCCTGGTGAAGGTCCGCGCCGACAACGAGACGCGGTCGCAGATCGTCGAGATCGTCCAGCTGTTCCGCGCCAAGACGGTCGACGTCTCCCCGGAGGCCGTCACCATCGAGGCCACCGGCGGCACCGACAAGCTCGGCGCGATGCTCAAGATGCTGGAGCCCTTCGGCATCAAGGAGCTCGTGCAGTCCGGCACGATCGCCATAGGGCGTGGCGGACGGTCCATCACGGACCGCAGCCTGCGGGCGCTCGACCGCAGCGCCTGACGGGCCTGACACCGCCTCACGCAAAAGACACGCAAGACACGTCGGACACGCTCACGCTCGCATGGCGAGACCGACAGACTCAGATTCCGTTCCCCGCCGTACGGTGGGTGCAACACCAGCGCACCAAGGAGATATCCCAGTGGCCGAGCTGTTCTACGAGAACGACGCCGACCTGTCCATCATCCAGGGCCGCAAGGTCGCGGTCATCGGTTACGGCAGCCAGGGCCACGCCCACGCGCTGTCGCTCCGTGACTCCGGCGTCGACGTCGTCGTCGGCCTGAAGGAGGGCTCGAAGTCCAAGGCCAAGGCCGAGGAGCAGGGCCTGAAGGTCGTTTCCGTGTCGGAGGCCGCCGAGTGGGCCGACGTCATCATGATCCTGACCCCGGACCCGCTGCAGGCCGAGATCTACGAGGAGTCCATCAAGGACCACCTCAAGGACGGCGACGCGCTCTTCTTCGGCCACGGCTTCAACGTCCGCTACGGCTTCATCAAGCCCCCGGCCAACGTGGACGTCGCCCTGGTCGCCCCGAAGGGCCCGGGCCACCTGGTCCGCCGCCAGTACGAGGAGGGCCGCGGCGTTCCCTGCATCGCGGCCGTCGAGCAGGACCACTCGGGCAACGCCTTCGCCCTCGCGCTCTCGTACGCGGCCGGCATCGGCGGCACCCGCGCCGGCGTCATCAAGACCACCTTCACCGAGGAGACCGAGACCGATCTGTTCGGTGAGCAGGCCGTCCTCTGCGGTGGCGCCTCCGCCCTCGTCAAGGCCGGTTTCGAGACCCTGACCGAGGCCGGCTACCAGCCGGAGATCGCGTACTTCGAGTGCCTGCACGAGCTGAAGCTCATCGTGGACCTCATGTACGAGGGCGGCCTGGAGAAGATGCGCTGGTCGGTCTCCGAGACCGCCGAGTGGGGCGACTACATCACCGGCCCCCGCGTCATCACCGACGCCACCAAGGCCGAGATGAAGAAGGTCCTCGCGGAGATCCAGAGCGGCGAGTTCGCCAACACCTGGATGGCCGAGTACAAGGCCGGTCTGCCGAAGTACAACGAGTACAAGAAGGCCGACGAGGCGCACCTGCTGGAGACCACCGGCAAGAAGCTGCGCAAGCTGATGAGCTGGGTCGACAGCAGCGAGAGCTGATCGCGTGTGCGGCGGGGGCCGGGACGGTGCGTCCCGGCCCCCGCCGCACCGGGCCCCGCCGTACATCACGGACGGCCGGGAAGGCCGGGCGCGCGGCATCTGCGAGCCCGGGTTGTCCAACCCGGCCAACCACGGAAGGGTGATCCTTCCGTACAGGCGGAAATCCGGCCCGTCGGCGCCACTACACTGCTCAACACATACGCGTCAGGCCCACAGTGTCGTGCGTCTTCCACGCGGCTACCCCCTCCACCGCCTGCGGCCGTCGGGACGGCCGTCCGCACTGGACTTGTGAGGACCCACGTGAGCTCGAAACCTGTCGTACTCATCGCCGAAGAGCTGTCGCCTGCCACCGTCGAGGCGCTCGGCCCGGACTTCGAGATCCGGCACTGCAACGGCGCCGACCGCGCCGAGCTGCTCCCCGCGATCGTCGACGTCGACGCGATCCTCGTCCGCTCCGCCACCAAGGTGGACGCCGAGGCCATCGCCGCCGCCAAGAAGCTGAGGGTCGTCGCCCGCGCCGGTGTCGGCCTGGACAACGTCGATGTCTCCGCCGCCACCAAGGCCGGCGTGATGGTCGTGAACGCCCCGACCTCCAACATCGTCACCGCCGCCGAGCTCGCCTGCGGCCTGCTCGTCGCCACCGCCCGCAACATCCCGCAGGCCAACACCGCCCTGAAGAACGGCGAGTGGAAGCGGAACAAGTACACGGGTGTCGAGCTCAGCGAGAAGACCCTCGGCGTCGTCGGCCTCGGCCGCATCGGCGTCCTGGTCGCCCAGCGCATGTCGGCCTTCGGCATGAAGGTCGTCGCGTACGACCCCTACGTCCAGCCCGCGCGCGCCGCCCAGATGGGCGTCAAGATGCTGACGCTGGACGAGCTGCTGGAGGTCGCCGACTTCATCACCGTGCACCTCCCCAAGACCCCCGAGACCCTCGGTCTCATCGGGGACGAGGCCCTGCACAAGGTGAAGCCGTCCGTCCGCATCGTCAACGCCGCCCGCGGCGGGATCGTGGACGAGGCCGCGCTGTATTCGGCCATCAAGGAGGGCCGCGTCGCCGGCGCCGGCCTCGACGTGTACGCGAAGGAGCCCTGCACGGACTCCCCGCTCTTCGAGCTCGACCAGGTCGTCTGCACCCCGCACCTCGGCGCGTCCACGGACGAGGCCCAGGAGAAGGCCGGCGTCTCGGTCGCCAAGTCGGTGCGCCTCGCGCTCGCCGGTGAGCTCGTGCCGGACGCGGTCAACGTCCAGGGCGGCGTCATCGCCGAGGACGTACGTCCGGGCCTGCCGCTCGCCGAGAAGCTCGGCCGCATCTTCACCGCCCTCGCGGGCGAGGTCGCGGTCCGCCTCGACGTCGAGGTCTGCGGCGAGATCACCCAGCACGACGTCAAGGTGCTCGAACTCTCCGCGCTCAAGGGTGTCTTCGAGGACGTCGTCGACGAGACGGTCTCCTACGTCAACGCCCCGCTGTTCGCGCAGGAGCGCGGCGTCGAGGTCCGCCTGACCACCAGCTCGGAGTCCCCGGACCACCGCAACGTGGTGACCGTCCGCGGCACCCTGTCCGACGGCCAGGAGGTCTCGGTCTCCGGCACGCTCGCGGGCCCGAAGCACCTGCAGAAGATCGTCGGCATCGGCGAGTACGACGTGGACCTGGCGCTCGCCGACTACATGGTCGTGCTGCGCTACACCGACCGCCCGGGCGTGGTCGGCAAGGTCGGGCAGCTGCTCGGCGAGGCCGGTCTGAACATCGCGGGCATGCAGGTCGCCCGCGCCGAGGAGCACGGCGAGGCGCTCGCCGTCCTGACCGTCGACGCCGAGGTCCCGGCGAACGTCCTCGCGGACATCGCCACCGAGATCGGCGCCGTCTCGGCGCGCACGGTCAGCCTCGGCTGACCCGCAGGACACAGGGGAAGGGCCCGGGGGGAGACCCCCGGGCCCTTTCGCGTTCCACCGCTCACCCCGTACGCCGGAATCAGTTGTACGTCGGCTCCTGCACGCCGTTTCCGGGAGCCGGGGCCCGCTCCGCCGCGGGCGGGGCAGGGGCTTCGACACCCCGCATCAGAGCCGCGGCGAGCACCGCCGCCGCGAGCAGCAGCGCCGTACCGCCCCAGGCCGCGTACTGCATTCCGTGGACGAAGGCCTCGCGGGCCAGGGTGAGGACCTGCTCGCCGGCCGCCCCGCCGAGCTGGTGGGCGGTGGCCACGGCCCCGCCCAGGGTCTCCCGTACGGCGGGCTCGGAGCCGGCCAGGTCGCTGCGGTAGACCGCGGTGCCCAGGCTGCCCAGTACCGCCATGCCGAGCGCGCCGCCGAACTCCTGGCCCGTCTCCAGCAGGGAGGCGGCGGAACCGGCCTTCTCGGCGGGGGCCGAGGCGAGGGCCATGTCCGAGACCAGGGACATGACGGTGACGATGCCCGAGGCCAGTACGCCGGCGCCGGTCAGGAGAAGCCACAGGGAGTCGGTGTCGACCATGCTGACCAGGGCGAATCCGGCGGCGGCGAGGACGAACCCGCCGGCGATGACGTAGGCCCGCTCCACCTTCTGGGCCAGGGCGGCGGAGATCGGCGCCGCGGCGCCGATGACGACCGAGGGGGCGAGGCTCCACAGGGCGGCTTCCAGGGTGCCCATGCCGAGCACGGACTGGAGGTACTGGGTGGTGAAGTAGGCCGAGCCCATCATGGCGAAGGCGGCGATCGTGTTGAGGCCGACGCCCGCGCCGAACCCGCGGCCCTGGAACAGCGCCCGGCTGACCATGGCGTCCTCACGGGTGCGCTGGCGGCGGACGAAGACGAACCCGAAGGCCAGGCCGACGACGAGGCAGCCGAGGTAGAGGGGCTCGAAGCCCTCGGCGGCGATCTCCTTGAGCCCGTAGACGACCGGCAGCACGGCGGCCATGGACAGCGGCACGCTCAGCAGGTCGAAGCGGCCGGGGGCCGGGTCCTTGAACTCGGGGACCAGGACCGGGACCAGCACCAGCAGGAGCAGCATCGCGGGCACGTTGATGAGGAAGACCGAGCCCCAGTAGAAGTGATTCAGCATCACTCCGCTCATGACCGAGCCGAGGGCGATACCGCCGGTCATGGCCCCGGACCAGATGGCGATGGCCTGGCCGCGCTGCTTGGCGTCCTGGAAGAGGTTCCGTACCAGGGCCAGCGTGGAGGGCATCAGGGTCGCGCCGCCGATGCCGAGCAGGACGCGGCAGGCGATGAGCATCTCGGCGCTGGTGGCGTAGGCGGCGCCGACCGAGGCGAGGCCGAAGGCGGTCGCGCCGATCAGCAGCAGCTTGCGGCGGCCGATCCGGTCACCGAGCGAGCCCATCGTGATCAGCAGGCCGGAGAGGGCGAAGGCGTAGCTGTCGAAGATCCAGAGCTGCTGGGTGGCGCTCGGGTCGAGCTGCTCGGTGATGGCGGGGATGGCGAAGTAGAGGACGGAGACGTCCATCGAGACCAGGAGCAGCGGCAGCACGAGGACGGTGAAGGCGGTCCATTCGCGGCGGCCGGCGAGGCGCGCTGTGGCGGCGGGGTTCGTCATGAGAAGCAATGTACAGACGTCATAAACGTTTGTCTATGACGATCGTATGGAACATGCGTCTGAAACTTCCGTCTATGACATGCGTCTTGCTACCGTGGCGCCATGGGACATCGTGAAGATCTGCTCGAAGGCGCCAAGAAGTGCCTGGTCGAGAAGGGATTCGTGCGCACCACGGCGCGCGACATCGTGAAGGCCTCGGGCGCGAACCTGGCCTCCATCGGCTACCACTACGGCTCGAAGGACGCCCTGCTCACCGAAGCCTTCATCGCTCTGATGCAGGAGTTGGGCGCCGTCTTCCAGGACGGCGTCCAGGGGGAGGGCGGCTCGCTGGAACGGTTCCGCGCGGTCTGGGAGGGCTTCCTCACCCATCGCGAGGAGGCCGGTCCGGTCTGGTCGGCCAGCCTGGAGGTCGCGCTGAGCCGTGACCGGATGCCGGACCTGCGGGCGATGCTCGCGGCCTCGCAGGCCGAGGGGCGCCGCGGCCTGATCGCGATGCTGACCGGCACCCCGGAGGAGGAGATCACCGAGCGGGAGGAGCGGACGCTGGGGGCCTTCTACCAGGCGCTGCTGAACGGCCTGATGATCCAGTGGCTGTTCGACCCGAAGACGGCGGCGAGCGCGGAGGAGTTCACCGAGGGCATGCGGGCGGCGGCCGAAGGACTGAAGCACTCGCGGCCGGAGCCGGCCGGGGGGCCGGAGTAAGCGGAGCCCGAACCGCCGCCGGGCGCCGCCCGTCCCACCCCCGGATCGGCCCGGGACGAGGGGGAGTCGCGATGGCGAGAGCTATGGCATCGAACGTCAGGCGAGCGGCGTGCGGTCCGGCGGCGCCGGCCACCCCGATCCGCCGGTCCGACGGCGGCGAGCTCGAACTGCCGCTGCTGAGCGCGGGGGAGGCCCGGCGGCCAACTGGGGCCGGGCGAGGGCTGCGTGGCCGTCCTGTGCCCGCAGAGCGTCCCGGTCACGCTGCCCCGGCCGGTGGGCGGCAGGATCCTCCTCGACGCGGCGACGGGCGCCCCCGCTGCCGCCTGGCGAAGCCCCCTGATGCGCGTGGCATGCTACGGACATGACTACGGAAGCCGCCGAAGCCGCGGAATCCGCCGCGGAGTTCGAAGCGCACCGGCCCCGGCTCTTCTCGCTCGCGTACCGGATGCTCGGGTCGGCGAGCGAGGCCGAGGACGTCGTGCAGGACACGTACCTGCGCTGGAACGCCGCCGAGCCCGGCTCCGTCCTCGTCCCGGTCGCCTGGCTGACCAAGGTCATGACGAACCTCTGCGTCAACCGGCTCACCTCCGCCCGCGCCCGCCGGGAGACGTACGTCGGGCCCTGGCTGCCCGAGCCGGTGCTCACCCACGCCGGCGCCGGCGCCGCGGAACCGCTCGGCCCGCTGGAGAGCGTCGTACAGCGCGAGTCGGTGTCGCTCGCGCTGCTCACCCTCATGGAGCGGCTCACTCCGGCCGAACGGGCGGTGTTCGTCCTGCGTGAGGCGTTCGGTCACAGCCACCGGGAGGTCGCCGAGGCCGTGGGCATCGAGGAGGCCAACTCGCGGCAGCTGCACCGCCGGGCCCGCGAACGGCTCGGCCACCCGCGAAGGCGCTTCGACGTCGACGACGGACAGCGCGCGAAGATCGTCGAGCGCTTCTTCGCCGCCGCCCTCGGAGGCGATGTGGCCGGCCTCGAGCGGCTGCTCGCCGACGAGGTGGTCGCCTGGTCCGACGGAGGCGGCCAGGTGTCCGCGGCACGCCGGCCGGTCACCGGACGTGCGAAGGTGCTCCGTTTCCTGCTGGGCCTGGGGGCCCGGCCGGAGGCGGCACTCCTCAGCATCGAGTCGGGCGAGGCGAACGGCGAGCCGGCGGCCCTCCTCCTCGCGGACGGGGCGCTGGTCGGCGTCGTCGTACCGGAGGTCCGGGAGGGCCTGGTCGTCGGGGTCCGCACGGTCCTCAACCCCGGCAAACTCGCCTTCGCCGCCGGGCAGATCGCGTGACCAGCGGCGCGTCGGCGCCGTCGGTCCGTCGGTCCGGCGGTCCGGCGGTCCGTCAGACCGTGACGGCCCGGGATCGGGCCGCGGTCAGCCCAGGCGGGCGGCCTTCAGGGCCATGTGGAGCAGCAGCCGGTCCTCGCCCTCGTCCAGGTCGAGGCCGGTGAGCTGCTCCACCCGGGCGAGGCGGTAGTACAGCGTCTGGCGGTGGATGCCCAGGGCCGCCGCGGCGCGGCCCGCCTGGCCGGCGCAGTCCAGGAACACCTCGGCGGTACGGGCGAGTTCGCGGTGGGCCGGGCCCAGCAGGGCGCGCGTCGCCGGATCGTCCACCGGGTCGGCGGCCAGGGCCGCCAGCAGCCGGTACGGGCCGATCGCCGACCACTGGGCGACCGGGCCGAACCGGGGCTGCGCGGCGGCCGCCCGGGCCGCCGCGACGGCCTGCTCCCAGGCGTCGGGCAGTGCCGCGAGGGTCCGGAAGGGATCGGCGACCCCGGCGGTCACGGTCCTCGGGGCCGCCGCCCCGCTGTCCGTGGCGGGTCCCGTCGCGCGCGGCAGCAGCCGGGCCACCGCCGTCAGGGCCGGAGCCAGCGCGTCCGTCGAGCGCAGCCGGAGCAGGACCGCCAGCGCCAGGCCGCCTCCGCCCGCGTCGCCGCCCGCGCCCGCCACCCCGCCCGCGGCATCGCCGCCGTGCCGCGGTACGACGCACAGCGCCGCCGCGCCCGGCACCGACGCCGGAGCCTCCCCGGACCACGGCGCCACGCACACCGCCGCGTGCAGACCGTCCCCGCCCGGGCCCAGGGCGACCCGCAGTGCGGCCACCGCCATGTCCTGCTGCCAGCCCCGCCCGGCCGTGAGCACCGCCAGGAACTCCCGCGACAGGTCCGCCCCCGCCTTCGCCTCCTCGGCGAGCAGGACCCCGATCCGCTGGGCCACCTCCATGGCCGCGGCCAGCTCCGCCGGACCCGGGCCCGGCTCCTGGTCGAGGAGCCACACGTAGCCCTGCACGATGCCCCGGAACCGCACCGGAAGGCAGATCCGCCCCCGGAACACCCCGGCCTCGGGCGCCGCCGGGATGTGGACCGGACCGGTGGCGCGGGCGATGCCGAAGCCCTCGAACCAGGAGCGGACGGCCGCGGTCGACTGGCGGGTCAGGATCGAGCGGGTCCGTACCGGGTCCATCGCCTGATCGTCGTCGCTGTCGTGGGCGCCGAAGGCGATGAGCCGGAAGTCCCGGTTCTCCAGGGTCGCCGGGGCGCCGAGCAGCGCCGAGATCTCGTCCACCAGGTCCTGGTAATCGCCCTTCACCCGAGCATTCTCCCACCCCGGCACCGGCTCTTCAGACAGATGTATGAGATCGGGGCCACGGATGCGTGACAGCTGTCGATGGCAGAGGATCAAACCGATCCTTAGGTTTCACGGTGGTTTTACTTGCGCTTTTCTTCTGCCACCCGCTGGAGGTGCCCCCGTGCTGGGTCCCGTGATCCTCGCCGCTTCGCGCAGCGACAAGATGCGTCGTATCGTCTCTGCCGCCCCGGTGACCAAGCCCGTGGTGAACCGGTTCATCCCCGGCGAGACCGTCGACCAGGTCATCCCGATCGTCGAGGACCTCACGCGGAAGGGCCTGGAGGTCACCCTCGACGTCGTGGGCGAGGACATCACCGAGGTGGCGCAGTCGCACGCCGCCCGTGACGCCTACCTCCAGCTCATCGAGCGCCTCGCGGAGCTCGGCCTCGGCGAGACCGTCGAGATGTCGGTCAAGCTGTCGATGTTCGGCCAGGCCCTCCCCGGCGGCCACGAGCTCGCCCTCGCCAACGTCCGCCCCGTCGTCGAGGCCGCCGCCGCCATCGGCACCACGGTGACGCTCGACGCCGAGGACCACACCACCCTCGACTCGATGTTCGCCATCCACGAGGAACTGCGCCGGGACTTCCCGCAGACCGGCTGCGTGATCCAGGCCTACCTGTTCCGCACCGAGGCCGACGCCCGCCGCCTGGCAGCCGCCGGCAGCCGCGTCCGGATCGTGAAGGGCGCCTACAAGGAGCCCGCCGAGGTCGCGTACCAGGACAAGGGCGAGATCGACAAGGCGTACGTCCGGATCATGAAGATCCTGATGGAGGGCGAGGGCTACCCGATGATCGGGTCCCACGACCCGCGGCTCATCGCCATCGGCCAGGAGCTCGCCCGCCAGGCCGGGCGCAAACTGGACGAGTACGAATTCCAGATGCTGTACGGCATCCGCAGCGAAGAGCACCTGCGGCTGGCCGCCGAGGGCCACCGGATGCGGGTCTACACCGCGTACGGCACCGACTGGTACGGCTACTTCATGCGCCGCCTCGCGGAGAAGCCGGCCAACCTGCTGTTCTTCCTCCGCTCGATGATCACCAAGAACTAGCCAAGAACTAGGTCAAGGAGTTACCAGCCCCATGGATGCTGTGACCCAGGTCCCCGCTCCGGTCAACGAGCCGGTCCACTCGTACGCCCCCGGCACCCCGGAGCGCGCGCGGCTCGAAACGCAGCTCAAGCAGCTGTCCGAGAACCCGATCGACCTCCCGATGACGATCAACGGCGTCAAGCGGATGGGCGGCGGCGAGCGTTTCGACGTGGTCCAGCCGCACGACCACAAGTCGGTGCTCGGCACCTACGCCAACGCCACCCAGGCCGACGCGCAGGAGGCCATCGACGCCGCCCTCGCCGCCGCCCCGGCCTGGCGCTCGATGTCCTTCGACGACCGCGCCGCGATCATCCTGCGCGCCGCCGAGCTGCTGTCCGGCCCGTGGCGCGAGAAGCTCGCCGCCTCCACCATGCTGGGCCAGTCGAAGACCGCGCAGCAGGCCGAGATCGACACCCCGTGCGAGCTCGTCGACTTCTGGCGCTTCAACGTCCACTTCGCCCGCCAGATCCTGGCCGAGCAGCCGGTCGCGAACTCCGCCGGCGTGTGGAACCGCAGCGACCACCGCCCGCTCGAAGGCTTCGTCTACGCGATCACGCCGTTCAACTTCACGGCCATCGCCGGCAACCTGCCGACCGCCCCCGCCCTGATGGGCAACGTGGTCCTGTGGAAGCCGTCCCCGACGCAGACCCACTCCGCGGTCCTCCTGATGGAGCTCCTGGAGGAGGCCGGCCTGCCGAAGGGCGTCATCAACCTGGTGACGGGCGACGGCATCGCCGTCTCCGAGGTGGCCCTCAACCACCCCGAGCTGGCCGGCATCCACTTCACCGGCTCGACCAAGACCTTCCAGTACCTGTGGAAGACGGTCGGCAACAACATCGAGAAGTACAAGTCCTACCCGCGCCTGGTCGGCGAGACCGGCGGCAAGGACTTCGTCGTCGCGCACCCGTCCGCGGACCGCGCGATCCTGAAGACCGCGCTGACCCGCGGCTCCTTCGAGTTCCAGGGCCAGAAGTGCTCGGCTTCCTCGCGTGCCTACGTTCCGGCCTCGATCTGGAACGACGGCTTCAAGGAGGCCTTCGCGGCCGAGGTCGACGGCATCGCCATGGGTGACGTCCGCGACCTGACCAACTTCATCGGCGCCGTCATCGACGAGCGCTCGTTCGCGAAGAACAAGGCCGCGATCGACCGGGCGAAGGCCGACCCGACCTGCGAGGTCGTCGCGGGCGGCACGTACGACGACTCGGAGGGCTTCTTCGTCCGCCCGACCGTCATCGCGTGCACCGACCCGGAGAACGAGGTCTTCACGACCGAGTACTTCGGCCCGATCCTCGCCGTGCACGTCTACGAGGACGCCGATTTCGACGCGATGCTCGCCCAGATGGAGTCCGTCTCGGCGTACGCCCTGACCGGCTCGATCATCGCGGCGGACCGGTACGCGGCCGCGGACGCGATGGAGAAGCTCCGCTTCGCGGCGGGCAACTTCTACATCAACGACAAGTCCACCGGCGCCGTGGTCGGCCAGCAGCCCTTCGGCGGCGGCCGTGCCTCGGGCACGAACGACAAGGCGGGCGCCGCGACCAACCTGCAGCGCTGGACCTCGACCCGCTCCATCAAGGAGACCCTGGTCGCGCCGACCGAGTACGGCTACCCCCACATGGGCTGATCCCAGCCCGGCTGAACCCCGCCCCCGCTCCGGTACCCCCAAGTCCGGAGCGGGGGCGGTTCCAGTTTCCGGCGCGCTACGGCACCAGGACGACCTTGCCGAGGTTGCGCCGGTTCTCGATGAGCTCGTGCGCGCGCCCGGCCTCGGCGAGCGGGATCTCCCCGTGCACGGCGATCCGCAGCGACCCCGAGCGGTGGAGGTCCCACTGCTCGCGCAGCCAGCGGTCGTACAGCTCGGGCTCGCCCAGGGCGAGGGCCCGCATCTGGAAGCCGATCACCGACGCGCCGCGGACCAGGAGTTCGTACGCCTCGACGGTGCCGCCGCCGGAGCTGAAGGCCACCAGCCGACCCCGGGTCGCCAGCGTCCGCACGGCCGGGGCGAGCAGGTCACCGCCGACGCCGTCGAGGATCACGTCGTACGGGGCACCCCGATCGGCGTCCTCGTACAGCACGACCTCGTCGGCGCCGAGGCCGCGTACGAAGCCGGCCTTGCCGGCGCTCCCGACGGCGGCGACCACCCGCCCCGCCCCGCCTGCCCTGGCGTACTGGAGCGCGTACGTGCCGACCGCGCTGGCCGCCGCCGTCACCAGGACCGACTCGCCGGGCCGGACGCACCCCGCCTCGTACGCACCGCGCGCCACCAGCCCGCTGCGGACCAGCGCGACGGCTTCGACGGCGCTCGCCCCGTCGGGGATCCGGGAGGCCATGGCGGTGTGCACGACGGCGTGTTCGGCGTAGGCGTGCGCGAAGCAGAGTCCGGTGACGCGGTCGCCGAGGCCGAAGCCCTCGGCCCCTTCGCCGAGCGCGGCCACGGTCCCCGCCACCTCCCCGCCGAGCGGTATGGGCTCGCTGCCCTCCCGCACCTTCCGCACCGAAGGCAGGGTGACCCCGATCGCCTCGACCCGGACCAGCAGCTCCCCGGCCCCGGGTTCGGGCACGGCTGCCTGCTCGGCGAAGAGGACCTCGGGGCCGCCGTTGACCTCGTAGCGGATGCGGAGCAAGGGGACCTCCCGTTGTCGATCTTGTGGAAGACCCCACGGTAGCCCCTCAGACCTCGACGATGACCTGGTCCAGGGACTTGCGGCGCAGGTCCGGGACCTCGCAGTCGTCCGCCGGGTAGCCGACCGGGATCACCGCGAAGGCCTTCTCGTTCTCCGGGCGGTCCAGGACGTGGGAGAGGAAGCGCATCGGGCTCGGCGTGTGGATCAGGGCCGCCAGGCCGGACAGGTGGAGCGCGGACAGGAGCATGCCCACCGCGATCCCGACCGACTCGTCGACGTAGTAGTGCTTGCGCTTCGTGCCGTCCGGGCCGAGCCAGTAGCGCTGCTGGAAGACCACGATCAGGGCCGGGGCGTCCGTGAGGTGGGTCTTCACGGCGTCCGTGCCGAGGGGGCGCAGGGCCGCCAGCCACTCGTCGCCGAGGCGGCCGTCGTAGGAGAGCGCCTCCTCCTGCTCGGCGGCGGCGCGGATCTGCTGCCGTACCGCGGGATCCTTGACGAGGACGAACGTCCACGGCTGCTGGTGCGCACCGGAAGGGGCGGTCGCGGCGCACGCGACGGCGTCCCGGACGACCTGCTCGGGCACGGGGTCGGGGGAGAAGTGGCGCACGGTCCGCCGCTCGTCCATCCGGGCGCGCAACTCGGCGGCGCGGGCGAGGGATTCCCCGCTCGGCATCCGCGCGGGCCGGTAGGCGGCGGGTCGGTACGGCAGGCCGTGGATGGGGGTCCACTGCTGGGTATCGGGCGACATGCGTCGAGTCTGCCGAGGCAATGGTCCAGACCGCCAGAGCCACGTCGGCCGATTCCCGGCGGCCCAGGCCACCTCGCGTCCGCAATGCGTGCGTTGGTACGGTCCCGGGTACGGGCTGATGCCCCCGATCACCCCGCGTGCGGACGCCGATGAGGACGGGGCCGCGGAGGCGGAGTGGCAGGAGGACCGGCAGCCGCAGCCGCGTGCCCGAGAGTCCGGACTTCCGCACCTGGTACACCGACTGGCTGGAGCAGTGATGGGCACGCGGACCGCGCACACCTCGCAGTTGGAGCAGGGGGAGCTCGGGGAGATCCGGGCCCTCCTCGACGGCGCGTTCGAGGGGGACTTCTCCGACGAGGACTTCGAGCACGGGCTCGGGGGGATGCACGTGCTGGTCCGCGAGGGCGGGGAACTCGTCGGACACGGGAGCGTCGTGCAGCGGCGGGTCGTGCACCGGGGGCGGGCGCTGCGGGTCGGGTACGTCGAGGGGGTGGGCGTACGGGCCGACCGGCGCCGGCGCGGGATCGGGAGCGCCGTCATGGCCGGGCTGGAGGCGGTCATCGGACGGGCCTATGTGCTCGGCGCGCTGTCGGCGTCCGAGGACGGAGCCTCCTTGTACGAGCGCCGTGGGTGGGCGGTGTGGGGAGGGCCGATCGGGGTGCTCGGCCCGCAGGGACCCGAGCGGCTCCCCGAGGAGGAGGGCAGCACCTACGTGTGGGTGCCGCCCGGCGGGGCCCTTCCGGACCCGGCCGGGCGGCTCGACTTCGACTGGCGGAACGGGGACGTCCTGTAGCTACGACCCCGAGATGCTCGCCGCGCCCGACTCGATGTGGCCCGTGTAGCGGCGGGACCAGGTGCCGTCGGAGCCGGCCAGGACCGTGAAGTCGTACCAGCCGTTGTTGTACGCCACCGCGTTGAAGTAGTCCTCGCGCGAGGAGTTCGCCGGGACCGTGTACGTCCACGGGCCGTCGGTACGGTAGGCGTTGGAGCGGATCGTGAAGGTGACCGCCGCGGCGGACGCGTTGGTCATCTTGAAGTAGACCGCCGTCTTGCCCGTGCCCGGCTCGACCGCGAAGCGGGCCGCCACCTCCAGGTCCTTGCCGGGCTTCGTGGCGTCGCCGAGGAAGCGGCGCAGGAAACGGTTCGGGCCGTACATCGAGATGTCGTACTTGCCGGACCCGTAGCCCGTGCCGATGTTGAAGTAGTCCGTCGACGTGGCACCGGCGTCCACCGTGTACTGCCAGGCCGCCGTGTCCCGGTACTGGTGCGGGTGGATCGAGAAGTGCGCGGCCTGCTTCGCCTCGGCGCCCTGGTTGGTCATCGAGAACCAGGCCAGGATCTTGCCGGCCGCGCCGAACTCCAAGCGGTCCAGGTTGCCGTTGACCTGGTACGGAAGGGCCCGCGCCGGGCGCGTGCCGGGCTCCTGCGCCGGGAGGGCGTTGTCCTGCGGCGCCGGGTTGGGCAGCGGGCCGCAGGTCGCCTGGCCGATCACCTTGGCCGTGGAGGGGAGGCCCGCGGGGACGCCGTAGACCGGGTGCGCGAAGTCGAAGACGCCGGTCAGGTCGCCGGTCACCTTGCGGCGCCACGCGCTGATGTTCGGGCAGGTGGCGGGCGTGCCGAGGGCGGCCGTCCACTTCTCCATGAACCGCAGGACCGAGGTGTGGTCGAAGACCTCGGAGCTCACCCAGCCGCCGCGCGTCCACGGCGACATCACGATCATCGGGACGCGGAAGCCGAGGCCGATCGGGGTGCCGTCGAGGTACTCGCCCGGCGTGCCGGGCGGGGCGACCGGCGGCGGCACGTGGTCGAAGAAGCCGTCGTTCTCGTCGTAGTTGAGGAAGAGGACGGTGGAGTCGAAGACCTCGGGATCGGCGGCGAGCGCGCGGTAGACCAGGTCCACGAAGTGCGCGCCGTCGCCCGGAGGGGCGTACGGGTGCTCCGAGAAGGCCTCGTTCGCCACGACCCAGGAGACCTGGGGGAGGGTGCCGGCGACGACGTCCGCGCGGATGGCGGCCGCGATGTCGTCCGGGGTGGATCCGGTGACCTTGGGCACCGAGCCCATGCCCCGGTCCCACAGCGGGTTGCCGGGGGCCGCGTCCGTGAACTTCTTGAAGTAGGCCAGACCGTTGTCGCCGTAGTTGTCCTGGGCGTTCTGGTAGACCTTCCAGCTCATGCCGGCGCGCTGGAGGGCCTCCGCGTACGTCTCCCAGGTCAGCCCGGACTCGTCGCCGCCGTCCTTGCTGGAGGCGTCGATCTTGCCGCTCCACAGGAAGGTGCGGTTCGGGCCGGTGGCGCTGAGCGTGGAGCAGAAGTACGCGTCGCAGATCGTGTAGTTGTCTGCGAGCCCGTAGTGGAAGGGTATGTCCCCGCGGTCCAGGTAGCCGAGGGTGCGGGTGTTGCCGACGCCGGTGACCCAGTTGTCCATCCGGCCCTTGTTCCAGGCGGCGTGCTGCGAGGTCCAGCTGTGCGGGAGGTCGCCGTTGCACTGGGCCAGGGTCTCGCCGTCGACCCCGCCCGCCGGCGGGGTGGCGGAGAGCTTCCACGGGTACTGGCGGCCGCCCCAGTTGGGCTGGTTGAACATGCCCCAGCCGCCGGGGATGTTGCCGGCGGCGCGGTCGCCGAAGCCGCGGACACCCTTCAGCCTTCCGAAGTAGTGGTCGAAGCTGCGGTTCTCCTGCATCAGGATCACCACGTGCTTCACATCGGTGATCGTGCCGGTCGCGGCGGCCGCGGCCGCTGTCGTCGGCGCGACGGCGGGCAGGGCCGCCCCCGCCACGAGCCCGGCGCCGATTCCCACGAATCCTCTTCGGCTGATCGGTGTCACTGGACCCTCGCCTCCAACTCAAGTGCCCCGCTGGCACATTGTCGGCAAGAGTGGCGGGAGGGGCGCCAAAGGTCTACATCCGTGCAGTAAGAAATCGGTGAACATCCGGGTGGCTGGAATCAGCCGTCGACCCGGACGAGCATCTTGCCCAGATTGTCGCCCCGGAGCATGCCCAGGAAGGCGTCCACGGTGTGGTCGAATCCCTGCACAACGGTGGTATCCGTGCCGATCCGGCCACTGCGCAGATGAGGGACGAGGAAGTCCTCAAGCTCGTCCTGCAGATTGGTGTGGTTGCGAACCAATACCCCTTCCAGGCGCAGCGACTTGTGCACGACCTCGAAGAGGTTGCGGGGCGCGGCGGGGGACCGGTCGCCGTTGTACATCGAGATCGCCCCCACCCAGGCGATCCGCCCGTACTCGCGCAGCACGTCGATCGCGCCCTCCAGGTGGTCGCCGCCCACGTTGTCCACGTACACGTCGATGCCCTCGGGAGCCGCCTTCGCGAGCTGCTCGCCGACCGGGCCGTCGTGGTAGTCGAAGGCCGCGTCGAAGCCGAGGTTCCCGGTCAGGTGGCGGACCTTGGCCGCCGAGCCCGCGCTGCCGATGATCCGGCGGGCGCCGAGCAGACGGGCGATGTGGCCGGTCGCCACCCCGACCCCGCCCGCGGCGGCCGAGACGAACAGGTCCTCGCCCTCGCGCAGGGCCGCGGTCCGGGTCAGGGCGGCGTACGCGGTGAGGCCGGTGCCGCCGAGGATGGAGAGGTGGGCCTCCAGCGGGACGCCCCCGTGGCCGCGCAGCTTGCGCGTTCCGGCCGCGCCGAGGGTGACGAGGGAGTGCGTACGCCAGCCCTCGCGGTGGAAGACGAGGTCGCCCTCCGCCAGGCCGGGGTCGCGGGAGGCGATCACGCGGCCCACCGAGCGGCCTTCGAGCGGGGTGCCCAGCTCGAAGCCGTCCTCGCCGCCGTCCATCAGCCCGCGGTGGTACGGGTCCACCGAGAGCAGCAGGTTCTCCACCAGGGCGGTGCCGGGTCCCGGCTCCGGGACCGGATACGAGGCGTAGGCGAAGTCGGTGGCGGCGGGGAAGCCGCTGGGGCGGGCGATCTGGTGGACGGCGTAAGCGGTGTTCGTGGTCATGTCCCAGACGTTAGGAAGGAATCCCGGGGCCGGGCAGGGGGTTGCGCTCATGAAAGCCGCACATCCATGAACGACGCTCATAGAACGAGGTGGGGGCCCCGATGTCCGAACTCCTCCCGCAGGAACTGCGGATCCTGGTCGCCGTCGCCGAGTCCGGCGGCTTCTCCGCGGCGGCCGCCGCGCTCGGCGTCACCCAGTCGGCCGTCTCGCACTCCGTGCGCGGCAGCGAGGCCAAGATGGGCGCGGTCCTCTTCGAGCGCGGCCGGACCGGGGCCTCGCCCACCCCGGCGGGGGAGCGGGCCGTCGGCCACGCGCGCAGGATCCTTCGGCTGTACGAGGTCATGGGCGCGGAGGTGCGCGGCGCCGGCCGGGGCGCGCCGCATCGGGACACGGTCGAGGGCGTGCTCCGGATCGCCGCCTTCCGCAGCGCGGCCCTGCACCTGCTGCCGCCCGCGCTGGACCGGCTCACGGCCCGCCACCCCGGCATCCGCCCCGAGGTCCGGGTGGTGCGCGAGATCGGCCCCGGTACGGCCGGGGAGGTGGCGGCCGGCCGCGCCGACCTGGGCATCGCCACCCTGGGCGTGGCGCAGGGGATACCGCCCGGCCTGCTGAGCGGGGTGCTCGTGGAGGAGGCGTACTCCCTGGTGCACCCGGCCGGGCATCCCGACCCGAAGGCGCTGCCCCTGATGGACTGGGACGAGAACTGCGGCTCCTACACGCGCACCTGGTGGCAGGCGCAGGACTGGATCCCGCGGGCGACCGTGAAGGCGGAGGACGACGCGATGGTGCTGACCATGGTCGGCCGCGGCCTCGGCATGGCGATCATGCCCGAGCTGTCCCTCCGGGAGGCGACCGAAGCCGTCGACATCACCGGTCTGGGTCCGCGGGGGCCGATGAGGCGCGTGGGCTACGTCACCACACCGGAATCCGCTTCGACCCTCGTTGTCCGGGCTCTGATCAGGGAACTTCGTTCCGAGGGCAGCTGAAAACGGAGCCATGTGAGCCGCTTTCCGGTGGGTTCGGCGTCTCAGATAGTAGGAAGTCCGAGTAATTGCGGAGACATACAGCGGGACCTGCCCTAGCTTTGTAGAAGCCGAACGTCTCGCCGATCAGGCGAATGGCGGTCGAGAGCGCGCGCCCCTGGCAGGCAACCCCTGCGGCGCACCGCTCCCCGCCTCTTCCGGCGCCTTGAAGGAACCCCTCATCCGTGGCTTCGCCACGCCGTGATCTCAAGGAGTCGATCCACATGACCCCCACCACCGCTGCCGTCCGCCGCGTCCGCCACTCCTCCTCCGCCGACGCCGACCGCAAGAACGCCGCCGCGGCCCTCCAGCGGGCCCTCGACCGCCGTGACAACGGCGGCTCGACCGGCCACTGAGCCGACGCCCGGCCCGGACGTGTTGCGTTCGCGTTGGTCCAAATGCTGGACGCAATATGTCTGAGGGCTGGGACAGGGAGTACGGTTTCGCCATGTCGACCAGCATCAATCTCGCAGTGATCCCCGGTGATGGCATCGGCCAGGAAGTCGTGGCTCAGGGACTCAAGGTCCTTACCGCGGTCCTGCCCCAGGATGTGAAGCTGGAGACCAAGGAGTACGACCTCGGCGCCCAGCGCTGGCACCGCACCGGTGAGACCCTCCCGGAGGCGGAGCTCGAAGCCCTCAAGCACCACGACGCGATCCTGCTGGGCGCCATCGGCGACCCGTCGGTCCCGTCGGGCGTGCTGGAGCGCGGGCTGCTGCTCAAGCTCCGCTTCGCCTTCGACCACTTCATCAACCTGCGCCCGTCGAAGCTCTTCCCGAACACCGCCACCCCGCTGGCCGGCCGTCCGGAGATCGACTTCGTCGTGGTCCGCGAAGGCACCGAAGGCCCCTACACCGGCAACGGCGGCTCGCTGCGCACCGGCACCCCCGCCGAGGTGGCCACCGAGGTCAGCCTCAACACCGCCTACGGCGTGGAGCGCGTGGTCCGTGACGCGTACGAGCGGGCCAACGCACGCCCCCGCAAGAAGCTGACGCTGGTCCACAAGAACAACGTCCTCGTGTACGCCGGCCACCTGTGGAAGAACATCTTCGACAAGGTCGGCCAGGAGTACCCCGAGGTCACCACCGACTACCTGCACGTCGACGCCGCGACGATCTTCTTCGTCACCCAGCCCGAGCGCTTCGACGTCATCGTCACGGACAACCTTTTCGGTGACATCCTCACCGACCTGGCCGCCGCCGTGACCGGCGGAATCGGCCTGGCCGCCTCCGGGAACATCAACCCGACCGGCGCCTTCCCGTCCATGTTCGAGCCCGTACACGGCTCTGCCCCGGACATCGCCGGCACCGGCAAGGCCGACCCGACCGCGACGATCCTCTCGGTCGCCCTCCTGCTGCGCCACCTGGGGTACGAGGCCCAGGCCGTCCGCATCGAGGACGCGGTCTCCGCCGACCTCGCGGAGCGTGACGGCACCTTCCGCTCCACCGACGCCATCGGCGACGCCCTTGCCGCGCGCGTAGCCGGCTGACCCGGCAGCACCACTCCAGGAAGCCGTCGGGTCGGATAGGGGACCCGGCGGCTTTCCCTGTGCGGCCCCGGGTGCCACCATCTCCCCTGGGCCGCAACCCCCGCTTCTCCGAAGCCTCCGTGCGCGCGATAATCGAACGCGAGGCCGCGGAATGCGGGGAAGCTCGGACGTCCTAGTACGCCGTGAGCGCGGTCCGCCATACACAACCGGTGAAGGACAAGCACTCATGACGACGCCCACGATCGAGCTCAAGCCCTCCTCGAACCCGCTGTCCGACGCGGAGCGCGAGGCGATCCTGGCCAGCCCCGGCTTCGGCCGCCACTTCACCGACCACATGGTGACGATCAAGTGGACCGAGGGCCGCGGCTGGCACGATGCCGAGCTGGTCCCGTACGCGCCCCTGGCGATCGACCCGGCGAACATGACGCTGCACTACGCGCAGACGATCTTCGAGGGCCTCAAGGCCTACCGCCAGCCCGACGGCACCGTCGCGACCTTCCGCCCGCAGGCCAACGCCGAACGCTTCCAGGCCTCCGCCCGCCGCATGGCCATGCCGGAGCTGCCCACCGAGCTGTTCATCGAGGCCTGCGACGCCCTCATCCAGCAGGACCGCGCCTGGGTGCCGGACTCCGGCGAGGCCTCCCTGTACCTGCGGCCGTTCATGTTCGCCTCCGAGGTCGGCCTCGGCGTCCGCCCGGCCAACGAGTTCCTCTTCATCGTCATCGCCTCGCCCGCCGGCGCGTACTTCCCCGGCGGCGTCAAGCCGGTCTCCGTCTGGCTCTCCGAGGAGTACGTCCGCGCCGTCAAGGGCGGCACCGGCGCCGCCAAGACCGGCGGCAACTACGCGGCCTCCCTCGTCGCGCAGGCCCAGGCCGCCTCGCACGGCTGCGACCAGGTGGTCTGGCTCGACGCCGTCGAGCACCGCTGGATCGAGGAGATGGGCGGGATGAACCTGTACTTCGTGTACGGCGACCGCATCGTCACCCCGGAGCTCACCGGCTCGCTGCTTCCCGGCATCACCCGCGACTCCCTCCTCACCATCGCCCGCGACCTCGGCTACACCGCCGAGGAGGGCCGGATCACCACCGAGGACTGGAAGCGCGACAACGAGAACGGCACCCTCACCGAGGTGTTCGCCTGCGGCACCGCCGCCGTCATCACCCCGGTCGGCTCGGTCAAGTCCGAGCGCGCCGACTGGACCCAGGGCGACGGTCAGCCGGGCCAGGTCACCATGCGGCTGCGCAAGGCCCTGCTGGAACTCCAGACCGGCCACGCGGCCGACCACCACGGCTGGATGCACCCGCTGGGCTGAGCCCGGATGCGACCGATCGGTACGGGCCTAACCTGGAGTGGGGCCCGTACCGAGGTGGTGTGCGATGTCCGAGGCAAGCAGCTACTGGGCTTCCGGGAACTGGAAGGTCTCCGAGGGCAAGGAAGACGAGTTCGCCGACCGCTGGACGGCTTTCCTGACCTGGACCAAGGAAGCGAACGAGGGCTTCCTGTTCGCCCGCCTGATCCGTGACCTGGGCAACCCGGGCCACTACGTGTCCTTCGCCTCCTGGCGCGACGTGGACGCGATGAAGGCCTGGCAGGACAAGCCCGAGTTCGCCGAGCACTTCGGCGGCTGCCGCGCCCTGTGCGAGGACATGCAGGGCGGCGGCTTCGCACTGGCGCGAGCGGTGGACGCGTAGACGCTCGTACGTACGCAGGGCCCGCCTCCCGATCAAGGGAGGCGGGCCCTGCGTACGTACGGGGCGATTCAGGCGGCCGCGGCCACCGGCTCCGGCTCCTCGGCGGGAACGGCCGCCGGTGCGGAGCGGGCGGTCAGGGCCGTGTAGACCAGCCCGCCGGTCAGGCCGGAGAGGACGAAGGAGCAGTCCAGGCCGCCGGTCAGGGCGAGCAGCGGGCCCTCGTAGAACGGGGTGGTCACGGCGAGCAGGCCGACGCCCGCGCCGACGGCCCAGGAGGCGGTGGCGGCCACGTTCCAGCCGCCGCGGTACCAGTAGACCCCGCCCACCGAGCGGCGGTTGAAGACCTGGAGGGCGTCGGCGTCGTACTGCCCGCGGCAGCGCACGTACCCGATCAGGGTGATCACGGCCCACGGGGTGCCGATCGCGGTCAGCAGCAGGACGAACGAGGTCATCGCCGACTGCACGTCCCACTCGAAGGAGCCGACGAAGACGAAGGCGGTGGCAACGGCCGCGGCGATGACGGTGGCCGTGGTGCGGGTGGCCCTGGGGACGATCGCGTCGAGGTCGAGGCCCATGGAGTAGAGCATCAGGCCGGCGTTGCCCACCGAACCGGCCGCGGCGGCGGCGAGCAGCGGCACCAGGTACCAGAACGGCGCGGCCTCGACCAGCGGCCCGGCGTACTCGGCGCCGGCCTTGGCGGCGAGCGCGGTGTAGGTGCCGAAGAGCTGCGGTATCAGCAGGCCGACCAGCAGGCCGAGGCCGGTGGCCCAGAACACCTTGCGGGAGCTGTTCCTGCGGGGGGAGATGTAGCGGGTGTAGTCGCCGAGCAGGGTGATGAAGGCGACGGGCCCGCTGAGCCCGGCGGCGACGGCGGCGAGCAGCCAGGTCGACCAGAAGGAGCCGAGCAGGTACTCGGTGTCCGGCGGCGCGACGGCGGTGAAGTCCGGGGCGTAGGCGAAGAGCCCGACGGCCAGCAGGACCACCATGCCGATGGACAGGATCTTGCTCATGCGCAGCAGCAGCCGGTAGCCGAAGACGGCCCCGACGACGGTACACGCGGCCAGTACGCCGTACATCACGGCCCGCGACACGCCGGTGTCCGGGAGCCCGGTGAGCCGGGACAGGACGCCGACCATCACGTCGCCGCCGATCCACAGGGTCAGCGCGGTGTAGCCGAGCGAGAGCAGCAGGCCGACCACCGAGCCGACGAGACGGCCGCGGACGCCGAACTGCGCGCCGCTGGAGGTGGAGAGGTTGGTGGCGGTCCGCAGGGAGACCAGCGCCAGCGGCGCGGTGAAGGCGATGCCGACGAGGGTGCCGGTCACGATGGCGGTGACCGACGGCCACAGACCCAGCCCGAAGGACGGGGGGAGCCAGCCGAACACGATCACGCCGAGGCAGAGGTTGGAGCCGAGCAGGATCGAGATCAGGTCACGGGGACCGCTCGTCCGCTCCTCCTCGGGGATGGTGTCGACTCCGCGCTGTTCGATGGGCATGGGGGGACTCCCTTGGCAGGGCGGGGGATGGTTGCGCATTTGTTTGAGCGACACTCAATGTGACTCAAGCCCTGCTCCCAGGTCAATGATTCCCTGCAACGAAATGAAGAGTTAGAGTGATGCTCTAACCCATCGACTCAAGAGGTGGTGGATCGGCGTGCGGCTGACCCCTACGGAGCGCGACCGGCTGCTGCTCCGCAGCGCTGCGGAACTGGCCAGGGCCCGGCGGGCCCGGGGCCTGAAGCTCAACGTCCCGGAGGCCACCGCGCTGATCGCGGACACGGTCTGCGAGGCCGCGCGCGACGGCAAGCGGCTCGCGGAGGCCATCGAGGAGGCCCGCGGCGTGCTGGGCCCCGACGACGTCCTGCCCGGCGTGGCCGACGTGGTCACCGAGGTGCACGTCGAGGCCGTCTTCGACGACGGCTCCCGGCTCGCGGTGGTCTCGTCCCCCATCCGGGGCGCGGTACCGCTCGGCGACGACGCCCCCGGGGCGGTCGTCCCCGGACCCGGCGTCCCCCAGCCGGAGCCGGTGCTGCACCTGAGCGTGCGCAACACCGCCGCCGTGCCGGTGAGCGTCACCTCCCACTTCCACTTCTTCGAGGCCAACCCGCGCCTCGACTTCGACCGCGCCGCGGCCTACGGCATGCGGCTGTGCGTGCCGGCGGGCTCGTCCGTACGGTTCGACCCGCACGGCGGGGGCGAGGTCGGTCTGGTCCCGATCGGCGGCGACCGGATCGCCGTCGGCTTCGCGGGCCTGGTGGACGGGCCGCTGGACGCGCCCGGCGCGAAGGAAGAGGCCCTGCGCCGGGCCGCCGCCTGCGGCTACCTCGGCGTACGCGACACCGGTAGCGAAGGAGCACAGGCGTGAGCCGCCAGACCCCCCACAGCGATCACTGCGCGCCCGGCAGCCGGCACATCGACCCGCACGAGTACGCCTCCGTCTTCGGCCCCCGCGCCGGTGACCGGGTGCGGCTCGGCGACTCCGGGCTCACCGTGCGGGTGGAGTCCGACGCCCAGAAGCCCGGCGACGAGTTCCTGGCCGGCTTCGGCAAGACCGCCCGCGACGGCCTGCACCTGAAGGCCGCCGCCGTCCGCGAGACCTGCGACGTCGTCATCAGCAACGTGCTGGTCATCGACGCCGTCCTGGGCATCCGGAAGGTCTCCGTCGGCATCCGCGAGGGCCGCATCCACGCCATCGGCCGGGCCGGCAACCCCGACACCCTCGACGGGGTCGACGTGGTCGTCGGAACCGGCACGAGCATCGTCTCCGGCGAGGGCCTGATCGCCACCGCCGGCGCCGTGGACACCCACGTGCACCTGCTCTCCCCCCGGATCATGGAGGCCTCGCTCGCCGCGGGCGTCACCACGGTCATCGGCCAGGAGTTCGGCCCGGTCTGGGGCGTCGGCGTCAACTCCCCGTGGGCGCTGAAGCACGCCTTCAACGCCTTCGACGCCTGGCCCGTCAACATCGGCTTCCTCGCCCGCGGCTCCTCCTCGGACGCGGCCCCGCTGGTCGAGGCCCTGGCCGAGGGCGGCGCCTCCGGCTTCAAGGTCCACGAGGACATGGGCGCGCACACCCGCGCCCTGGACACCGCCCTGCGCGTGGCAGAGGAGTACGACGTACAGGTCGCCCTGCACAGCGACGGCCTCAACGAGTGCCTCTCCGTCGAGGACACCCTGCGGGTCCTGGACGGCCGCACCATCCACGCCTTCCACATCGAGGGCTGCGGTGGCGGGCACGTACCGAACGTCCTGAAGATGGCGGGCGTGCCGAACGTCATCGGCTCCTCCACCAACCCCACCCTGCCCTTCGGCCGGGACGCGGTCGCCGAGCACTACGGCATGATCGTCTCCGTCCACGACCTCAAGCCGGACCTCCCGGGCGACGCCGCCATGGCCCGCGACCGGATCCGCGCCGGCACCATGGGGGCCGAGGACGTCCTGCACGACCTGGGCGCGATCGGCATCACCTCCTCCGACGCCCAGGGCATGGGCCGCGCGGGCGAGACCATCCGCCGCACCTTCGCCATGGCCGCCAAGATGAAGGGCGAGCTGGGCCCGCTGGCCGGCGACGGCGAGGGCGACGACAACGCCCGCGTCCTGCGCTACATGGCCAAGCTGACCATCAACCCCGCCATCGCCCACGGCCTGGCCCACGAGATCGGCTCCATCGAGGTCGGCAAGCTCGCCGACATCGTCCTGTGGCGCCCGCAGTTCTTCGGCGCCAAGCCGCAGCTGGTCCTCAAGTCCGGCTTCCCGGCGTACGGGGTCACCGGCGACCCCAACGCCGCCACCGACACCTGTGAACCGCTCGTCCTCGGACCGCAGTTCGGCTCGTACGGGGCCACCGCGGCCGACATCTCCGTCGCCTTCGTCTCCGCCGCGGCCGCCGCGCTCGGCTCCGACGAGATGCCGACCCGCCGGCGCCGGGTGGCCGTCCGCGGCACCCGCGGCATCGGCCCGAAGGACCTGCTCCTCAACTCCCGGGTGGGCGCGGTCGATGTGGACGCGCGCAGCGGCCTCGTCTCCCTCGACGGGGAACCGCTGCGCTCCGAAGCGGCCGATTCGGTCTCCCTCAACCGCCTGTACTTCTTGTGAGCAAGCACAGCTTGTAAGCCCGTTAGGACCCCTGCCATGACTGCACAGCCCGCCAAGCCCGTGAACGACGGCTTCCGGATGCCCGCCGAGTGGATGCCGCACGAGCGCACCTGGATGGCCTGGCCCAGCCCCAACCCCACCTTCACCAACGAGCAGGAGCTCGCCGAGGCCCGCGGGGCCTGGGGCGCCGTGGCCCGCGCGGTCCGCTCGTACGAGCCCGTGACCCTGGTGGTCTCGCCCGGCGACGCCGAGAGCGCCCGCGCCGTCGTCGGCGACGACGTGCAGCTCGTCGAGCGCGAGCTCGACGATGCCTGGATGCGCGACATCGGTCCGACCTTCGTCACCAACGACGCCGGCGAGCTGGCCGCGGTGGACTGGACCTTCAACGGCTGGGGCGCCCAGGAGTGGGCCCGCTGGGACCACGATTCGAAGATCGCCCGGTCCGTCTCCGACCTCGCCGGCACCCGTACGTACAGCACCCCGCTCGTCAACGAGGGCGGCGCCATCCACGTCGACGGCGAGGGCACCGTGCTCCTCACCGACACCGTGCAGCTCGGCGAGGGCCGCAACCCCGGCTGGACCCGCCAGCAGGTGGAGGCCGAGATCCACGCCCACCTGGGCACCACCAAGGCGATCTGGCTCCCGTACGGCCTGGCCGGCGACTACGGCACCTACGGCACCCAGGGCCACGTGGACATCGTCGCCGCCTTCGCCCGCCCCGGCGTGGTCATGGTGCACACCCAGCCCGACCCGGCCCACCCGGACCACGAGCGCTGCAAGACCATCGCCGCCATCCTGCGGGCGTCCACCGACGCCCGGGGCCGGCAGCTGGAGGTCGTGGAGATCCCGGCGCCGACCGTGCTGGAGGAGGACGGGGAGTGGGTGGACTACTCGTACATCAACCACTACCTGTGCAACGGCGGTGTCGTGCTGTGCTCCTTCGACGACCCGCGCGACGAAGAGGCCGCCGAGATCTTCCGCGGACTGTTCCCCGAGCGGACCGTGACACTCGTTGACGCACGTACGATTTTCGCCGGGGGTGGCGGAATCCACTGCATCACCCAGCAGCAGCCGAAGGTCTGACCTTCGGGATCCGGACAAGGAGTGGGCCCATGGTGGCGGGTGGAGTACCGGTACGGGCGGCGCGCAAGAACGCGCCCCCGCGCGAGGACGTACTCGTCGCCGCCATGGCCACGATCGCCGAGCGGGGCCTGGAAGGCCTGACCATGGCCGGTCTGGGCCGCGAGGTCGGCATGAGCAGCGGCCACCTCCTCTACTACTTCCGCAGCAAGGACGAACTCCTGCTGCAGACCCTGGAGTGGAGCGAGGCGGAACTGGGCACCCAGCGCCGGGCCCTGCTGTCCCGGCGCGGCCCGGTGACCGAGCGCCTGCGCGCGTACGTCGACCTGTACGTGCCCACGCAGGCCCGCGACCCGCACTGGACGCTGTGGCTGGAGGTCTGGAACCGCTCCCAGAACGCCGGCCCGCAGGAGCGCGACCGCCAGGCGGCCATCGAGGGCGCCTGGCACCGCGACCTGGTGGCGCTGCTCGCGGAGGGCATCTCGCGCGGCGAGTTCCGCAGGGTGGACCCCGACCGCGTCGCGGCCCGCATCCGGGCCCTGCTCGACGGATTCAGCATCCAGCTCGCGGTGGGCCTGCCGACGCTGGACCGGGAGGCGATCCTGGACCACGTACACGAGTTCCTGACGGAATCCCTCACCCCGCACGACTAGGTCCTGTCCAACGGTGCCGCACCCGGTCGGCGATCCACGTGCGGATGGCGGGCCGCTGCCCGCATGCTGAGATCCCTGTCCATCCGCGGCGAGCGTTGTGGCACACTGCGAGCGTGCCTGCTCAGCTCATGATTATCGCCAGCAGCGCGCCGGTCCCCAGTGGCCGCTGAACCGTGGAAGAACTTCGCGGAAGCGGCCACCGTGCCTCAGACCCGCGCGCAGACCTCTCGCTACCCGCGAGAGGTTTTTTCGTTTCCCGGCCCATCCCTGCCGGGACCGGCCTGCGCGCGATGATGGGGGCAGTGGATCCCGGGTATCCGGAAACCACTCATCCGACAGGAGTCAGATCAGCATGACGACGACACCAGAGGCGGCAACTGTGCGCTCAGGGGGCCTGGACGACAGCTTCCACGTCTTCGACACCACGCTGCGCGACGGCGCCCAGCGCGAGGGCATCAACCTCACGGTCGCCGACAAGCTGACGATCGCCCGTCACCTGGACGAGTTCGGGGTGGGTTTCATCGAGGGCGGCTGGCCGGGCGCCAACCCCCGGGACACCGAGTTCTTCGCCCGCGCCCGCGCCGAGATCGACTTCAAGAACGCGCAGCTGGTCGCCTTCGGCGCGACCCGCCGGGCAGGCGGCTCGGCCGCCGCGGACCCGCAGGTGCGGGCCCTGCTGGAGTCCGGCGCCCCGGTCATCACGCTCGTCGCCAAGTCCCACGACCGCCACGTCGAACTCGCCCTGCGCACCACCCTGGACGAGAACCTGGAGATGGTCCGGGACACGGTCTCCTACCTGGTCGCCCAGGGCCGCCGGGTCTTCGTCGACTGCGAGCACTTCTTCGACGGATACCGCGCCAACGCCGAGTACGCGAAGTCCGTCGTACGCGCCGCCCACGAGGCCGGCGCCGATGTCGTCATCCTCTGCGACACCAACGGCGGCATGCTGCCCGCCCAGGTGACGGCGACGGTCGCGACCGTCCTCGCCGACACCGGCGCGCGCCTGGGCATCCACGCCCAGGACGACACCGGCTGCGCCGTCGCCAACACCCTGGCAGCCGTGGACGCGGGCGCCACCCACGTCCAGTGCACGGCGAACGGCTACGGCGAACGCGTGGGCAACGCCAACCTCTTCCCCGTCGTCGCCGCCCTGGAGATCAAGTACGGCCGCAAGGTGCTCCCCGAGGGCGCGCTCGCCGAGATGACCCGGATCTCGCACGCGATCGCCGAGGTCGTCAACCTCACGCCCTCCACGCACCAGCCGTACGTCGGCGTCTCCGCCTTCGCGCACAAGGCGGGCCTGCACGCCTCGGCCATCAAGGTCGACCCGGACCTCTACCAGCACATCGACCCCGAGCGGGTCGGCAACACCATGCGGATGCTGGTATCCGACATGGCCGGGCGCGCCTCCATCGAGCTCAAGGGCAAGGAGCTCGGCGTCGAGCTGGGCGGGGACCGGGCGCTGATCTCCCGGGTCGTGGAGCGGGTCAAGGAGCGGGAGCTCCAGGGCTACACGTACGAGGCCGCCGACGCCTCCTTCGAGCTGCTACTGCGCGCCGAGGCCGAGGGCCGGGCCCGCAAGTACTTCCGCATCGAGTCCTGGCGGGCGATCGTCGAGGACCGCCCGGACGGCACCCACGCCAACGAGGCCACGGTCAAGCTGTGGGCCAAGGGCGAGCGGATCGTCGCGACGGCGGAGGGCAACGGCCCGGTCAACGCGCTGGACCGGGCGCTGCGGGTGGCGCTGGAGCGGTTCTACCCGCAGCTCGCCAAGTTCGAGCTGGTGGACTACAAGGTCCGCATCCTGGAGGGCAAGCACGGCACGGAGTCGACGACCCGCGTGCTGGTCGCCACGACGGACGGCGTCCGCGAGTGGTCCACGGTCGGCGTGGCCCCGAACGTGATCGCGGCGTCCTGGCAGGCCCTGGAGGACGCCTTCACGTACGGCCTCCTCCACGCGGGCGTGGAACCGGCCGAGTAGCCGCGGCCGCCGGCACGTGTCGGCGCGGGGCGCCGGCGGGCCCGGACGGGCTTATGTCCAGCTCACACAGGAAAATCCTGGTTCGGGTAGCGTCGTGGGTATGAGGACCAGGCTTATCTCAGTTCGCTGTGGATCGCTGCTGGCCGGTCTGCTGCTGGCCCTGTCGGGGACCGCCCTGGTGGCCGCCCCGCAGGCGTCGGCCGCCACCGGGGTCGCCGCCGTGGGTGAGGCCCTCAAGGAGGGCCCCGTCTACGTCGACCCGCGAGCGGAGTCGCAGCTGCCCAAGGCGGACGCGGACGCGCTCGCGCAGAAGATCAAGGACGCCGGGAAGCCGGTCTTCGTCGCCGTGCTGCCGGCCACTGCCGAGTTCCCGCAGGACAAGGTGCTCAGCGCCGTCCGCGCCGAGACCGGGATCACCGGGCTCTACGCGATCCGGCTCGGCGACGGTTTCAACGCCGGCGCCGACAGGGCGGTCATGCCGACCAACGCCGTACGCAATCTCACCGAGGCCGTGAAGACCGGCACGCCGGTGGACGCGAGCACGCAGCTCAACAACTTCGTGGACCAGGCCCTGAGCCAGGCGAAGGGCAGCGCCCCGGCCTCCTGGGGCAGCGTCGGTGACGAGCAGGGCGCCCCGGTCGGCGGCCTGATCACCCTCGGCGTGGTGGCCGCGGTCGGCGGCGGCGGCGCGTACGCGCTGGTCCGCCGCAACCGGAAGAAGAAGGAAGAGGTTCGGCGCGAGGCCATCGAGCGGCTCAGCGTGGTCGTCGACGAGGACATCACGGCCTTCGGCGAGGAACTCGACCGCCTCGACTTCCACCCCGGTGAGCCCGGCGCCGACGACGCCATGCGCAAGGACTACGAGCAGGGGCTCGACTCGTACGAGAAGGCGAAGCAGATCATGGCCTCCGTGCAGCGGCCCGAGGAGGTCCAGGGCGTGACCGAGGCGCTGGAGGACGGCCGCTACGCCCTGGCCTGCCTGGACGCGCGCCGGCAGCGGCGGCCGGTGCCCGAGCGCCGCTCGCCCTGCTTCTTCGACCCGCGGCACGGGCCGAGCACCGAGGACGCCGCGTGGGCCCCGGCCGGCGGGGCCGCCCGTACCGTGCCGGTCTGCACGGCGGACGCCGTCCGGCTGAGGGACGGCCTGGACCCGGCGGTCCGCACGGTCGACACCGAGTACGGCCGGCGCCCGTACTACGACGCGGGCCCGGCGTACGGCCCCTGGGCGGGCGGCTACTTCGGCGGCGGCATCCTGCCCGGCCTGCTCATGGGCACGATGCTCGGTTCGATGATGTCCAGCCCCGCCTACGCCTCGGACTTCGGCGGCGGCATGGGCGGCGGGTACGACGGCGGGGACGTCTCGGGGGCCGACTTCAACCCGTCCGACTTCGGCGGCGGTGACTTCGGCGGCGGTGGCGGCTTCGACGGCGGGGGCGGCTTCTGACCTCGCCCCATGGCCCTGGGGCCATGCGGGACCCCCACCGGGGTTCCGCCCCCGGCCGGTCAGGCCTGCTTGATGGCCGAGATGTCGAAGGACAGCTTCACCTTGTCGCTGACCATGACACCGCCGGCCTCCAGCGCCGCGTTCCAGGTCAGGCCCCAGTCGGAGCGCAGGATCTCGGCGGAGCCCTCGAAGCCGACGCGCTCGTTGCCGTAGACGTCCGTGGCGGAGCCGGCGAACTCCAGGTCGATGGAGAGCGGCCGCGTGACGTCCTTGATCGTCAGCTCGCCCGTGATGCGGTACGTGTCGCTGCCGAGCCGGGCCGCCCCGGTGGAGCGGAACGTCATCAGCGGGAAGGCCTCGGCGTCGAAGAAGTCGCCGCTCCGCAGGTGGGCGTCGCGGTCGGCGATCCCGGTGTTGACCGAGGCGATCTTCACGTCGATGGCGGCGGTGGAGCGGGACGGGTCGCCGCCGTCCAGGTGCAGGGTGCCCTCGTGCTCGGCGAAGCTGCCGCGGACGTTGGTCACCATGGCGTGGCGGACGGTGAAGCCGATGCTGCTGTGGCCGGCGTCGATGACGTAGTCGCCGGTGAGGGCGGCGAGGGCCGGGTCCACTTCGAGCGTGGCGACGGCGGCGTGGGACCCCTGGACGGATGCGGTCTGGTTGCGGCGGGTGAAGAGACCCATGGCTTCCTCCTCGGTAGTGATGTTCGTTGAACTTTCAACGAGATTGACGCTAGACCCATTCCGTTTAAATTTCAACTTCTAGGCGGGGTGTCATGCCGATTTGTGGAGGAGTGACAAAGGACGATGGCCCCCGCTGGTGGACTCGGCACATCCCCGAACCGTTCTGTGCGGGCCGGACAGCTGATGACACCGGAGACTGTGTGGAATCAACGGAGGTTTTTGACCCCGCGCTTCGTAAGGTCGGTACATGACCGTTGTGGACCAGACCCCGAGCGAGCCGACGGACGCCCGTGGGCGCGTGGCCGAGCTGCACTCCCTGCGCGAGCAGGCGCGGCGCGGCCCCAGTGACCGCGCGACCGAGACCCAGCACGCCAAGGGCAAGCTGACCGCCCGCGAGCGCATCGCGCTGCTCCTCGATGAAGGCTCCTTCAAGGAGGTCGAGCAGCTCCGCCGCCACCGCGCCACGGGCTTCGGCCTGGAGGGCAAGAAGCCCTACACCGACGGTGTCATCACCGGCTGGGGCACGGTCGAGGGCCGCACGGTCTTCGTCTACGCGCACGACTTCCGCATCTTCGGCGGTGCCCTGGGCGAGGCCCACGCCACGAAGATCCACAAGATCATGGACATGGCCATCGCGGCCGGTGCTCCGCTGGTCTCCCTGAACGACGGCGCCGGCGCCCGTATCCAGGAGGGCGTCTCCGCCCTCGCCGGCTACGGCGGCATCTTCCAGCGCAACACCAAGGCCTCGGGCGTCATCCCGCAGATCTCGGTCATGCTGGGCCCGTGCGCCGGCGGCGCCGCGTACTCCCCGGCCCTCACGGACTTCGTGTTCATGGTCCGGGACACCTCGCAGATGTTCATCACCGGCCCGGACGTGGTCCGCGCGGTGACCGGCGAGGAGATCACCCAGAACGGCCTCGGCGGCGCGGACGTGCACGCCGAGACCTCGGGCGTCGCGCACTTCGCGTACGACGACGAGGAGACCTGCATCTCCGAGGTCCGCTACCTCATCTCGATGCTGCCCTCCAACAACCGCGAGAACCCGCCCGTCCACGAGACGAGCGACCCGGCGGACCGCCGCAGCGAGGTCCTGCTGGACCTGGTGCCCGCCGACGGCAACCGCCCGTACGACATGCTCAAGGTCATCGAGGAGATCGTCGACGAGGGCGACGTCCTGGAGATCCACGAGCGCTGGGCCCGCAACATCATCTGCGCCCTGGCCCGGATGAACGGCCAGGTCGTCGGCATCGTCGCCAACCAGCCCGGCCACCTCGCCGGTGTCCTGGACATCGAGGCCTCCGAGAAGGCCGCGCGCTTCGTCCAGATGTGCGACGCCTTCAACATCCCGATCGTCACCCTGCTGGACGTCCCCGGCTTCCTGCCGGGCGTCGACCAGGAGCACGGCGGCATCATCCGCCACGGCGCCAAGCTGCTGTACGCGTACTGCAACGCCACCGTCCCGCGGATCTCGCTGATCCTGCGCAAGGCCTACGGCGGCGCGTACATCGTCATGGACTCCCAGTCCATCGGCGCCGACCTCACCTACGCCTGGCCCACCAACGAGATCGCCGTCATGGGCGCCGAGGGCGCGGCCAACGTCATCTTCCGCAAGCAGATCGCGGACGCCGAGGACCCCGAGGCCATGCGCGTGCGCATGGTCAAGGAGTACAAGGCCGAGCTGATGCACCCGTACTACGCGGCCGAGCGCGGCCTCGTGGACGACGTCATCGACCCCGCCGAGACCCGCGAGGTCCTCGTCAGCGCCCTCGCGATGCTCCGCAACAAGCACGCCGACCTGCCGTCCCGCAAGCACGGCAACCCGCCGCAGTAAGGAGACAAGCCACCGATGAGCACCGACATGCTGCTGCGCGTCGAGAAGGGCAACGCCGAGCCGGAGGAGCTGGCCGCGATCACCGCGATCCTGCTCGCCCGCGCCGCCGCCGCCCCCGAGGACACCGCGGTCCCCGCCGGCCGCTCCCAGGCCGGCTGGCGCCGCCTGGAGCGCACCCCGGGCTTCCGCGCCCCGCACAGCTGGCAGGGCTGAGCCCCGAGCCCCACGCAAGGCCCCGTACCCGACAGGGTGCGGGGCCTTCGCGCGTCCCCGCCTCACACGGCGCGCAGCGCGGCGCGCGGCACACCGCACACCGCACACCGCATACGGCGAAGGCCCCCGCGTCAGGGACACGGGGGCCTTACGGCTGTTCGGTGGCGGCCGCTACCGCAGGCGGGCCATGAGGGCGTGCTCGACGAGCGTGATGAGCGCGCTCTTGGCGTCCGCGCGGTGGCGGGCGTCGGTGGTGATGATGGGGGCGTCCGGGCCGATCTGCAGGGCCTCGCGGACTTCCTCCGGGGTGTAGGCCTGGTTCCCGTCGAAGCCGTTGAGGGCCACGACGAACGGCAGGCCGCTGTTCTCGAAGTAGTCGACGGCGGGGAAGCAGTCGGCGAGCCGGCGCGTGTCCACGAGCACGACGGCGCCGATGGCACCGCGCACCAGGTCGTCCCACATGAACCAGAAGCGGTCCTGGCCCGGCGTACCGAAGAGGTACAGGATCAGGTCCTGGTCCAGCGTGATGCGGCCGAAGTCCATCGCGACCGTGGTGGTCGTCTTGTCACCGGTGTGGGTGAGGTCGTCGATGCCGGCGGAGGCGCTGGTCATGACGGCTTCGGTGCGCAGCGGGTTGATCTCGGAGACCGCGCCCACGAACGTGGTCTTGCCCACGCCGAAGCCGCCCGCCACCACGATCTTCGCGGAGGTGGTGGAGCGGGCGGGAGCCGCTCCGCCGTTAGAGCTTGCGAAGTCCACTGAGCACCCTTTCGAGCAGTGTCACATCTGGCTGGCCGCCGGCAGACTCATCGCCGCCGGGCTGGTGAATGGCGACAAGGCCCGCTTCCGCCAGGTCGGCGACGAGGATGCGGGCGACACCAAGAGGAATGGAGAGGAGTGCCGAGATCTCCGCGACGGATTTGATCTCCTGGCACAGACGGCAGATGCGCTGGTGCTCGGGCAATTGCCCTTGCAGTCGCGCGGGATCGGCCGTGGTACTGACCAGCGCCTCGATGGCGAGCTGGTAGCGCGGCCGAGTACGGCCGCCGGTCATCGCGTACGGACGCACCAGCGGGTTGTGCGCCTTCGGCGCCGGCTGCCGCACGGCACGCGGAGGCTGCTGCTGCGGAGGCACGTGCGGCTGCCCGTACGGCTGCTGCGGCTGGCCGTACGGCGGCTGCTGCTGGTAGGGGTTGTGCTCCGGCACGGGCCGGCTGGGGGAGGAGGGGAAGTTGAAGCGGTTCTGGTCGTGCCCACCCTGCGGCTGCTGCGCGCCGCCATAAGGATGTCCTCCGGGTGTTGTCACGTTTCCTCCTCCGACTCCAAGTACGCAGTACTCCCTGTGGAACCGCGCCACCGCACCCTATGGTGCGATGGCGCGAAACGCACTGCCTGTCTGCTAGTTGAGAAGACTTCCCTGCAGCTCGGCGCGCAGGTCCGGGGTGAGGACACTGCCCGCGCGATCCACCAGAAGGGCCATCTCGTAGCCTACGAGGCCGATGTCGCACTCGGGGTGCGCGAGCACCGCGAGCGAAGATCCGTCCGAGACGGACATGAGGAAAAGGAATCCCCGGTCCATCTCGACCACGGTCTGGTTGACGGCGCCACCCTCGAAGATGCGGGAGGCTCCGGCGGTCAGCGAGGTCAGACCGGAGGCCACGGCCGCCAGCTGATCGGCGCGGTCGCGCGGAAACCCGTCGGACATCGCCAGAAGGAGTCCGTCGGCGGAGACCACCACGGTGTGGGACACCCCAGGGGTGTTGTCCACGAAGTTGGTGATCAACCAGTTCAGGTTCTGTGCCGCCTGGCTCATCGGGCTCACACTAACGCTCCTGGTCATAGCTGTTACTTGACTGCTCAGAACCCGCGCTGCGTCCCTGCTGGACACCGCGCCGCAGGTTGCTCAACCTGCCGCGGACGTCCTCCGGTGCGCGGGAGACCTGGGGGCCGCCCTGCGGGGTCGTCTCCGCCGCGCCCTCGACCAGGTTGGCCTTGGGCACCCGCCGAGGGAGACCGGACGGGGTGACCCCGCCCGCCTTCGGCTCACGGAGTTTGGCGGCCTGCTGCCAGCGCTCGTCATTGCCCGAACGCCAGCCCGTGCTGCCTTCCTTCGCCTCCGGCGCCCGCTCCGTCTCAGCGGGCTGCTGCTGACGCTGCGGCCGCTGCTCGAAGAGGGATCCGGTGGACTCCGCTTCCTGCTGTGCCGGCTGCCACTGCTGCTGGCTGCCGCGGCGCGGCAGGCCCGCTCCGGTCATCTGGTGACCGGTGTCGGAAGCGGCGCCCGGACGGTCGAAGCCTACGCGGTCCGCGGCCCGTTCGGGGACGGCGGGGGATTCCGATTCGGTCCCGTAATCCTGCTGGTAGCCGGCCGGATACGTGTTCTGACCGGGCCACTCGGCTTGTCCCGACTGGGATTCGTACCCGTTGTCGTAGCCCTGGCCGGTCTGCCGGCCGTCCTCGTAGCCGGCTTCCGGATAGGCGTAGCCCTGCTGCGGGTAGGCGTCGAAGCCCTGCTGACCCTGCTGGGCCTCGTACGAGCTGTCGTAGCCCTGCTCGGGCTGCTGCTCGTAGCCCTGGTACGGCTGGTACCCGTGCTCAGGCTGAGGTTCCGGATACTCCTGCGCAGCGTGGTCGGCGTACTCCTGCTCGTCCTGCCCGTAGGAGGCCTGGGCCTTCAGCGCGGCCCGCCGCTCCTCGGCGAGGAGCGAGCGCCCGACCGGGTCGAGCTGGGCGTCGCCGCCCTGCTGGTCGTAGCGGGAGTCGTCGAAACCGAGCTCGGCGGCCGTACGCAGCGGCGCCTGCAGCTGGGCCTTCTGCTCCGGGATGATCGAGGAGACCGTGAAGTCGTCGTCCGGTATGCCCTCTCCACCACCACCGTGGGTGATGGCGTCGGGAAGCATGACCAGCGAGGTGGTGCCGGCCGCCTCGCCCGAGGGGCGCAGCTGGACGCGGATGCTGTGGCGGTCCGCCAGCCGGCCGACCACGAACAGACCCATGCGCTGCGAGATCGCGGCGTCCACGGTCGGCGGGTTGGCCAGCTTGTGGTTGATGTCCGCGAAGTCCTCGGCGGTCAGGCCGATGCCCTTGTCGTGGATCTCGACCATCACGCGGCCGTCCGGCAGACGGGTCGCGTTGACGCGGACCTTGGTCTGGGGGGAGGAGAACGTGGTGGCGTTCTCCAGGAGCTCGGCGAGCAGGTGCACGAGGTCGGTCACGGCCTGGCCGTGGATCTCGGCGTCGGAGACGCCGGAGAGCTCGATGCGCTCGTACTGCTCCACCTCGGAGGAGGCGGCGCGCAGGACGTCGACGAGGGGCACCGGCTGGTCCCAGCGGCGGCCCGGCTCCTCACCCGCGAGGATGAGGAGGTTCTCGCCGTTGCGGCGCATACGGGTGGCCAGGTGGTCCAGGCGGAAGAGGTTCTCCAGCTGGTCCGGGTCCGCCTCGTTGTTCTCCAGGTCGGTGATGAGGGTCAGCTGGCCCTCGATCAGGGACTGGTTGCGCATCGAGAGGTTGGTGAAGATCGCGTTGACGTTCCCTCGCAGGAGCGCCTGCTCGGCGGCGAGCCGGACCGCTTCCCGGTGGACCTGGTCGAAGGCACGGGCGACCTCGCCGATCTCGTCCTGGGAGTCGATCGGGATCGGGTGGACGCGGGTGTCCACCTTGCCCGGGTCGGTGCGCGAGAGCTGGTCGACGAGCATCGGCAGGCGCTGCTCGGCGATGTCGAAGGCGGCGGAGCGCAGGCGGCGCATCGCGCGGCCCATCTGGCGGGCCATGAGACCGGCCAGGATGAAGGCCGCGAGCAGGGACACGACCACGATGGCGCCGTTGGTGATGGCGTCCGTGCGGGCCTCGTCGGAGACCGCGACGGCGTCCTTGACGGCCTTGTCGAGGAGTTCCTTCTCGATCTCGTCGTAGCCGTCGAACTTCGCGGTGGCCGCGGCCTGCCAGAACTGGGGCGTGGTGCCGTTGGCGGCCAGCTTGGTCTTGTTCTCGCCGCTGGCTATCGCCTCGGTCATGCCGGTCAGCGCCGACTTGTTGACCACGGGCGGGGGCACGAAGCGGACGCCGGCCTGCTCGGCCTGGCGCTTGGCCTCGGCGAGCTTGGCGGCCCCCTCGTCGGACTTCTTCTGCATGACCTCGCGGAGGCGGTTCACGTCCTCCTCGGTGCCCGCGGCGACGTACTCGCCCTGGGCGATCTCTTCGAGGTAGGCGTACGAGGAGAACGCGACGAGCTGGGCCTTGCGGATGTCCTCGTTGGTGCTCGGGCGGACCAGCAGGTGGGTGCCGACGGAGCGCTGCAGCGAGTTCGCCGCCTTGGCCAGCTGGATCGCGTAGACCATGCGGCCGTACGAGGTCACGTTGCCGGTGCCGAGGCCGAGCTCGTTGGCGAACTGCATGAGGTAGTGCTGGACCAGCACATAGCCCTCTTCGGTCGGGATGGGCCCGAACGCCGTGGGGGGGTTCTTCTTGGGGCTCTCGGCCGCGGCCAGGTACGCCTTCTCGCGGACGAGCTTCAGGTTCGGCTCCTCCGCGCGGAAGAGGTCCAGACGCCGTTCCATGCCCTGGTTCTTCGGCATGTCCTGGACGACCTTGTCGAACTTCACCTTGGCCGCGTCGGTCGCGCCGCGGGCCTTGGTGACGATCTCGCTGTTGGCGTTTCCGCTCAGCAGCGGCTCCGCCGTGAGGTCACGCTCGTTGAGCAGCGCCTGGCCGTATTCCGAGGCGGCCTGGACGACCCTGGCTATCTGCTCGGCGTCCTTGGCCTCGTTCCAGGTGTCGACGGATCCCTTCACCTGGAAGCCGCCCATGACCAGCCCGACGAGGGCGGGCACGAGCAGGATGGCGTTCAGACGGGTCGGCACACGCCAGTTGCGGGGGGAGAACCTGCTGGTGCTCCCACTGCTCACGGGTGGTTCCACGGGCACGTCTACGGGCGACGCGGCCGCTCGCGGCGGCGGGGTGAAGTTGCCGCGCGCGGGTTCATCCGCGGGGCTTGCGATGCTTCGCCTCACTCGACCAACAACCTTCCGGCGGTGCTACTAGCTAGTTCGTTGAATTCCAGCACGGTTAACGGCCGTGTTCCAAACAGTTGAAACCGGCCATTCCCAGAGCCTTATGCCCCACGTAAATCGGACATAAAGAGCTTCCTGCGGCAAAAATAGGGGGAGTTGTGCGCGTAGGGGCACCAACCGAACGCACCCCGTGGCCAACTGGCGGCAATTGTCTGTCGAAACGTTATGAACCAAGAGGGCGGGCCGTGTCCTATGACACAGCCCGCCCTCTCACGTTGTGAAGAACCCGTGGGACTTGAGTGGTGCCGCTTGAGCCGGGCTGCCGGTGTGGTGTTACTTGAGACGCGCCATGAGGGCGTGCTCGACGAGCGTGATGAGCGCGCTCTTGGCGTCCGCGCGGTGGCGGGCGTCGGTGGTGATGATGGGGGCGCCAGGGCCGATCTGCAGGGCCTCGCGGACTTCCTCGGGGGTGTACGGCTGGTGTCCCTCGAAGCCGTTGAGGGCCACGACGAAAGGCAGGCCGCTGTTCTCGAAGTAGTCGACGGCGGGGAAGCAGTCGGCGAGCCGGCGCGTGTCCACGAGCACGATCGCCCCGATGGCACCACGGACCAGGTCGTCCCACATGAACCAGAAGCGGTCCTGGCCCGGCGTACCGAAGAGGTACAGGATCAGGTCCTGGTCCAGGGTGATGCGGCCGAAGTCCATCGCGACGGTCGTGGTCGTCTTGTCACCGGTGTGCGTGAGGTCGTCGATCCCCGCGCTCGCGGAGGTCATGACCGCTTCGGTACGCAGCGGGTTGATCTCGGACACGGCTCCGACGAACGTGGTCTTGCCCACGCCGAAGCCGCCCGCCACCACGATCTTCGCGGAGGTGGTGGAGCGGGGAGCCGCTCCACCGCTAGATGTTCCGAAGGCCACTGAGCACCCTTTCGAGCAGCGTTACATCCGGCGTGCCGCCGGCCTCTCCATTGCCCGGCTGGTGGATGGCCACCATTCCGGCCTCCGCCAGGTCGGCGACGAGGATCCGGGCGACACCGAGCGGCATCGACAGCAGTGCGGAGACCTCGGCGACCGACTTGACCTCGCGGCACAAGGTGCAGATGCGCTGGTGCTCGGGGAGCAGGCCGGACAGGTGCATCGGATCGGCGGTGGTGCTGACCAGGGCCTCGATGGCGAGCTGGTAGCGGGGCCGGGTCCGGCCACCGGTCATCGCGTACGGACGCACCAGCGGCTGGTCGCCTTCCGAGTACGAGTCTCCGTACGCATCGGGGTAGGCGGGGGGCGGGGTCATTGATCCTCCGGGCTGGACAGCAGTGGTCAGCGTGCCGTCTGACGGGGCGGCCGGTGGGGGGACGGTATGACGGCCTGTCGGTGGTACTGGGTTCCGGGGCCGGGGCCCCGGTCCCCCGGCCGGCAGTACCGTCCGGCCGGGAGTGGGGAAGTCAGCTGAGCAGGCTGCCCTGCAGTTCCGCGCGCAGGTCCGGGGTGAGGACGCTGCCGGCACGGTCCACGAGGAGGGCCATCTCGTAGCCGACGAGGCCGATGTCGCACTCGGGGTGCGCCAGTACGGCGAGGGAGGACCCGTCGGAGACCGACATGAGGAAGAGGAATCCCCGGTCCATCTCCACCACGGTCTGGTTGACGGCGCCACCCTCGAAGATGCGGGAGGCTCCGGCGGTCAGCGAGGTCAGTCCGGAGGCCACGGCCGCCAGCTGATCGGCGCGGTCGCGGGGGAAACCTTCGGACATCGCCAGAAGGAGTCCGTCGGCGGAGACCACCACGGTGTGGGACACCCCAGGGGTGTTGTCCACGAAGTTGGTGATCAACCAGTTCAGGTTCTGTGCCGCCTGGCTCATCGAACTCAACTATCGCTCCTGCTGGTAAGTGGGGTCGATGTGGTAACTGCCGGTTGCCGGACCACTGTTGCCGGCCTGGCGGCCCTGCTGGATACCGCGTCGGAGGTTGGTCAGACGGCCGCGGACGTCGTCCGGCGCCCGCGAGACCTGCGGACCGGCCTGCGCGTCGGCCTGCTGCTGCGCCGTGCCGGCCACGAGGTTCGCCCGCGGGACCCGGCGGGGCAGCCCCGAGGTCGTGATGCCGCCGGCGGCGGGCTGGCGCACGCGCTCGGCCTGCCGCATCAGCTCGTCGTTCGGAGACGACTTCCAGCTGACGGTCGGCATGCTGCCGGTCGCCGCGGGCTCGGCCGCGTGCTCCTGGCCGCGCTGCGGCAGGTGCTGCTGCGGAGCCGGGGCGGACTGCTGCGGCTGCCGGCCCTGCTGGGGTGTCGCCGTTGCCGGTGCCTGCGCGGGGGGCTGCTGCCCCTCCTCGCGGAACCAGTTCGACTCCAGCGTGTCGAAGATCGGGCTGCGGGCGTCGCCGGAGCTCCCCGCCGGCGGCAGCGCCTCGGGCCGGTGGGCCTGCGGCAGGCCGGGAGCCTCCGTGCGCCGGGGCGGTACGGGGGCGTACCCGCCGCCCTGCTGCGGAGCCTGCGGCTGCTGGTACTGCTGCTGCTGAGGCTGCTGCGGGGCCTGGGGCTGGCGGGCGAAGCCGCCGACACCGGGGCCGCCGGGACGCTGGGGCTGGTAGCCGCCGGGGCGCTCGAACTGCCCGGTGGCCGACGGGTCCAGGGGGCCCCGTACGTCCGGACGCTCGAACTGACCGGTGGTGCTGCCCAGGTTGTCCGCCTGGGGCATCGGGGCGTTGAAGTCCGGGCGGGGGAACTCGGAGGTCGAGCCGGGGCCCGAGAGCTCGTCGTGGCCGCGGGCCTGGTCGGCGCCCCAGCTGGTGGTCTGCGGACCGGGGAGCTCGGGGCGGGGGGCGCCACCGCGCGGCGGCAGCTGCGGCCGCGCGCCGCGGGAAGCCGGAGCCGCGGGGGCGGCCGGCGGCTGCTGACGCTGCTGCGGAGCCTGCTGGTTCTGCGGAGCCTGCTGGGGCTGCTGGTTCTGCTGGGGACGCTCGAAGCCGTTGCCCTGCGGGAGTCCGCCCTGCCCGGAAGCGGACGGCCCGGAAGCGGAGGGCGCGGACACCGGACGGGCCTGCGGGCCGCGGCCCGGCAGCGGAGCACCGCCGCCGAAGCCGCCCTGGCCCTGACCCGTGGTCGTCTGACCCGCCTGCGGGCGGCCGCCGGGAGCACCCGGGCCGCCCTGCGGGCGCTGCTGGCCGGGGCCGCCGTCGCGTCCCGGCAGGGCGGCACGCTGACCGCTGCCGGAGACCTGGCCGCGCTGCGGAGCCGCGCCGACGGGCGGACGTGCGCCCGCACCCGGCCCGGAAGCCTGGCCACCGCCCGGGCCGCCCTGAGCGCCACCGGGGCCGCCCTGACCGCCCTGGCCCGCCATCGGAGCCGGCTTCTTGCCGCCCTGGGCGACATCCACCGGAAGCATGACGAGGGCCGTGGTGCCGCCCGAGTCGGAGGGACGCAGCTGGATGCGGATGCCGTGTCGCAGGGACAGGCGGCCGACCACGAACAGGCCCATGCGTCGGGAGACGGAGACGTCCACGGTCGGCGGCGACGCGAGCCGCTCGTTGATCGCGGCGAGGTCCTCGGGGGAGAGGCCGATACCGGTGTCGTGGATCTCGACGAGCACGCGGCCGTCGGGCAGCGCGTGACCGGTGACCTTGACCTTGGTCTGCGGGGAGGAGAACGAGGTGGCGTTCTCCAGCAGCTCGGCGAGGAGGTGCACGAGGTCGTTGACGACGCGGCCGGCGACATCGGTGCCGGGCACCGACGCCAGCTCGATGCGCTCGTACTGCTCCACCTCGGACGCGGCGGCACGGAGCACGTCGACGAGCGGGACGGGGCGGGTCCACCGGCGGCCCGGCTCCTCGCCCGCGAGGACGAGGAGGTTTTCGCCGTTACGGCGCATGCGGGTCGCGAGGTGGTCGAGCCGGAAGAGGGAGGACAGCTGGTCCGGGTCGGCCTCGCGCGACTCCAGCTCGGAGATGAGCGAGAGCTGGCGCTGGATGAGGCCCTGCGAGCGGCGCGAGAGGTTGGTGAACATCGCGTTGACGTTGCCCCGGAGGAGGGCCTGCTCGGCGGCGAGGCGGACGGCCTCGCGGTGCACGTCGTCGAAGGCCGCGGCCACCTGGCCGATCTCGTCGCGGGTGTGCAGGCCGACGGACTCCACGGACGTGTCCACGTCCTGCGGGTCGGACTCGGACAGCTGCTTGACGAGCTCGGGGAGCCGGTCCTGGGCGACGCGCGTCGCGGTGTCCTGCAGGCGGCGCAGCGAGCGGATCATCGAGCGGGCCATGACGAAGGCGCCGACGAGGGAGACACCGAGGACGAGGAGGATCAGGGCACCGTTGATGATGGCGTCCTGCTGCGACTCGTTCTTGAGCTCGCGGGCCTTCTGCTCCATGTCCTCGAGCAGGGTCAGCTCGATGACCTTCATCGCCTGGAGCTTGGTGTCGTCGGCGTCGTACCAGTCCATCCAGGACCGGTTCTTCTCCTTGAGGAACTGGTCCTTGGTGCTCAGGACGCGGCGCGCGTAGTGGTCGGCGGTGCCGATCTCCGTGTTGCCGTCGCCGAGCGACGCGAGGAGCTCCTCGGACTTGCCCTGGTAGACGAGTTCGAAGGTCTTCTTGGACTGCTGCTCGCCCTTGAGCGCGGACAGGGCGTACAGACGGTCGTTCTCCTTCAGCTCGCCCTGCCTCTCGGCGCTGTCGGGGAGCGAGGCGGCGATGATCGCGCGCTGGACGGACGCGTACTCCTTGGCGGCGGAGAAGGCCGCCAGGGCGCGCGTGCGCTTGATCATCTCCGGGCTGGAGGTGGCCTGCGCCATGTCCTGGGAGAGCGAGAGCAGCGAGACGATCAGGCTGTTGTACTCGGTGACCGTCTGCTGGGCGCCGTTCGCGTACGCCTTGCTGCGGATGTCCTCGATGAGGGTGAGCTGGCGGCCGATCTGCAGGATGTTGTTGCGGATCGACTTGAGCGTCTCGTCCTTGTCCTCCGTGCTGTCGACCTTGTCGGTCGCGGCGGTGAAGGCCTTGGCGGCGGCGTCGGTGGTGTCACGGACGTTCGTGACGGTGCTGTTGGGCTTTCCCGCCGCACCCGGGACCGACAGAGGACCCGCGGACTTGTCGCGCTCCTCCTGGAGCGCGGCGGCCAGGTTGGTGGCCTGCCGGGTCATCGTCGTCAGCAGCTGCATGTGCTCCAGCTGCGCGATGTCGTTGAGCGAGTCGTTGATGCGGACGCCACCGAGCGTGGTGGCGGCGACGACCGGCAGGGTCAGCAGCGACACCAGTCGCGTGCTGATGCGCCAGTTCTGCATGGCGAGACGGGAACCGGGCCCACTGGGGGCCTTCGGTATCGCCACGTCCTGCTCGACCGACCCGGCCTTGGCCTTGGCGGCCTTGACGGACTTCCCTCGGCCCTTCGCCTTCACCGTGGCGGAGGAGTCGGGGCCTGCGCCTTCGACAGCCGGCCCGCGGTTCTGGGCGTGCTGGGGCGAGGAGCCACGGTCGGTCCCGCCGCGCGGCTCCTGCTCCGCCGCAGCGCTGCCATCCCTCTTGAATCGTCCCTGCACTAGCGTCGCAACCTCTGGACCAGGCGTCCCGCCGGGCGACCGGTGGGACGGTGTCGAGTCGTGGGGCACTAACGGCCCCATGGTGGTCGTCGGTGACCGGCGCGTCTCCCTCTCCTTGCCACCGCGCTCGGCGCTGTGTCGCGCCACCTGCGCGCCGGCTGATTCCCGCGGCGGTCCCGCGAATTCCAGCACAGTGGGGGATCTCCAACAAGGTGCGAGCACCGGCTCGGAGAGTCGGCTACGGCTCGTGACGGGGGCGCTACAGCACGTGCGACTGCTTTCGGGGTAAACCGGACTTACATCATCCAAACACCGCGGCTGGCAAGGTGTCCCAGTCGAGATGATCAGGAGCGGAATGGCGCATTCAGTGGCGCAATGTCCGTTTCGCGAGGTGAAGTTGGCTGTCCGTTATGCCGGTAATGCCTGGTCAGTGGTGAGCAAACTCACATAGCCGTGGCCATTACTTCCCGGTTCGGTGGGGGATTCAGATGTTTAGCCTTGCCCCTTAAAGGGTTGGCGCACGTCGCCGACCGACCACACCACGAGCGAGCCGAGGGCCCGAAACTCCGATGAAGACGACGACGATGTTCCGCAACATAGCCAACCCCCGCCGCACGACCCTCGCGCACCTCAAGGACGCGGAGGACCTGCAGGCGGCCCCGGCCACCCCGGAGCACGCCGTCGAGCTGCCGACGCAGACCGCCAACCCGCGGCGCACGATCCTGATGGACGCGCCCGTGGCGGCCGCCGCGCAGTAGCCCCGGCCAAAAGAGAGCGAAGCGCCACTGCCCGCCGCGTTAGCCTGGAGCCGCAGACTCCAGCCAGCGGAAATACAGAGGGGCAGACGCAACACGTGCGCATCGCCAGGTTCTCGATCGACGGCAATGTCGCCTTCGGCGCGGTCGAGGGCAACGCCGCCCCCGGCGCCGAGGGAGAGCTCGTCCTCGACATCATCAAGGGCATCCCGTTCGCGGACTTCGAGCTCTCCGGTACGAAGGTCCCGCTCAGCAAGGTCCGGCTGCTGCCGCCCGTGCTCCCGAACAAGGTCGTGGCCATCGGCCGCAACTACGCGGAGCACGCGGCGGAGCTCGGCAACGAGGTCCCCGAGGCCCCCATCACCTTCTTCAAGCCCTCCACCTCGGTGGTCGGCCCGGGCGACCCGATCACGTACCCCTCCTTCTCCCAGGACCTCCACCACGAGGCGGAGCTCGCCGTGGTCATCGGCCGCATGTGCCGCGAGGTCCCGAAGGAGCGCGTCAAGGACGTGATCCTCGGCTACACCTGCGCCAACGACGTCACCGCGCGCGACGTCCAGCAGCGGGAGAAGCAGTGGGCCCGCGCCAAGGGCTTCGACAGCTCCTGCCCCCTCGGCCCCTGGATCGAGACCGACCTGGACCCGAGCGACCTCGCCATCCAGTGCACGGTCAACGGCGAACAGCGTCAGCTGGGCCGCACCAGTGACATGGTCCGCTCCATCGAGGACCTGATCGTCCACATCACCGAGGCCATGACGCTGCTCCCGGGCGACGTCATCCTCACGGGGACCCCGGCCGGAGTCGGCCCCCTCAACGTCGGCGACGAGGTCGCCGTCACCATCGAAGGCATCGGCACTCTCACCAACAAGGTGATCAAGCGTGGCTAACGCGAACGTCCGCGTACGTTTCTGTCCCTCCCCGACCGGCAACCCCCACGTGGGCCTGGTCCGGACGGCCCTCTTCAACTGGGCGTTCGCCCGCCACCACGGCGGTACGTTCGTCTTCCGCATCGAGGACACCGACGCGGCCCGCGACTCCGAGGAGTCGTACGAGCAGCTGCTCGACTCGCTGCGCTGGCTCGGCTTCACCTGGGACGAGGGCCCCGAGGTCGGCGGCCCGCACGCCCCGTACCGCCAGTCCCAGCGCATGGACATCTACGCGGACGTCGCCCAGCGGCTGCGCGATGGCGGTTACGCGTACGACTGCTACTGCACCACCGAGGAGCTGGACGCGCGCCGCGCCGCCGCCCGCGCGGCCGGCAAGCCCTCCGGTTACGACGGCCACTGCCGCGAGCTGACCACCGTGCAGCTGGAGGCGTACCAGGGCGAGCACCGCCCCTCGATCGTCCGCTTCCGGATGCCCGACGAGCCGATCACCTTCACCGACCTGGTCCGCGGCGAGCTGACCTTCACCCCGGAGAACGTGCCGGACTTCGGCATCCTGCGGGCCAACGGCGCCCCCCTGTACACGCTGGTCAACCCGGTCGACGACGCGCTGATGCAGATCACGCACGTGCTGCGCGGCGAGGACCTGCTGTCCTCCACCCCGCGCCAGATCGCGCTCTACAAGGCGCTGATGGAGCTCGGCATCGCCACCGGCGTCCCGGAGTTCGGCCACCTGCCGTACGTGATGGGCGAGGGCAACAAGAAGCTCTCCAAGCGGGACCCCGAGTCCTCGCTCAACCTGTACCGCGAGCGCGGCTTCCTCCCCGAGGGCCTGCTGAACTACCTCTCGCTCCTCGGCTGGTCCTTCTCCAAGGACCAGGACATCTTCTCGATCGAGGAGATGGTGGCGAAGTTCGACATCCCGGACGTCAACGCGAACCCGGCCCGCTTCGACATCAAGAAGGCGGAGGCGATCAACGCCGACCACATCCGCCTGCTCGACCCGAAGGCCTTCGCGGACGCCTGCACCCCGTGGCTCCGGGCCCCGCACGCCAACTGGGCGCCCGAGGACTTCGACGCCGAGGCCTGGGCGCGCATCGCCCCGTACGCCCAGACCCGTGTGACCGTCCTGTCGGACATCACGGCCAACGTCGACTTCCTGTTCCTGAAGGAGCCGGTCTTCGACCAGCCCTCGTGGGACAAGGCGATGAAGGGCGAGCCGGCGGCGCTGCTCACCACCGCGCGCGAGACCCTCCAGGCCGCCGACTGGTCGGACCCGGAGTCCCTCAAGCAGGCCGTCCTGACCGCCGGCGAGGCCCACGGCCTCAAGCTCGGCAAGGCCCAGGCTCCGGTGCGCGTGGCCGTCACCGGCCGCACCGTCGGCCTGCCGCTCTTCGAGTCCCTGGAGATCCTGGGCAAGGAGAGGTCCCTGGCCCGCATCGACGCGGCCCTGGCCAGGCTCGCCGCTTAGGCGGCACCAGTACCCGTAGTCCCGCAGGGGGCGGCGGCCGGATCTCCGGCCGCCGCCCCCTGCGGCGTTCCCGGCGGCAGTTCGCGATCTTTCTTTCCCGTCCCGCCCACGGGGGACGGACGTCCGGCGTAGGCTCGGCCCCATGCCGATCCGCGCCGTGCTGTGGGACATCGACGACACCCTCTTCGACTACACGGGGGCCGACGCCGCCGGGCTCGCGCGCCAGCTGGAGTCCGACGGGATCGCAAAGCGGTACGGGACCGCCGCGCAGGCGCTGGCGCTGTGGCGGCGGATCACCGACCGGCACTGGGCGCGCTTCGCCGCCGGCGAGGGCACCTTCCAGGGGCAGCGCCAGGAGCGGGTGCGGGAGTTCCTCGGGGAGCCCGGGATGACGGCCGACGAGGCGGACGCCTGGTTCGACCGGTACATCGAGCACTACAAGACCGCCTGGTCCGTCTTCCCCGACGTGGTGCCCGCGCTGGACGCCCTCGCCGCCGACTACCGGCACGGGGTGCTCTCCAACTCCTCCACCGTCAACCAGGACCCCAAGCTGCGTGACCTCGGCCTGCGCGACCGCTTCGAAGTGCTGGTCTGCGCCGTCGAGCTCGGGGTCAGCAAGCCCGAGGCCGGGGCCTTCCTGGCCGCCTGCGAGGCGATGGCGCTGCCGCCGGGCGAGGTGGCGTACGTGGGTGACCAGCCGGAGATCGACGCGCGCGGGGCACGGGACGCCGGACTGCTGGCGATCTGGCTCGACCGCGACGGCCGCCGTGGGGACGGGCCCGACGGCGTGCACCGCATCGCCGGACTTGAGGGACTCCCGGAGCTGCTGGCACGGGATACCCGTTTTGGAGCACGGTCAGGCATCCGGTAATGTTCTTTCTGCGCCGCCGGAGCGGGCCGAAAGGCCGGACGGGGGCAACACCAAAGAAAGAAAACCCCGCAGGGGGTTGACTTTTGGTGGGGTATAGTGTAATTGGCAACACGAGGGTTTCTGGTTCCCTTATTCTAGGTTCGAGTCCTGGTACCCCAGCGCAGTGCAGTAGTAACGCAGTGCTTTGCCCCCGTTGTGTAGCGGCCTAGCACGCCGCCCTCTCAAGGCGGTAGCGCCGGTTCGAATCCGGTCGGGGGTACAGATCCTTCCCGCGAGATCTCCAGGGTCGCACCCGGACGTCTTGATGCAGGATCGCTAGGGCCCCCGTTGTGTAGCGGCCTAGCACGCCGCCCTCTCAAGGCGGTAGCGCCGGTTCGAATCCGGTCGGGGGTACTGTTGGTCTGGTCTAGACCACTTTGGGCTATAGTGTAATTGGCAACACGAGGGTTTCTGGTTCCCTTATTCTAGGTTCGAGTCCTGGTAGCCCAGCGCAGTAACAGCAGCACCAGCTAGCCCCCGTTGTGTAGCGGCCTAGCACGCCGCCCTCTCAAGGCGGTAGCGCCGGTTCGAATCCGGTCGGGGGTACGCATCGAAGAGGCCCTCCGCGTTCATCGCGGAGGGCCTCTTCGTCGTTCGCGCCGACGTGGGCGCAGGCGTTTGCGGCGACGTAAGTACGGGCCCGGAGGCGCGTGTTCGGACGTGTGCGGCGTCGTACGCGCCCCCGGGCCCGGGGGTTGAGAAAGGGGCAGGTCAGGTCAGCCGGAGCGGCGCAGCGCCTCCGTGAGGCGGGCGGCCGCGTCGATGACGGCCTGGGCGTGCATCCGGCCCGGGTGGCGGGTCAGGCGCTCGATCGGCCCGGAGACCGACACCGAGGCCACCACGCGGTTCGACGGCCCGCGCACCGGCGCCGAGACGGAGGCCACACCGGGCTCCCGCTCGCCGATCGACTGCGCCCAGCCGCGGCGCCGTACGCCCGAGAGCGCCGTCGCCGTGAAGCGCGCGCCCTGCAGGCCGCGGTGGAGCCGCTCGGGCTCCTCCCAGGCCATCAGGATCTGCGCGGCCGAGCCCGCCTTCATGGGCAGCGTGGAGCCCACCGGGACGGTGTCCCGGAGGCCCGACAGCCGCTCGGCGGCCGCCACGCAGATACGCATGTCGCCCTGACGGCGGTAGAGCTGCGCGCTCTCGCCCGTCACGTCACGGAGGTGGGTGAGCACCGGTCCGGCCGTGGCCAGCAGGCGGTCCTCGCCGGCCGCGGCGGCGAGCTCCGCCAGCCGCGGTCCGAGGATGAACCGGCCCTGCATGTCCCTCGCCACCATCCGGTGGTGTTCCAGTGCCACGGCAAGGCGATGTGCCGTGGGTCGTGCGAGCCCTGTCGCCGCGACCAGCCCGGCGAGGGTGGCCGGACCGGACTCCAGTGCGCTCAATACCAGAGCTGCCTTGTCGAGAACGCCGACGCCGCTAGAGTTGTCCATGAAACGATATTCACGTCTCACACTGTGAAACGCAAGTTCAAATTTTCCAAGAAACAGCGAGTCTGTATGTACGGGTCCACGAACCAATGGGTCCGGGACGGTGAGCCGGAGGGAAAGCGATGGGTAGGACACTCGCGGAGAAGGTCTGGGACGACCATGTCGTCCGGCGCGCCGAAGGCGAGCCCGACCTCCTCTTCATCGATCTGCACCTGCTGCACGAGGTGACCAGCCCCCAGGCCTTCGAGGGCCTGCGCCAGGCCGGCCGCAAGGTCCGACGCCTCGATCTCACCATCGCGACCGAGGACCACAACACCCCCACCCTGGACATCGACAAGCCGATCGCGGACCCGGTCTCCCGGGCCCAGCTTGAGACGCTGCGCAAGAACTGCTCCGAGTTCGGCGTACGGCTGCACTCGCTCGGCGACGTCGAGCAGGGCGTCGTCCACGTCGTGGGACCGCAGCTGGGCCTGACCCAGCCCGGCACCACCGTGGTCTGCGGTGACTCCCACACCTCCACGCACGGCGCCTTCGGCGCGCTGGCCTTCGGCATCGGCACCAGCCAGGTCGAGCACGTGCTGGCCACCCAGACGCTGCCGCTGGCCCGCCCGAAGACGATGGCGATCACCGTTACCGGCGCGCTGGCCGAGGGTGTCACCGCGAAGGACCTGATCCTGGCGATCATCGCCAAGATCGGTACCGGCGGCGGCCAGGGGTACATCCTGGAATACCGCGGCGAGGCCGTCGAGCAGCTGTCGATGGAAGCCCGCATGACCATCTGCAACATGTCGATCGAGGCCGGCGCCCGCGCGGGCATGATCGCCCCCGACCAGACCACCTTCGACTACCTGGAGGGCCGTGACCACGCCCCGAAGGGCGAGGAGTGGGACGCGGCGGTCGCGTACTGGAAGACGCTGCGCACCGACGACGACGCGGTCTTCGACGCCGAGGTCGTCATCGACGGTACGACGCTGGCCCCGTTCGTCACCTGGGGCACCAACCCGGGCCAGGGCGCGCCGCTCTCGGCCAACGTCCCCGACCCCGCTTCGTACGAGGACGCTTCGGAGCGCCACGCCGCCGAAAAGGCCCTGGAGTACATGGGGTTGACCGCCGGACAGCCGCTGCGCGACATCAAGGTCGACACCGTCTTCGTAGGTTCCTGCACCAACGGCCGCATCGAGGACCTGCGCGCCGTCGCCGGGATCATCGAGGGCCGCAAAGTCGCCGACGGCGTACGGATGCTGGTCGTCCCCGGCTCGGTCCGGGTCGCCCTGCAGGCCGTGGCAGAGGGCCTGGACAAGGTCTTCACGGAGGCCGGCGCCGAATGGCGGCACGCGGGCTGCTCGATGTGTCTGGGCATGAACCCCGACCAACTGGCCCCTGGTGAGCGCTCCGCGTCCACCTCCAACCGCAACTTCGAGGGCCGCCAGGGCAAGGGCGGGCGCACGCACCTGGTCTCCCCGCAGGTGGCCGCCGCCACCGCGGTACTGGGCCATCTGGCCTCGCCCGCCGACCTGTCCGCCGCCCACGCGACCGCCGGAGTCTGAGAACCATGGAAGCCTTCACCACCCACACCGGCCGGGCCGTACCGCTGCGCCGCAGCAACGTCGACACCGACCAGATCATCCCGGCCCACTGGCTGAAGAAGATCACCCGCGACGGGTTCGAGGACGGACTCTTCGAGGCCTGGCGCAAGGACCCGGAGTTCATCACCAACCGCCCGGAGCGCGCCGGCGCGACCGTACTGGTCGCCGGCCCCGACTTCGGCACCGGTTCCTCGCGCGAGCACGCCGTCTGGGCCCTGCAGAACTTCGGCTTCAAGGCGGTCATCTCCTCCCGCTTCGCCGACATCTTCCGCGGGAACTCGCTGAAGAACGGCCTGCTGACCGTCCTCCTGCCCCAGGAGACCGTCGACCGGCTGTGGAAGCTGACCGAGGCCGACCCCACCGCCGAGATCACCGTCGACCTGGTCGACCGCCAGGTGCGGGCGGAAGGCATCGAGGCGGAGTTCGAACTCGACGACAACGCCCGATGGAGGCTGCTGGAGGGGCTGGACGACATCTCGCTCACCCTTCAGAACGAAGCGGACATCGCCACGTACGAAAGCGCCCGACCGGGCTTCAAGCCGCGCACGATTCAGGCCTGATTCCAGCCTGATCAGCGCTTATTCACCTTTGGGTGATCACATCGACAACACTGTGCCCCCCACCGGATGGTGGGGGGCACAGCTGTGTGTTGAGGCCCCGTGAGGCGACAACTCGCCCCAGATGGCACAATCTGTGCATGGAACGCGACAGTCAACTTGAGCTCTACGAACTCGTCGCGGACCGGTTGAAAGAAGCACACACAAGGGTTCGCTCACTGCAAGTCCCGGAGGGCGTAAGGATGGCGCTGTCCCGGAAGCTGTTGGTCGTCACGGCCGTGGCGAAGCACGATCTCGCCGATGCGGCAAGGCGCCTGGACAGGTTGATGAAGGACCTCGACGAGGGTCGATTCCCTGAAGGCGACTGATGCGAAGGAACTCCGTAACGGCCTACAGCGTTGCGGCACTAGGGTGATTAGCCCGTTTCGTGTTTGATTTGCGGTATATATCCGCCTAACGTGCGAAATAAGCTTGAACACATTCGTTCTGGCGAAGTCTCCGAAGGGGAAGACGTTGAACAAGGCGCAGCTCGTAGAAGCGATTGCCGACAAGCTGGGCGGCCGTCAGCAGGCCGCGGACGCTGTCGACGCGGTACTGGACGCCATTGTCCGCGCTACCGTCGCGGGCGACCGGGTCTCGGTCACGGGCTTCGGCTCGTTCGAGAAGGTCGACCGTCCGGCCCGTTACGCCCGCAACCCGCAGACCGGAGAACGCGTCCGGGTCAAGAAGACCTCGGTGCCCCGCTTCCGTGCGGGCCAGGGGTTCAAGGACCTGGTCAGCGGCACCAAGAAGCTGCCCAAGGGCGGCGAGGTGTCGGTGAAGAAGGCGCCCAAGGGCAGCCTCACCGGTGGCGCTTCCGCGACGGTCAAGAAGGCCGCCGCGAAGAAGGCCACCACCGCCAAGAAGGCGGCGGCGAAGACCACGGTCGCGAAGAAGGCCGTCGCCAAGAAGACCACCGCGACCGCCAAGAAGGCGGCGGTGAAGAGCACGGCCACCGCCAAGAAGGCGACGGCCACGGCGAAGAAGGCCGCCACCGCCAAGAAGGCCACCCCGGCGGCGAAGAAGACCACCGCCACCGCGAAGAAGACCGCTCCGGCCGCCAAGAAGGCCACCGCAGCGACGAAGGCGCCCGCCAAGAAGACGGCGACGCGCAAGGCCACCGCGAAGAAGACCACCGCCCGCAAGAAGTAAGGGCACGAGTCACACACGCCGGGCCGGTTTCCCCGCCGGGGGAAACCGGCCCGCGGTGCGTTCTTCGCAGGTCAGAAGGCCAGAGGGGCAGAAGGCCAGACGTCAGAAGGTCTGCAGCGTGACCAGGGTGATCCGCAGGCTCGCGCCCTCGCCGTCCGTCTCGATCCGCACCCGCTGCCCGGGTCGCAGCAGCCGCAGGCCGCCCGCGTCGAAGGCCGGGGCCTCGAAGGGCACCGGGGTGCCGTCGTCCAGCAGCACACTGCCGCTGCGGGTCTGGGAGTCGTACGTGTACGCGGTCGCCTGCATACCGGCACTGTATCGGGCCGTGTGGGGCCCCACCCCGAGGGCGAGCGCCGTCCGCAGATCCCGCCCCGTGTCCACGTCCCGGCGCACGCTGTCCACTCCCGACAGGGCGATTTCCACCGCTCCCGACGCCGAATGCCTGGCCCGTGAGGGACCGCCGAACGAGGGTGCCAATTCCACGTCCGGAGCAGCGGAAAGCAAGGTCGTACCGATTCCGGCCGCATCCGCCAGAAATGCCCGGGGAAATGCCGAGGCGGTTTCGAGCACGCGTAGCAATTCGGGCGGCCGCAGCGCCGGCAGGTCCGCGTTCATCGCGGCCACCGCCGCCCGGGGCCGGCCCGCCCGTATCGCCCGCGCCCCGTGGGCCAGCGCCGCGTTGAGCCCGGCCCCCGGGGAGTCCGCGACGATCCGCGCGCCGAGGCGGGCCAGTTCCGCACCGGCCTCGGCGTCGTCCGTGACGACCACCACATCCGCGACCGCGGCGCAGGCCAGCGCCCCCGCCACGGTGTCCTGGGCGAAGGCGAGCGCGAGCCCCGGGCGGGAGGCGCCCACGGCCGTCGCGAGACGGCTCTTGGCCACCGCCAGAGGCTTCAGCGGGACCACCAGGCTCCAGACGGCGTTCGTGACCGACCCCTTCCCTCCGGCGAGCTCCGGCACAACCACAGCCCATGGTCAGGTCATGGCCGGGTCATGCGTCGGCCCATTGTCCCCTCCGCCCCGGCAGCCCGGGGGTCCGGTGGCCTGAGCGGGGCGTACGGTGTTCTCGACAGAGACCGGGCCTGGGGCGACACTTGTCCGGCCGACGAGGTGCCCAAGCTGCGCACCGGTCCTAGAGGAAGGTGTCCGAGTGTCCCGCCGCAGAATCGGCTTCTGGTACCGCCTGGCGGCGGTCATCGCAAAACCGCCGCTGGTAGTGCTCTTCAAGCGGGACTGGCGGGGAATGGATCACATTCCGGCCGAGGGCGGATTTATCACCGCCGTCAATCACAACTCGTATCTGGACCCGCTCTCCTACGCGCACTTCCAGTACAACACCGGCCGGGTACCCCGATTGCTCGCCAAGGCGGCCCTCTTCAAGGTCCCCATTGTCGGCGCGATCCTGCGCGGCAGCGGGCAGATCCCGGTCTACCGGGAGAGCACCAACGCCCTGGACGCATTCCGGGCCGCGGTGGACGCGATCGAGCGCGGCGAATGCGTGGCCTTTTACCCGGAGGGCACCCTCACCCGCGACCCCGACATGTGGCCGATGGCCGGCAAGACCGGCGCCGCCCGGGTCGCGCTGATCACCAGGGCTCCCGTCATTCCGGTGGCCCAGTGGGGCGCCAATCTCGCGATGCCGCCCTACGCGCGGGAGAACAAGGTCCAGTTCTTCCCCCGCAAGACCCTCCAGGTGCTGGCCGGACCGCCCGTCGACCTTTCCGCCTACTACGACCGGGAACCCACCCCGGAAGTGCTCAAGGAGGTCACCGAGGTCATCATGGCGGCCATCACCGGGCTGCTGGAGGAGGTGCGGGGAGAGACCGCGCCCGAGCGGCCGTACGACCATCGCAAGGCCAGGGCGGAACAGCGGCGCAAGGCCGCGGGGGAGGGCAAGAAGTGACACGTCCCGTGAAGGCAGCCGTATTCGGAACCGGCTCCTGGGGCACGGCCTTCGGCATGGTGCTCGCCGACGCCGGCTGCGAGGTGACCCTGTGGGGCCGCCGCCAGGAGCTGGCCGACGCCGTCAACACCGGCCGGACCAACCCCGACTACCTCCCGGGGATCGAACTCCCCGAGAACCTCCGCGCCACCACCGACCCGGCCGAGGCCGCGCGCGGCGCCGACTTCACCGTCCTCGCCGTCCCCTCCCAGACCCTGCGCGGAAACCTCGCCGAATGGGCGCCCCTGCTGGCCCCCGACACCGTGCTCGTCTCCCTGATGAAGGGCATCGAACTCGGCACCGCCAAGCGGATGAGCGAGGTCATCGAAGAGGTGGCCAAGGTCCCCTCGGCGCGCGTCGCCGTAGTCACCGGCCCCAACCTGGCCCGCGAGATCGCCGCCCGGCAGCCCGCCGCCTCCGTCGTCGCCTGCGTGGACGAGGCCGTGGCGCAGCGCCTTCAGGCCGCCTGCCACACCCCGTACTTCCGCCCGTACACCAACACCGACGTCGTCGGCTGCGAGCTCGGCGGCGCCGTCAAGAACGTCATCGGCCTCGCCGTCGGCATCGCGGACGGCATGGGCCTGGGCGACAACACCAAGGGCTCGCTCATCACCCGCGGCCTCGCCGAAACGACCCGGCTGGGCCTGGCGATGGGCGCCGACCCGCTCACCTTCTCCGGCCTCGCGGGCCTCGGCGACCTGGTCGCCACCTGCTCCTCGCCGCTCTCCCGGAACCACACCTTCGGCACCAACCTCGGCCGCGGGATGACCCTGGAGGAGGCCATCGCGGTCACCAAGCAGACCGCCGAGGGAGTCAAGTCCTGCCAGTCCGTGGCCGATCTGGCCCACCGGTACGGAGTGGACATGCCCATCACCGAGACGGTCGTGGACATCGTCCACCACGGCAAGCCGACCCTGGTCGCGCTGAAGGAACTGATGGGACGCAGCGCCAAACCGGAACGCCGCTGACTCCATTCCGGACGTCTGAGCGGGTACCCTCGTGGCGATATGAGCAGCGAGAACCTCCCCCAGACCCCTGAGCAGCAGGGCCGCAAGCCCCGCGTGGCCGTCGTGTTCGGCGGCCGCAGCTCGGAACACGCCATCTCGGTCGTCACGGCGGGCGCGGTGCTGCGCTCCATCGACCGCTCCAAGTACGAGGTGCTGCCCATCGGCATCACCACGGACGGCCGGTGGGCACTGACCGCCGACGAGCCCGCGCGGATGGCCATCGCCGACCGCAAGCTCCCGAGTGTCGAGGAGCTCGCCGACTCCGACGACGGCGCCGTCGTGCTCTCGGTCGACCCCGCCAGCCGCGAGGTCCTCTACACCGAGCCGGGCGCCGTCCCCAAGGCCCTGGGCGAGGTCGACGTCGTCTTCCCCGTCCTGCACGGCCCGTACGGCGAGGACGGCACCCTGCAGGGCCTCCTGGAGCTCTCCGGGGTCCCGTACGTCGGCTCGGGCGTCCTCGCCTCGGCCGTCGGCCAGGACAAGGACTACATGAAGCGGGTGTTCACGTCCTTCGGGCTGCGCGTCGGCCCGTACGTGACCATCCGCCCCCGCGAGTGGGAAGCCGACCGGGACGCCGCCGAGGCGAAGATCCTGGACTTCGCCGCCGAGCACGGCTGGCCGCTGTTCATCAAGCCCGCCCGGGCCGGCTCCTCCATCGGCATCACCAAGGTCGACGACGCCTCCGGCCTGGACGCGGCGGTCCGCGAGGCCCGGCGCCACGACCCGAAGATCATCGTGGAGGCGCTGCTGCGCGGCCGCGAGATCGAGTGCGGCGTCCTGGAATTCGAGGACGGTCCGCGCGCGAGCGCGCCCGCCGAGATCCCGCCGGTCTCCAGCCACGACTTCTACGACTTCGAGGCGAAGTACATCGACTCCGCCTCCGGGATCGTGCCCGCCCCGCTCACCCCGGAACAGACCGCCGAGGTGCAGCGGCTCGCGATCGAGGCCTTCGAGGCCGCGTCCTGCGAGGGCCTGGTGCGCGCCGACTTCTTCCTCACCGAGGACGGCGAGTTCGTCATCAACGAGATCAACACGATGCCGGGCTTCACCCCGATCTCGATGTACCCGCGGATGTGGCAGGAGTCGGGCATCGAGTACCAGGAGCTCGTGGACCTGCTGATCCAGGCCGCTCTGCGCCGCTCCACCGGGCTGCGCTAGCCGCCCGGGACGCCCGTACAGCCGACCGCCCGCCGAGCCCGCCCTCAAAAGCACGGTTCGGCGGGCGGCGGTGCGCTCGGCAGGAGCTCAGTAGGACGAGATGCCCTCGGGCACGGTCCCGGCGACGGCGGCGGACAGCCCGACCAGCATCCCCGCGTCCGTGGCATGCTCCTTGTCGACCCGGACCTCCGTGTACGCCAGCCGCAGCCCGGTGGTGAACCGGAAACCGCCGTCCGGGAGCTTCTCCAGCAGCCAGGCCACCCCGTTCACGTGGACGCCCTCCTGCTTCGGATCAGCCATCTTGGGGGGCTTGGGGATACCGCACCGCAGTACGATCGCCGAGCCGCCCCACGCGGCGGTCAGACCGGACTCCGGCTCGGTCGGGGTCCGCGCCAGGCCGGCCACCGTCTCCGGGAGCTCCTTGTGCAGTGCTGCACAGAACCCCGCGACGTCGGCGGGCGGCGTGGGCGGCGGGTCCACCCGGGCCTCGGAATCGCCCGGGGTACAGCCCGCGAGGGCCAGCAGGGCCAGCAGAGCGGGCAGACGGACGGGCCGGCGGTGGAGGGACATCACCGGCCAAGAGTAGACGGGGGCTACAGATGGACCACCGGGCAGGTCAAGGTGCGGGTGATCCCCTCCACCTGCTGGACCTTGGCCACGACCATGCGGCCGAGGTCGTCCACGGTGTCGGCCTGGGCGCGCACGATCACGTCGTACGGGCCCGTCACGTCCTCGGCCTGGATCACCCCCGGGATCTGGCCGATGGACTCGGCGACGAACGACGCCTTGCCCACTTCGGTCTGGATAAGGATGTACGCCTGTACCACGGAACCTCCAGGGCGGCCACGAGGATCATTTCCCCTAACCTTCGGGTGGGACTCCCGGGGGAAGAAGAGACGCCACGGTACCGCGTCGCCGTGCGCCGCGGGGAGACCTGCGGGCCCGGCGCCACGCACAGCGGGGCGTACGGAGAGCAGAAGTTGACGTATCTGTTGACGGTACCCAGAGCTGTGACGGCTCGCGACCGCAAGCGGACTGGGCAAGAAGGGGCACAGCGATGAAGGGCACTGTGGGCGAGCTGGGGGAGTTCGGGCTCATTCGGGAGCTCACCTCACGGCTCACCACCACCCCGGCGGTCCGGCTCGGTCCGGGCGACGACGCCGCGGTGGTGTCGGCCCCCGACCGGCGGGTCGTGGCGAGCACCGACATCCTGCTGGAGGGCAGGCACTTCCGGCGCGACTGGTCCACGGCCTACGACGTCGGCCGCAAGGCCGCCGCCCAGAACCTCGCCGACATCGCCGCCATGGGCGCGGTGCCGACCGCGCTGCTCCTCGGCCTCGTCGTCCCCGCCGAACTCCCGGTCACCTGGCCCACCGAGCTGATGGACGGCATCCGCGACGAGTGCCAGGTCGCCGGCGCGGCCGTGGTCGGGGGAGACGTCGTACGCGGCGACACCATCACCGTCGCCATCACCGCCCTCGGCGACCTGCGCAACCACGAACCCGTCCTGCGCTCCGGCGCCCAGCCCGGCGACGTCGTCGCCGTCACCGGCTGGCTGGGCTGGTCCGCGGCGGGCTTCGCCGTGCTCTCGCGCGGCTTCCGCTCCCCGCGGGCCTTCGTGGAGGCCCACCGGCGCCCCGAACCGCCGTACCACGCCGGCCCCGCGGCCGCCGGGCTCGGCGCCACCGCCATGACCGACGTCAGCGACGGCCTGATCGCCGACCTCGGGCACATCGCCGAGGCCAGCAAGGTACGGATCGACCTGCGCTCGGCGGCCGTCGACATCCCGACCCAGATGCACGACATCGGGCAGGCCGTCGGCGTGGACCCGCTGCAGTGGGTGCTCACCGGGGGAGAGGACCACGCGATCGTGGCCACCTTCCCGCCGGACGTGAAGCTCCCCGCCCGCTGGAAGGTCATCGGGGAGGTGCTGAACCGTTCCGCGCTGCCCCAGGTGACCGTGGACGGCGCCCCCTGGACCAGCACCGGAGGCTGGGACCACTTCGGGGCCGACCCGGCGACCGAGGACGGCGCGCTGTGACCAGCGCCCCGCCGCTGTGCCTGACCGTCGCCGGATCCGACTCCGGCGGCGGCGCGGGCATCCAGGCCGACCTCAAGACCATGCTGGCGCTCGGCGTGCACGGCATGAGCGTGGTGACCGCTGTGACCGCGCAGAACTCCCTCGGCGTACGGGGAGCCTGGGAGCTGCCCGCCGAGGCCGTGACGGCCCAGTACCGGGCCGTGGTGGACGACATCGGCGTCCAGGCCGTGAAGACCGGGATGCTCTCCTCGGCCGTGCTGGTGGAGACGGTGGCCGCGCTGCTGGCCGCCACCCCCGCCCCGGCCGTCGTGGACCCCGTGGGGGTCTCCAAGCACGGGGACGCGCTGCTGGCCGCCTCGGCGCTGGACGCCGTACGCCAGGAGCTGCTGCCGCGGGCCACCGTGGCCACGCCCAACCTGGACGAGGTGGCGCAGCTCACGGGCGTGGTGGTGGAGACCGAGGACGACATGCGGCGGGCCGCCGACGCGATCCTCGGCTACGGGCCCCGGTGGGCGCTGATCAAGGGCGGACACCTGGCGGCGCACGGGGACGAGGCCGTGGACCTGCTGACCGACGGAACCGAAGAACACTGGCTGCGGGCCCCGCGGCACGACAACCGGCACACCCACGGCACGGGCTGCACCCTGGCGAGCGCGGTCGCGGCGGGCCTGGCGAAGGGACTGTCCGTCCCGGAGGCGGTCAGGGCCGCCAAGGAGTACGTCACGGGCGCCATCGCCGCCGGCTTCGCGCTCGGCGGGGGCATCGGCCCGGTGGATCACGCCTGGCGGTGGCGCTGAGCCCCACCCGGTCCGGGAAAGGCAAAAGGCCGGTTCACCAGAGGTGAACCGGCCTTCCTTTTGGCAACCGGAAAGGGCTGCGCTACGACGTGAGGCGTCAGCGCGAGACCTTGCCGGCCTTGATGCACGAGGTGCAGGCGTTGAGGCGCTTCGGCGTCCCATTGACCACGGCACGGACGCGCTGGATGTTCGGGTTCCAGCGACGCGAGGTGCGGCGGTGCGAGTGGGAGATGTTGTTGCCGAAGCTCGGCCCCTTGGCGCAAACGTCGCAGTTGGCAGCCACAGGTCACTCCAAAGACTTCAGATGCAATTACAGTGAAACCGGCGCACCGGATCAGAGAGTCTGAAGTGGTTTGCCGGGGGAATGGCCCGACTCTCGTCGGGCAACCGGAGCAGCATACAACGACTGCGTCCGTCCAAGAAAACTACCATGACCGCCGCTGCCCGCGCCCCGTGGTCCGGACGCCCGGGCAGTCCTTGGTTACCCTGCGGTGAACCCTGGCCCGCACAAGGAGGAACGCCCGGTGCCGCACGAGCCGCAGCCGCAGCCCCCTGACGAGCTCGACGCCGAAGCGGTGCGCACCTGGAGCTCGCTCGCCCTGGCCGCACTGGGCCGGGCCCGCGAGGACATCGACGCGATCAACGTCTATCCCGTGGCCGACGCGGACACCGGCACCAACCTCTACCTCACCGCCGAATCGGCCGACCGCGCCCTGACGGCGGCCTTCGAGGACGAGGCCCTCGCCACGTCCGGTACCTCCCTGGCCGGGGCCGTACGGGCCTACGCGCGCGGGGCGCTCATCGGGGCCCGGGGGAACTCCGGGACGATCCTGGCGCAGCTCCTGCGCGGAGTGGCCGACGTACTCGGCGACGAGCCCGCGGGACGGGAGCCCGGCAGGCTGCTGGCCGAGGCGCTGACCCGGGCCGCGCAGGAGGCGTACGAGGCCGTCGCGCACCCGGTGGAGGGCACCATGCTCACCGTCGCCGCCGCGGCCGCGCGGGCCGGCGAGACCGCCGGGACCGCCGCCGGGACCGCCGCCGACGTGGCCCGGGCCGCCTACGACGCGGCCCGCGCCGCACTGGCCGAGACGCCCGGGCAGCTGGCCGCGCTGGGCCGGGCCGGGGTGGTCGACGCCGGGGGCTGCGGCCTGGTCGCCGTACTCGGGGCCCTGTGGCAGGCGCTCTCCGGCCAGGAACCGGCCGCCGAACCGGTGCGCGGCCGGGCCGTACCCGTACCGCAGACCCCGGAGCCCTGCGCGCAGGAGCAGGACGGGCCGGCGTACGAGGTGATCTACCTGCTGGAGGCCTCCGAGGCGGCCGTCGCAGAGCTGCGCGCACGGCTCGACGGGCTCGGCGACTCCCTGGTCGTGGTCGGCGGGGACGGGCTGTGGAACGTCCACGTCCACGTCGACGACCCGGGTGCGGCCGTGGAGGCCGGGGTCGTCGCCGGCCGGCCGTACCGGATACGCATCACGCACTTCGGCGACGAGCGGCGCCGGGGCCGTGGCGAGCGCGCCCAGCGGGCCGTGGTCGCCGTCGTCCCCGGCGAAGGGCTGGCCGTGCTGTGCGGGGAGGCGGGCGCGACCACCGTGCTCGCGCCCCCCGGGGAGGTCCCGGCCGTCGCGGAGCTCGTCGACGCCATCCGCCGCGCGCACGCCCGCGAGGTGGTCCTCCTGCCGGGCGGCGCCGAACTGCGCGCGGCCGCGGCCGCCGCGGCCGAACAGGCCCGCGCCGACGGCGTGCGCGTGGCCGTGATCCCCACCCGCTCCGCGGTGCAGGGCCTGGCCGCCCTCGCCGTGCACGACCCGGACGGCAGCTTCGACGAGGACGTCGTCGCGATGACCGCCGCGGCCGGCGCCACCCGCTACGCGGAACTGGCCGTCGCCGAACGGCAGTCCTTCACCTCGGCCGGCATCTGCCAGGCCGGCGACGTGCTCGGCCTCATCGACGGCGACGTCGCCGTCATCGGCGCGGGCCTGACCGAGACCGCCGAGGCCGTCCTGGAGCGGATGCTGGGCTCCGGCGGCGAACTCGTCACCCTGGTCCTGGGACCCGAGGTGCCGGACGCCCTCGCCGAGCGCCTGGAGGCCTACGTACAGCACGGGCACCTGGCCGTGGACACCGTCACCTACCGGGGCGGGCGGTACTCGGCCCCGCTCCTCATCGGCGTGGAGTAAGGGTCGAACAGCGGCCTTGTCAGCGGCATGGTGTGCAATGGAAGACGTGCCCGCGCTCGACGAAGACCTCAAGAAGACGCTCGGCCCCGCCACCGCCAAGGTGCTGGCCGAGCAGCTCGGCCTGCACACGGCCCTGGACCTGCTCCACCACTACCCCCGGCGGTACGCCGAGCGCGGTGAGCTGACCTCGCTGGCCGAGCTCGCCGACCAGATCGACGAGCACGTGACCGTCGTCGCCCAGGTCGCCGACGCCCGGATCCTGACCTTCAACGGGGGCCGCGGCAAACGGCTGGAGGTGACCATCACCGACGGCAGCGGCCGGCTCCAGCTGGTCTTCTTCGGCGCCGGCGTGCACAAGCCGCACAAGGACCTGCTACCCGGCAGCCGCGCGATGTTCGCCGGCAAGGTCTCGAAGTTCAACCACAAGCTCCAGCTGGCGCACCCCGCGTACGAGCCGCTCGGCGCGGACGCCTCCGACCGGGACGCGGCCACCGCCTTCGCCAACCAGCTCATCCCGATCTACCCGGCCTGCGCGAAGCTGGAGTCCTGGAAGATCGCCAAGTGCGTGGACGCGGTGCTGCCCGGTGTCCAGGAAGCCGTGGACCCGCTCCCCGCCTCCCTGCGCGAGGGCCGCGGGCTGGTCCCCCTCACCGAGGCCCTGCTGAAGATCCACCGGCCGGCCACCAAGGTCGACATCGACGACGCCCGCCAGCGCCTGAAGTGGGACGAGGCCTTCGTCCTGCAAGTGGCTCTGGCCCGCCGCCGGCACGCCGACTCCCAGCTCCCGGCCGTCCCCCGCCGCCCCACCCCCGGCGGTCTGCTCGACTCCTTCGACGCCAAGCTCCCCTTCACCCTCACCGAGGGCCAGCAGACCGTGTCGAAGGAGATCTTCGACGACCTCTCCACCAGCCACCCCATGCACCGCCTGCTCCAGGGCGAGGTCGGCAGCGGCAAGACGATGGTGGCCCTGCGGGCCATGCTCGCCGTCGTGGACTCCGGCGGGCAGGCCGCGATGCTCGCGCCCACCGAGGTACTCGCGCAGCAGCACCACCGCTCCATCACCGAGATGATGGGCGAGCTCGCCGAGGGCGGCATGCTCGGCGGCTCCGACCAGGGCACCAAGGTCGTGCTGCTCACCGGGTCGATGGGGATGCCCGCGCGACGGCAGGCGCTGCTCGACCTGGTCACCGGCGAGGCCGGGATCGTGATCGGCACGCACGCGCTGATCGAGGACAAGGTGCAGTTCCACGACCTCGGCCTGGTCGTCGTGGACGAACAGCACCGCTTCGGCGTCGAGCAGCGCGACGCGCTCCGGTCCAAGGGGAAGCAGCCGCCGCACCTGCTGGTGATGACCGCGACCCCGATCCCGCGCACCGTCGCCATGACCGTCTTCGGCGACCTGGAGACCTCGGTCCTCGACCAGCTGCCCGCCGGGCGCTCGCCGATCGCCACCCACGTGGTGCCGGCCAAGGACAAGCCGCACTTCCTCACGCGGGCGTGGGAGCGGGTGCGCGAGGAGGTGGAGAACGGGCACCAGGCGTATGTGGTGTGCCCGCGCATCGGTGACGGGGAGGACGAGCCCAAGAAGAAGAAGGCCTCCGCGGAGGACGAGGCCGAGAAGCGGCCCCCGCTCGCCGTCCTGGACATCGCCGAGCAGCTCACGCGCGGACCGCTGGCCGGGCTGGGCGTGGAGGTGCTGCACGGCCGGATGGACCCGGCCGACAAGGACGACGTCATGCGCCGGTTCGCGGCCGGCGAGGTCAAGGTGCTGGTCGCCACCACCGTCATCGAGGTCGGGGTGAACGTGCCGAACTCCACGGTCATGGTGATCATGGACGCGGACCGGTTCGGGGTCTCCCAGCTCCACCAGCTGCGCGGCCGCGTCGGCCGCGGCTCCGCGCCCGGCCTGTGCCTGCTGGTCAGCGAGATGCACGAGGCGAGCCCCGCCCGGGCCCGGCTGGCCGCGGTCGCCGCCACCCTCGACGGCTTCGAGCTGTCCCGGATCGACCTGGAGCAGCGCCGCGAGGGCGATGTGCTCGGGCAGGCCCAGTCGGGGGTGCGCTCCTCGCTGCGGATGCTCGCCGTCATCGAGGACGAGGAGGTCATCGCCCAGGCCCGGGAGGAGGCCACACGCGTCGTCGCCGACGATCCCGAACTGGAGCGGCTGCCCGGCCTGCGGACCGCCCTGGAGGCTCTGCTGGACACCGAGCGGGAGCAGTACCTGGAGAAGGGCTGACAATGGGGGTGCCGATACCTCCGAAGATTGAAGGACCCCCCAGATGACCCGCGTGATCGCCGGCAGCGCCGGCGGGCGACGGCTGGCCGTGCCCCCGGGCACCGGCACCCGGCCGACCTCGGACCGGATGCGCGAAGGGCTCTTCTCCACCTGGGAGTCGCTGCACGGCGTCGAAGGGGCCCGGGTCCTCGACCTGTACGGCGGCTCCGGCGCCGTCGGCCTGGAGGCCCTCTCGCGCGGCGCCGCCCACGCCCTGCTGGTCGAGGCCGACACCAAGGCCGCCAAGGCGATCCGCGACAACATCAAGGCGCTGGACCTGCCCGGAGCCGAGTTCCGGTCGGGCAAGGCCGAGCAGATCGTGGCGGCCACCGCGTCCGGGGACCCGTACGACATCGTCTTCCTGGACCCGCCGTACGCCGTGGACCACGGCGATCTCCGGGAGATCCTCCTCACACTCCGGTCCAATGGCTGGCTCACCGGCGATGCGCTCGTCACCGTGGAGCGCAGCACCAGGAGCGGCGCCTTCCCGTGGCCCGAGGGCTTCGAGCCGCTCCGGTCGCGGAAGTACGGCGAGGGCACCCTTTGGTACGGTCGCGCCGCCTTCACCAGCGAAGACTCATGAACGAGGGAGTTCAGTTGCGCCGCGCCGTCTGTCCGGGGTCCTTCGACCCCATCACCAACGGACACCTCGACATCATCGGACGCGCCTCCCGGCTCTACGACGTGGTCCACGTCGCCGTGATGATCAACCAGTCCAAGCAGGGACTGTTCACCGTCGAGGAGCGGATCGAGCTGATCCGCGAGGCGACGGCGGACTACGGGAACGTCCAGGTGGAGTCCTTCCACGGCCTGCTCGTCGACTTCTGCAAGCAGCGGGACATCCCGGCCATCGTCAAGGGCCTGCGCGCCGTCAGCGACTTCGACTACGAGCTCCAGATGGCCCAGATGAACATGGGGCTGTCGGGCGTCGAGACGCTCTTCGTGCCGACGAACCCCACCTACAGCTTCCTGTCGTCCTCGCTGGTCAAGGAGGTCGCCGCCTGGGGCGGCGACGTGGCCCACCTGCTGCCGGCGCACGTGCACACGGCGCTGATGGAGCGGCTGCGCAACCGCTGAGCCACTGACGGTCCGTCAGTCAGTGTCGGGGGCCCGCCCGCTGGCCTTACAGTCGACCCGTCCGTCTCAGGAACCGCCTGAGGCCGAGAGAGTGCGAGCCCCCATGGACGTGCAGAAGAAGCTCGACGAGATCGTCGCGGCCGTCGGCGGCGCCCGGTCCATGCCCATGTCGGCCTCCTGCGTGATCAACCGCGCCGAGCTGCTCGCCCAGCTCGAAGAGGTCCGCCAGGCGCTCCCCGGCTCGCTCGCGCAGGCGCAGGAGCTCATCGGCGGCCGGGAGCAGATGGTCGAGGAGGCCCGCCGGGAGGCGGAGCGGATCATCGAGTCCGCCCACAACCAGCGCGGTTCGCTGATCTCCGACACCGAGATCGCCCGGCGCTCCCAGGCCGAGGCGGACCGGATCCTGGACGAGGCCCGCCGGGAGGCCGAGGAGATCCGGGCCGAGGCCGACGACTACGTCGACAGCAAGCTCGCCAACTTCGAGGTCGTGCTGACCAAGACCATCGGCTCGGTGGACCGCGGCCGCGAGAAACTGCTGGGCCGCGGTCCGGGGCTGGACGAGCACGGCTACCCCGACGCGGACGCGCCCGAGCGCAGCCACGACCCCGAGACGCAGCGGCAGCAGGCGGACGCGTACGTGGACACCAAGCTGGCGACCTTCGAGGCGGTGCTCTCCAAGACCCTGGAGGCCGTCGGGCGCGGCCGGCAGAAGCTGCTGGGCCGGGTGCCCACGGACGACCTCGGCGCGCACATGGCCGCCCAGGACGCGGCGGGCGCCCAGCAGACCCGCTCGTCGAGCGACGCGGACTTCCTGGCCGGCCTGGCCGAGCCCCAGCAGGTCCGGGCGCCGATCCCGGCGCAGCCGGAGCCGGTGTACGACACGTACTCCTACCAGCAGCCCCAGCAGCAGGACGGGTACGCCTACCAGGGCCACCAGGACCCCTATGCCGGGTACCAGCAGCAGCCAGACCCCTACGCGGGCTATCAGCAGCAGCCGGACCCGTACGCCGCGTACCAGGAGCCGCAGGCGCCGCAGCCCTCGCTCGACGAGACCAGCTTCTTCGACACGAGCATGATCAACCTGGACCAGCTGCGCCAGTACGAACAGGGGCGCTAGGCCCGGATTGGGCGCAGAGCGCGGTGCCGGGTATCCTGGCTGTTCGGTCGCGCGTATGCACCGCGATCCATGCTGCCCTTAAGCGGCGGAATTTTTGATCTTTAGCGATCCGTGAAAGCAGGAACGGCCCTGAATACCCGCCTCGACCACCGCAACCCCCTCGTGTTCGACACACACGAGCTGGGTCGGCGTCCTGGTGCCATGCAGCGGCTGTCCCGTGAGATCGCGGCACCGGCGGACCTCGGTCTCGCCGGGGTCATCGGGGTACCGGAAGGCACCCCGCTGAAGCTCAAGCTCCGCCTGGAGTCGGTCATGGAAGGGGTGCTTGTCACAGGCACCGCCCGTGCATCGGCCGTAGGGGAGTGCGTAAGGTGTCTGGAGTCCGTCGAGCGCGAGCTCAAGGCGGACTTCCAGGAGATGTTCTCGTACCCTGACGCCGACGACCGGAGCCGCTCCAAGGCGGAACCGGCCGACGACGCCGAGGACGACGAGGACACGCTCTTCCTCGAGGACGGTTTGTTCGACCTCGAACCCGTGCTGCGCGACGTGGTGGTGCTCGCACTGCCGCTGCAGCCGGTGTGCCGGGAGGACTGTCTCGGACTGTGCCCCGATTGCGGGCTCAGCCTGAACGACGACCCGGACCACCACCATGACGCCGTCGACATCCGTTGGGCGGCATTGCAAGGACTCGTCGTGACCGATCAGGACGGCGAGAAGGACAACATGAGCGGCACTGCCTCTGACGGAGTTCAGGGCGCCGCCGAGAAGCAGGAGAAGTAGCCGTGGCTGTTCCGAAGCGGAAGATGTCGCGCAGCAACACGCGCCACCGCCGGTCGCAGTGGAAGGCTGCGGTCCCCACCCTGGTTTCGTGTGAGCGTTGCCAGGAGCCGAAGCTCCAGCACATTGCGTGCCCGAGCTGCGGCACCTACAACAAGCGCCAGGTCCTCGAGGTCTGAGCGGCTGGTGAGAGGCGCAATGTCTGAGCTGTCCAACGCTGAGAAGCAGGCAGACAGTAACAACGCGGCCTCGTCCCACACGCTTCTGGAAGGGCGGCTCGGGTATCAACTCGAGTCCGCCCTTCTGGTGCGTGCACTGACCCACCGCTCGTACGCGTACGAGAACGGCGGTCTGCCCACCAACGAACGGCTGGAGTTCCTCGGGGACTCCGTGCTGGGCCTGGTGGTCACGGACACGCTGTACACGACCCACCCCGATCTTCCCGAAGGCCAGCTGGCCAAGCTTCGGGCCGCGGTGGTCAACTCGCGCGCACTGGCGGAGGTCGGGCGCGGCCTCGAACTCGGCTCCTTCATCCGGCTCGGCCGGGGCGAAGAGGGCACGGGCGGCCGGGACAAGGCCTCCATCCTCGCCGATACCCTTGAAGCGGTGATCGGCGCGGTCTACCTCGACCAGGGCCTCGACGCGGCCTCGGAGCTGGTTCACCGGCTCTTCGACCCGCTCATCGAGAAGTCCTCGAACCTCGGAGCCGGCCTGGACTGGAAGACCAGTCTCCAGGAGCTCACGGCGGCCGAAGGTCTTGGCGTACCGGAATACCTGGTCACCGAGACCGGTCCGGACCACGAGAAGACCTTCACTGCTGCCGCCCGCGTCGGTGGTGTCTCGTACGGCACCGGCACCGGCCGCAGCAAGAAGGAAGCGGAACAGCAGGCGGCGGAATCCGCCTGGCGCGGTATCCGTACCGCGGCGGACGAGCGGATCGCGGCGGAAGCCGCTGCCGCCGCCGCTCCTGCGGTCGAGGTCCCGGTCTCGGCCGGGACCGGGACCGAAGCCGAGGACGGCGGGGCGCCGAAGCCCGCCGACACGGCCCAGGACGCCTGACCCTTCCTTCGGGATCCCCCCGCCCCGCCCTTGCCCCGCAAGGGCGGGGCGGTCCCGTTTCCCGGGCGCCGCGGCGGGGCCGGTAGGCTCGGCGGCAGCGCCCAGAACCGCATCGCCACCGGAGGAACACCGTGCCCGAGCTGCCCGAGGTCGAGGTCGTGCGGCGGGGGCTGGAGCGCTGGGTGGCCGGGCGGACCGTCGAGGCCGTCGAGGTCCTGCACCCGCGGGCCGTACGGCGCCATCCGGGCGGCGGGGCCGACTTCGCGGCGCGCCTCACCGGGCAGACCATCGGGGTGCCGCAGCGGCGCGGGAAGTACCTGTGGCTGCCCCTGCCGGAGCGGGACCTGTCCGTCCTGGGGCATCTGGGAATGAGCGGGCAGCTGCTCGTACAGCCCGAGGATGCCCCGGACGAGAAGCACCTGCGGATCCGGGTCCGGTTCGACGACGGCGCCGGCACCGAGCTGCGCTTCGTGGACCAGCGGACCTTCGGTGGGCTCTCGCTGCACGAGAACACGCCCGACGGGCTGCCCGACGTCATCGCGCACATCGCGCGCGACCCCCTGGACCCGCTGTTCGACGAGGGCGCCTACCACCTGGCGCTGCGCGCCAAGCGGACCACGGTCAAGCGGGCGCTGCTGGACCAGTCCCTGATCAGCGGGGTCGGCAACATCTACGCGGACGAGGCGCTGTGGCGCGCCAAGCTGCACTACGAGCGCCTCACCGCCACCCTCACGCGCCCCCGGAGCGCGGAACTCCTCGGCCATGTCCGGGACGTCATGAACGCCGCCCTCGACGTGGGCGGCACGAGCTTCGACAGCCTCTACGTCAACGTGAACGGGGAGTCCGGCTACTTCGACCGTTCGCTCGACGCCTACGGGCGCGAGGACGAGCCCTGCCGGCGCTGCGGCACACCGATGCGCCGCCGCCCCTGGATGAACAGGTCCAGCTACTTCTGCCCGCGCTGTCAGCGGGCTCCGCGCGTGTCGTCGTAGGTCTGCCGGGCGGTCAGCACCTCCGGCATGCTCCCCTCCAGGAAGTGGATGAGCGAGAGCAGACGGTCCGCCACCTCGACGCCGAGCGGGGTCAGTTCGTAGTCCACGCGGGGCGGGTTCGTCGGCTGTGCCTCGCGATTGACGATGCCGTCGCGCTCCAGCGCGTGCAGGGTCTGGGAGAGCATCTTCTCGCTCACGCCCTCCACCCGGCGGCGCAGCTCGTTGAAGCGGCACGGGCCCTCGCGCAGCGCGCCCACGGTGAGGCTGCCCCAGCGGCCGGTGACGTGCTCCAGGGTCTCGCGGGACGGGCAGGCACGCGCGAATGCGTCGAACGGTAGTTCGCATCCGGCGGCGTCGGTACAGACGGCTGGTGTGTCCATGGGAAGAGCGTACCTCCGTGCAGCGCTATCCACTGGGTTGCGCTTTCGAAAAGTTAGTGATTGTCTTTCCTTCGTCGCACCACGCCCCGTGTGCGGCGAGCACTTCTCCGAGGGAGAGAACCGCCTTGTCCGGAACCACGCACACCCCCGTCGTCTCGATCGCCTACCACTCCGGCTACGGTCACACCGCCGTCGTGGCAGAGGCGGTCCGCAACGGCGCCGCCGAGGCCGGCGCTACGGTCCACCTGATCAAGGTCGACGAGATCGACGACGCGCAGTGGGCGCTGCTCGACGCGTCCGACGCGATCGTCTTCGGCTCCCCGACCTACATGGGCACCGCCTCCGGCGCCTTCCACGTGTTCGCCGAGGCCACCTCGAAGCGCTGGTTCGGTGACGTCTGGCAGGACAAGGTGGCGGCCGGCTTCACGAACTCCGCCTCCAAGAGCGGCGACAAGCTGCACACCCTGCAGTTCTTCCAGATCCTGGCCGCGCAGCACGGCATGAGCTGGGTCAACCTGGGTCTGAAGCCGGGCTGGAACTCCAGCACCGCCTCGGAGAACGACCTCAACCGCCTCGGCGTCTTCGCCGGCGCCGCCGCCCAGTCCAACTCGGACGAGGGCGCGGACGCGGTCCACAAGGCCGACATCGCGACGGCCGAGCACCTGGGCCGCCGCGTCGCCGAGCACACCCGCGTCGTCGTCGCGGGCCGCGCGGCCCTGGCCGCGCTCTAGATCCCCGGGCCTTCGGACGCGGGGGGACCAGAACTAGAAGCCGAAGTCCTGGGTCCACCAGGGGCCGCCGGCGGCGATGTGGGCGCCGACGCCCAGGGTGCGGAACTCGCAGTTGAGGATGTTCGCCTTGTGGCCCGGGCTGTTCATCCAGGCGTTCATCACGGCCTGGGCGTCGCCCTGGCCGCGGGCTATGTTCTCGCCGCCGAGGCCCGAGATCCCGGCCTTGGTCGCCCGGTCCCAGGGGGTGTTGCCGTCGGGGTCGGTGTGGTCGAAGAAGCCGCGGACCGCCATGTCCTTGCTGAAGGCTCCGGCCAGCGCCGCCAGCGGCGGGTTCGCCCGGACCGGTCCGCACCCGGCCTGGGCGCGCTCCTGGTTCACCAGGGTCACCACGGCCGCCTCCTCGGCGGAGTGGCCGTCATCGGCCGTCGGCGGGGTGGTCGGCACCTTGACGGGCGGCTTCGACGGGACGGGAACGGGCTTGGCCGGGGCCTTGGCGGACGGCTTCGCGGAGGGCTTCGCGGACGGCTTCGCGGAAGGCGAGGCGCTCGGCGCGGCCGCGGCGGAAGCCGACGCCGACGGGCTCGGCGAGGCGGAGGGGGAAGCGGAGGGAGAGGGAGAGGCGGAGGGGGAAGGCGAGGCCGACGGGCCGGCGGTGCCGGCGCCGGTGCCCGCGGAGGCGCGGCCGGACAGGTTGGCGAGGCCCCCCTGCTGCTCCAGCGCGCTGCCGACGGGGGCCGGCGAGGCCTTCGCCCGGGCCTCCGTCGTGCCGGCGGAACCCGAACCGTCGACCCCCACATAGGGGAAGGAGCTGCCGACCGGCACCATGCCGGTGGTGACGGCCGCCGTCCCGAGGGCCACGGCCACCGAGACGCCCAGCAGGCCGGTACGCAGGGCGGTGCCGCGCTTGCCGCCGCGGTGCGGTGCGGCGTGGAGTCGGTGGCGTCCCATCGGCGTCGTGCCTTCCTTACCTGGTCAAGATCGTCCCTTACTCACCCAAACGGGTGAGTTCATTGGTCCGGGACTGTACGCCATGGGGCCAGGGGGCGATGTGCCCCGAAAGTGTTTGCCCGGTTAGCGTTCACGCATGAATGAAGATGTCCGCCTGATCGCCTGGGTGCGCGGTCGTGTGCAGGGAGTGGGCTTCCGCTGGTTCACCAGGGAGAACGCTCTGGAGATCGGCGGAGTCGTCGGCTTCGCGCTCAATCTCGACGACGGGCGAGTGCAGGTGGTGGCGGAAGGTCAACGTGAGAATTGCCACCGGCTGCTCGACTGGCTGTGCTCGGCCGACACGCCCGGCGAGGTGGACGGAGTGACAGAGATCTGGGGCACACCGCGCGGTGGCTATGACGGTTTCGCGATCAGATGACCGATCGCCTGATCATGTACTGATCACACCCCGGGATCGTCCGCACACGGTCGGATCTGCGCATTCTCCGTCGACGCGTTGCCGACGCGCACGATCCGTGGAAGGCTCGGAGACGAGGATGATCTCCACGCCCCTTGCGGGGCCCGGGCTGCCCGCCGATACGGGGCGTGATCGTGTTGACCGTCAAACTTTTTGGTGAGACGCTGGAAGCCCCGCGCACCTGAGCTGTTTGGCAGTGTTGGCAGTAGTAAGCGCAGTGACTGTCAGTCGCTGCCGGACATCCGCGGGTGCGATTCCCTCACGACCCACACCGCTTCGGTCGGTCACTCAGTGTGGAGGACCATCCATCATGGCAAAGGCGCTTCTCGGTTACGTCGGCGGTTCCGATCCGCGACTCCTCGCCGAGATGCGACGGCTTCAGCAGCGCGTCCAGGACCTTGAGTCCGAGCTCGTACGGATTCAGTCCGAAAATGACGCGCTGAACGCGGCCGCCGCTCAGCACGACGGAGACTCGCTGCTCGACAGCATCGAGATCGACGTACCCCAGGCGGAGCCTGCGCTCACCTGATCCGCACGATTCGTCGCTCGAATCCAGCCCCGCATGATCTGCAAGGGACGCTCCGGCGTCCCTTCTTTCTTTCGACGCCGCGCCCCACGGCATGAGGCCAGGTGGGGGGCTGATTCCTTTAACGTCAGTTGTGCCCTGCACCTTCATGGGTGAAACCGAACGCGAAAGGTAGAGTCCGGCGGCGTGCACCTCAAGTCCCTGACCCTGCGCGGCTTCAAATCCTTTGCATCCGCCACCACCCTGCGCTTCGAACCCGGCATCACCTGCGTCGTGGGTCCGAACGGCTCTGGCAAGTCCAACGTGGTGGACGCGCTGTCCTGGGTCATGGGCGAACAAGGGGCCAAATCCCTGCGCGGCGGGAAGATGGAAGACGTCATCTTCGCCGGAACCACCGGGCGTCCGCCGCTCGGGCGCGCCGAGGTCTCCCTCACGATCGACAACTCCGACGGCGCGCTGCCCATCGACTACGCCGAAGTCACCATCACCCGGATCATGTTCCGCGGCGGCAGCAGCGAGTACCAGATCAACGGCGACACCTGCCGCCTGCTCGACATCCAGGAGCTGCTCTCCGACTCCGGTATCGGCCGCGAGATGCACGTCATCGTCGGACAGGGCCAGCTGGACTCCGTCCTGCACGCCGATCCCATGGGGCGCCGCGCCTTCATCGAGGAGGCGGCCGGCGTACTGAAGCACCGCAAGCGCAAGGAGAAGGCGCTGCGGAAGCTGGACGCGATGCAGGCCAACCTCGCGCGCGTACAGGACCTGAACGAAGAGCTGCGGCGCCAGCTCAAGCCCCTGGGCCGGCAGGCCGCGGTGGCCCGGCGCGCGGCGGTCATCCAGGCGGACCTGCGGGACGCGCGGCTGCGGCTGCTCGCCGACGACCTGGTCACGCTGCGGCGCGCGCTCGACGCGGAGCTCGCGGACGAGGCGGCGCTGAAGGAGCGCAAGGAGGCCGCCGAGGCGCGGCTCGCGGAGGCGCTGCGCCGCGAGGCGGAACTGGAGGAGGCCGTACGGGAGCTCGCGCCGCGCCTCCAGCGGGCGCAGCAGACCTGGTACGAGCTCTCGCAGCTCGCCGAGCGGGTACGCGGGACCGCGTCCCTGGCCGACGCGCGGGTCAAGAGCGCGACCGCCCCCGCGGAGGAGGAGCGGAGGGGGCGCGACCCGGAGGACATGGAGAGGGAGGCCGCCCGGATCCGCGAGCAGGAGGCGGAGCTGACGGCGGCGCTGGAAGCGGCCTCCCACGCGCTGGAGGACACGGCCGCGCACCGGGCGGAGCTTGAGCGGGCACTGGCCGGGGAGGAACGGCGGCTGCGGGACGCGGCGCGGGCCATCGCGGACCGGCGCGAGGCGCTGGCCCGGCTGACGGGGCGGCTAGGCGCGGCCCGCTCCCGGGCGGGCGCGGCGCAGGCCGAGATCGACCGGCTCGTCGCGGCGCGGGATGAGGCCGAGGCCCGGGCGGTGGCGGCGCAGGAGGAGTACGAGGCCCTGGCGGAGGAGGTCGGCGGCCTCGACGACACCTCGGTGGAAGGCGAGTACGAGGCCGCCCGGGCCGCGCTGGCGGCCGTGGAGGCCGAACTCGCGGCGGCGCGGGACGCGGTGACGGAGGCCGAGCGTTCGCGCGCGGCGGTCTCCGCGCGGCGGGACGCGCTGGCGCTCGGGCTGCGCCGCAAGGACGGTACGGGGGCGCTGCTCGCGGCGCGGGAGCGGCTGGCCGGGCTGCTGGGACCGGCGGCGGAGCGGCTGTCGGTGACCCCGGGGTACGAGGCGGCGGTGGCCGCCGCGCTGGGCTCGGCGGCGGACGCGCTGGCGGTGGCGTCGCCGGGGGCGGCGGCCGAGGCCCTGCGCCACCTCCGCGCCGCCGACGCCGGCCGCGCCACCCTCCTGATCACCCCACCCCCCACCCTTCCGCTCCCGCTCCAGCCCCCGTCGCCCTCGCCCGCCCCATCGGCCCTGCCACTGCCGGGCCAGGCCCCGTCCCCCGACCCGGGCGCCCTGCCGGGCGGGGCCGCGGATCCTGCCGGGCCGGCTGCCCTGTCGGACCAGGGCCCGTCGGGCTGCTCCGTTCCGTCGGCCCCGTCCCTGCCGGGCCAGAGCCAGAGCCAGGGCCCGGGCCTTGGGTCGGCCGCCGCTGCGGACGTCGTTCCCGGCCAGGCTTCCGCCGAGGCCGGGGGCGTCTTCCCCCACCCCGCCCCTTCCCGAAACCGGGCTCTGCCCGGACCCGCGCCTCAATCGCCGGCGGGGCTGGAGCTGCCCTGCGGGCAGTCCAGCCCCGCCAGGCACCATTCAGCCCCGCCGGCGATTGAGGCGCGGGGTCTGGGGCCGAGCCCCAGCAGCGGGCCCGCGGCCGGAGCCAGCAGCGGGCCCGCGGCCGGGGCCAGCAGCGGGCCCGCGGCCGGGGCCAGCAGCGGGCCCGCGGCCGGGGCCAGCAGCGGGCCCGCGGCCGGAGCCGTCGGCGGACCCGCGGCCGGAGCCAGCAGCGGGCCCGCGGCCGGAGCCGTCAGCGGACCCGCGGCCGGAGCCGTCGGAGGAGCCGTGGGTGTGCCCGTGGCGGGGCTGGTCGAGGGGGACGTCGAGGTGCGGCGGGCCGTCGGGTGGGTCCTGCGGGACCACTTCGTGGTCGGGACGCTCGACGAGGCCGAGGCCCTGGTCGCCGCGCGGCCCGACGCGGTGGCCGTGACCCGGGACGGCGACGTTCTCGGCGCGCACGTCGCGCACGGCGGCTCCGCCGGCGCGCCCAGCCTGATCGAGGTACAGGCCGCCGTCGACGAGGCTGCGGCGGAGCTGGCCCGGCTGGACGGGCAGTGCCTGGAGCTGGCCGGGGTACAGGCGGCCGCCCAGACCCGGCGGCAGGACGCGGCTGCCCTGGTCGAGGAGCTCGCCGAACGCCGGCGGGCCGGCGAGCAGGCCCGCGCCGGGGTCGCGCAGCAGCTCGGGCGGCTCGCCGGGCAGGCGAAGGGGGCCGCTGGCGAGGCCGAGCGCAGTACCGCCGCCGCGGCCAAGGCCCAGGACGCGCTGGAGCAGGCGCTGATGGACGTGGAGGAGTGCGCGGAGCAACTGGCGACGGCCGAGGAGATGCCGGTCGAGGAGGAGCCCGACACCGCGGTACGGGACCGGCTCGCCGCCGACGGGGCCAACGCCCGGCAGACCGAGATGGAGGCCCGGCTCCAGCTCAGGACCCACGAGGAGCGGGTCAAGGGGCTGGCCGGAAGGGCCGACTCGCTCGACCGGGCGGCCCGCGCGGAACGGGAGGCCCGCACCCGCGCCGAGCGCCGCCGGGCCCGGCTGCGCCACGAGGCGGAAGTGGCCCGGGCCGTCGCCGACGGAGCCCGGCAGCTGCTCGCGCACGTGGAGGTCTCGCTGCGCAGGGCCGACGAGGAGCGCACCGGGGCCGAGTACGCCAAGGGCCTGCGCGAGCGGGAGCTCGCCGGGGCCAGGAACAGCGGCCGGGACCTGAAGGGCGAGCTCGACAAGCTCACCGACTCCGTGCACCGCGGGGAGGTGCTCGGCGCCGAGAAGCGGCTGCGCATCGAGGCCGTGGAGGCCAAGGCGCTGGAGGAGTTCGGCATGGAGGCCGCCGGGCTCGTCGCCGAGTACGGGCCCGACCAGCCGGTTCCGCCGTCGCCGCCCGCCGAGGGCGAGGCGCTGCCCGAGGATCCGCAGCACCCCCGGAACCTGCCCGGCCCCTTCGCCCGCGCCCAGCAGGAGAAGCGGCTCAAGGCGGCCGAGCGCGCCTACCAGCAGCTCGGCAAGGTCAACCCGCTCGCGCTGGAGGAGTTCGCGGCGCTGGAGGAGCGCCACCAGTTCCTCAGCGAGCAGTTGGAGGACCTGCGCAAGACCCGTGCCGACCTTCTCCAAGTGGTGAAAGAGGTCGACGAGCGCGTCGAGCAGGTCTTCACCGAGGCGTACCGGGACACGGCCCGGGAGTTCGAGGGGGTCTTCTCGCGGCTGTTCCCCGGCGGCGAGGGCCGGCTGGTCCTCACCGACCCCGACAACATGCTGACCACCGGGGTCGACGTGGAGGCCCGCCCGCCGGGCAAGAAGGTCAAGCGGCTGTCGCTGCTCTCGGGCGGCGAGCGTTCGCTGACGGCCGTGGCCCTGCTGGTGTCCATCTTCAAGGCGCGGCCCAGCCCGTTCTACGTGATGGACGAGGTCGAGGCCGCGCTCGACGACACCAACCTGCAGCGGCTGATCCGGATCATGGAGGAGCTCCAGGAGAGCTCGCAGCTGATCGTCATCACGCACCAGAAGCGGACGATGGAGGTCGCCGACGCGCTCTACGGCGTCTCGATGCAGGGCGACGGGGTCTCGAAGGTCATCAGCCAGCGGCTGCGCTGACCACTTCGAAGGCGTCTCTTCAGGAAGTGAACACTGTGGCTCTCTTCACTCGCGCTTGACGGGTCTGCATCGCCTATTGACTTCAGAAAGTGAAGTCATAAGCTCTGCTGTGCCGTGTCCGACGTTCAGGTGGTGGTGAGCAGTTTGCTGTGCGCCACTGGAGGAACACGCGCACAGACGCACACCCCCACACCGCCCGCCGTCGACGCCGGGCCCAGGAGCGCATCTTGACCAGCACAGCGAACGCACCCGCGTCAGGCGGTGGCCGGGCGGCACGCCCCGACCATCTCGGGCACGTCATCTTCATCGCCGCGGCCGCGGCCATGGGCGGTTTCCTCTTCGGCTACGACAGTTCCGTCATCAACGGCGCCGTGGTCGCCATCCGCGACCGGTTCGACGTCGGGTCCGCCGCACTCGCCCAGGTGATCGCCGCCGCGCTGATCGGCTGCGCCTTCGGCGCCGCCACCGCCGGCCGCATCGCCGACCGGATCGGCCGCATCCGCTGCATGCAGATCGCCGCCGTCCTCTTCACCGCGAGCGCCATCGGCTCGGCCCTTCCGTTCGCCCTGTGGGACCTGGCCATGTGGCGCGTCATCGGCGGCTTCGGTATCGGCATGGCCTCCGTCATCGGCCCCGCCTACATCGCCGAGGTGTCCCCGGCCGCCTACCGCGGCCGTCTCGCCTCCTTCCAGCAGGCCGCCATCGTCATCGGCATCGCCGTCTCCCAGCTGGTCAACTGGGGCCTCCTGAACCTCGCCGACGGCGACCAGCGCGGCGAGATCGCCGGCCTGGAGGCCTGGCAGTGGATGCTCGGCATCATGGTCATCCCGGCCGTGATCTACGGCCTGATGTCCTTCGTCATCCCGGAGTCCCCCCGCTACCTGATCTCCGTCGGCCGTACCGAGCAGGCCAAGGAGGTGCTGCGCGAGGTCGAGGGCTCGAAGATCGACATCGACGCGCGCGCCGCCGAGATCGAGCACGCGATGCACTCCGAGCACAAGTCCACCTTCAAGGACCTGCTGGGCGGCCGCTTCGGCTTCCTGCCCATCGTCTGGATCGGCATCGGCCTCTCCGTCTTCCAGCAGCTCGTCGGCATCAACGTGATCTTCTACTACAGCTCCTCGCTGTGGCAGTCCGTGGGCATCGACCCGAGCAGCTCGTTCTTCTACTCCTTCACCACGTCGATCATCAACATCATCGGCACGGTGATCGCAATGGTCTTCGTCGACCGGATCGGCCGCAAGCCGCTCGCCCTCATCGGCTCGGCGGGCATGGCCGTCTCCCTGGGCCTCTGCGCGTGGGCGTTCTCCTTCAAGGAGGAGATCGGCGGCACCATCTCGATCCCCAGCACCCAGGGCACGGTCGCGCTGATCGCCGCCCACGCCTTCGTGCTCTTCTTCGCCCTGTCCTGGGGCGTCGTGGTCTGGGTGCTGCTCGGCGAGATGTTCCCGAACCGCATCCGGGCCGCGGCCCTCGGCGTCGCCGCCTCGGCCCAGTGGATCGCCAACTGGGTCATCACCGTCTCGTTCCCGACCCTGTCGGACTGGAGCCTGTCCGGCGCGTACGTCATCTACACCGTCTTCGCCCTGCTCTCGATCCCCTTCATCCTCAAGTGGGTGCCGGAGACCAAGGGCAAGGCGCTGGAGGAGATGGGGTAACCACCCCCGCCAACACCCCTTCTCCTCGATACTGCCCCGGCTCAGTCCTTGAGCCGGGGCAGTACCTGTTCGCACAGCAGGTGCAGGCTGCGCCAGCCCTCGTCCAGGGGCATCCCGCCGCACAGCGGGTGCAGCACCATGTTCCCCGCCTCGCCCGCGCCCCGGGCGTACGCGACGGCCTCGTCCGGGGTGAGGATCCGGTACACGCCCTCCGCGCGCAGTTCGGCCACCGAGCGCGCGGCCGACCGTACGGCGCTGCGGATGTCCTTGGACTGCCAGGACGCGTACATGCCCGCCTCGTGCAGGAAGCGCTCGCCGTGCTCGGCCCAGACCCGGTCGGGGTCCTCCGCGATGTGCAGCAGCGGGGTCTCGGCCGCGGGCATCATGCAGAAGCCCTCCGTGCCGTACTCCGCGAGCTTCGCCTGGTAGTACGCCTCCAGCTCCGGCAGGTGCGCGCTCGGGAAGAACGGCAGCCCCAGCCGGGCCGCGCGCCGGGCCGCCGCCTGCGAACTCCCGCCGACCAGGAGCATCGGGTGCGGCTGGGTGAACGGCCGCGGGGTGACCCGTACGGTACGGCCGCGGAACTCGAACGGCTCGCCCGTCCACGCCTTCAGCAGGGTCTCCAGCAACTCGTCCTGGAGCCTGCCGCGCCGGCCCCACTCCACGCCGTGCTGCTCGTACTCCTCCGGCCGGTAGCCGATGCCGGCGACGGTGACCAGGCGCCCGCCGCTGAGCAGGTCCAGGACCGCGATGTCCTCGGCCACCTTCAGCGGGTCGTACAGCGGGCCGATGATCGCCGAGACGGTGACCGCGATCCGGCGGGTGGCGCCGAAGACCGCGCCCGCGAAGGCGAAGGGGGAGGGCAGCCAGTTGTTGCCGGCGCCGTGGTGCTCCTCGGTCTGGACGGTGTCGATCCCGCGGTCGTCCGCGTACCTCGCCATCTCCAGCGCCGCCTTGTACCGGGCGGAGAGGGACTCGGGGGTGCCGTTCGGGTCGACGAGATTGAACCGGGCCACGGTGATGGGCATGGAGAAGTCCCCCTTCGCCGGATGTGGGTGGGCGGGCGAAGGGGGACGTTAGCTGACGTAGCGTCAGTTGGACAGGGATCCGGCGAGCTCGCGCTCCCCGGCGTCCTCCGCCGCGAGAGCCCGCGGGGCCGTGCGCGGCAGGACGGCGTACAGCACGCCCGAGGTCACGATGCCGGCCGCCCAGCCGAGGCCGTTCTGCCCGATCCAGGTGGTGGCGAGCGGTCCGGCGAACCAGTCCACCTTGGTGAACAGCAGGCCGACGACCAGGGCGAGGGCCCACGCGGTCATGGCCTGCCAGGCGAAGCCGCCCTTGTACCAGTAGGCGCTCGTCCGGGTGGTGTCCAGCAGCGCGGGGCCGTCGTACGTCGTACGGCGCATCATGTCCACGCCGAAGACGCCGATCCACGCGGAGAAGGCCACGGCCAGCAGGGTCAGGAAGGAGATGAAGGAGCCGAAGAAGCTGGTCGCGACCACCATCAGCAGGAAGCCGAAGACCAGGCTGATGACGGCGTTGACGCTGACCGCCCATGCGCGCGGGACCTTGATGCCGAGGGTCTGCGCGGTGAAGCCGGCCGAGTACATGGACATCGAGTTGATCAGCAGCATGCCGACGAGCGCGATGAGCAGGTACGGGACCGCGATCCAGGTCGGCAGCAGCTCCCCGATGAAGGAGACCGGGTCCTGGGCGGTGGCCAGGTCCGGGGTGCCGACGGCCATGACCGCGCCCATCAGGACCATCGGGAGCACGACCACGCCGGCGCCGCCGATCGTCGCGCCGACCATGGCCTTGGAGGAGGCGGTACGGGGCAGGTAGCGCGTGAAGTCGGGACCGGACGGCACCCAGCTGATGCCGCCGGCCGCGATGGTGCCGATGCCCGCGATCATCATCGCGGTGGAGCCGGCCGGCTTGCCGAAGACGGCGGACCAGTCGGTGGTGAACACCAGGTACCCGAGGACGAGCACGCTGAAGGCGCCGAAGAGGTACGTCGACCACGTGGAGCAGACGCGCAGCGCGTTGATGCCGAGGCCCGAGACCACGAAGGTGCAGCCCACGAAGAACAGCAGCGTGACGACGATGAGGGCGGTGCTGCTCTCGACGCCGAAGAGCAGGTCGAGCACGGTCAGGACGGCGTAGGCGCCACTGACCGCGTTGATGGTCTCCCAGCCCCACCGGGCCACCCAGATCAGCGCGCCCGGGAAGAGGTTGCCGCGCTGCCCGAACACGGCTCGCGAGAGTGCCATGCCCGGGGCGCCGCCGCGCTTGCCGGCGATCGAGATCAGGCCGACGATCCCGTACGAGACGACCGGCGCGGCGACCGCGACGACCAGCACCTGCCAGATGTTGAGCTTGTTGAAGATCACCAGGCCCGCGCCCATGGTCAGCAGCAGCACGCTGATGTTGGCGGCCACCCAGGTGGGGACGAGCTCGCGGACCCGGCCGCCGCGCTCGCCGTCCGGGACGGGCTCCAGGCCGCGGGTCTCGATCGCGGTCTCTTCGGCAGGCATGCGGTACTCCGTGGGGGAGGGCGTGGAGGGAAGTCGCCCATCATCGAGGATTTGCCGCTAAAAGTACAAATTACGGCTTACGGTCCGGTGACAACGTCCAAGGTCCGGGGTTCGGGGCGGCTGTGGCCGATACTGGGTGGGTTATGGACATCCTCATCCTTGCTGTAGTCATCGCCCTGGTCGCGGTCGGCGTGATCAGCGGGCTCGTGGTCGGCAGCCGCAAGAAGAAGCAGCTGCCGCCCTCGGCACCGTCGAGCACGCCGACCATCACTGCCCCGCCCGCCGAACCGCAGGTGGGGGAGGACTCCGTAGAGACGGCGGAAGAGCCGCGCCGCACCATCGAGGAGGTCGCCCTCCCCGACGCGGAGACCGCCCTCGAATCCCCCGTCGCGGCCGAGGACCCGGTCGTCGAGGCGCCGCCCGCGCCCGCGATCGAGATCCCCGAGCCCACCGCCGGCCGCCTGGTCCGGCTGCGCGCGCGCCTCGCCCGGTCGCAGAACTCCCTCGGCAAGGGGCTGCTCACGCTGCTCTCCCGGGAGCACCTCGACGAGGACACCTGGGAGGAGATCGAGGAGACCCTCCTCGTCGCCGACGTCGGTGTCGTACCGACCCAGGAGCTGGTCGACCGGCTCCGCGAGCGGGTCAAGGTGCTCGGCACCCGCACCCCCGCGGACCTGCGCGCCCTGCTCAAGGAGGAGCTGCTGACCCTGGTCGGCACCGACTTCGACCGCACCGTGAAGACGGAGAGCGGCGAGGACACCCCCGGCGTGATCATGGTCGTCGGTGTCAACGGCACGGGCAAGACCACCACCACCGGCAAGCTGGCCCGTGTGCTCGTCGCCGACGGCCGCAGCGTGGTGCTCGGCGCGGCCGACACCTTCCGCGCGGCGGCCGCCGACCAGCTGCAGACCTGGGGCGAGCGCGTGGGCGCCCGTACCGTACGCGGCCCCGAGGGCGGCGACCCCGCCTCGATCGCCTACGACGCGGTCAAGGAAGGCATCGCCGAGGGCGCCGACGTGGTGCTCATCGACACCGCGGGCCGCCTGCACACCAAGACCGGCCTCATGGACGAGCTCGGCAAGGTCAAGCGCGTCGTGGAGAAGCACGGCCCGCTGGACGAGATCCTGCTCGTCCTGGACGCCACCACCGGGCAGAACGGCCTGACCCAGGCGCGCGTCTTCGCGGAGGTCGTGGACATCACCGGCATCGTCCTGACCAAGCTCGACGGCACCGCCAAGGGCGGCATCGTCGTCGCCGTCCAGCGCGCGCTCGGCGTCCCCGTCAAGCTCGTCGGCCTCGGCGAGGGCCCGGACGACCTGGCGCCCTTCGAGCCGGAGGCGTTCGTGGACGCCCTGATCGGCGACTGACCGCGGTCCGTACGTACACCGGTGCCCCCGTCCTCCAGCTGGAAGGCGGGGGCACCGGCGTACGGGGCTCTACGGGCGGCCGGACGGGGCCTAGCCGCGGAAGCGGTGGCAGATGTAGGCGAGGGTGCCCAGCAGCAGCCGCGCCTGCGGCGGGCCGCCGGCGGAGTCGAGCGCGGGCGGGCGCAGCCAGCAGACCTGGCCCAGCCCGGCCCGGTCGGAGGGCGGGGCCGTGACGTACGCCCCCTCGCCCAGGGCCCGCAGGTCGAGGTCGGCGTCGTCCCAGCCCATCCGGTACAGCAGCTGCGGCAGTTCGGCCGCCGCGCCCGGCGCCACGAAGAACTGCGCCCGGCCGTCCCCGGTCACGACGACCGGCCCGAGCGGCAGGCCCATCCGCTCCAGCCGGACCAGCGCGCGCCGCCCGGCCTCCTCGGCCACCTCGATGACGTCGAAGGAGCGGCCCACGGGCAGCAGTACCGCGGCGCCCGGGTAATCGCCCCAGGCCTCGGTGACCTCGTCCAGGGTGGCCCCCGCCTTGACGGTGGGGGCGAAGGGCAGCGGATGCGCCCCGGGGGCGGCGCACTCGCCGTCCCCGCAGGAGCAGTCGCGGGCGGGCGCCGCGGCGCGGGCGCCGGGGACCACGTCCCAGCCCCACAGCCCCGTGTACTCCGCCACCGCCGTGCACTCCGAGGTCCGGCCGCGGCGCCGGGTGCCGGAACGGAACTCCTTGGTGCCGCGGCTGCCGCCGATCGTGAAGCCCATGCCCATGCCCCCTCCAACGGGTCGGACGCTCCGGTGGTTACGACCTCGGCGGGACCGGCTGTCCGGCGCACTCCTCGCCGCGTGCGCCCCTGGCGCACTCCAGTCCAACCGATCCGTTTTCGCCTTGTGTCAAGTGAATCGCGCCTGGCGGGTGGCGAGTTCATTCGAAGGGGTGGCGAATGGTGGCGATTCGGGGATCGACCTCGCCGGAGGGGTGATCGTAGGATTACTTTCGGTACACGAACCCCGAAGGCAGACCCGTCCGTGGGTATGCCGGAGGCAATGCGTGAAGGACTCGTGAAGGTCCGTGGCGGCGCTCGCCGCCTCCGCCAGGGTTTCGTGTGGAAGATGCTGAGCGGATGGGGGCGTTCCAGTGAGCGGCAACGACGCAAGCGGAACGAGCGACGAATGTGCTGACCGCAATGATCAGCTGACGTCATGGTTCGTCCGCAGCGGTTGGTCGAAGGGCGAGCTCGCCCGCCAGGTCAACCGCCGCGCCCGACAGATGGGCGCCCACCACATCAGCACGGACACCTCCCGGGTGCGCCGCTGGCTCGACGGCGAACAGCCCCGCGAGCCCGTCCCGCGGATCCTCTCCGAGCTGTTCTCCGAACGCTTCGGCTCCGTCGTCGCCATCGAGCAGCTCGGCCTGCGCACCGCCCACCAGACCCCCTCGGTCTCCGGCGTCGACCTGCCCTGGGCCGGCCCGCAGACCGTCGAGCTGCTCGGCGAGTTCTCCCGCAGCGACCTGATGCTGGCCCGCCGCGGCTTCCTCGGGACCTCGCTCGCCCTCTCCGCCGGCCCCGCCCTGATCGAGCCCATGCAGCGCTGGCTCGTCCCGGCCCCGGCCGCCGACCCGGGACCGCGCGCGGTGGGGTCGGCGGGGGCCCTCGGCGGCCACCGCCCGCCCCGGCTCTCCGAGCCCGAGCTCGGCCTCCTCGACGCCACCACCGTGATGTTCCGCCAGTGGGACGCCCAGTGCGGTGGCGGACTGCGCCGCAAGGCCGTCGTGGGCCAGCTCCACGAGGTCACCGACCTGCTCCAGGAGAACCACCCGGCCCCCGTCATGAAGCGGCTCTTCAAGGTCGCCGCGGAACTCGCCGAACTGGCCGGCTGGATGAGCTACGACATCGGCCTGCACCCCACCGCGCAGAAGTACTTCGTCCTCGCGCTGCACGCCGCGAAGGAAGCCGGGGACAAGCCGCTCGGCTCGTACATCCTCTCCGGCATGAGCCGCCAGATGATCCACCTGGGCCGCCCCGAGGACGCGCTGGAACTCATCCACCTCGCGCAGTACGGCAGCCGCGACTGCGCCGGCCCGCGCACCCAGGCCATGCTGTATGCGATGGAGGCCCGCGCCTACGCCAACATGGGGCAGCCCAGCCGCTGCAAGCGGGCGGTGCGGATGGCCGAGGACACCTTCGGCGACGTCGGCATCGGGGGCGAGCCCGAGCCCGACTGGATCCGGTTCTTCTCCGAGGCCGAGCTGAACGGCGAGAACTCGCACTCGTACCGCGATCTGGCCTACGTCGCCGGGCGCAGCCCCACGTACGCCTCCCTTGCCGAACCCGTCATGGAGAAGGCCGTCGCACTCTTCGAGGAGGACGAGGAGCACCAGCGCTCCTACGCCCTCAACCTCATCGGCATGGCCACCGTGCACCTGCTCCAGCGCGAGCCCGAGCAGGCCACCGTCCTCGTCGGCCGGGCCCTCGACGTGGCGGGAAAGGTTCGGTCCGAACGGGTGAACACGCGCCTGCGCAAGACCGTCGACACCGCCGCCCGTGAGTACGGTGACGTCGCCGACGTGGTCCGGCTCACCGACATCCTCGCCTCCCGGCTCCCCGAAGCCGCGGAGGCCGTCTAGCGGCCCGGGCGGCCGCCCCCAGACCCCGGCCGCGGCAGTCACCCCGTGAAGCCCGATCAGGCTCCCCCAGCCAGGACTCCGGGTCACAGCCGCGGCCGGTTCACATGAACCACTCGTTCATGGACGCGTAACACGCACGACCTCTTCGTCACGGGCGCGAAACACCGAGCGGCGCCGCCGGAAACCGGCCTGCGCGAATCTCAGGGGCATTAACCGGCCAGTCCCGGCCAGCCCCCCACCGGGCCGGACCCCTTAGCGCCGCTCAGGTTTTCACGATCGCCCGCACGCGAACGTACCGACGACGAGGAGACGCCGATGGCATCAGCCATCACGACCCTCGCGGCAGACGCCCCGACGCTGTCTGCCGCGAACACCGGGTTCATGCTCATCTGCTCCGCCCTGGTCATGCTGATGACCCCGGGACTCGCCTTCTTCTACGGAGGCATGGTCCGCGTCAAGAGCAGCCTCAACATGCTGATGATGAGCTTCATCAGCCTCGGGATCGTCACGATCCTCTGGGTCCTCTACGGCTTCAGCCTCGCCTTCGGCACCGACTCCGGCTCCCTCATCGGCTGGAACTCCGACTACGTGGGCCTCAGCGGCATCGGCATCACCGAGCTCTGGGACGGCTACACCATCCCGGTCTACGTCTTCGCCGTCTTCCAGCTGATGTTCGCCGTCATCACCCCGGCCCTGATCAGCGGCGCCCTCGCCGACCGCGTGAAGTTCAGCGCCTGGGCCCTGTTCACCGCCCTGTGGGTCACCGTCGTCTACTTCCCCGTCGCCCACTGGGTCTGGGGCGCCGGCGGCTGGCTCTTCGAGCTCGGCGTCATCGACTTCGCGGGCGGCACCGCCGTCCACATCAACGCCGGCGCCGCCGCCCTCGGCGTGATCCTCGTCATCGGCAAGCGCGTCGGCTTCAAGAAGGACCCGATGCGCCCGCACAGCCTCCCGCTGGTGATGCTGGGCGCCGGTCTGCTCTGGTTCGGCTGGTTCGGCTTCAACGCGGGCTCCTGGCTCGGCAACGACGACGGCGTCGGCGCGGTCATGTTCGTCAACACCCAGGTCGCCACCGCCGCCGCCATGCTCGCCTGGCTCGGCTACGAGAAGCTGCGCCACGGCTCCTTCACCACCCTCGGCGCCGCCTCCGGCGCGGTCGCCGGCCTCGTGGCCATCACCCCCTCCGGCGGCGCGGTCAGCCCGCTCGGCGCGATCGCCGTCGGCGCCATCGCCGGTCTGCTCTGCGCCATGGCGGTGGGCCTCAAGTACAAGTTCGGCTTCGACGACTCCCTCGACGTCGTCGGCGTCCACCTCGTCGGCGGTGTCGTCGGCTCCCTGCTGGTGGGCCTCTTCGCCACCGGCGGGGTCCAGTCCGACGTCGCCGGCCTCTTCTACGGCGGCGGCCTGGAGCAGCTCGGCAAGCAGGCCATCGGAGTCTTCGCTGTCCTCGCCTACTCTCTCGTGACGTCCGCGCTGCTCGCCTTCCTCCTCGACAAGACGATCGGGATGCGGGTCACCGAGGACGACGAGGTCTCCGGCATCGACCAGGTCGAGCACGCCGAGACGGCCTACGACTTCAGCGGAGCCGGCGGCGGATCCTCCTCGCGGAGCACCGCCGTCCCCACCGCCCCCGCTGCCGCCGCGAGCAAGAAGGTTGACGCATGAAGCTGATCACCGCGATCGTCAAGCCCCACAAGCTGGACGAGATCAAGGAAGCCCTCCAGACCTTCGGAGTCCAGGGGCTCACGGTCACCGAGGCCAGCGGCTATGGCCGCCAGCGCGGCCACACCGAGGTCTACCGCGGCGCCGAGTACACCGTGGACCTCGTACCCAAGATCCGTATCGAGGTACTCGTCGAGGACGCCGACGCCGACGAGGTGATCCGGGTCATCGTGAGCGCCGCCGCCACCGGCAAGATCGGCGACGGCAAGGTGTGGAGCGTCCCCGTGGACTCGGTGGTCCGGGTCCGCACCGGCGAACGCGGCGCTGACGCGCTGTAGGACCTTTCCGGTCGGTCAGGCCGGATAAGCGAGCGGGGTCTGGTGCGTGCGCTCGCAAGGCGGAGGAGGGAATCGACGCGGTGGGGGCACCTCCCAGCGGTAGCTGGGGGACGTCGGTGACCGACGACAACGCGGCGAGCGGGCGTGCCAGGCCCCGCTCGCCCGGCCTGGCCGACCGGACAGGTCCTAACTGACGGGAGCCTCTGGGTGACGAGCGTCGAAGAGAACACGGACCACACGGCCGACTCGGGACCCAGCGGATACGCCGCGGCCCGGCTGCGACTCCTCCAGGAGGAGTCGCGGTCCGGGCCTTCGCGGCGTTCCGCCCTGGCCGGGCTGACCGACGCATGGCTGACCGCCCTGTTCACGACCGCCGTACAGGAGACGGGCGTACGCGGCGCCGCCCTGGTGGCCGTCGGAGGCTACGGGCGCAGCGAACTCTCCCCGCGCAGCGACCTCGACCTGGTGCTGCTGCACGACGGCAAGGCCGAGCCGCGGGCCCTGAGCGCGCTGGCCGACCGCCTCTGGTACCCGGTGTGGGACCTGGGCCTGGCCCTCGACCACTCGGTACGGACCCCGGGCGAGGCCCGCAAGACCGCCGCCGAGGACCTCAAGGTGCACCTCGGACTGCTGGACGCCCGGCCGGTCGCGGGCGACGCCGGCCTCCTCGCCGGCCTGCGGACCTCCGTACTGGCCGACTGGCGCAACCAGGCGGCCAAACGGCTCCCGCAGCTGCACGCCCTGTGCCGGGACCGGGCCGAGCGGGCCGGAGAGCTGCGCTTCCTGCTCGAACCCGACCTCAAGGAGGCCCGCGGCGGGCTCCGGGACGTCACCGCGCTGCGGGCGGTGGCGGCGTCCTGGCTGGCCGACGCCCCCCGCGAGGGCCTCGCCGACGCCCGGCGCCGGCTCCTGGACGCGCGGGACGCCCTGCACCTGGTGACGGGCCGGGCCACCGACCGGCTCTCGCTCCAGGAGCAGGACCAGGTCGCGGCCCAGCTCGGGCTGCTCGACGCGGACGCGCTGCTGCGCGAGGTCTACGAGGCCGCGCGGGTCGTCGCGTACGCCGGCGACGTGACCTGGCGGGAGGTCGGCCGGGTCCTGCGGGCCCGCGCGGCCAAGCCGAGGCTGCGGGGGCTCCTCGGCACCCGCGGAGCGCCCGCCGTCGAGCGGGCTCCCCTGGCCGAGGGGGTCGTGGAGTCCGACGGCGAGGCCGTACTGGCCCTGGCCGCGCGGCCCGACCGGGATCCCGTACTGCCGCTGCGGTTCGGCGCGGCCGCCGCGCAGGCCGGACTCCCCGTGTCCCTGCACGCCCTGCGCAGGCTCGCGCTCCAGGCGAAGCCGCTGCCGGTGCCGTGGCCGGCCGAGGCCCGGGAACAGCTGCTCACCCTGCTGGGCGCGGGCGAGCCGACCATCGCCGTCTGGGAGGCCATGGAGGCGGAAGGCCTCATCACACGGCTGCTGCCCGACTGGGAACGGGTACGGTGCCGCCCGCAGCGCAACCCCGTCCACACCTGGACGGTGGACCGCCACCTCATCGAGACGGCGGTGCGGGCCTCGGCTCTCACCCGCCGGGTCGGCCGCCCCGACCTGCTCCTGATGGCCGCCCTCCTGCACGACATCGGCAAGGGCTGGCCGGGCGACCACTCCGTGGCGGGCGAGACGATCGCGCGCGACGTCGCCGTACGGGTCGGCTTCGACGCCCGGGACATCGACGTGCTGGGGACGCTCGTACGGCACCACCTGCTGCTGATCGACACCGCGACCCGGCGCGACCTGGACGACCCGGCGACCGTCCGCGCGGTCGCCGAGGCCGTGGGGTCGGTGGGCACGCTGGAGGTACTGCACGCCCTGACGGAGGCGGACGCCCTGGCCACCGGGCCGGCCGCGTGGAGCGCCTGGCGGGGATCGCTGGTCGCGGACCTCGTCGCGCGGGTCGCCGCCGTGCTGCGCGGCACGGCCCCGGCGGCGCGCGAGCCGGAGATCCCGACGACCGAGCAGGAACGTCTGGCGGTGGAGGCGCTGCGCACCGGGGAGCCGGTGCTCGCGCTCCACGCCCGCCACGAGGAGGACGCGGTCGGCGTGGAACTCGTCGTGGCCGTCCCCGACCAGCCGGGAGTCCTCCCGGCCGTGGCCGGGGTGCTGGCCCTGCACCGGCTCACCGTCCGCGCGGCCGACCTGCGGTCCATGGAGCTCCCGGACCTGCTGGGGGAGGTCCTGGTGCTGCGCTGGCGGGTGGCCGCGGAGTACGGGGCGCTGCCGGAGGCCGCCCGGCTGCGCACCGACCTGATCCGCGCCCTGGACGGCTCGCTGGACGTCCCGGCGAAGCTGGCGGACCGCGAGGCGGCGTACCCGCGCCGGCGCGGGGTGGTCCCGCCGCCGCCCCGGGTCGTGGTGGTCGCGGACGTGTCCGCGCTGGCCACGGTCCTGGAGGTGCGGGCTCCCGACGCGGTAGGGCTGCTCCACCGGGTGGGCCGTGCGCTGGAGGCCGGCGGGGTTCGCGTCCGGAGCGCGCACGTCTCGACGCTGGGCGCCAACGCGGTGGACACCGTGTACGTGGTCGACGGCGACGGCAAACCCCTGTCTCCCCGGGAGGCCGCCGCATTGGCGGGCTCGGTGCAGGCGGCCCTGTCGTAGCCCCTGCGGCGCCGTTGCCGGGGGCTCAAACGCCGGCGAGGCTGGATTTTGGCTGATGTCGTCCGCAGGAAAATGTCAGCCCAAGGCACGAACCAGCCTCGCCGGCGTTTGAGGCGCGGGGTCTGGAGCGGAGCCCCAGGAGCTCGGGCGGAGCCCGGCTCGGCCGCGCCGCAGGCGCCGGGGGCGCCGGGTCAGCGCCCCGGTTTCGGGAAGGGGCGGGGAGGGGAATGCCGCCCGCAGGGCCGGGCCGGTGGCGCGGCCCGATACCCTGGGGGACGACCACAACGCCCCCGACCCGAGGAATCGCGACCACCGTGTTCGATACGCTCTCCGACCGCTTGGCGAATACCTTCAAGGGCCTGCGCGGCAAAGGCCGGCTGTCCGAGGCTGACATCGACTCCGCGGCCCGGGAAATCCGTATCGCCCTCCTCGAGGCCGACGTCGCCCTCCCGGTCGTCCGCTCCTTCATCGCGAACGTCAAGGAGAGGGCCCGCGGCGAGGAGGTCAGCAAGGCGCTGAACCCCGGCCAGCAGGTCCTCAAGATCGTCAACGACGAGCTCGTGACGATCCTCGGTGGCGAGACCCGGCGGCTGCGCTTCGCCAAGACCGCCCCCACCGTGATCATGCTGGCCGGTCTCCAGGGTGCCGGTAAGACCACCCTCGCCGGAAAGCTCGGCCTCTGGCTCAAGGGGCAGGGCCACACCCCGCTCCTCGTCGCGTGCGACCTCCAGCGCCCCAACGCCGTCAACCAGCTCTCCGTCGTCGCGGACCGCGCGGGCGTCGCGTTCTACGGGCCCCAGCCCGGCAACGGCGTCGGCGACCCGGTCCAGGTCGCGAAGGACTCCGTCGAGTACGCGCGCACCAAGCAGCACGACATCGTCATCGTCGACACCGCCGGCCGCCTCGGCATCGACGCCGAGCTGATGCAGCAGGCCGCGGACATCCGCGACGCCGTCAGCCCCGACGAGATCCTCTTCGTCGTCGACGCCATGATCGGCCAGGACGCGGTCAACACCGCCGAGGCCTTCCGTGACGGCGTCGGCTTCGACGGCGTCGTGCTCTCCAAGCTCGACGGCGACGCCCGGGGCGGTGCCGCGCTCTCCATCGCGCACGTCACCGGCAAGCAGATCATGTTCGCCTCGAACGGCGAGAAGCTCGACGAGTTCGACGCCTTCCACCCGGACCGCATGGCGGGCCGGATCCTCGACATGGGTGACATGCTCACCCTCATCGAGCAGGCCGAGAAGACCTTCTCGCAGGCCGAGGCCGAGAAGATGGCGGCCAAGCTCGCCAAGGGTCCCAAGGAGTTCACGCTCGACGACTTCCTGGCCCAGATGGAGCAGGTCCGCAAGATGGGCTCCATCTCCAAGCTCCTCGGCATGCTCCCCGGCATGGGTCAGATCAAGGACCAGATCAACAACATCGACGAGCGCGACGTGGACCGCACCGCCGCGATCATCAAGTCGATGACCCCGGCCGAGCGCCAGGACCCGACGATCATCAACGGCTCGCGCCGTGCCCGTATCGCCAAGGGCTCCGGCACCGAGGTCAGCGCCGTCAAGTCGCTCGTGGAGCGGTTCTTCGACGCCCGCAAGATGATGTCCCGCATGGCTCAGGGCGGCGGCATGCCCGGGATGCCCGGCATCCCCGGGATGGGCGGCGGCCCCGGCCGGCAGAAGAAGCAGGTCAAGCAGGCCAAGGGCAAGCGCAAGAGCGGCAACCCGATGAAGCGCAAGGAAGAGGAGGCCGCAGCTGCGGCCCGCCGCGAGCAGGGCCCGCAGGCGATCGAGCCCGCGGCCGGCGGCAGCCCCTTCGGCCTTCCGGCGGGCGGGGGCCAGCCGGGTCAGGACTTCGACCTTCCGGACGAGTTCAAGAAGTTCATGAAGTAGGACGCACGCGGGTACGCGAGCGTTGGCCCCGGCTGTGTTCACACAGCCGGGGCCTTCTGCTTCTGCGCGGGCAGTGGGTGGATTTGTCGCTTATGGTCGGCCGGGAGGATGGCCGAAGGAGGCGCCCGTGCCCAGCCCCAGCCCCGTACCGCCGCGCGACCGGGCCGATACGCCCTGGCGTTCGGAGGGCGCGCCACCCGCCCCCGCGCCGAAGAAGCGGATGCCGGGCTGGCGGTGGCTGATCCTCGCCGCCCTGATCGTCTACCTGATCACCAACCTGGTGCTGTCCTACTTCAACGAGGGCGACGAGCCGACGATCTCGTACACCGAGTTCAGCAAGCAGGTCGCGAACGGCAACGTCTCGAAGATCTACGCCAAGGGCGACGCCATCCAGGGCCAGCTGAAGACCGAGCAGCCGCTGCCCGACGGGGACAAGGGCGACTACACCAAATTCGTCAGCCAGCGGCCGGCCTTCGCCGACGACGACCTGTGGGCCGAGCTCACCAAGCAGAACGTGACCGTGACGGCCTCCCCGGTCGTCGTGCAGCGCAGTTTCCTGGCCAACCTGCTGCTCTCCCTCGCCCCGATACTGCTGCTGGTCCTGCTGTGGGTCTTCATCTCCCGCCGCATGAGCGCCGGGATGGGCGGCATGGGCGCGCTGGGCCGCAAGGCCCCGCCCAAGCCGGTGGAGCTGGTGGCGGGCGCCCCGCGCACCACCTTCGCGGACGTGGCGGGCATCGACGAGGTCGCGGGAGAGCTCAACGACGTCGTCGACTTCCTCAAGAACCCGCAGGAGTACCGGAGGATGGGCGCCCGGATGCCCGGCGGGGTCCTGCTGTCCGGACCGCCCGGCACCGGCAAGACCCTGCTCGCGCGGGCGGTCGCGGGCGAGGCCGGGGTCCCGTTCTTCTCCGCCTCCGCCTCCGAGTTCATCGAGATGATCGTCGGCGTGGGGGCCTCCCGGGTCCGCGAACTGTTCACCGAGGCGCGCAAGGTGGCCCCGGCGATCATCTTCATCGACGAGATCGACACCATCGGCCGCGTGCGGGGCGGCGGCGCGGCGATGGGCGGCCACGACGAGCGCGAGCAGACGCTGAATCAGATCCTGACCGAGATGGACGGCTTCTCGGGTTCGGAGGGCGTCGTCGTCCTGGCCGCCACGAACCGGGCGGACGTGCTGGACCCGGCCCTGACCCGCCCCGGCCGCTTCGACCGCATCGTGGTCGTCTCCCCGCCCGACCGCGGCGGCCGCGAGGCCATCCTGCGCATCCACACCCGGGACATCCCGCTCGCCGAGAGCGTCGACCTGGCCCAGGTGGCCCGTACCACTCCCGGGATGACCGGCGCCGAACTGGCCAACCTGGCCAACGAGGCCGCGCTGCTGGCCGTCAAACGGCAGCAGGACCAGGTCACCCAGTCCGACCTGTCCGACGCCCTGGAGAAGGTCCAGCTCGGCGCGGAACGGTCCTTGGTCATGCCGCTGGAGGAGCGCCGCCGTACGGCCTACCACGAGAGCGGCCACGCCCTGCTGGGCATGCTCCAGCCCGGCGCCGACCCGGTCCGCAAGATCACCATCGTCCCCCGGGGCCGCGCGCTCGGCGTCACCCTCTCGACCCCGGACGCGGACCGGTACGCGTACACCGAGGAGTACCTCCGCGGCCGCATCATCGGCGCGCTGGGCGGCATGGCCGCCGAGCACACCGTCTACGACGTGGTCACCACGGGCGCCGAGAACGACCTCGAACAGGTCACCAACATCGTCCGCGGCATGGTCGGGCGCTGGGGCATGAGCAACCGCGTCGGCAAGCTCACCGCCATCCCCGCCGACGGCCAGGGCCCTTACGGCCTGTCCGCGGCCCCCGCCACCCTCGACGCGGTCGACCACGAGATGCGGCGGATCGTGGACGAGTGCTACGAGGAGGCCTGCCGCCTGCTGCGCGAGCACCGGCCGAAACTCGACGCCCTCGCCGAGGCGCTGCTCGCCGCCGAGACCCTGGACGAGGCGGCCGCGTACGAGGCCGCCGGGATCCCGCGCCTGACGAAGGGCCACGGCACGGACTGAAGGGGCCGCCGGGTTACGCCACCCGGGCGATCACATACCGGAAGATGTTCGGCAGCCACACGGCTCCGTCGGGTCGCTCGAACGGGTGAAGGGCCTCGGCCAGTTCCTTCTCCGCGAGCGCGGGATCGGCCGCGCCGTCGAAGAGCCCCGTCGACAGCAGCCCGCGCACGGCGCTGTCCACGTCCGCGTACCCGAACGGGCAGAACACCCGCCCCGACCCGTCCGGCCGCAGCCCGGCCCGCTCCACGAGCGCGTCCAGGTCCCGGGGCGCGGGCCCGCCGCCCAGGACCGCCGGCACCGTGCACCGTTCCGCCGGCCCCCAGTCGGCCAGCACCACCGCCCCACCGCGCCGGACCGCGGGCAGTGCCCGGGCCAGCGCCGCCGGGGCGGGGGAGAAGGCCAGCAGGGCGTCGTACGGGCGGGACGCCATCGGTGCCGCCGGCGGAGCGGGCAGCACCTCCAGCAGCCGCTCACGGGCCAGCGCCCGCCGTGCCGGATCCGCCTCCACGCCCGTGGCCGCGGCTCCCCGCCCGGCCGCGAGCAGCAGCGGCAGCCCGGCCCCGCAGTCGAGGCCCAGCAGCCGGTCACCCGGCCCGATCTCCAGCCGGTCGTAGACCGCCTCGTACAGCGGTACCAGCATCCGTTCCTGGATCTCCGCCCAGTCCCGGGCGACGAGCGTCGCCGTCGGCGTCGGTGTCATCGAAAGAGCGCTCCTGATTCCATGTCGCCCCCTTGCCCCCGTTGACAGAGAACTCCCCATCGGCCCCCGCGTCCAGAGGAGCGTGCCACCCGATTCACGCATCGAGCGCCGGGCGCCGTACCATTCGCGCCATGGCAAAGGCACCCGTTCTCACCCCGCAGGCGGAGGATTTCCCCCGCTGGTACCAGGATCTGATCAACAAGGCCGAGCTGGCCGACAACGGTCCGGTCCGCGGCACCATGGTCATCCGACCGTACGGCTACGGCCTGTGGGAGCGGATGCAGCAGGAGATGGACGCGCGCATCAAGGACGCGGGCGCCCAGAACGCGTACTTCCCGCTCTTCATCCCGCAGTCGTACCTGACGAAGGAAGCCGAGCACGTCGAGGGCTTCGCCCCCGAGCTCGCGGTCGTCACGCACGGCGGCGGCAAGGAGCTGGAAGAGCCGGTCGTCGTCCGGCCCACCTCCGAGACGATCATCAACGACTACTTCTCCAAGTGGGTCCAGAGCTACCGCGACCTGCCCCTGCTGATCAACCAGTGGGCCAACGTGGTCCGCTGGGAGATGCGCCCGCGCGTGTTCCTCCGGACGAGCGAGTTCCTCTGGCAGGAGGGCCACACGGCCCACGCCACGTACGAGGAAGCCCGCGACTACGCCGCCCGGATCCACCGCGACGTCTACGGCGACTTCATGACGAACGTGCTCGGCATCGACGTCGTGCTCGGCCGCAAGACCGCCAAGGAGCGCTTCGCCGGCGCCATCAACACCCTCACCCTCGAGGGCATGATGGGCGACGGCAAGGCCCTGCAGCTGGGCACGAGCCACGAGCTCGGCACCAACTTCGCCAAGGCCTTCAACACCCAGTACCTGTCGAAGGAAGGCAAGCAGGAGCTCGTCTGGCAGACCTCGTGGGGCGTCTCGACCCGCATGGTCGGCGGTCTGATCATGTCCCACGGCGACGACAACGGCCTGCGGGTCCCGCCGCGGCTGGCCCACGTCCAGGTCGTCGTCATGGCGATCAAGGGCGACGAGGCCGTCGCGAAGGTCCGCGAGCTCGGTGCCCAGCTGAAGGCCGCCGGCATCCGCGTGCAGGTCGACGACCGCGTGGACACCCCCTTCGGCCGCCGCGCCGTGGACTGGGAGCTCAAGGGCGTACCGGTCCGCATCGAGATCGGCCCCCGCGACCTGGAGGCCGGCACCGCGATGCTGGCCCGCCGGATCCCGGGCGGGAAGACCCCGGTGCAGATCGACGCGCTCGCCGACCTGCTGCCCAAGGTGCTGGACGAGGACCAGGCGCAGCTGCTGCGCGAGTCCCGCGAGCGCCGTGAGGCCCGTACCTCGGACGTCTCGACGATCGAGGAGGCCGCCGAGGCCGCCATCGCCGGCGGCTGGGCACGGATCCCGTGGGCGGACCTCGGTCCGGAGGGCGAGGCGAAGCTGGCCGAGCAGGCCGTCTCCGTGCGCTGCCTGATCGCCGCCGACGGGTCGGTTCCGGAGGCGGACGACGCCCCCGGCACCCTCGCGATCGTCGCGCGCTCCTACTGAGCGGCTCCCATGCCCCGGCGTGCGGCCTGTGCCGCGCGCCGGGGCTGATGCTTATCGGTCGACGTTACGTACCGACTCCTCCTGAGATCGACGCACCCGTCCTCCTCAGGACGCATGAGACTGAACTGACTGGTACGTGCAAAAAATTTGGAATGGCCCGGAATCGGAACACCGGGGCACCTCGGCTCGTTGTCACGACGTGAGCACGACACCCCCTGTTCTCGCCGCAGAGCTGGCGCAGGCGTGGGCCGATATTCAGCGGTACCACCCCGAGCTGCCTGACCTTGCCGCGCCCGAGTCCCTGATCGGAGAGTCCTCGTCCGCCTGCGGCGCCGAGCTCTCCTTCGAGCGACTGCTGCACGAGGCAGTCCACGGCATCGCCGCCGCCCGCGGAGTCCGCGACACCTCGCGCGCCGGCCGCTACCACAACCGCAGATTCCTCGCGATCGCCGAGGAGATGGGGCTGGACCACTCCGAAGAGCCGCACGCCAGCAGCGGCTTCTCGCTGGTCACGCTCAATCCCGAGGCGAAGCGGCGCTACCGCCCCACCATGGAGCGGCTCCAGCGCGCGCTGAAGGCGCACACGGCCGCCACGGCCGCCGACACCAAGCGCAGCTTCCGAGGACCGGCCGCCCGGCACGGCTCCTCCGGCGGCGGCGTGCGCGTCAAGGCGGTCTGTGACTGCGGGCGCAACGTCCGCGTGGTCCCTTCCGTGCTCGCCCAGGCGCCGATCGTGTGCGGCGGCTGCATGAAGCCCTTCCGCATCCCCGAGGTGGCCATCGCGGCGGCCTCCTGACCGCCCCGCCCGGGTCACCGCCCCTCCGACGGACGCTCACGCTCGCGTAGCGGTACCCGCGGCAGGCCGCGTGATGGCGCACCGCGCCACCACGCGGCGGCCGGGGCGGGGCCCAGCCGCGCCCGCAGGGCGGGGGTGTTGATCCACCCCGCGCGGCCGATCCCGCCGCAGGCGTATGGCACAATGGCTAGCTGTACTCGACAGTCGCATAGGACCCCTCTCTCCTCCGGCTGACGCGTCCATCGGGCACCCGAGTACCGCAACCCCACGTGGCATCTCATGTGCCCAACCACGTCAAGTTCAGGAGACACCACTCCAGTGGCAGTCAAGATCAAGCTCAAGCGCCTCGGCAAGATTCGCCAGCCGCACTACCGCATCGTCGTCGCCGACGCCCGCACCCGCCGGGACGGTCGCGCGATCGAAGAGATCGGTATCTACCACCCGACCTACAACCCGTCGCGCATCGAGGTCAACGCCGAGCGTGCGCAGTACTGGCTGTCCGTCGGCGCCCAGCCCACCGAGGCTGTGCTCGCCATCCTGAAGCTGACCGGTGACTGGCAGGCCCACAAGGGTCTCCCCGCCCCCGCGCCGCTCCTGCAGCCGGAGACGAAGGAGAGCAAGCGTCGCTCCTTCGACGAGTTCGCCAAGGCCCTCGAGGGCATCGGCGAGGGCAAGGGCGAGGCCATCACGCAGAAGGCCAAGAAGGCCGACAAGAAGGCGGACGAGGCTGAGGCCGCCGCCGAGTCGACCGAGGCCTGATCATGCTCGAGGAGGCTCTTGAGCACCTCGTGAAGGGCATTGTGGACAACCCCGACGACGTGCAGGTCGCCTCGCGCAACCTGCGCCGCGGGCAGGTGCTCGAGGTCCGGGTCCACCCCGACGACCTCGGCAAGGTGATCGGCCGCAACGGCCGCACCGCGCGTGCTCTGCGTACCGTCGTGGGCGCCATCGGCGGCCGGGGAATCCGCGTCGACCTCGTCGACGTGGACCAGGTCCGCTGAGACCGGGTCCATTGCAAGAGTGATCACCGGCACGGGCCGGGGAGGGCATACGTGCCCGCCCCGGCCCGTCGTCGTCTGAACAGGAGAGACACACAGTGGAGCTGGTAGTCGCGCGGATCGGCCGCGCCCACGGGATCAAGGGTGAGGTCACCGTCGAGGTGCGGACGGACGAGCCGGAGCTGCGGCTCAGCCCCGGTGCCGTACTCCGGACGGAACCCGCGTCGGCGGGACCGCTGACCATCGAGACGGGCCGGGTGCACAGCGGGAGGCTGCTCCTCCGCTTCGAGGGCGTCAAGGACCGCACCGGTGCCGAGGCACTGCGCAACATCCTGCTGATCGCGGACGTGGACCCGGCGGAGCTGCCGGAGGAGCCCGACGAGTACTACGACCACCAGCTGATGGACCTGGACGTGGTCCTCGCCGACGGCACCGAGATCGGCCGGATCACCGAGATCTCGCACCTGCCCTCGCAGGACCTCTTCATCGTCGAGCGGCCGGACGGCTCCGAGGTGATGATCCCCTTCGTCGAGGAGATCGTCGCCGAGATCGACCTGGAGGAGCAGCGCTGTGTCATCACCCCGCCGCCCGGGCTGATCGACGAGCGCGAAGCGATCATCGACTCGACCCGGGACGAGGACTCCCAGGGCTCCGGGGAAGAAGCCTGATGCGTCTCGACGTCGTCACGATCTTCCCCGAATACCTGGAGCCGCTGAACGTCTCCCTCGTCGGCAAGGCCCGCGCCCGCGGCCAGCTCGACGTACACGTCCACGACCTGCGGGACTGGACGTACGACCGGCACAACACGGTCGACGACACCCCGTACGGCGGCGGCCCCGGCATGGTCATGAAGACCGAGCCGTGGGGCGAGGCCCTGGACGCGGCGCTGGCGGACGGCTACGAGGCGGGCGCGCACGGGCCCGTCATGGTCGTCCCCACCCCCAGCGGCCGGCCCTTCACCCAGGAACTGGCCGTCGAGCTCTCCGAGCGGCCCTGGCTGATCTTCACGCCGGCCCGGTACGAGGGCATCGACCGCCGCGTCATGGACGAGTACGCCACGCGCATGCCGGTGTACGAGGTCTCCATCGGCGACTACGTCCTGGCGGGCGGCGAGGCGGCCGTACTGGTCGTCACCGAGGCAGTGGCCCGGCTGCTGCCCGGGGTGCTCGGCAACGCCGAGTCGCACCGCGACGACTCCTTCGCCCCCGGCGAGATGGCCAACCTGCTGGAGGGGCCCGTCTACACGAAGCCCCCCGAGTGGCGCGGCCGGGGCATCCCGGAGGTGCTGCTCAGCGGTCACCACGGGAAGATCGCCCGCTGGCGCCGGGACGAGGCCTTCCGCCGGACCGCGCGGAACCGCCCCGACCTGATCGAGCGCTGCGAGGCCTCCGCCTTCGACAAGAAGGACCGGGAGATCCTCTCCATCCTGGGCTGGAAGCCGTCCCCCGACGGCCGATTTTGGCGCAGGCCCCAAGCCGTGGAAGAATAGGCGGCTGCTGTGTGCTCGTGGACGCCCCTGCCACAGGGGGACCGTCGTCCGCCGAGTCCCACGGCTCCCGAATTCTCTACGGAAACCCGCATCGGCGACCTGTGGCGTCATGCGAAGAAAGCAGACGAAGAACATGTCTCACCTGCTCGATGGCGTCAACGCCGCCGCGCTCCGCTCGGACGTCCCGGCCTTCCGCCCGGGTGACACGATCAACGTGCACGTCCGCGTGATCGAGGGCAACCGCTCCCGTATCCAGCAGTTCAAGGGTGTCGTCATCCGCCGCCAGGGCGCCGGTGTGTCCGAGACCTTCACCGTTCGCAAGGTCTCCTTCAGCGTCGGCGTGGAGCGTACCTTCCCGGTCCACTCCCCGATCTTCGAGAAGATCGAGCTCGTCACCCGCGGTGACGTGCGCCGCGCCAAGCTGTACTACCTCCGTGAGCTCCGCGGCAAGGCCGCGAAGATCAAGGAGAAGCGCGACAACTGAGGTCCCCTCCGGGGTCCCGGGGCGGCCGGATAGGCTCGCCCCCGATGGACACCGAAGCACCTCACACGCAGCGCGGCCACTCTTCCCCCGACGAGGGGGAGGAGCGGTCGCGTTTTGCGTTTTCGACGTCGCGGTCGCGGGAGGGGCGGACATGGTTTCCGCGGCTGACATGGCGGCGGGCCGGAGTGCTCGGCGTGGTCTGCACCGTCTTCCTGCTGCTGCTCAGCAACTTCGTGGTCCAGCCCTTCCTGATTCCGAGCCGCTCGATGGAGCCGACGCTCGAAGTCGGTGACCGGGTGCTGGTCGACAAGCTGGCGTACCGCTTCGGCGATCAGCCGCGCCGTGGGGACCTGGTGGTCTTCGACGGCACCGGGTCCTTCGTACGGGAACGCCCCGCGGGCCACCCGGTCGGCGAGGCACTGCACGGCGTGGCCTCGGCGCTCGGGCTCGCGGAGCCGTCCGACACCGACTTCGTCAAGCGGGTCGTGGGCGTCGGCGGCGACGACGTGGTGTGCTGCGACGCGGGCGGGCGCATCGAGGTCAACGGCGTCCCGCTGGAGGAGCCGTACCTGTACCCGGGTGACGCGCCCTCGAAGGTGCCCTTCCGGATCGTCGTACCCCTTGGGACCCTGTGGGTGATGGGTGACCACCGTTCCCAGTCCCGGGACTCGAGGGACCACCTGGGAGAACCGGGCGGGGGGATGGTGCCGGTGGACAAGGTGATCGGGCGGGCCGCGTGGATCGGCTGGCCCGTCTCGCGCTGGGGCACGGCCGGGGGCGGGCATGGGTAGCCGCGGGCGGCCGCGCGGCAGACGGGGGCGCGTACCCGACTGGGAATCCGAGTGGGAGCCCGAGCCGGAACCCGAGCCCGAGCCGGAGCCGGAACCCGTCCCGGTGGTACCGGGCGGCCGGGCCGAGCGGCGCAGGCTGGCCCGCCGGGTGCGTCGGCGCCGCCGTACGCGCCGGGCCGGTGAGCTGCCCCTGCTGGTGGCCGTGGCGCTGTGCATCGCCCTGGTCCTCAAGACCTTCCTGGTGCAGGCCTTCTTCATCCCGTCGGGCTCGATGGAACAGACCATCCAGATCGGCGACCGGGTGCTGGTGGACAAGCTGACCCCGTGGTTCGGCTCCAAGGTCGAGCGCGGCGACGTCGTCGTGTTCAAGGACCCCGGCGGCTGGCTCAAGGGCGAGGCCGCCAGGCCCGCTCCGGACCCGGTCGGTGTCAAGCAGATCAAGCAGGCCCTCACCTTCATCGGACTGCTGCCCTCGGCCGACGAGCAGGACCTGATCAAGCGCGTCATCGGCGTCGGCGGGGACACCGTCATGTGCTGCGACGCCAGGGGCCGGGTCACCGTCAACGGCTCGCCGCTCGATGAGCCGTACGTGAACGCGGGCAACGCGCCCTCGGACATCCGCTTCGAGGTGCGGGTGCCGGCGGGCCGGCTCTTCGTGATGGGCGACCACCGGGCGAACTCGGCCGACTCCCGCTACCACCTCGACGAGGCCTTCGACGGCACCATCGACGAGAACGGGGTCGTGGGCGAGGCCGTGGTGATCGCCTGGCCGTTCGGACACTGGCGCCGGCTGGAGACGCCCGCGACCTTCCGGACGGTGCCCGATCAGGCGCGACGCGAGGCACGCGGGCGTCGTCGGCGCCGTCGGGGCACGTCGTTCGCATAGTGTGTCCTGGGTCTCCCGCGCCTTAGGGAACTCCCGCTCGTTAAGGGAGGGGAGGGCCCGTGTCCGATCCGGAGCGGGCGGCGAATCCGAGTGAGGGAGTGGATGTGGGGGATGTGGCGGTAGGCGCACGTTCCGGACGCGACGAGGGCGAGGAGCGGCCGGACGACGCTGTCGAGGGCGAGGCCGAGGACGGCGGTACCGCGGCGCGCCCGCACCGCTCGTTCTGGAAGGAGCTTCCGCTCCTGATCGGTATCGCACTGCTGCTGGCCCTGCTGATCAAGACCTTCCTGGTGCAGGCGTTCTCGATCCCGTCCGATTCCATGCAGGACACCCTGCAGCGCGGGGACCGGGTGCTCGTGGACAAGCTGACTCCCTGGTTCGGCTCCGAGCCCGAGCGGGGCGAGGTCGTCGTCTTCCACGATCCGGCGAACTGGCTGTCCGGAGAGCCCACCCCGGAGCCGAACCTCGCCCAGCAGATCCTCAGCAAGATCGGCCTGATGCCGGACGCCGCCGAGAAGGACCTGATCAAGCGGACCATCGCCATCGGCGGGGACACGGTCGAGTGCAAGAAGGGGGGACCGGTCGTCGTCAACGGCAAGGCGCTCGACGAGCCGTACATCTACCCCGGCAACACCCCCTGCGACGACGCCCCGTTCGGCCCGATCACCGTGCCCAAGGGCAAGATCTGGGTGATGGGCGACCACCGGCAGAACTCCCAGGACTCCCGCTACCACATGCAGGACTCCACCCAGGGCTTCGTGCCGGTCGACAAGGTCGTCGGACGGGCCGTGGTGGTCGCGTGGCCGATCAACCGCTGGTCCACCCTGCCGATCCCGGACACCTTCGACCAGCCGGGCATCGGCAACCAGACCAAGGCCACCGCGCTCGGCCTCGGTGCCTCCGGGCTGGCACCGGTCGGGCTCGGCCCCGCCGCGCTGGGGCTCACCGGCGCTGTGCCGCTCGTCATGTGGCGCCGGCGGAGGCTGACCAGCGGGCGTACCGCCGGGTAGGGTGCCGCCCAGGTCGACGATCTCCGAGGTGTGGGGGCGCTGCAATGGGCGGAACACAAGCAATACGCAGTGGCAAGGATGGCCACGGTGGTCTCGGCAGCGTGCTGTCGGGCATCGCCGTGGCCATCGGTTTTGCGCTCTTCCTCGGCGGTTTCGTGTGGGGGGCGCTCGTCTACCAGCCCTACACCGTGCCCACCGACTCGATGATGCCCACCGTGGTGCCGGGGGACCGGGTGCTGGCGCAGCGCATCGACGGCGGTGAGGTGCGCCGTGGGGACGTGGTCATCTTTACTGATTCCATGTGGAGCGATTCGCCCATGGTCAAGCGGGTCGTCGGCATCGGCGGCGACACCGTGAAGTGCTGCGGCGCCGGCGGTGAGCTGACCGTGAACGGCACGGCGCTGGACGAGCCGTACATCGACGCCACCAAGCCCGACTCGGGGCTTCCCACACCACCCGGGCAGGCCCCGGCCCCCGGCACCCCCTTCGAGGTGACGGTGCCGGAGGGCAACCTCTTCCTGCTGGGCGACCGCCGGGCCGCCTCCCTGGACTCCCGGGCCCATCTCCAGGAGGCCGGACAGGGCACCGTGCCCCGCTCGACCGTCAGTGCCCGCGTCGACGCGCTGGCCTGGCCTTCCATGAAGATGCTGGAGCGGCCGTCGACCTATGCCGGGCTGCCCGGCGGTGTCTCCCGGCCGGGGCCGCTGCGGCTCCAGCTGGCGGCGGTGGCGGTGGGGGCCGCCCTGGTGGTCCTGGGGGCCGCGTACGGGCCGCTCGTACGGGTTCTCGGGCGCGGGCGGCGGCGGGAGCGGGCTGGTGCCCGCTGAGGCGGCCGCGGCGCCCGGCCCCCGGAAGGTGTCGCGGGTGATCCTGCTGGACCCGGCGGACCGGATCCTGCTGCTGCACGGCTTCGAACCGGCGAACCCCGCGGACGACTGGTGGTTCACCCCGGGCGGCGGGCTGGAGGGCGACGAGACCCGGGAGCACGCCGCGCTGCGGGAGCTGGCGGAGGAGACGGGGATCACACAGGTGGAATTGGGGCCCGTCCTGTGGCGCCGGTACTGCTCGTTCCCCTTCGACGGGCGCCGCTGGGAGCAGGACGAGTGGTACTTCCTGGCCCGTACCGCCCAGACGGCGACCGAGATGGGCGGCCTCACCGAGCTGGAGCGGCGCAGCGTCACCGGAGCCAGGTGGTGGACCTCCGAGGAACTTCTCGCGGCCCATGAGACGGTGTACCCGACCAGACTCGCCGAGCTGCTCCGGACGCTGCTCGACGACGGTCCTCCGGGTGCGCCGGTGGTCCTGGCCCCGGAAATCGTTTAGGGGCGCATGGGCCTGGCGCACAATAGGGGGACGCACGGCTGAAGGGGAACATGCCATGAGTGCCGAGGACCTCGAAAAGTACGAGACCGAGATGGAGCTGAAGCTCTATCGGGAGTACCGCGACGTCGTCGGGCTGTTCAAGTATGTGATCGAGACCGAACGTCGTTTCTACCTCACCAACGACTACGAGATGCAGGTGCACTCGGTCCAGGGGGAGGTCTTCTTCGAGGTCTCCATGGCGGACGCCTGGGTCTGGGACATGTACCGGCCGGCCCGGTTCGTCAAGCAGGTGCGGGTGCTGACCTTCAAGGACGTGAACATCGAGGAGCTCAACAAGAGCGACCTCGAACTGCCGGGCAGCTGAGTTTCCTCCGTCGTACGAGTGACCGGGTTATCCACAACGGCGGAGTTGTCCACCAAGATCCACAGGGTGGGCGGGGGCGCGGGATCGTCGGTACCGGAGGTGGTGCCGGATGAACGCGAAGGGCGTGGCACAGCAGGCATTGGGGCGGTACGGCGAGGAGCTCGCGGCGAGGCGGCTGACCGAGGCCGGGATGACCGTGATCGCGCGGAACTGGCGGTGCCGCGGCGGGGAGATCGACATCGTCGCCCGGGACGGTGACGCCCTCGTCGTGTGCGAGGTGAAGACCCGCCGGGCGGGAGACTTCGAGCATCCCATGGCCGCCGTGCGGGCCGGCAAGGCCGAGCGCTTACGGACGCTCGCCGGGCGCTGGCTCGCCGACCACGGCGGACCACCCCCGGGCGGGGTGCGCATCGACCTCGTCGGAGTCCTGCTGCCGCGGCGCGGTGCGCCCGTGGTGGAGCACGTCAGGGGGGTGGCCTGATGGGGTTCGCCCGCGCCTGTTCGGTGGCCCTGGCGGGTGTCGACGGCGTGGTGGTGGAGGTCCAGGCCGACCTGGAGCCCGGGGTCGCGGCCTTCACCTTGGTGGGACTGCCGGACAAGACCCTGGTGGAGAGCCGGGACCGGGTGCGCGCCGCCGTGGTCAACTCGGGCGCGGCATGGCCGCAGAAGAAGCTCACGGTCGGGCTCAGCCCGGCCTCCGTACCGAAGTCGGGAGCCGGCTTCGATCTGGCCGTCGCGGCCGCCGTGCTGGGCGCCGCGGAGGTGGTCGACCCGGGTGCGATCGCCGACCTCGTGCTCATCGGGGAGCTGGGGCTGGACGGCCGGGTGCGGCCGGTCCGGGGGATCCTGCCGGCGGTGCTCGCCGCGGCCGAGGCCGGATACCGGCAGGTGGTGGTGCCGCAGCAGTGCGCCGCCGAGGCCACGCTCGTGCCGGACGTCTCGGTGCTCGGGGTGCGCAGCCTGCGCCAGCTCATCGCGGTCCTGACCGACGGGGTGGTCCCCGAGGAGGATCCCCCGGACCCGCCGGGCCGCCCGGATCCGATACTGGCCGGCCTGGTCCTCCCGGGCGCGGGCCTGGGCACGGGCCTGTCCGCAGGCCGCCACGGCCGGCGGGACTCGGACTTTCCCGACCTCGCCGACGTGGCCGGGCAGCACCATGCACGCCGTGCCCTGGAGGTGGCGGCCGCCGGGAGCCATCACCTCTTCCTCAACGGGCCTCCCGGAGCGGGCAAGACCATGCTCGCGGAGCGACTGCCCTGGCTCCTGCCGCCGCTCACACGGCAGGAATCCTTGGAGGTCACGGCCGTCCACTCGGTAGCGGGAATCCTGCCGCCCGGAGAGCCACTCGTCGCCAGAGCGCCCTACTGCGCGCCGCACCATTCGGCGACCATGCAGTCCTTGGTGGGAGGCGGGAACGGGATTCCCAGGCCGGGGGCAGTCTCCCTGGCGCACCGGGGCGTGCTGTTCCTCGATGAGGCCGCTGAGTTCCACGGCCGGGCACTGGACGCGCTGCGGCAGCCCCTCGAATCGGGGCACGTGGTCATCGCCCGCGCCGCGGGCGTGGTGCGGCTGCCCGCCAGATTTCTGATGGTGCTCGCGGCGAATCCCTGTCCGTGCGGACGCCACACCCTGCTCGGAGCCGGCTGCGAGTGTCCGCCCTCGGTGATCCGGCGCTATCAGGCACGGCTGTCCGGGCCGCTGCTCGACCGGGTGGACCTCAGAGTGGAGGTCGAGCCCGTGACCCGTTCCGACCTGCTGGGGCAGGGCGGCCGAGGGGAATCCACCGCGGTGGTCGCCGACCGCGTTCGCGAAGCCAGGGATCGCGCTGCCGCCCGGCTTGCCGACACCCCGTGGCGGCTCAACTCGGAAGTGCCCGGGCAGGAGCTGCGCACACGATGGCAGGCGGGCCCCGGGGCACTGGCACAGGCCGAGCGGGATTTGGAACGCGGACTGCTCACCGCCCGGGGGCTGGACCGGGTGCTGAGGGTCGCCTGGACCGTCGCCGACCTGCGGGGGCGGGACCGGCCCGAGGCACTCGACGTGGCCGTCGCCCTGGAGCTGCGGACCGGAATCGCCCGTGGGGCGACGCTGGCGGCGGGGGCCGGCTCATGACCGGGGCCGAGGCCGGCGCCCGGTCCGAGACCGTCCCCGGGCCAGGGCCCGGGGACGAGGATCGCCAACGCCTGGCGAGGGCGGCGTTGACGCGGGTGTTGGAGCCCGGGGACGAGCGGGGCGGGCGGTGGTTGCGGGAGTACGGGGCCGTGGGGCTGATGCGGATGCTGACCGGGCCCGAGGCGGAGGTGGGCGTCCCGGCCGGGGTGGGGGCGGAGCGGCTCGCCGGGTACCGAAGGCGGGCGGCGCTGGCCGACCCGCGCCGGGACCTGGAGCTGGCCGCCGCGTCGGGGGGCCGGTTCGTGTGCCCCGGATCGGCGGAGTGGCCGACGCAGCTCGACGACCTCGGCGACGCCCGGCCCGTCGGCCTGTGGCTGCGGGGCCGGCCGAACCTGCGGACCTGGGCGCTGCGCTCGGTTGCCGTGGTCGGGGCCCGGGCCTGCACCCCGTACGGCGCGCACATGGCCCAGACCCTGGCCGCCGGGCTCGCCGAGCGCGGCTGGGTCGTGGTCTCGGGGGCCGCGTACGGCATCGACGGCGCCGCCCACCGCGGGGCCCTCGCCTCGGGCGGTGCCACGGCGGCGGTGCTGGCCTGCGGGGTGGATGTCGCCTATCCCCGCGGACACGCCGGGCTCCTCGGCCGGATCGCCGGCCAGGGGCTGGTCCTGGGTGAGCTGCCGCCCGGGAGCCACCCGACCCCCAGCCGGTTCGTCCTGCGCAACCGGGTCATCGCCGCCCTCACCCGCGGCACGGTGGTGGTGGAGGCCGCCCACCGCAGCGGGTCCCTGGTCACCGCCCGGCGGGCCCAGGAGCTCGGGAGGTTCACGATAGGCATCCCCGGTCCCGCCACCAGCGGGCTCTCGGCCGGGGTGCACGAACTGCTGCGGGGCGAGGCCGTGCTCGTCAGCGACGCGGCGGAGGTGGCGGAACTGGTCGGCTCCATCGGCGAGCTGGCCCCCGAGCGGCGCGGCCCCGTGCTCGCCAGGGACCTGCTGGACCCGGACACGGCCCGAGTCCTCGAAGCGCTCCCGGCCGGACGCCCAGTTCACGTGGACGAAGTGGCACTTGCCTCCGGCAACGGCTCCGATGAAGTCATCGGCAGACTGTACGAACTTCACTCTCTGGGGTTCGTCGAACGGCAGGGCGACGGCTGGAAGTTGAGCGCACGAACACCTGAAGGAGGCATACAAACCGGAACCACCCGGCGAGGCGGTCGTTGACCTGGAGCGTTCCGGTGAAAGAGTGAAACCGATGAGAGACGCGGTCCTCCCGGTGGCAGTCGCCGGGACCGTGCGCCAGGCGCCGGTCCCGGGTCGCCCGCGCGAGCCGGGTCGCTCCTGCGCCCCCGCGCGATCCCGTACTCTTCGCGCACCGCGACACTCCCGTCACGCTACGCTCCCAAGGAATCCCGCTCCGGCAAAGGCGAAGCATGCCCCAGCACACCTCAGGGTCCGACCGCGCTGCGGTGCCCCCCGCTGCCCGTGGCAGCGTGCGGTCCACCGCGCCCTCGTCCCTGGAGGTGCTCTGGCGCTCGTACAAGGAGACCGGTGACGAGCGGCTGCGGGAGCAGCTGATCCTGCACTACTCGCCGCTGGTCAAGTACGTGGCGGGCCGCGTCAGCGTGGGCCTGCCGCCCAATGTGGAACAGGCCGACTTCGTCTCCTCCGGGGTCTTCGGGCTGATCGACGCCATCGAGAAGTTCGACATCGACCGGTCGATCAAGTTCGAGACGTACGCGATCACCCGGATCCGCGGCGCGATGATCGACGAACTGCGGGCGCTGGACTGGATTCCGCGCTCGGTGCGGCAGAAGGCGCGGGCCGTGGAGCGGGCCTACGCCACGCTGGAGGCGCAGCTGCGGCGCACCCCGACGGAGAGCGAGGTCGCCGGGGAGATGGGGATCGGCGTGGAGGATCTCCACACGGTCTTCAGCCAGTTGTCCCTGGCCAACGTGGTCGCGCTGGAGGAGCTGCTGCACGTCGGCGGGGAGGGCGGCGACCGCCTCTCGCTGATGGACACACTGGAGGACACCGCCGCCGACAACCCGGTTGCGGTGGCGGAGGACCGGGAGTTGCGGCGCCTGCTGGCGCGGGCCATCAACACCCTGCCCGAACGGGAGAAGACGGTGGTCACCCTCTACTACTACGAGGGGCTCACGCTGGCCGAGATCGGCAACGTGCTGGGCGTCACCGAGAGCCGGGTCAGCCAGATCCACACCAAGTCCGTGCTGCAACTGCGGGCGAAGCTCGCGGATGTGGGGCGGTGAGCTTGCGGCACCTCCGTAGAGTGGAGTCGTGCCCAGGATTCGAGCGGCCTCCGTGGCCGAGCACCGGTCGATGCAGCGTGGCGCCCTCTTGGACGCCGCGCGTTCCCTGTTGTCCGAAGGCGGGACGGAAGCGCTGACCTTCCCCGCCCTTGCGGAGCGGACCGGGCTCGCCCGGTCCTCCGTGTACGAGTACTTCCGCTCCCGCGCGGCCGTGGTCGAAGAGCTGTGCGCGGTGGACTTCCCCGTCTGGGCCGCCGAGATCGAGGCCGCGATGCAGCAGGCCGAGTCGCCGGAGGCGAAGATCGAGGCCTATGTGCGGAGCCAGCTGGCGCTGGTCGGGGACCGGCGGCACCGGGCGGTCGTGGCGATCTCCGCGAGCGAGCTGGACGCCGGGGCGCGGGAGAAGATCCGTGCTGCGCACGGGGGGCTGGTGGCGATGATCGTCGAGGCGCTGAGTTCTTTGGGGCAGGCCGAACCGCGTCTTGCGGCGATGCTGCTCCAGGGAGTCGTGGATGCCGCTGTCCGGCGGATCGAGCTCGGCGCGGCCGAGGATCCGGAGGTCGTGACGGAGACGGCCGTCGCCATGGCCCTGCGGGGCGTCCGGGGCTGAGGTCCCTGGGGCGCCGCCCCGGACCCCGCGCCTCAAACGCCGGCGAGGCTGAAAGATCGGGGCGCCGCCCCGGACCCCGCGCCTCAAACGCCGGCGAGGCTGAAAGATCGGGGCGCCGCCCCGGACCCCGCGCCTCGAAGACCGGCCAGGCTGAAAGTTGGGGATCGGCCGCCGGGCGCCCGCGCCTCGAATGCCGGCGGGGCTGAAAGGTCGGGGGTCCGCCCTGGACCCCGCGCCTCGAAGACCGGCGAGGCTGAAAGTTGGGGCTCCGCCCCCGGGCGCCCGCACCTCGAATGCCGGCGGGGCTGAAAGGTCGGGGTTCAGCCCCGGACCCCGCGTCGCCTCAAGCGCCGGCGAGGCGAGGCTGAAAGATCGGGCCCCGCCCCGGGCGCCCGCGCCTCGAACGCCGGCGGGGCTGAAGGATCGGGGCTCCGTCTAGGGCCCCGCGCCTCGTGCGTCGGCTGGGCTGGGTGGGTAGGCCGGCAGGAGGCGGGGAGTGGGGTGGGGGAGCAGGGTGAGGGGGTTGAGGTAGGACTCGCCCGCCAGTAGGCCCCAGTGCAGGCACGGGGTCGGGCAGTGGGAGCCCTCCGTCAGGATCGCCACCACCTGGCCCGCCGTGACCTGATCGCCCTCCGAGACCAGCGGGCGGACCGGCTCGTACGTCGTGCGCAGGCCGTTCGGCAGGGCGATCGAGAGGACCCCGCGGCCGGCGACCGGGCCCGCGTAGTGGACCCGGCCGGCGGCGACCGCGCGGAGCTCCGCGCCCACCGGCGCGGACAGGTCCACTCCGCGGTGGCCGGCCGCGTACGGGGTCGGGGGCGGGTCCCACCAGCGGGCCACCGAGAGCGGTGCGGGCAGGGGCCGGACCCCGGGGACGGCCGCCTGGGCCAGGGTCAGCAGCAGGCTGAGCAGCAGTGTCGTCATGGCCCGAAGGGTCCCGCGCCAGGCCGTCGCGCGCGCCGCCCTGTGGACGGACCGGCGGATGTGGACAACGGCGTCACCCGGCATACCGCCGGGTCCCGTACACTTCTTGTGGCGATCCGGGTCACCGGGTCGACTTCGCACGCCCCAGCATCAGCCGGAAACGGCCAGGTGAAAGCGTCTCTCGGTCCCTCATGGGGGCAGGGCGCGTCGGGGCGTCAGGAACCAAACCGAGAAACCAAGGAGATGGCCATGGCCGTCGTCACGATGCGGGAGCTGCTGGAAAGCGGCGTCCACTTCGGTCACCAGACCCGCCGTTGGAACCCGAAGATGAAGCGCTTCATCTTCACGGAGCGCAACGGCATCTACATCATCGACCTGCTGCAGTCGCTGTCGTACATCGACCGCGCCTACGAGTTCGTGAAGGAGACCGTCGCGCACGGTGGCTCCATCATGTTCGTCGGTACCAAGAAGCAGGCCCAGGAGGCCATCGCCGAGCAGGCGACGCGCGTTGGTATGCCGTACGTCAACCAGCGGTGGCTGGGTGGCATGCTCACCAACTTCTCCACCGTCTACAAGCGCCTTCAGCGTCTGAAGGAGCTTGAGGCGATCGACTTCGAGGACGTCGCCGCCTCGGGTCTCACCAAGAAGGAGCTCCTGGTCCTCTCCCGCGAGAAGACCAAGCTGGAGAAGACCCTCGGTGGTATCCGCGAGATGTCGAAGGTCCCCAGCGCCGTCTGGATCGTCGACACCAAGAAGGAGCACATCGCCGTCGGTGAGGCGCGCAAGCTCCACATCCCGGTCGTCGCGATCCTCGACACCAACTGTGACCCCGACGAGGTCGACTACAAGATCCCGGGCAACGACGACGCGATCCGCTCCGTCACCCTGCTCACCCGCGTGATCGCCGACGCCGTCGCCGAGGGCCTCATCGCCCGCTCCGGCGCCGCGACCGGCGACTCGAAGCCGGGCGAGAAGGCCGCCGCCGAGCCGCTCGCCGAGTGGGAGCGCGACCTGCTCGAGGGCGACAAGAAGGCTGACGACGCCGAGGCCGCTCCGGCCGAGGCCGCTGCCGAGGTCGCCGAGGCCCCGGCCGCCGAGGCTGTCGAGGCCCCGGCCGCCGAGGCTGTCGAGGCCCCGGCCGCCGACGCCGAGCAGGCCTGACCCACTGAGAGCGCCCGGCGTTCACGCGCCGGGCACTCGCAGCACGGACGATGACGGCGGGGGAGCCGCGCCAAAAGCGCGGCGCCTCCGCCGTTCACCCGTAGATCTACGACTTCGAGAGAGAATCACAGACTCATGGCGAACTACACCGCCGCTGACGTCAAGAAGCTCCGCGAGCTCACCGGCGCCGGCATGCTGGACTGCAAGAACGCGCTGGTCGAGGCTGACGGCGACGTCGAGAAGGCCCAGGAGGCCCTCCGTATCAAGGGTCAGAAGGGCGTCGCCAAGCGCGAGGGCCGTTCTGCCGAGAACGGTGCCGTCGTCTCCCTGATCGCCGACGACAACACCTCCGGTGTCCTCGTCGAGCTGAAGTGCGAGACCGACTTCGTCGCCAAGGGCGAGAAGTTCCTGGCCGTCGCCAACCAGCTGGCCGCGCACGTCGCCGCCAGCTCCCCGGCCGACATCGAGGCGCTGCTCGCGTCCGAGATCGAGCCCGGCAAGACCGTCACGGCCTTCGTGGACGAGGCGAACGCCAACCTCGGCGAGAAGATCGTCCTGGACCGCTTCGCGCAGTTCTCCGGCGCTTACGTCGCGTCGTACATGCACCGCACGATGCCCGACCTGCCGTTCCAGATCGGTGTCCTCGTCGAGCTCGACAAGGAGAACGCCGAGGTCGCCCGCGGCATCGCGCAGCACATCGCCGCGTTCGCCCCGCAGTGGCTCTCCAAGGAAGACGTTCCGGCCGAGAAGGTCGAGTCCGAGCGTCGCATCGCCGAAGAGGTCACCCGCGCGGAGGGCAAGCCCGAGGCCGCCCTGCCGAAGATCGTCGAGGGTCGCATCAACGGCTTCTTCAAGGACGCCACACTGCTGGGCCAGGCGTACGCGCTGGACAACAAGAAGTCCGTCCAGAAGGTTCTGGACGAGGCCGGTGTCACCCTGAAGCGCTTCAGCCGCATCAAGGTCGGCATCTGAGTCCGTCCGTACGCGACGGACACCGGACCCCGGTAGGGTCTGAGGCAGTCGTCCGCGCTTGCGCAGGACGACCGCAGATCTGACGAGGAGGCCATTGCCGCAGAGGGAACCGCGAGGACCCACCGGCAATGGCCTTCTTCGTATGTGCACGAGGAGATCTCCATGAATCAGGGCGTGGACCCCCACACCGCATCCGACGACAAGAGCGACCAGGACAAGAAGGGCCGCCGCTTCATGCTGAAGCTGTCGGGCGAGGCCTTCTCGGGTGGCAGAGGACTGGGCGTCGACCCCGACGTCGTCCACGCCATCGCGCGCGAGATCGCCGCGGTGGTCCGTGACGGCGCGGAGATCGCCGTCGTGATCGGCGGCGGAAACTTCTTCCGTGGCGCCGAACTCCAGCAGCGCGGCATGGACCGGGCCCGGTCCGACTACATGGGCATGCTCGGCACGGTCATGAACTGCCTCGCCCTCCAGGACTTCCTGGAGAAGGAAGGCATCGACTCCCGCGTGCAGACCGCCATCACCATGGGCCAGGTCGCGGAGCCGTACATCCCGCTGCGTGCCGTGCGGCACCTGGAGAAGGGCCGCGTCGTCATCTTCGGCGCCGGCATGGGCATGCCCTACTTCTCCACCGACACCACGGCCGCCCAGCGCGCCCTGGAGATCGACGCCGAGGCCCTGCTCATGGGCAAGAACGGTGTCGACGGGGTCTACGACTCCGACCCGAAGAAGAACCCGGACGCGGTGAAGTTCGACGCGCTGGAGTACGGAGAGGTCCTCTCCCGCGACCTCAAGGTCGCGGACGCGACCGCCATCACGCTGTGCCGCGACAACAAGCTGCCGATCCTCGTCTTCGAGCTGCTCGCCGAGGGCAATATCGCGCGCGCCGTCAAGGGTGAGAAGATCGGCACGCTCGTCAGCGACCAGGGAACCCGGGCCTGAGCAGTCCGTCGCCGGACCGAGCCCGGCCCGGCCCCGCCCGCCCCGCCCGCCTGAACCATCCATTCAAGACATGCAGGAGCACGTGGTGACCGAAGAGATCCTCCTCGAGGCCGAGGAGAAGATGGAAAAGGCCGTCGTCGTCGCCAAGGAAGACTTCGCCGCGATTCGCACCGGTCGTGCGCACCCGGCGATGTTCAACAAGATCGTGGCGGAGTACTACGGCGCCATCACGCCCATCAACCAGCTCGCGTCCTTCTCGGTGCCCGAGCCGCGCATGGCGATCGTGACCCCGTTCGACAAGAGCGCCCTGCGCAACATCGAGCAGGCCATCCGCGACTCCGACCTCGGCGTCAACCCGAGCAACGACGGCAGCATCATCCGGGTGACCTTCCCCGAGCTGACGCAGGACCGCCGCAAGGAGTACATCAAGGTCGCGCGCACCAAGGCCGAGGACTCCAAGATCTCCCTGCGCGCCGTCCGCCGCAAGGCGAAGGACGCCCTTGACAAGCTCGTCAAGGACAAGGAGGCCGGCGAGGACGAGGTGCGCCGCGCGGAGAAGGAGCTCGACGACACCACCGCGAAGTACGTCGCGCAGGTGGACGAGCTGCTCAAGCACAAGGAAGCCGAGCTCCTCGAAGTCTGATGAACGACTCTTCCTGGCAGCCGGAGCCCGTTCCGGCGGGTCCCGCATACGATGCGCAGGTGGGCCCGCACACTCGGCCCATGCCCATCGTGCCCGATGCCGCCGGCCGTGACTTCGACGACCGGGAAGCACGCGATCGGGGGGCCGCCCCGGACGGCGGCCTCCTCTTCCGCGCCGAGACGCCGCCGCAGGAGCCCATGCCCAGCCCCCCGCCCCCGCATGCCCCGCAGCCGCAGGACTCCTCGCCACCGCCGCCGAAGAAGCGCGCGGGGCGGGACCTGCGTGCCGCCATAGGGGTCGGCGTCGGCCTCGGCGCGGTCATCTTCGCCTCGCTGCTGATCGTCAAGGCGGTCTTCGTCGGCGTCATCGTCGTGGCGGTCGTCGTGGGCCTGTGGGAGCTCACCTCCCGGCTGCAGGAGAAGAAGGGCATCAAGGCCCCGCTGGTGCCGCTCGCCATCGGCGGCGCGGCCATGGTCATCGCCGGATACGTCCGCGGTGCCGAGGGCGCCTGGGTGGCGATGGCCCTGACGGTGCTGGCGGTCCTCGTCTGGCGGATGACCGAGCCGCCCGAGGACTACCTCAAGGACGTCACGGCGGGTGCCTTCGCGGCGTTCTACGTGCCCTTCCTGGCCACCTTCGTCGCCATGCTGCTCACCGCCGACGACGGGCCGCAGCGGGTGATCACCTTCCTGCTCCTGACCGTGGTCAGCGACACCGGGGCCTACGCGGTCGGCTGGCGCTTCGGCAAGAACAAGCTCGCGCCGCGCATCAGCCCCGGAAAGACCCGCGAGGGACTGTTCGGCGCGGTGGCCTTCGCGATGGCGGCCGGTGCGCTGTGCATGGAGTTCCTGATCGACGGCGGCTCCTGGTGGCAGGGCCTGCTGCTGGGCCTCGCGGTCGCGGTCAGTGCCACGCTGGGCGACCTCGGCGAGTCGATGATCAAGCGGGACCTGGGCATCAAGGACATGGGCACCCTGCTGCCGGGACACGGCGGGATCATGGACCGGCTCGACTCGCTGCTGCCGACGGCTCCGGTGGTGTGGCTGCTGCTGGCCGCGTTCGTGGGTACGGGCTGACCTGCGGAAAGGCGTCGTAACACGCCGGGCGGTTACTCTTGGAAGGCGCGCTGCTTCTGCGGCGCGCCTTTCGTCTTACAAGGAGTACCTGCCATGGCCCGCCCTGTTCCGGGAGAGCTCACCTTCGTCGCCCCGCGCGGAGCCAAGAAGCCGCCCCGGCACCTCGCCGACATGACCCCGGCCGAGCGCCGTGAGGCGGTCGCCGCGATCGGCGAGAAGCCGTTCCGGGCCAAGCAGCTCTCGCAGCACTACTTCGCGCGCTACGCGCACGACCCGGCCGAGTGGACCGACATCCCCGCGGGCTCCCGCGAGAAGCTCCAGCAGGAGCTCCTCCCGGACCTGATGAACGTCCTCCGGCACATCTCGTGCGACAACGACACCACCCGCAAGACCCTGTGGAAGCTGCACGACGGCACGCTCGTCGAGTCCGTGCTGATGCGCTACCCCGACCGGGTCACCATGTGCATCTCCTCGCAGGCCGGCTGCGGCATGAACTGCCCGTTCTGCGCCACCGGCCAGGCGGGTCTGGACCGCAACCTGTCCACCGCCGAGATCGTGCACCAGATCGTCGACGGCATGCGCGCGCTGCGCGACGGCGAGGTCCCCGGCGGCCCGGCGCGCCTGTCGAACATCGTCTTCATGGGCATGGGCGAGCCGCTGGCCAACTACAACCGCGTGGTCGGCGCCATCCGCCGGCTCACCGACCCGGAGCCCGACGGCCTGGGCCTGTCGCAGCGCGGTATCACCGTCTCCACCGTCGGCCTGGTCCCGGCCATGCTGCGCTTCGCCGACGAGGGCTTCAAGTGCCGCCTCGCGGTCTCGCTGCACGCCCCCGACGACGAGCTGCGCGACACCCTGGTCCCCGTGAACACCCGCTGGAACGTCCGCGAGGTGCTCGGCGCCGCCTGGGAGTACGCCGAGAAGTCCGGCCGCCGGATCTCCATCGAGTACGCCCTGATCCGCGACATCAACGACCAGGCCTGGCGTGGTGACCTGCTGGGCAAGCTGCTCAAGGGCAAGCGTGTCCACGTCAACCTCATCCCGCTGAACCCGACGCCCGGATCCAAGTGGACCGCCTCGCGGCCCGAGGACGAGAAGGCCTTCGTGGAGGCGATCGCCCGGCACGGCGTGCCCGTGACCGTACGGGACACCCGCGGCCAGGAGATCGACGGCGCGTGCGGCCAGCTGGCCGCTTCGGAGCGCTGAGTTCCGACTGCGTCGGTTTCCGGCCACGACCGGTCACAATCGGCCACGGGGTACCCTGTGGCCGAACCAATTTCATATTCCGACAGGGGAGCGCCACAGCGCTGAGAGTGCGGTATCCGTCATCCGCAGACCCTCTGAACCTCGCCCCGGTCATTCGGGGTAGGAAGTTCGGTCACCACTCAAGCTGTTGCGCCCTGCCCGGCGTCCGCTCCCACAGAGCGCCGGGCAGGGCCGCGTCTTCTCCTGGACATCCCAGGAGGAATTCACCAGTGAGCACCACCAAGAGGATCGCGGGCGCGGCGCTCGCGGCCGCGCTGGGCGTCACCGCGCTCAGCGCCTGCGGCGGCGGCGACGCCAAGGACAAGCCCGCGGGCGCGAGCGACGCCCCCAAGTCCAAGACCGTCACGCTTGTCTCCCACGACTCCTTCGTCGTGTCCGAGCCGGTCCTCAAGGAGTTCGAGCAGCAGAGCGGCTACACCGTCAAGGTGCTGAAGTCCGGGGACGCGGGTGCCGCGCTCAACCAGGAGATCCTCACCAAGGGCTCCCCGCGCGGCGACGTCTTCTTCGGCGTGGACAACACCCTGCTCTCGCGCGCCCTCGACAACGGCATCTTCACGCCGTACGAGGCCAAGGGCCTGGCCGGCGTGAAGCCGGAGTACGTGCTCGACAAGGAGCACCGGGTCACGCCGATCGACTCCGGTGACATCTGCGTCAACTACGACAAGCAGTACTTCGCGGACAAGAAGCTCGCCCCGCCGCAGACGCTGGACGACCTGGTCAAGCCGGAGTACAAGAACCTGCTGGTCACCGAGAACGCCGCGACCTCCTCGCCCGGCCTCGGCTTCCTGCTCGCCTCCGTCGGCAAGTACGGCGAAGAGGGCTGGAAGGACTACTGGAGCAAGCTCAAGGCCAACGGCGTCGAGGTCGTCGACGGCTGGGAGCAGGCCTACAACGAGCGCTTCTCCGGCTCCGCGGGCGGCAAGAAGGCCAAGGGCGACCGGCCGCTGGTCGTCTCCTACGCCTCCAGCCCGCCGGTCGAGGTGCTGTACGGCGAGCCGCAGCCGGCCGAGGCCCCGACGGGCGTCTCCACCGGCACCTGCTTCCGCCAGATCGAGTTCGCGGGTCTGCTGAAGGGCGCGAAGAACGAGGAGGGCGGCAAGGCCCTCGTGGACTTCCTGATCAGCAAGAAGTTCCAGGAGGACATGCCCCTCCAGATGTTCGTGAACCCGGTGACGAAGGACGCTTCCCTGCCGGAGCTGTTCACGAAGCACGGTGTGGTGATCGAGAAGCCGGAGAGCGTCGCTCCCGAGACCATCGCCAAGAACCGTGAGCAGTGGGTCAAGGCATGGACCTCGCTCGTCGTGAAGTAAGCGGCACCAAGGAGCCGGGTGCGGCGCCGGGGGGCGCCGCACCGGGCCCCGGCCCTCGCGAGGGCGGGCGGGCGACCGCGGTGCGGCTCGCCCTGATGGCCGTACCCCTCGTCTTCTTCGGGCTGTTCTTCGCCTATCCCGTCGCCGCGATCGTCGGGCGCGGGCTCAAGACCGACGACGGCTGGCAGTTCGGCCGGATCGGCGAGGTGATCGCCCGGCCGGACATCGCCGACGTGCTGTGGTTCACCACCTGGCAGGCGCTCGCGTCCACCGCGCTCACGCTGCTGATCGCACTTCCCGCCGCGTACGTCTTCGCGCGCTTCGACTTCCCCTGCAAGCAGCTGCTGCGGGCGGTGGTGACCGTCCCCTTCGTGCTGCCGACCGTGGTGGTCGGCACCGCGTTCCTCGCGCTGGTCGGCCGGGGCGGTCTGCTGGACGAGCTGTGGGGCGTCCGGCTGGACACCACCGTGTGGGCGATCCTGCTCGCGCACGTCTTCTTCAACTACGCCGTCGTCGTACGGACGGTCGGCGGGCTCTGGGCGCAGCTGGACCCGCGGCAGGAGGAGGCCGCCCGTGTGCTGGGCGCCGGACGGTTCGCCGCCTGGCGGCGGGTGACGCTGCCCGCGCTGGCCCCGGCGGTGGGCGCCGCCTCGCTGATGGTGTTCCTGTTCACCTTCAGCTCCTTCGGCGTCGTACAGATCCTGGGCGGGCCCTCGTACTCCACCCTGGAGGTCGAGGTCTACCGGCAGACCGCGCAGCTCCTGGACCTGTCCACGGCCGCCGTGCTGACGATGGTGCAGTTCGCGGCGATCGGCGGGGTCCTCGCCGTGCACGCACGGACGGTGCGCCGGCGGGAGACCGCGCTGCGGCTCGTGGACCCGGGGCGCACGGCGCACCGGCCGCGCGGCTGGGCCCAGCGGGGCCTGCTGGGCGGGGTCCTGCTGACGGTCGCCCTGCTGATCGTGGCCCCGCTGGCGGTCCTGGTGGAGCGGTCCTTCGACGCTCCCGGCGGATACGGCCTCGGCTTCTACCGGGCGCTGCAGGACGCGGGCGCCGGTGGCGGCACGTTCCTGGTGCCGCCGCTGGAGGCGATCTGGAACTCGCTCCAGTACGCGCTCGCCGCCACCGCCATCGCCCTGGTCATCGGGGGGCTCGCGGCCGCCGCGCTGACACGGCGCGCGGGTCGCTTCGTACGGGGCTTCGACGCGCTGCTGATGCTGCCGCTCGGGGTGTCCGCCGTGACGGTGGGTTTCGGCTTCCTGATCACCCTGGACGAGCCGCCGCTGGATCTGCGGACCTCGTGGATCCTGGTGCCGCTCGCGCAGGCGCTGGTGGGCGTGCCCTTCGTCGTACGGACCATGCTGCCGGTCCTGCGCGCCGTCGACGCGCGGCTGCGCGAGGCGGCCGCCGTGCTCGGCGCTTCCCCGCTGCGGGCGTGGCGGGAGGTGGACCTGCCGCTGGTGCGGCGGGCCCTGCTGATCGCGGCCGGGTTCGCCTTCGCGGTCTCGCTGGGGGAGTTCGGCGCGACCGTCTTCATCGCACGGCCGGACCGGCCGACGCTGCCGGTGGCCGTGGCGCGGCTGCTGGGGCGGGCCGGTGAGCTGAACTACGGGCAGGCGATGGCCCTGAGCACGATTCTGATGCTGGTGTGCGCGGTGTCCCTGCTGGTGCTGGAGCGACTGCGACCCGACAAGACCTCCGGGGAGTTCTGATGACGCTGCTTCAGTTGGAAGGGGTGTCGGTCCGCTTCGGTGAGCGGGCGGCCGTGGACTCCGTGGACCTGAAGGTCGCCGAGCACGAGATCGTGTGCGTGCTGGGGCCGAGCGGGAGCGGCAAGTCCACCCTGCTGCGCGTCGTCGCAGGTCTCCAGCCGGTGTCCGCGGGGCGGGTGCTGCTGGGCGGAACGGACCAGGCGGCCGTGCCCGTGCACCGGCGGGGCGTCGGCCTGATGTTCCAGGACCACCAGCTCTTCCCGCACCGGGACGTCGGCGGAAACGTCGCCTTCGGGCTGCGGATACGGGGCTCCTCGAAGGACGCCCGCGAGGGCCGGGTCGAGGAGCTGCTGGAGCTGGTCGGGCTCCCCGGGGCCGGGAAGCGGGCGGTGGCCTCCCTGTCGGGCGGCGAGCAGCAGCGGGTCGCGCTGGCCCGGGCGCTGGCCCCGTCGCCGCGGCTGCTGATGCTGGACGAACCGCTGGGACAGCTGGACCGAGGGCTGCGGGAGCGCCTCGTGGTCGAGCTCCAGGGGCTGTTCTCCCGGCTGGGGACCACCGTGCTGGCCGTCACGCACGACCAGGGGGAGGCCTTCGCGCTGGCCGACCGGGTGGTCGTGATGCGGGACGGGCGGATCGCGCAGGCCGGTACCCCGCTGGAGGTGTGGCAGCGGCCCGCGTCGGAGTTCGTGGCGCGGTTCCTGGGTTTCGAGAACGTGGTGCCGGCCGTGGTGTCGGCCGGCGTGGCGGGGACCCCGTGGGGGAAGGTGCCCGTCCCCGCGGGGGCGGCGGAGGGGGAGCGGCAGCTGCTGATCCGCCCGGCGGGGGTCGTGCTGGGCCCGGACGGCCTGCGGTGCGAGGTGCTCTCGCGCACCTTCCGGGGCACGCACGTCGCGCTGCTGCTGCGGCCTGAGTCGGGGCCGGTGCTGGAGGCGGAGTGCGGGCTGGCGGGAGCGCCGGCCGTGGGGGACCGGGTCGCGGTGACCTTCGCCCCGGCGGAGGTGGTCGTACTCCCGGCGGACGCCCCCGGGTCTTGAGGGCCGTTTCCAGTGCTGTGGCCGGCAAACCTTGCCGGCCACAGCACTAGGGGCGGATCCCGTCGCAGGCGATCGGCAGGTGGCGCGGGCCGCGCAGGACCGCGTTCTGGCGGTACGGGGGCGGGTCCTCCAGCAGCCGCGGGTTCTCCAGCCTGCGGGCCAGCTCGCTCAGCGCCAGCTGAGCCTCCAGCCGGGCCAGCGGAGCTCCGAAGCAGCTGTGGATCCCGCTGCCGAGGCCGAGGTGCTGGATGTCCCCGCGGTCAGGGTCGAAGCGGTCCGGGTGGTCGAAGCGCTGGGGGTCGCGGTTCCCGGACGCCAGGATCAGCCAGAGCGACGCGCCCTTGGGGATGGTGACCCCGGCGACCTCGATCTCGGCGAGCGTGCTGCGCTGGGGCAGCAGTTGCACCGGCGGCTCGTAGCGGAGCAGTTCCTCGACGATGGGGACGGCCAGGCCCGGGTCCTCGCGCAGCCGCTGGAGGAACTCCGGGTGGCGCAGCAGGGTGAGCATCCCGTTGGTGATGAGGTTGACGGTGGTCTCGTGGCCCGCGATCAGCAGGAGGGCCGCGGTGCTGAGCATCTCCATCGTCGTCATCGTGCCGTCCGGTCCGTCCGCCGTCGCCAGGTGGGACAGCATGTCGTCGCCGGGGTTCTTGCGGTGCTCCTCGATCAGCCCGGCCAGGTACATGCCGAGCTCCATCCGGACGTCCTGCGAGCCCTTGTGGCGCTGTGAGGGATCGGCGTCCGGGTCCGGGTCCAGGCTGGCCGCGAGGGTGTCCGCCCAGACGTGGAAGCGCGGCTCGTCCTCCGGCGGCACACCGAGCAGGCGGCAGATGACCGAGACCGGGAAGGGGTAGGAGAACTGGTCGACCAGGTCGATCCGGTCCAGCGCGTCGGAGGCGACGATGCCGTCGATGAGCCCGGAGACGATGCCCGCCAGCTCGCCGCGCATCCCGTGGACCCGGTGCGGGGAGTGCGGCGGCCCGAACGGCCGGTTCGTCATCCGGCGCAGCCGGTCGTGCTCCGGTGGGTCGAGGTTCAGGAAGGCCGGCGGCAGGGTCGTCTCCTCCTCCTCGGTCTGGCCCAGCGGGTCACCCGAGGTCGGCGTCAGATTGCGGCGGTCGGAACTGATCCGCGGGTCGTGGAGGAGGTTGAGGATCTCGTAGTACGTGCTGATGACGTAAGGCCCGTCCCCGTCGTGGGCCACCGGCGTCTTGCGGAGCTCCTCGTACAGCGGATACGGATCGGCACGGTTCGCGTAGTCGATGATCTCCCGCAGGATGGCTTGTGTCATGACAGGTCCTCGTGGTCCTCGGGGGAGGGCGCGGTGGGGTCAGTGGCGCGCGGGGGTGAAGGTCATCTTCCGGTCGGCCGGCGAGTAGCCGCTGAGGGTGATGGTCGGGCCGTGCGTGGGCACCGACGGGTCGGGGAAGTCCGCGGGCATCGGCTTGTGCCCCTCCGGCCTGCGGTCCACGGTGGTGAACGACGGCGGGAACGGCTCGGTCGTCTCGATCAGGTGTTGGTAGAACGGCAGCCAGCGGCACTGGTCGAAGGTGACGGCGGCGATGACGCGCCCCTGGTACCCGTACACGGCAGCGAACCTGCGCTCGTCGCGCGAGCCCTGCGTGATGAGGATCTCCGTCCCCATCGGGGGGACGCCGACGGACTTGATGTTCACGCCGAACTGGGAGGACCAGAAGGCCGGGACCCACACGTGGGGGCGGCGGTCCATGCCTTCGCTGAGCATGTTGTGCGCCGCCGTCTCGGCCTGGGCGACGGCGTTGCCCCAGTGCTCCAGGGACAGGAACTGGTACCCGAAGAGCGCGTGCGGGGAACGTGCCACGTCACCCGCCACATAGATGTCGTCGGTGACGATGCCCCAGATGTTGAAGGCTCGGCAGCCCGCGTCACAGGCGATGCCCCGTGGTCCCGCACCCAGTCCGGATCCGGCGAGCCATTCGGTGTTGCGCTGCGCGCCGAGCGAGACGACCACCACGTCGGCCTCGACGGTGGCGCCGTCCGAGAGGTGGGCGGCGCGGACCCGCCCTGCGGGGTCGCCCTCCAGCCCGGTCACCATCACGCCGGTACGCAGGTCCACCCCATGCTCGCGGTGCATCTCGGCCGCGACCTCGCCGATGACCCCGCCGAGCGCGCCGACCAGCGGAGCGTTGCCCCGCTCGGCGACGGTGACGGGCAGGCCGCGCTCCCGGCAGGCGGACGCGATCTCCGACCCGGTGAAGCCGGCTCCGATCACCAGCACCCGGCGGGGACCGGCCGCGAGGCTGCGTTCCAGTGCCGCGCCGTCGTCGCGGGTGCGCAGGACGAAGACGCCGTCGAGCGCTCCCTCCTCCTCATTGGGCCACGGCCGGGCCCGTACACCGGTGGCGATGAGCAGCCGGTCGTACTCCACCTCGTCGCCGTCGGCGAGCTTGACCCGCCGGGCCGCCATGTCCAGGCCGGTGGCCGGGACCCCGAGCCGCCACTTCGCGTCGATGTCCCGGCGGCGGGGGAGCAGGGTGCGGTCCGCGGTCGCCTTGCCCAGCAGGACCTGCTTGGACAGCGGGGGCCGGTCGTACGGCTCGTACGGTTCGTCACCGATCATCGTGAGCGAACCGGTGAAGCCCTTCTCGCGCATGGTCTCGGCCGCCCGCAAGCCGGCCAGGGAGGCGCCGACGACGACGATGCGGCCGTCGCGCTTGAGGCGTTCCAGGCTTCCGTCACCGTTCACCGCGCACCTCCGCGGTGAGTGCGGGCTCGTCCGACGCGTCGTATTCGACGAGGATCGCCTGGACCGGGCAGGCGGCGACGGCGCGCGCGACGTTCTCGCGCTGCTCCTCGTCCGCCTCCGGGTCGTACAGCAGCGACTCGTCCCCGTGCATGGCGAACACGTCGGGAGCGAGGAACGCGCACTGCGCGTATCCCTGGCAGCGATTGAGGTCGACGACAAGCCTCATGAAAGATCAGCCCTTCCGTGGCCCGATCATCCCCGTGGTCCCCGTGATTCCCGTCGTTCCCGAGCCCCCTGCCCCTCCCCGGTCCCTCCCTCATCCAGCATGCACGCGGGATCCGGGGACGGCCTGCCGGGCGGATGGTCCGCAGGTCAGGGCCGGGTACGCAGGATGTGGACGCTGATGATCAGAGCCCAGGCCGGGAACACCAGCTCGGACCAGGGCACACCGGACCCCACGACGATCAGGACCAGCCCGGCGACGGTGCCCAGCAGGACCAGCGGCTTGGGGAAGACCCCGAGCCGCCGCCCGATCGTCGAGGTCGCGAAGACGAAGACGGCGGCCATCCGCATGGCGTAGGTCGCGAGGACCGTGTAAGCGTAGTGGCGGCCGAAGTCGGAGGGCGTGTCCTCCGCCAGCACGGTGCCCGCCGCGCCGGCGGCGACGAACAGGGTGGCGACGAAGACGAACCCGCTGCCGAGGAAGACGGTGGCGACGAACCGGTCCTCGGCCTCGCCGGCGTGGGCGCGCAAGGCGCCCATGAACCACAGGAAGAAGATCCCCGCGAACGGCACGATCTCCAGGGCCACCCGTACCGCCCAGCGCCGGTCCGGATCGACGGCCGCGTCGGCGGCGTCCCCCGACGGGACGGCGATCCGCATCAGCACGATCGCCGCCGCGAGGAGCAGCGCGAAGGCGATTCCGGCCAGTCCTGCGGCTCGCGGGGTCCGCAGCCGCTCACCCGTGGGTTCCATGAACCCTCGCTTTCTCCCCCGTCCAGCAAGCGGCAGCCGCGCCCGCGCCACCATCGGGGACCGGCCGACCGGGTGAACCGGCCGACCGGGGAACCGGCGGGGCTACGCCACCGGTTCGGGGACCGGGGCTTCCGCCTCCGCGTCGGAGCCCTCGTGCTTGCCGTACCAGGCGACCGCCACCGCGCCGGTGACGGCCAGCACGAAGCCCAGGGCAGCCAGCCACGCGAGGCCCGGGCGGGAGGCGTCGCCGAGCCACAGGACGCCGATCGCGCCCGGGAGGACCGTCTCGCCGACGACCAGGGCCGCCGTCGCGCCGTTCACCGAGCCGATCTGGAGGGCGACCGTGTGCAGGTACATGCCGCCGAAGCCCGCCAGCAGAATGGCGTAGAGCGCCGGGTCGGCGAGCAGCGTGCCGAGGTCGAAGGGGTCGACGCCGTCAAGGATCCGGACGCCGACGCCCAGCGCGCCGAAGCCCAGGCCCGACAGCAGGCCCGCCAGGATCGCCGCCCGGCCGCCCAGGAGGCGTACGGCCACGGTGCCGCCCACCATCAGCAGCAGGGTGATCGCCAGCAGCCACCAGTGCGTGGACATCGGCGCGTGGTGGCCGCCCTCGTGGCCCGCCGCCGTCGCCAGGAGCACCAGAGCCGTGCAGACGACGCCGATGGAGGTCCACTCCTTGCGGCTCAGCCGGATGCCGAGCATCTTCACGCTCAGCACGGCCGTGATCACCAGGTTCGCGCTGATGACCGTCTGGGAGAGGAAGAGCGGCAGCAGCCGGGCCGCCAGCGCGCCCAGCCCGAAGCCCACGAAATCCAGGATCGTGCCGACGATGAACTCCCAGGTCATCGCTGCTTTGGCGGTGGACGACAGGTTGGGGCCGCCGTGCGCCGTCACCCCGGCGGCGGACGGGGACATCCGGGCGGCGCGGCGCGATCCGACGGCTTGCAGGACGGATCCCGTCCCGTAGCAGATGGACGCCGCGACAGCGGTCAGCAGGCCTATGAGCACCAAGGGCTCCGTTCACGTCTGGCAGGATTTGCGGTACCTCTGCCAGACGTGAGAACCGGCCGGGAAGTTGCTTCCGGAGCTCAGCTCATTGACGCGAGTGCGTCCGGAACCTCGTCCACCGAGTCCACGAGGGCGATCCGGGACTCCATCGCCCGGCCGCGCGCCAGTGCCTGGAGCAGGGGCCAGGCCGGGAGGTGCTCGGTCCAGTGGGCCCGGTCGACCAGGATCATCGGCGCCGGCTCGCCCCGCGACGCGTAGTAGTTCGGCGTCGCGCTGTCGAAGACCTCCTGGACCGTGCCCGCCGCACCCGGCAGGAAGACCACGCCCGCCGTGGACCGCGCCAGCAGCCCGTCCTCGCGGGTGGCGTTCGCGAAGTACTTCCCTATGTGTCCCGCGAAGGCGTTCGGCGGCTCGTGACCGTAGAACCAGGTCGGGATGCCCACCGAGTCACCGCCACCGGGCCACCGGTCGCGTACGGCGAAGGCCGCCCGCGCCCAGTCGGACACCGACGGGGCGAAGGAAGGAGCCTTGGCCAGCAGCTCCAGGGCTTCCGGGAGGGCCTCGTCCGGGGCCGGGGCCAGGTAGGCGCCGAGGTTGGCGGCCTCCATCGCGCCGGGGCCGCCGCCGGTGGCCACCGTGAGCCCGGACCGGGCCAGCACCCGGCCCAGCTCGGCCGCGCCCCGGTACTCCGTACCGCCGCGGGACATGGCGTGGCCGCCCATCACGCCGACCACCCGGGCACCGGCGAGGTGCTCGTCGAGGGCGTCGGAGATGGCGTCGTCGTGGATGGAGCGCAGCATCGAGGAGAAGACGTCGCCGTCCGCCTTGGTCTCCTGGATCCAGGCGTAGGCCTGGGCGTCCGGAGTGGCCTCGTACCCGGCGGGCAGCCCGGCGAACAGCTCCTCGGGCGTGTAGAGCAGGCCGCGGTACGGGTTGAACGGCAGGTCCGGCACCGGCGGGAAGACCAGCGCGCCGTCGGCGCGGACCTTCACGGAGGCGTCGGGCTCCATCGCGCAGCCCAGGAACACGGCCGCCGAGGTGTCGGCGGACAGCAGCGCGAAGGTCCGCTCCAGGAGGTTGACCGACTGGATCCGGTAACCGCTGAGCGAGCCGCGGGCCACGACCTGGTCGAATTCGGCGAGCGTCTCGATCTCGATGTCTGCGTTGACCATTCGGCCCACCCTAAGGGCTGCCCGTGTCAGCGGGTCAGTGCCAGGGACGTCAGCTGTGCCACACCCCAGCTGACCGGTACGCATACGGCGATCAGGGCGGTCGCCCGCAAACTCGCGGCCGTACGGAGGACCTTGGCGGGTGCGCCGAGGTCGAGCAGGGCCTCGCGGTCGGCGGCGCGGCCCTGGCGGGCCTCCACCGCGGATGTGAGAAGGGTCGCGGCGGCGCACAGGGCGACCAGGGCCGCGGCCGGTGCGGTCAGCGGGCCCAGCGGGACGAGCAGCCCGCCCCGGTCCCGCAGGGCCAGAGCGGTGAGGGCGCCCGCCCCGACCGCGCACAGCACGCCGAGGGGCGGGCCGAGCCGCGGGGCCTCCTCTTGGAGGGCCCGCCCGGCCAGCAGCCGGAGCGCGCCCGGGCGCACGGCCTGGACCAGGGTGCCGCACGCGTAGGCCAGGCCGGGTCCGGCGAGGGCGAGGCCGATCGCGGTGAGCGACCAGCCGGCGAGCATGCCGGGCCCGCCCCGCCCCGCGTATGCCTCGACGGCGAGTCCGCAGGCGGTCAGCGCGATGCCCCAGGGCAGTCCGGTCTGTGGGGCCAGGGGGGTGCGTCGGCGCAGGGTGCACGCGGCGGCGGCCGACGCGGTCAGGGGGAGCAGGGCCAAGAGGGTGAGGGCGGCCGCGACGGGCAGCGGCTGGTCGGCGTGGAGCAGCCCGGCCCCGGCCCCGTCGAACGGCAGCCCGGCCAGATCGCCGCGCAGGTGGAGGAAGGCGGCCAGGGCCAGGGCGCTGCCCAGAGTGCAGGCGACGGCGGTGGAGATCGCCGCGACGAGACCGAGCCGCACGGGTCCCAGCCCGGCGGCGTCCAGTCCTTCCCGGGGCCGCGTCGACGGGTCGGTCCGGGCCACGGCGACGGCGAAGTGGACGGTGGCGGCCAGCGGCACCAGGGCCCACAGCAGCCGAGGGAACGATCCGGCGGGCCGGGCCACCGCCTCGGCGAGCACGTAGAGCAGCAGGAACCCGGTACCGGCCGAGGCGGCGGCGACCAGGAGCCGGCGCAGCTGGACGAGCGGGCGGGAGCCGCGGGCTAGGCGGAGAGCGAGCACGCGGCCTGGTCCTCCGTGGTCTCGGAGGCGTAGGGCCCCGCGGCGGCGGCGGTGCGGCCGTCGAGCAGGGCCAGGCGGCGGTCGGCGACGGCCGCTGTCCCCTCGTCGTGGGTGGCCAGCAGCACGGTGATCCCGTGGGAGCGGGCCGCGGTGGTCAGCGTACGGAGCAGCAGGGCGCGCTCGGCCCGGTGCAGCGGAGCCGTGGGGTCGTCGGCGAAGATCACCGCGGGCTCGTTGACCAGGGCCCGGGCCAGCGCCACCCGCTGGGACTCGGCCCGGGTGAGGGCCCGGGGGCGCTTGCGGGCGTAGCCGCCGATGTCGAGGCGGTCCAGCCATTCGCAGGCGGCGTGCTTGGCGGCGCGGTGGGAGGCGCCGGCGATCAGCAGCGGCAGGGCCGCGTTCTCCCACACCTTCAGCTCGGGCAGCAGCTGTGGCTCGGGGCCGATCCAGCCGAACCGGTCACGGCGCAGCCGCTCACGGGCCAGCGCGCCCATGGTGTGCACGGGAATGCTGTTGAACCAGACCTCGCCCTGTTCGGGAAGCAGCTGTCCGGACAGGCAGCGCAGCAGGGTGGTCTTCCCGCTGCCGCGCGGGCCGGTCAGGGCCAGGATCTCGCCCTGGCGGACTCCGACGGAGACCCCGATGAGGCCGGGGGAACCGCTGTGGGAGTAGTGAAGGGACCGTGCCCAGAGCTGATCGTCCTGGAGCGGGGCATTGTCAGGCGGGGCAGAGTCCGGTGGAGCCACCATGGCGTACACCTCCGTCCGGGGGAACGAAGCGGAGCCCGTTCGGTAACTGGCGCCGCACTGAGATGTAAAGAGATGAACGTCTTGGATGGTGACAGCACACGGCCCGGACCCCCGCGTTCTCACTCGAACGGAGGATCCGGGCCATGTGGACGGACCAGTGCGGCGTCGGACGGTTCGACGCCTGGTCCGGGGGCTGGCTACAGCTTGGTCCACGCCTCGGTGAGCACCGAGCGCAGGATTCCTTCGATCTCGTCGAAGGTGCCCTGGTCGGCGATCAGCGGCGGGGCCAGCTGGATGACCGGGTCGCCGCGGTCGTCGGCCCGGCAGTACAGGCCGTTGTCGAAGAGCGCCTTGGAGAGGAAGCCGTAGAGCACGCGCTCCGTCTCCTCGTCCGTGAAGGACTCCTTGGTGTTCTTGTCCTTGACGAGCTCGATGCCGTAGAAGAACCCGTTGCCGCGGACGTCGCCGACGATCGGCAGGTCGTGCAGCTTCTTCAGCGTCGAGAAGAAGGCGTCCTCGTTGTCCAGCACGTGCTGGTTGAGGCCTTCCTTGTCGAAGATGTCGAGGTTGGCCAGCGCGACCGCCGAGGAGACCGGGTGGCCGCCGAAGGTGTAGCCGTGCAGGAAGGTGTTGTCGCCCTTGTAGAAGGGCTCCGCGAGGCGGTCCGAGATGATGCAGGCACCGATCGGGGAGTAGCCCGAGGTCATGCCCTTGGCGCAGGTGATCATGTCCGGGATGTAGTCGAACTTGTCACAGGCGAACATCGTGCCGAGGCGGCCGAAGGCGCAGATCGTCTCGTCGGAGACGAGCAGCACGTCGTACTCGTCGCAGATCTCGCGGACCCGCTGGAAGTACCCGGGCGGCGGCGGGAAGCAGCCGCCGGCGTTCTGCACCGGCTCCAGGAAGACGGCGGCGACGGTGTCGGCGCCCTCGAAGAGGATCTCCTGCTCGATCTGGTCGGCGCACCAGCGGCCGAAGGCCTCGGGGTCGTCGCCGTAGATCGGGGCGCGGTAGATGTTGGTGTTCGGCACCTTGTGCGCGCCGGGGACCAGCGGCTCGAAGGGGGCCTTCAGGGCCGGCAGACCGGTGATGGACAGGGCGCCCTGCGGGGTGCCGTGGTAAGCGACGGCACGCGAGATGACCTTGTACTTGGTGTGCTTGCCCTGCAGCTTGAAGTACTGCTTGGCGAGCTTCCAGGCGGTCTCGACGGCCTCGCCGCCACCCGTGGTGAAGAAGACCTTGTTCAGGTCGCCCGGGGCGTAGTCGGCGAGGCGCTCGGCGAGCTCCACAGCCTTGGGGTGTGCGTACGACCAGATGGGGAAGAACGCGAGTTCCTGGGCCTGCTTGTAGGCGACCTCGGCCAGTTCCTTGCGGCCGTGACCGGCGTTGACCACGAACAGTCCGGCGAGACCGTCGAGGTAGCGCTTGCCCTTGTCGTCGAAGATGTAGGTGCCCTCACCACGCACGATGGTGGGGACGGGCGCGTTCTCGTAGGACGACATGCGGGTGAAGTGCATCCACAGGTGGTCGTACGCGGTTTTGGAGAGGTCCTGGCTCACGGGCTATCGAGTTCCCCACATGTAGGTCTGCTTCTTGAGCTTCAGGTAAACGAAGCTTTCGGTTGTCCGCACGCCGGGGAGCGTGCGGATCTTCTTGTTGATCGTTTCCAGCAGGTGGTCGTCGTCCTCGCAGACGATCTCCACCATCAGGTCGAACGAGCCCGCGGTCATCACCACGTACTCGCATTCGGCCATTGCGGTCAGGGCGTCGGCCACCGGGTCGAGGTCTCCCTCGACGTTGATGCCGACCATGGCCTGGCGCCGCAGGCCCACGGTGAGCGGGTCGGTGACGGCGACGATCTGCATGACGCCCTGGTCGAGCAGCTTCTGCACGCGCTGGCGCACAGCCGCTTCGGAGAGGCCGACGGCCTTGCCGATCGATGCGTAGGGACGGCGACCGTCCTCCTGCAGTTGCTCGATGATCGCCAGGGACACAGCATCGACCGAAGGGGACGGTTGTCTGTTCCTGGAATCTGCGCTTCGACTGACCACGACCTCACTGTGCACGAGGAGTCGTCTGTTCCGCAAGACGGAATCGATGAAATCCGTTGTCTGGGGACTCGGATCTCACTGATTTCGTAGTTCGTGGCGTGCGGGTCTGTCGAAAGCGTCCGCCGAGAGGCTAGGCTTGGGATTCGTCTCAATCGTTGGACATGTGATCAGGAGTGTGGCTGTAGTGACCACCGAACTGCGTCGTCTGCGCAACTACATCGGCGGGGAGTTCAAGGACGCCGCCGACGGGCGGACCACCGAGGTGGTCAACCCGGCCACCGGCGAGGTGTACGCCACCGCCCCGCTGTCGGGCCAGGCCGACGTCGACGCCGCCATGGCCGCCGCCGCGGCGGCCTTCCCGGGCTGGCGTGACACCACGCCCTCGGACCGCCAGAAGGCGCTGCTGAAGATCGCGGACGCCTTCGAGGCGCGCGCGGACGAGCTCGTCGCCGCGGAGTCGGAGAACACGGGCAAGCCGCTGGGCCTCACGGCCAGCGAGGAGCTGCCGCCGATGGTGGACCAGATCCGCTTCTTCGCGGGCGCCGCCCGCATGCTCGAGGGCCGCTCGGCCGGCGAGTACATGGAGGGCATGACCTCGATCATCCGCCGCGAGCCGGTCGGCGTCTGCGCCCAGGTCGCGCCGTGGAACTACCCGATGATGATGGCCGTGTGGAAGTTCGCCCCGGCCATCGCCGCGGGCAACACCGTGGTGCTCAAGCCCTCGGACACCACCCCCGCCTCCACCGTCCTGATGGCGGAGATCATCGACTCGGTCCTGCCCAAGGGCGTCTTCAACGTCGTCTGCGGTGACCGCGAGACCGGCAAGGCCATGGTCGAGCACTCCACCCCGGCGATGGCCTCCATCACCGGCTCGGTGCGCGCGGGCATGCAGGTCGCCGAGAGCGCCTCCAAGGACGTCAAGCGCGTCCACCTGGAGCTCGGCGGCAAGGCCCCGGCCGTGGTCTTCGAGGACGCCGACATCGCCAAGGCCGTCGAGGACATCGCCGTCGCCGGGTACTTCAACGCCGGCCAGGACTGCACGGCCGCCTGTCGCGTGCTCGTGCACGAGTCGATCCACGACGAGTTCGTGTCCGCGCTCGCCAAGGCCGCCGCCGACACCAAGACCGGCCAGCCGGACGACGAGGACGTGCTCTACGGCCCGCTGAACAACCCGAACCAGCTCAAGCAGGTCGCGGGCTTCATCGAGCGCCTCCCCGCCCACGCCAAGGTCGAGGCGGGCGGCCACCAGGTCGGCGAGAAGGGCTACTTCTACGCCCCCACCGTGATCTCCGGCCTCAAGCAGGACGACGAGATCATCCAGAACGAGGTCTTCGGCCCCGTCATCACCGTCCAGTCCTTCACGGACGAGGCCCAGGCCGTGGCGTACGCGAACGGCGTCGAGTTCGCCCTCGCCTCCTCCGTGTGGACCAAGGACCACGGCCGCGCGATGCGGATGTCCAAGAACCTCGACTTCGGCTGCGTGTGGATCAACACCCACATCCCGCTCGTCGCCGAGATGCCGCACGGCGGCTTCAAGAAGTCCGGCTACGGCAAGGACCTCTCCGCCTATGGCTTCGAGGACTACACGCGCATCAAGCACGTCATGACCTCGCTCGACGGCTGATCGGTCGCATCGATCACAGCACAGCGTTGAAGGGGCGGGCGGTAGACAACATGTCTATTGCCCGCCCCTTCGCGCTCCCCGAGGCTGAACCCATGCCTGAACTCGCCTTCTCCCGCCGCGCCGCGCTGCGCGGCCTCGGTGCCACGGGCCTGCTGGCCGCCCTCACCGGCTGCGGAGTCCCCGCCGCCTATGTCCCCGAGGGCCGGCGTGAAGGCCTCGACCGGTCCGCGGGGGACCGGAGCGTCGCCTTCTCCAACTGGCCGCTGTACATCGACACCGACGACGAGGACGAGGAGCGCCGTCCGACGCTCGACGCCTTCTCCGAGCGGACGGGCATCGAGGTCCGGTACACCGAGGAGATCAACGACAACGACGAGTTCTTCGGCAAGGTCAGCCCAGCCCTGATGAACCATCAGGAGACGGGCCACGACCTGGTCGTGGTCAGCGACTGGATGGCCGCGCGCTTCGTCCACCTCGGCTGGGCCCAGGAGATGGACCGCTCGGCGCAGCCCAATGTGGCCCGGCACCTGGACCCCCAACTGCGTTCCCCCGCCTTCGACGAGGGCCGGCTCCACACCGTCCCCTGGCAGTCGGGGATCACCGGCATCGCCTACAACCGCAAGGCACTCGGCCGGGAGATCAAGTCGGTCAAGGACCTCTGGCACCCCGACCTCTCGGGCAAGGTCACCCTCTTCTCCGGCCTCGACGAGTCCTTCGCGCTGCTGATGCAGGGCGACGGGGTGGACGTCACCCGCTGGACGGAGTCCGACTTCCACCGGATGTGCGACCAGGTCGAGAACATGGTGCGCAAGAAGCACATCCGCCGCTTCACCGGCAACGACTACACCTCCGATCTGAGCAAGGGCGACGTCCTGGCCTGCCAGGCCTACTCCGGTGACGCCATCCAGCTGCAGGCCGACAACCCGGACATCGAGTTCGTGGTTCCGGAGGAGGGGGCCGAACTCTGGGCGGAGAGCCTCCTCGTGCCCAACCTGTCCCGGCACAAGGCCAATGCGGAGGCCCTGATCGACCACTACTACGCCCCGGAGGTGGCGGCCGAGCTCGCCGCGTCCGTCAACTACGTCTGCCCGGTCCCGGCCGCCCGCGAGGTCCTGGCCGGCTCCGGCGACAAGGAGACCGCCGAACTGGCCGAGAACCCACTGATCTTCCCCGACGGCGACATGCGCGAGCGGCTCGTCGTGGCCCGGGACATCTCCTCGGCCGAACGCCGCTCCTTCGCCCGGCGGTGGAACGCGATCGTCGGCCTCTGATCACGGACCGGCTCCAGAATTGAACACGTTCATCAATATGGCTGAACGTGTTCAGAAATCGGCGTAGGCTTCCTTCCATGAGCGAGAGAAGTGCCCTTCAGCGGCGGATCCGTGCCTGGTTGACCCTGTTCCTCGTCTGCCTCGTGCTCAGCGGACTGACGGCCTTCCCCCTGGTCAGCGAGCTCCACTGGGCCAATGCCCTACTGGACAACGAGTGGCTGCGGCGGGTCGGCGACGGACTGGACCGCGCCGACGCCGAGCACCCCTTCCTCCTCTACGGCACCGACTGGCTCGCCTTCGCGCACCTCGTCATCGCCGTCTTCTTCTACGGCGTCCACCGGGACCCGGTCCGCAACATCTGGATCGTCGAAGCCGGCATGGTCGCCTGCGCCGGCATCATCCCGCTGGCCCTGATCTGCGGCCCGATCCGCGGCATACCCTTCTGGTGGAGCGTCATCGACATGTCGTTCGGCGTCTTCGGGGTGATCCCCCTGCTGATCCTGCGCCGCATGATCAAGCGCCTTGAGGCGATGCCTACTTAGCGAAGGCCGCCATCACGATGCCGAGGGCGACCGGGTTCATGTCCTGGCCCTTGGCGTCGGTGGAATTCACCGAGTACACGAGGGTGCGGGAGAGGTCGCGGGTTCCGCCTATCGCCGTGTTGTAGCCGTGCCGGCCGCCGGTCTTGCCCCAGGCCACGGTGCCGTCGGGCAGGACCATCCGGGACATCCCCGCCGTCAGCGTGGCGTCCTTCCCGCTCACGAAGTCCTTCACCGCCGGTACCGTGAACATCTCCTCCAGCTGGGCCTTCGGCACGATCCGCCCGCTGAACAGGGCTATGGTGAACCGCTCCAGATCGGCCGTGGTCGAGATGATGTCCCCCGCCGCCCACCGGTCCGAGGAGTTCCACTCGGTCACGTCCCGCAGCTCCCTGGAGCCGTCCGCCTTCACCACCGCCTGGTAGCCCCGGTTGTGCGGACCATGGATCTTCGTCTGCGTCCGGGCCGGGAACGAGGTCTGACGCAGGCCCAGCGGCTTCAGGATCCGCCGGGCGACCGCCTCCTCGTACGTCGTGCCCGTCACCTTCTCGATGAGCACGCCCAGCACCGTGTAGTCGATGTTCAGGTAGTGCTGGGCGCTGCCCGGGGTGAACTCCGGCTTCTTGGCAAAGGCATTGGCCAACTGCGCATGCGGGTCGGTGATGTCGAAGCGGTGCTGCCACTGCGCCTCGAACGAATCGCCCGGGCCGTCCGCCGCCGGTATGCCGCTGGTGTAGTTGAGCAGCTGCCGGACGGTGACCGTGCTGTAGGTGTCGGGGACGGTCGCGGGCAGGTACGACCGGACCGGCCGGTCCAGATCCACCCGGCCCTCGGCCGCGAGCTGGAGTACCACCGCCGAGGTGAAGGTCTTGGTCACCGACCCGGCCCGGAAGCGCCCCTGCTCCACCGCGTCCCGTCCGGTGCGGATGTCCGCGACACCCGAACTCCCCCGCCAGCTCCCGCTCGTACCTCCGACCCGGACCAGTGCGGCCGTCGCGTCCCTGTGCTCCGGACCCAGCCCGGCGATCGCCTTCTCCAGCGCCGCCGCGTTGGGCGGCGTACGGACGACGGGCGCGGCCAGCTCCGCCGGGACGGGTGCCGGTGCGGCATGAGCGGCGACCGGACCGGAAGTGATCCCCAGCACCAGAGCGGCGGCGATCACTGTGCGCGAACGAGCGTTCATGACGGGATCCCCCTGTGAGACATCCGGGGCCACTGCGGCCTCCGATGACTCAATGCTGCTGGTCAGAGGGATAGTTGCGGATCACCCCACGGAGGGGTCTTCAGCGGTACGACAACTCACCGGCGCGAGGGAGCCGACACGCCCGGCTCTCACTCCCCAGAGGGAGATACCTCAGAGTGAGCCCCCGCCCTCGCCCCCGCCCTCGCTCCCGCCGGCGCCCCCGCCGCGATCAAGCCCGTCTCGTATGCGCAGATCACCGCCTGGATCCGGTCGCGCAGCCCCAGCTTCGCCAGCACGTTGCCCACGTGCGACTTCACCGTATGCTCGCTCACCACCAGCGCCGCCGCGATCTCCGCGTTCGACAGCCCCCGCCCCAAGTGCAGCAGCGTCTCCCGCTCCCGCGCCGTCAGCACCTCCAGCCGGCCCGCCGCGAGCGCCGCGACCGAAGGTCGCGCCGTCGCCGCCGTGTACTCCTCGATCAGCCGCCGCGCCACCGAAGGCGCCAGCAGCGACTCGCCCGCCGCCACCACCCGTACCGCGTGCACCAGATCGTCCCGCCGCACGTCCTTCAGCAGGAACCCGCTCGCTCCCGCGTGCAGCGCCTCGTACACGTACTCGTCCGCGTCGAAGGTCGTCAGCATCACCGTCCGGCACGCGCCCCGCGCCGAGATCGTCCGGCACGCCTCGATCCCGTCCAGCACCGGCATCCGGATGTCCAGCAGCGCCACGTCCGGCGAGAGCCGGGCCGCCGCCTCCACCGCCGCCGCTCCGTCCCCCACCTCGGCCACGACCTCGATGTCCTCCTGGGCGTCCAGGATCATCGCGAACCCGCTGCGCACCAGCTCCTGGTCGTCCGCCACCACCACACGGATCGTCAATTCCCCACCTCCACCGGGGAGGTTACAAGGAACACCCGCACCGAGAAGCCCCGTCCGCCCGGCCCCGGACCGGCCTCCACCGACCCGCCGTGCGCGGCGGCCCGCTCCCGGACCCCGATCAGGCCGTGCCCGCCGGCACCGCCCGCGGACGGACCCCGCCCGTCGTCCGTCACCGTGACCGTCAGCTCCTCACGCGCGTGGTGGAGCCGGACCGCCACGCGCCGGGCCCCGGCGTGCTTCACCACGTTCGTCAGGGCCTCCTGCACGATCCTGTACACGGCCGTGTCCACCGCCGGGGCCAGCGCCCGGACCTCGCCGGTCTCCTCGTACGAGACCGCCGGCCCGCCCTGCCGCACGCGGTCCAGGAGCCGGGGCAGCGCCGCGATCCCCGGCTGCGGCTCGCGCGGCGCCGGCCCGTCCTCCCTCAGCACCCCGAGCATCGCCCGTAGCTGCACCATCGCGTCCCGGCCGGTCTCCGAGATCGCCTCGAAGGCCGCCTCGGCCCGCTCCGGGGCCCGGCGTACCGCCACCGGACCGGCCTCCGCCTGCACGATCATGATGCTGACGGCGTGCGAGAGGATGTCGTGCATCTCCCGTGCGATCCTGGCCCGTTCGCGCGCCACGGCCTGCTCGGCCTCGATCCGGTTCGCCCGCTCCAGCTGCGCCGCCCGGTCCTCGACGGCCGCGGTGTAGGCCTGCCGCGTGTACTGGAGCCGGCCCAGCACGTAGGCGGCGCCCGCACAGAACAGGGTGAAGGACAGCTCCCTGGCCGAACCCTTCGCCAGCCCCACGGACGCGAGGACGGCCGCCACCGAGAGCGCCCCGACCGCCGCCCGCACCCGTGCGGGGCACAGCAGGGCGACCGTGTAGAAGGCGATCAGCCCCGCGTACGGCAGCGGCTGGCCGGGGCCGTCGAGCGCCACCTTGTAGACCCCGCCGACGAGCAGGATCACCGTCAGCACGGTGACCGGCCGGTACCTCCGCCACACCAGCGGCAGCACGCCCAGCGTGGTCATCGAGTACGAGCCCCAGGTCACGGCCGGCAGCCCGGCCTCCCGTGGCAGCACGAACGGCATCGTGACGGCCAGCTGCACCAGTAGCGTCAGGCCCAGGTCCACCCCCCACGGCCAGGCCCGGCCCAGCCGCACGGCCCGCGCGCGTATCACTTCCCGAGCTCGGCCCGTACGGCGGTCAGCGCGTCCACCCGGTTGGTGGTGATCGAGTCGACCCCTGCCTTCAGGAGCCCCCGCATCGTCCGCCTGGTGTCCGCGGTCCAGGCCGACACCAGCAGGCCGTCCCGGTGGAGCGCGTCCGTCAGCTCCCGGCTGACCAGCCCGAAGCGGTAGTTGAGCCAGCGCGGGGAGACCGCGTCGATCAGCACCCGGCGCGGCGGCGACAGCGTGGTCCAGGTCAGCGCGATCTCCGCGCCCGGATCGGCGGCACGGACCGACAGCATGGTGTTCGGCCCCGCGCAGTAGTACGTGCGCTCGCGCGCCCCGCACTCGCGGACCTGGTCCACCACGGTCCGTACCGCCTCGTACGAGGCACCCGGCAGGTCGAGCATCAACCGGCCCGCCCCTGCCGCCGTCAGCGCGTCGCGCAGCGTGGGGATCCCACTCTGCGTCAGTTCCTTGAGCTGCGGGGCCGTGACGGCGTCCAGGCGCACGTCATGGCCCCACAGCCGCTGGAGCGTCTCGTCGTGGAGCAGGACCGGCACCCCGTCGCGGGTCAGCCGTACGTCGATCTCGACCGCGTCCGCCCCGCGCGCGAAGGCGGAGCGGATCGAGGGCAGGGTGTTCTCACGGACACGGTAGGGATCGCCGCGGTGGCCGACGGCAGTCAGGGTGCGCATGGCCCCATTCTCAGGGGCCGGCGGGATCAAGGGGAGTCAGCGCGCGAGCCATTCGGCCGTGTACGTGTCGATCTCCGCGTTGAGCTTCGCCTTGCCGGCCTCGTCGAGGAAGGAGGCCTCCACGGCGTTCTTGGCGAGCCGGGCGAGACCGCGCTCGTCGAGGTCGAGGAGGCGGGCGGCCACCGCGTACTCGTTGTTCAGGTCGGAGCCGAACATCGGCGGGTCGTCGCTGTTGATGGTGACGAGCACGCCCGCGGCGACCATCTCCTTGACGGGGTGCCGGTCGAGGTCGGTGACCGCGCGGGTGGCGATGTTGGAGGTCGGGCAGACCTCCAGCGCGATGCGGTGCTCGGCCAGGTACGCGAGCAGTTCCGGGTCCTGGGTGGAGCTGGTGCCGTGGCCGATGCGCACGGCGCCCAGCTCGCGGATGGCGTCCCAGATCGTCTCGGGGCCGGTGGTCTCGCCGGCGTGCGGCACGCTGTGCAGGCCGGCGGCGCGGGCCCGGTCGAAGTACGGCTTGAACTGCGGGCGCGGGACGCCGATCTCGGGGCCGCCCAGGCCGAAGGAGACCAGGCCCTCGGGGCGCAGGTCCACGGCGAGGCGGGCGGTCTCGGCGGCGGCCTCCAGGCCGGCCTCGCCGGGGATGTCGAAGCACCAGCGCAGGATGACGCCGAGTTCCGCCTCGGCGGCCTTGCGGGCGTCCTCGATGGCCTCCATGAAGGCCTTCTCCTCGATGCCGCGGCGGGTGGAGGAGTACGGGGTGATGGTGAGTTCGGCGTAGCGGATGTTCTGCCGGGCCATGTCACGGGCGACCTCGAAGGTCAGCAGCCGGACGTCCTCGGGGGTGCGGACCAGGTCCACGACGGAGAGGTAGACCTCGATGAAGTGCGCGAAGTCGGTGAAGGTGAAGTAGTCGGCGAGCGCCTCGGGGTCGGTCGGGACCTTCGAGTCGGGGTGCCGGGAGGCGAGCTCGGCCACGATGCGCGGTGATGCCGAGCCGACGTGGTGGACGTGCAGTTCCGCCTTGGGCAGTCCCGCGATGAAGGGATGCAGGTCGGTCATGAAGGTGCCTCCGGAAGGACGCGGGTGCGGGCAGGTCGGCCTTCATCGTAGGCAGCAACGTGACTGTCGGTGGCAGCGCTTAGCATGGCTGTACGAGAGGGGGGCGCCGCATGACCGACCAGAGCCCTGAGCCGAGGGACCCGTGGGCGCCGCCGGAGCGGCCGGCGGTGGACCTGGGCAAGCAGCAGGGCCCGCCGGGTGCGCCGGGCGTCGCGGGACCGCCGTCCGTGCACGACCAGCAGACGGTCGCCGGGATGCCGGGGGCGCAGATGCCGCAGCCCGCTCCGACGCCCGCGCCGACTCAGCCGCCCGCGTACGGGTATCCGGCCCAGCCGGACGCGAGCGGGTACGGGTATCCGACGTCGACGCCGACGCCGATGCCCACTCCGATGCCGACGCCGACCCCCGCGCCGGGCTACGGGTACCCCGGGGACGCGGGGTACCCCGGATACCCGGGATACGCCGGCTACCCGGGCAACACCGGGTACCCCTTGTACGCGGCGCCGAAGAGCAACGGCTTCGGCGTCACCGGCCTCGTCCTCGGCATCATCTCGGTCGTCGGCTGCTTCACCAGCTTCCTCGCGATCGGGCTCGGGATCGGGGCCGTCGTCTTCGGCGCCCTGGGCAAGGGCAAGGCGACGCGCGGCGAGGCCGACAACGGCGGGATGGCGCTCGCCGGCATCATCCTCGGCGCGATAGGCATCGTGCTGGGCGCCTTGATGCTGGTCGCCATGTTCGCCCCCTTCATGCGCGGGGACTGGGACGACGACTCCGACTACGAGAGCCCGTACTCCAACTCGCGGGTGCACGAGAAGATATGAGCCGGGCCTCAGGCTGAGCCGGGCCTCAGGCTGAGCCGGGCCTCAGTCTGAGCCGGGCCTCAGCCTGGGCCAGGGCTCAAGCCGAGGCCGCCGCCCACGGCCAGTCGGCGTCCCGGCCGCCCTCGATCAGGGACACCATGCGGAAGGCCGCGTCGGTGAGCCCGCCGAAGGTGTGCCGGTTCGCGGAGCCGGACGGCGCGTGGCCCACCCGGTAGCCCGCCAGGTTCCAGGTGTACACCGGCACCGACCGCGGCACCTCGGCCGTCGGGTCACCGCCGTACGAGGCGGCGGCCTGCTCGTCGGTGACGATCAGCACCCGGTCGTGGCCCCGGTAGTGCTCCCGCACGGCCTGGGCCGTGTAGGTGCCGCCGAGGTCCCCGAACCGCTCCAGCACCTTCAGTACGGACTCGCCCCGCGTGTACGGGACCACCTGACTGGTCGAGCCGAACTGCACCAGGTCCGCGTCCTCGGCCCGCAGCGCCAGTGCCGCCCCGAACACGGCCGCCGCGTCCGCCCGGTTGAGCGTGGAGCGGTCCGAGAGCGGGGACCACATCGACCCGGAGCGGTCGACGAGGACCAGCGTCCGACCGGGCAGCGCCGGTACGTTGCCCAGCGAGTGGCCGAGCGCGCGCTCCAGCGGGTACGCCCAGCGCAGCGAAGGCGCGTGCTGATAGGCCGCCAGGTAGCGGAAGGGGAACTGCCGCGCCCGGGCGACGGCCTCCGGGTCGGAGATCTTCGCCGCGACCCGTGCCGCCACCTCGTCCGAGACCCCTGCCTCGTCGAAGTTGCGCAGGTTGCGCAGCAGCGCCATCGCACCCATCGACGGGATGACCGCCTCCCAGGCGGCCGCGTCCATCGGCCCCTGCAACCAGCCGGCCAGCGCCTCCCAGTTCATGCCCGCCTCCGCGAGCCGCTCGGCGCCGTCCGCCCCGGTGACCACGGCGCGCCGCTCGGGGACCGGCAGTTCCATCAGTGCCTGATGGGCGGCGAGGGTTCGGTTGCCGGCCGGGAGCCGCGCGCTGTCCGGGTTGTGCCGGCGGTCGAGCGCGTAGCGGAACAGCTCGCCCTGCCAGGCCTTGGCCGGGTCGGGGGAGGCGTGCACGAGGTTGAGGACGTCGCCGAAGCGGTAGCTCTTGGACGCGGTGTCGTACTTCAGCAGCGAGGTGCCGGAGTAGAGCCGGCGCACGGCGTCGGCGATGCCGCGCTTGACGGGCTTGGGCACGTTCCGCCCGTACGTCGCCGTCCAGTAGGCCAGCAGCTCACCGGGCTCGTCCGCGCGCCGCAGCACGGAGTCCACGACCTGCCGGTTCGAAGGCCCGTCGGTGGTGCCCGCGTCGAGGCGCGCCTTCACGTACTCGGCGGCGCCGACGAGCGAGGCGGTCCGCATGTTCGCGTCCCCGCGGAGCCAGCCCAGCAGGCCGGCCGTCCACGCGGGGTCCTCCACCGCGAGCCGCCGCACGAGGGCCGCGAAGCGGTTGTCGCGGGCGGTGCCGCTCTCGTGGAAGGTCTGCTGCGTCACGAAGTTGGCGACGGCGAGCAGGAACAGTTCGGAGCGCGGATCGCGCAGGTGGCCGGGGCCGCCCAGCGCGGTGTGGGCGCGTCCGGCGGACCGCACCGGCGAAGTGGGCGAGGCGGGCGCCGCCTTGGACGCGCGCAGGTTGAAACGAGCCATCTGAATCCCCCCGAATTCAAAGGAAAGCGGGGGAGGCGTGACGTGCGGGATGCCCGAGCTCAGAGGTCGGCGACGGACTAAGTCAGGTGCTCCATCCAGCTGAGCTACCGGCCGGGGCCGGGCGGGATTCGAACCCGCCACCTCCTGATCCGAGGAAGTAACCGTTGCCTGCGCACCGGGCATCCCGCACGCGGGCCTCCCGAGATCAAGGTGGCGGCGGCCTGGTGTCTTTGCAAAAGAAGGAGCCGCAGCCCGCGCACCGGGAGGTGCGTGACGTAGGTGTCCAGAGAACAGATTCGGCGAAACCACGTGGTGCTCTGCCGACTGAGCTACACCGACCCGAAGCCGGTGGCGGGACTCGAACCCGCGACCTCCCCATTAAGAGTGGAAGTAGGTCTCACCTGCGCACCTGGACAAGGATCACGCTAGACGCCCGCCCCGGGGGAGCGCGAGGGATTAATGCCCGGCGCGCAGCCGCTCCCGGGCCTCCATCAGGGCGAAGCCCAGCAGGTTCAGTCCCTGCCAGCGCGCCGGATCGAGGGCGCGCTCGTCGTCGGCCGCCAGGCCGATGCCCCAGACCCGGTCCAGCGGGCTGGCTTCCACCAGCACCCGGTTCCCGGTGGACAGCAGGTACGAGCGCAGCGCCGGGTCGGAGGCGAACTTGTGCACGCTGCCCTCCACCACAAGCGCGTACCGCTCCCGCTCCCATATGGCGTCGTCGAAGCCGCGCACGAGCCGCCCGGCCTTCTTCGCGGCCGCCGGAGTGGTCGCGTCCAGCGCGGCGCGCTCCGCCTCCGCGTCGCGGAACAGCCGGGCCTTCCCGGCCATCATCCAGTGCTCCGCCGTGGCATAGCGGACGTCACCCACAGTGAATTCGGACGGCCACCACTGGCTGAGGCAGCTCGGCCCGAGCGTCCCGTCGTGCCTCGGACGGTGCCCCCAGAACGGCAGGAACTTCACCCGCTCACCATTGCTGACCTGCTTGATCAGCTCGTCGATCATCTCCATGCACGCGAGTCTGACAGTCGCCACGGACACTTCGTACGGGATTTAGGGCGTGCCTCGACACATGGTCGACCGATTCCGTCGCGTAATCAAAAGGCAACAACGGAATCACTTGGCCGGGGGACCCTCCTCTGTCAGGATCGGCACTCAATTCGAGCTGTAGCTCGAACTGTAGCTACGGAGAGCGTGAGAGCGTGATGGGCAACCGCTTCCAGGTCAAGGACCGCTTCGCGGACGGCGCGCAGTACATCGACGGGCGACTCAGGTCCGGCACCTCCGGCCGGTCACACACGGTGGTCGATCCCGCCACCGGAGACGAGGTCCTCACCTACGAGCTCGCGAGCGCAGCGGACGTCGACGAGGCCGTCGCCGCCGCCAAGAGGGCCTTCCCGGCATGGTCCGGCGCCACCCCCGGGGAGCGTTCGGACGCCCTGCACCGGCTGGCCGCCGTACTGGCCGAGCAGGCCGAGGACTTCGCGTACGCCGAGTCCCTCCAGTGCGGCAAGCCGATCAAGCTGTCCACGGAGTTCGACGTGCCGGGGACCATCGACAACACGGCCTTCTTCGCCGGGGCCGCCCGGCACCTCCAGGGGCAGGCGGCCGCCGAGTACTCCGGGGACCACACCTCCTACGTACGCCGCGAGGCCATCGGTGTCGTCGGATCCATCGCGCCCTGGAACTATCCGCTCCAGATGGCGGCCTGGAAGATCCTCCCGGCCATCGCGGCGGGCAACACCATCGTCCTCAAGCCGGCCGAGCTCACCCCGCTGACCTCGCTGATGTTCGCGCAGGCGGCCAAGGACGCGGGGCTGCCCGACGGCGTGATCAACATCGTCACGGGCGCCGGACGCGAGGCCGGCGAGCACCTGGTCGGCCACCCCGACGTGGTCATGACCTCCTTCACCGGCTCCACGGCGGTCGGCAAGCGGGTCGCCGAGATCGCCACCGCCACCGTCAAGCGGCTCCACCTGGAGCTCGGCGGCAAGGCCCCGTTCCTCGTCTTCGACGACGCCGACCTGGAGGCCGCCGCGCACGGCGCCGTCGCCGCCTCCCTCATCAACACCGGCCAGGACTGCACCGCCGCCACCCGCGCGTACGTCCAGCGGCCCCTGCACGACGCCTTCGTCGCCCGTGTCGCGGAACTGATGGAGACCGTCCGTCTCGGCGACCCCTTCGCGGCCACCACCGACCTCGGCCCGCTGGTCTCCCACGCCCAGCGCGACCGGGTCGCCGGCTTCGTCGAGCGCGCCCGCGCGTACGCCACCGTCGTCACCGGCGGCGAGATCCCGCAGGGCGAACTCGCCGAGGGCGCGTACTACCGGCCCACCCTCATCACCGGCGCCGCCCAGGACAGCGAGGTCGTCCAGTCCGAGATCTTCGGCCCGGTCCTGGTCGTCCTGCCCTTCGACACCGACGACGAGGGCATCGCGCTGGCCAACGACACCCCGTACGGACTCGCCGCCTCCGCCTGGAGCCGGGACGTCTACAGGGCGAACCGGGCCACCCGCGAGATCAAGGCGGGCTGCGTCTGGGTCAACGACCACATTCCGATCATCAGCGAGATGCCCCACGGCGGCTACAAGGCGAGCGGGTTCGGAAAGGACATGAGCGCGTACTCCTTCGAGGAGTACACGCAGGTCAAGCACGTGATGTACGACAACACCGCGGTGGCCGCGAAGGACTGGCACTGCACGATCTTCGGGGACCGATAGAAGCCACCGCCTGACCAGCGGCCCAACATCCCGAAAGGGCAACGCGCATGGAGCAGTTCGAGCCCGACCGCCTCTCGGCGGCGCAACTCGCCGCGATGCGGCGCAGCCTCACCAGCGGGCGCGGCGCCCTCACCCGCCGCTCGCTGCTGCGCGCCTCCGGAGTCGGGGCGCTCACCCTCGGAGGCCTGTCCACCCTCGCCGCGTGCGGCATCCCGCCCGCCAAGCGCGCGGGTGACACGGCGGTTGCCTCCGACGACCACTCGGCACAGGAGAAGGAGATCAACTTCTCCAACTGGACCGAGTACATGGACACCAGCGACGACGAGAAGACCCGCCCCACCCTGGAGGAGTTCACCAAGCGGACCGGGATCAAGGTCAAGTACACCGAGGACATCAACGACAACGTCGAGTTCTTCGGGAAGATCCGCCCGCAGCTCGCAGCGGGTCAGGACACCGGCCGCGACCTGATCGTCGTCACCGACTGGCTCGCCGCCCGCATCATCCGCCTCGGCTGGGCGCAGAAGCTGGACCCCTCGCACCTCCCGCACGCCTACGCCAACCTGATCCCCCAGTTCCGCACCCCCGACTGGGACCCCGGCCGCTCGTACAGCTACCCGTGGACCGGCATCGACACCGTCATCGCCTACAACACCAAGGCCACCGGCGGGAAGAAGGTCGACTCCGTCACCCAGCTGCTCGACGATCCCACCCTCAAGGGCCGGGTCGGCTTCCTCACCGAAATGCGCGACAGCGTCGGCATGACCCTGCTCGACCAGGGCAAGGACCCCGCGAACTTCACCACCGCGGACTTCGACGGGGCGATCGGCCGGCTCCAGAAGGGCGTGGACACCAAGCAGATCCGCCGCTTCACCGGCAACGACTACACCGCCGACCTCGACAAGGGAGACCTGGCCGCCTGCCTCGCCTGGGCCGGCGACGTCATCCAGCTCCAGGCCGGCAACCCGGACATCCAGTACGCGATCCCGGCACCCGGATACATCACCTCCAGCGACAACCTGCTGGTCCCCGCGCACGCCCGGCACAAGGGCAACGCCGAGAAGCTCATCGACTTCTACTACGAACCTCCGATCGCCGCCCAGCTGGCCGCCTTCATCAGCTACGTCTGCCCGGTCGAGGGCGTCAAGGACGAGCTGGCCAAGATCGATCCCGCCCTCGCGGACAACCCGCTGATCGTCCCGGACAAGGCGATGGCCGCCAAGGCACACGCCTTCCGCTCGCTCAGCAGCGAGGAAGAGACGGCGTACGAAGAGAAGTTCGCCAAGCTGATCGGCGCGTAGCCGTACCCGCCCCGCCGCCGCGAACCCCTCCCTTGACCGCTTCGCCCTACCCAACCCCGGGACCCATCCATGACTGACAAGACCGCGGGCGGCGACGTCCGCCTCGCCGGGATCAGCAAGCACTACGGCACCTTCACCGCCGTGCACCCGCTGGACCTCACCATTCCCCAGGGCTCCTTCTTCGCCCTGCTCGGCGCCTCCGGCTGCGGGAAGACCACCACCCTGCGCATGATCGCCGGCCTGGAGGAGCCCTCCACCGGCACGGTCCACCTCGGCGACCGGGCGGTCACCCACCTGCCGCCGTACAAGCGCCCGGTCAACACGGTCTTCCAGAGCTACGCCCTCTTCCCACACCTGAACATCTACGAGAACGTCGCCTTCGGCCTGCGCCGCCGCGGCATCAAGTCGGTCAAGAAGCAGGTCGACGACATGCTGGAGCTGGTCCAGCTCGGACAGTTCGCCCAGCGCAAGCCGCACCAGCTCTCCGGCGGCCAGCAGCAGCGCGTCGCCGTCGCCCGGGCCCTGATCAACCACCCCCAGGTGCTGCTGCTCGACGAGCCGCTCGGCGCCCTCGACCTCAAGCTGCGCCGCCAGATGCAGCTGGAGCTCAAGCGCATCCAGACCGAGGTCGGCATCACCTTCGTGCACGTCACGCACGACCAGGAGGAGGCCATGACCATGGCCGACACGGTCGCCGTGATGAACGGCGGCCGCGTCGAGCAGCTGGGCGCCCCCGCCGAGCTGTACGAGAACCCGGGCACCACGTTCGTCGCCAACTTCCTCGGCACCTCGAACCTCATCGAGGCCTCGGTGGAGTCCGCCGGCTCAGAGGTCGTCGTCTCCGCCTCGGGTACGAAGCTCCGGCTGCCCGCGGCCCGCTGCGCGACCACCCCCCGCACCGGCGGCAAGCTGCTGGTCGGGGTGCGCCCGGAGAAGATCTCGCTGGTGCACGCCGACGAGGAGCACACCATCGCGGCCGGCCGCAACAAGGTCCCCGGCCGGATCGCGGACTCCTCCTTCATCGGCGTCTCCACCCAGTACGTGATCGACAGCCAGGTCTGTCCCGAGCTGGAGGTGTACGCCCAGAACATAGAGCGGGACGCCCGCCTGGTCCCGGGCGCCGAGGTGATCCTGCACTGGAACCCGGAGCACTCCTTCGGCCTCGACGCCGCCCAGTCCATGCTTGCAGGGACGATGGGCGACGCGGGCATCGAGACGGTCGAGGAGGGCGCATGACCAGCCCCGCTGCAGACACAGCGCCGCCCCAGGCGCCCGCCCCCACCGAACCTCCGGTGCACAAGGCGTCCGTACGCAAGCGGCTGATCCCGTACTGGCTGCTGCTCCCCGGCATCCTGTGGCTGCTGGTCTTCTTCGTCCTGCCGATGGTCTACCAGGCCTCCACCTCGGTGCAGACCGGCTCCCTCGAAGAGGGCTTCGAGGTCACGTGGCACTTCCAGACCTACTGGGACGCCTTCACCGAGTACCTGCCGCAGTTCCTGCGCTCCCTGCTGTACGCCGGCACCGCCACCGCGCTGTGCCTGCTGCTCGGGTACCCGCTGGCCTACCTGATCGCCTTCAGGGCGGGCCGCTGGCGCAACCTGCTGCTGGTGCTGGTCATCGCGCCGTTCTTCACCAGCTTCCTGATCCGCACGCTCGCCTGGAAGACGATCCTGGCCGACGGCGGCCCGGTCGTCGCCGTCCTCAACAACATCGGCTTCCTCGACGTCACCAGCTGGCTCGGCATGACCCAGGGCGACCGGGTGCTGGCCACGCCGCTCGCGGTCGTCTGCGGTCTGACGTACAACTTCCTCCCCTTCATGATCCTGCCGCTGTACTCCTCGCTGGAGCGCATCGACACCCGCCTCCACGAGGCGGCCGGGGACCTGTACGCCCGACCCGCGACGGTCTTCCGGAAGGTGACCTTCCCGCTGTCCATGCCGGGAGTGGTCTCCGGGACCCTGCTCACCTTCATCCCGGCGAGCGGCGACTACGTGAACGCCGAACTGCTCGGCTCCACGGACACCCGGATGATCGGCAACGTCATCCAGTCGCAGTACCTGCGGATCCTCGACTACCCGACGGCGGCCGCGCTGTCCTTCATCCTCATGGCCATCGTGCTGATCATGGTCACCATCTACATCCGCCGAGCGGGGACGGAGGACCTGGTCTGATGCGCACCCCCATAGCCTGGCTCCGGCGCAATCTGGTCGTCATCGCGGGCCTCGGCACGCTCGCGTACATGATCCTGCCGAACGTGGTCGTGACCGTCTTCTCCTTCAACAACCCCACCGGGCGGTTCAACTACGCCTGGCAGGAGTTCTCGCTCGACGCGTGGAAGGACCCCTGCGGCGTCGCCGACCTGTGCGGCTCCCTCTCGCTCTCGCTCCAGATCGCCCTGTGGGCCACCCTTGCCGCGACCGCGCTCGGTACCGCGATCGCCTTCGCGCTGGTGCGCTACCGCTTCCGGGCGCGCGGCGCGGTCAACTCGCTGATCTTCCTGCCCATGGCCATGCCCGAGATCGTGATGGCGGCCTCACTGCTCGCCCTCTTCCTCAACATGGGGATCCAGCTGGGCTTCTGGACGATCCTGATCGCCCACATCATGTTCTGCCTCAGCTTCGTCGTCGCCGCCGTCAAGGCGCGTGTCCTGTCCATGGACCCGCGGCTGGAGGAGGCCGCCCGCGACCTCTACGCGGGCCCGGTGCAGACCTTCGTACGGGTCACCCTGCCGATCGCGGCACCCGGTATCGCGGCGGGCGCGCTGCTCTCCTTCGCGCTCTCCTTCGACGACTTCATCATCACCAACTTCAACTCGGGCAACACCGTCACCTTCCCCATGTTCGTGTGGGGATCGGCCCAGCGCGGTACGCCTGTGCAGATCAACGTCATCGGCACGGCGATGTTCGTCATCGCGGTGCTGGTGGTCCTCGCCGGCCAGATGGTCGGCAACCGCCGCAAGAAGGCACAACCGAAGTAGACCCCTGTAGGGAGTTGGAAGCCATGGCCCCAGTCGCCATGCGTAGTGTTGCGAAATCCCTTTCCGAAGCGAAGCCGGTCTCGTACTGGCTGGACGATCCCGGCAAGCCCGCCGCGCAGCCGGCGCTCACCGGCGACGAGCGGTGCGACCTGCTGGTCGTCGGCGGCGGCTACAGCGGTCTGTGGACCGCGCTGCTCGCCAAGGAGCGCGACCCCGGACGGGACGTCGTACTGATCGAGAGCAAGGAGGCGGGCTGGGCCGCCTCCGGCCGCAACGGCGGCTTCTGCGCCGCCTCGCTCACCCACGGCCTCGGCAACGGGATGGCCCGCTGGCCGGGGGAGCTCGCCAAGCTGGAGGAGCTGGGCGCCCGCAACCTCGACGCCATCGAGGAGGCGGTCGCCCGCTACGGCATCGACTGCGACTTCGAGCGCACCGGCGAGATCGACGTGGCCACCGAGCCCCACCAGGTCGAAGAGCTGCGGGAACTCCACGAGGAGGCCCGCCGCCTCGGCCTCGCGGGCGGCTCCGAATGGCTGGACGGCGACGCGCTGCGCGCCGAGGTCGACTCCCCGACCTTCCTCGCGGGCCTCTGGGACCGCGACGGCGTCGCCATGCTCAACCCGGCGAAGCTGGCCTGGGGCCTCAAGCAGGCCTGCCTGGACCTCGGGGTGCGGATCTACGAGAACACCCGCGGCCTCACGATGGCCTCGGCCGGCCCCGGGATGACCGTGCAGACCCCGTACGGGACGATCCTCGCGCGCCGGGTCGCCCTGGGCACCAACATCTTCCCCTCGCTGGTCCGCCGCATCCGCCCGTTCACCGTGCCGGTCTACGACTACGCGCTGATGACCGAGCCGCTGGACGAGGCGCAGCTCGCCGCCATCGGCTGGAAGAACCGGCAGGGGCTGGGCGACAGCGCGAACCAGTTCCACTACTTCCGGATCACGAAGGACCACCGGATCCTGTGGGGCGGCTACGACGCGATCTACCCCTACCGGGGGAAGCTCGACTCGGAGTACGACCACCGCCCCGAGACCTACCTCAAGCTCGCCGAGCACTTCTTCACCTGCTTCCCGCAGCTGGAGGGGATCCGCTTCAGCCACGCCTGGGGCGGGGCGATCGACACCTGCTCGCGGTTCTCGGCCTTCTTCGGCACCGCGCACTCCGGGAAGGTCGCCTACGCTGCCGGCTACACCGGGCTCGGGGTGGGTGCCACCCGCTTCGGCGCGGACGTGATGCTGGACCTGCTCGACGGGGTCCCCACCGAGCGCACCCGGCTGGAGATGGTGAAGTCCAAGCCGATGCCGTTCCCGCCGGAGCCCTTCGCCTGGACCGGGATCACCCTCACCAAGTGGTCGCTGGCCCGCGCCGACCGCCGCGGCGGGCACCGCAACCTCTGGCTCAGGACGCTGGACCGCTTCGGCCTCGGCTTCGACAGCTGATCCGCCGACGCGCACGCCCCCGGCGCACACCTGCCCGTGGTCGTGTGACCCGCTTCACCACCCCGGAGTAACGGAACCCGCGTCATGGCCGCGCCCGGTCGCGCTCTCTCCCGGTGAGAACCCTTCACCGACACGAGACGAACGGAGGCCGGGCGATGGCGATCCCGGAGACCAAGACGGCAGTGGAATGGCTGGCATCGGTGGCGCCGGACCCCGAGGCCTGCCGGTGGGAGTGGGAGCGCAACCCCCTCGGGGTCGCCCTGCTGCCCGCCGGCCGGCGCTGGGACGTGCTGATCCTGCCCGGGGAGCTGGGGGAGGCCACCCTCGACGTGCTGAACCTGCTCCTCGCCCGGCCCGGCCCCGTGCTCGCCGATTTCGGCGACTCGCGGCTGGGCTTTTTCGTGCCTCCCGGCACGGCCTCCCGCTGGATCGGGACGGGCGTACGGGGCGCGGGGCGCGGGACCTGGATCGTCGTGCCCTACCCCGGCCGGGCCACCGGCGGGGTGCGCTGGCTGGTGCTCCCGGACGGGCAGGGCACGCTCACCGACCCGGCGGTGCTGGAGCTCGCCATGCACGAGGCGGCCGCGCGCGTGGTGGCGGAGGAGGACCGGACATCTTGACAAGGGCATTGGTCTGGACCATCTTGGGCGCCTCCCCCGGCTACCGCTGGGAGGTGCCCCCAGACCCCCTCCATCCCCCCATGCACCGGAGGCAGTTGTGCGCAGAGCGTGGTCCCTCCTCACGGCCGCCGCACTCGCGGCGGCCGGCTTCCTCGCCGCGGGCCCGCCTGCCGCGGCAGCGGACGCCGACCTCGTACGCAACGGCGGATTCGAAGCCGGCCTCGACGGCTGGAGCTGCTCCGGCGGCAGCGGAGCCACCGTCACCTCGCCCGTGCACGGCGGCGGCTCCGCCCTCAAGGCCACACCGGCCGGCCAGGACAACGCCCGCTGCTCCCAGACCGTCACCGTCAAGCCCGACTCGGCGTACACGCTGGCCGCCTGGGTGCAGGGCGCGTACGTCTACCTCGGCGCGACCGGGACGGGCACCACCGACGTGTCGACGTGGACACAGAGCCCGGGCGCCTGGAAGCAGCTGACGACCGGATTCCGCACCGGCCCGGCCACGACCTCCGTCACCGTCTACACCCACGGCTGGTACGGCCAGTCCGCCCACGTCACCGACGACCTCACCCTGGTCGGACCCGACCCCGGCGGCCCCGGCCAGCCCCAGCCCCCGGCCGCCCCCACCGGTCTGACGGCCTCCGCCACCTCGTCGAGCTCGGTCTCCCTGTCCTGGTCGGCGGTGCCCGGGGCCACCTCGTACACCGTCCACCGGGACGGCGCCGCGCCCCTCTCCGTCACCTCCGCCTCGGCGACGGTGACCGGGCTCGCCGCGTCCACCACGTACACCTTCCGGGTCGGCGCGGTGAACTCGGCGGGCGAGTCCCCGAAGAGCGCCCCCGTCTCCGTGGCCACGACGAGCGGCGGTGGCGGCGGTGGCGGCGGCCTCCCGGCGCACGCGCTCGTCGGCTACCTGCACGCGAGCTTCGCCAACGGCTCGGGCCACCTCCGGATGGCGGACGTGCCCGCCTCCTGGGACGTCATCAACCTCGCCTTCGGCGAACCGACTTCGGTGACCTCGGGCGACATCCGCTTCCGGCTCTGCCCGGTCGCCGAGTGCCCGAACGTTGAATCCCCGGCCGAGTTCAAGGCGGCCGTCAAGGCCAAGCAGGCCGCCGGCAAGAAGGTGCTCATCTCCATCGGCGGCCAGAACGGCCAGGTCCAGCTCGCGACCACGGCCGCCCGCGACACCTTCGTCTCCTCCGTCAGCAAGATCATCGACGAGTACGGGCTCAACGGCCTCGACATCGACTTCGAGGGCCACTCCCTCTCCCTCGCCACCGGGGACACCGACTTCCGCGCCCCCACCACCCCCGTGGTCGTCAACCTGATCTCGGCCGTGAAGACCCTCAAGGCCAAGTACGGCCCCGACTTCGCCCTGACGGCGGCACCGGAGACCTTCTTCGTCCAGCTGGGCTACCAGTACTACGGCTCGGGCCCCTGGGGCGGCCAGGACCCGCGGGCCGGCGCGTACCTCCCGGTCATCCACGCCCTGCGCGACGACCTCACCCTGCTCCACGTCCAGGACTACAACTCGGGCCCGATCATGGGCCTCGACAACCAGTACCACTCCATGGGCGGCGCGGACTTCCACATCGCCATGACCGACATGCTGCTCACCGGCTTCCCGGTCGCCGGCGACACCGCCCGCGTCTTCCCGCCGCTGCGCCCGGACCAGGTCGCCATCGGCCTGCCGGCCACGACCAACGCGGGCAACGGCCACACCCCGCCCGCCGAGGTGAACAAGGCCCTGGACTGCCTGACGAAGAAGACCGACTGCGGCGGTTACCAGACCCACGGCACCTGGCCGGGCCTGCGCGGCCTGATGACCTGGTCGGTCAACTGGGACCGGTTCGGGGGCTGGGAGTTCAGCCGGAACTTCGACGCGTATTTCGGCGGCTGACCCACCGCACCGCCAGCAGCAGCGGGGCGCTCACGAGGAGGCTGGCCAGCACGTCCAGCGGCCAGTGCCAGCCCCGCAGGACCAGGCCCACGGCCGTCGCCCCCGTCAGCACGAGGGCGACGGCCGTCGGCCAGGGCCGGCGTGTGTACGGGGTGACGAGCAGGGCCGCGCCGAGATAGGCGACGGCCGCGGTCGCGGTGTGGCCCGAGGGGTAGTAGCCGGCGGCCCAGGGCTCCAGCGGGCCGGGACGGGCGGTCCACTCCTTCAGCGGGACGATCAGGGCCGGGACCAGCGCCATGGCCAGGGCCGCGGCCGCCGCCCCGCGCCGGTCGCCGCGCCAGGCGGCGTACGCCACGGCGAGGACGAGCACGGGCAGCGCGACCGGGACGTTCCCGAGGTCCGAGAGGCGTTCGGTGACGGTGTCGGGGACGCTGCGGACGAGGGCGCGGCTGAGGCGCGCGTCCGGGGACAGCAGGGGCCCCGAGACCAGGACCTGCCAGGTGATCAGGGCGAAGGCGGTCAGGCAGAGCACGGTCAGCCAGAGCGCGGCCTGGACGGCGGCCTCGGGGAGAGTAGCCGGCCGTCCCGGAACAGGGGGGATGGTTCCGGGACGGCCGCCCGGATCGGGTTGCCGCACGCCCCGGGGGGTTTGGGGCGGTCGGCCGTCCGATCGGTGAGGAGTGTGCGCGAACGCATGCCCAGTACGGCGCTGGGGAAGCCCGGCACTGGTGTCGCCCTCGGTTTCCCGGGAGCGGGGTGTCTCACTCATCTGCAGAAACCGTACGGCAGCGGAAGGGGGACCGACAGCGGGAACGCGCTCCCGCCATCGGCCCCCCACACGTTCTTCACAGCGCCCGACGATTACCGGCGGTATCGGGCGAGCGCTGCGCTCGGACGTTCTAGCCGCGTTCTAGCCGTTCGATCAGATGCCCGCGAACGCGGCCTCGATGATGTCCAGGCCCTCGTTCAGCAGGTCCTCGCCGATGACGATCGGCGGGAGGAAGCGGAGCACGTTGCCGTAGGTGCCGCAGGTGAGGACCAGCACGCCCTCGGCGTGGCAGGCCTTGGCGAGCTGCGCGGCCGCCTCCGGGAACGGGGTCTTGGACGCGGGGTCCTTGACGAGCTCGATCGCGATCATGGCGCCGCGGCCGCGGATGTCGCCGATGATGTCGTACTTCTCCTGCATGGCCGTCAGGCGGGTCTTCATGAGGGACTCGATCTTCTTCGCCGCGGCGTTGAGGTCGAGCTCCTTCATGGTCTCGATGGAGCCGAGCGCACCGGCGCACGCCACCGGGTTGCCGCCGTAGGTGCCGCCCAGGCCGCCCGCGTGGGCGGCGTCCATGATCTCGGCGCGGCCGGTCACGGCGGCGAGCGGCAGACCGCCCGCGATGCCCTTGGCGGTGGTGATCAGGTCGGGGACGATGCCCTCGTCCTCGCACGCGAACCACTGGCCGGTGCGGCAGAAGCCGGACTGGATCTCGTCGGCGACGAAGACGATGCCGTTGTCGTTGGCGAACTTCACGATCGCGGGCAGGAAGCCCTTGGCCGGCTCGATGAAGCCGCCCTCGCCGAGGACCGGCTCGATGATGATCGCGGCGACGTTGTCGGCGCCGATCTGCTTGGTGATCTGGTCGATCGCCTGGGCGGCGGCCTCGGGGCCGCAGTTCTCGGCGCCGGTGGGCCAGCGGTAGCCGTAGGCGACCGGGACGCGGTAGACCTCGGGGGCGAACGGACCGAAGCCCTGCTTGTACGGCATGTTCTTCGAGGTCAGCGCCATCGTGAGGTTCGTACGGCCGTGGTAGCCGTGGTCGAAGACGACGACGGCCTGGCGCTTGGTGTACGAACGGGCGATCTTGACGGCGTTCTCGACGGCCTCGGCGCCGGAGTTGAACAGGGCCGACTTCTTGGCGTGGTCGCCCGGGGTGAGCTCGGCGAGGGCCTCGCAGACCTCGACGTAGCCCTCGTACGGCGTGACCATGAAGCAGGTGTGCGTGAAGTTCGCGAGCTGCGCGGAGGCGCGACGCACGACGGCCTCGGCGGAGGCGCCGACCGAGGTCACGGCGATGCCGGAGCCGAAGTCGATCAGGCGGTTGCCGTCGACGTCCTCGATGATGCCGCCGCCCGCGCGCGCCGTGAAGACGGGGAGCACGGAGCCCACGCCGCCGGCCACCGTCTCGAGGCGGCGGGCCTGCAGCTCCTGCGACTTGGGGCCGGGGATCGCGGTGACGATGCGGCGCTCCTGCGGGACAGCGGTCATAGAGGGCTCCTGGGGGTGTTTTCGGACGCACTTGTGTCTTTGTCCGCAGGCTAGGCCCGGGGGAGGGGGTACTGCATGCTCCGTTCGGGAGTGGTGCCCGCGTGTCCTTGTCCGTGACGGCCATAGGAAGGAGGCGGGACGTGTCCCGCCGGTCCTGGCGGGGTACGGCCCCAACGCCCGGGCCGGGCACTAGATTGAGCGCCGCAGCGCACGGCACGGTCAGGGGGGCAGGGGTTTCATGGACACCGACGGCACGCACGGCCACAGCCAGGGCGGGTATGGGGGTCCGGCCGACGGGGCCGGCGGCCGCGCTGCCGGAGCACACGTGCCCCGCCCGGCCGGGCCGCCGCCCGCGCGCCCGCCGCGTCCGGCCGCGGCCCCCCCTCCGCCGCCGCCCGCCCACCCCCCGCGCGCGGGGGCGCAGACCACCGGCTCGCCCTTCAGTACCTGGCTGCGCGTGCCCCGGCCGACCGCTGCCCCGGGCGTCTGGCGCCAGGCCTACGTCCCGCCCGTCCGCAAGCCCGAGGGGTCCAACCGGGCAGTGCTCACGCGGGTCGTGGTCGCCTTTCTGGTCTATTTCGCCTGCCGACGGATGTTCCTCGAGGGAAGGTTGCCCTTCGCCGGGAGCCCGCTCTACCTCTTCACCCCCGAGAACTGGTGGAGCCACGGCCTTGTCATGGCCCCCCTCGACTACCGCGGCTGGGTCGCCCTCGAGCTCTACGAGCTGCTCGTCACCGTCGGCCTGTTCCTTGTCTTCGCCCGGCTCGGCGGCTGGCGCGCCGCTTTCGACCGGCTGATCGCCTCGCGCGGGCCCTGGTACCGCGCACTGGGCGCCGCGGCCGGAGCCCTGGTGGTCGTCCTGCTGATCGAGAACAAAGTCCTCCCGGTCTACCCGCTCGCCTTCGGGCACCTGCCCTACCAGGAGCTCGGCGATGTCGCGGGCTCACTGCTGACCTACGCCCTGTACGTCATGATCTACCTCCCCCTCCTCTACGTCTTCGCCCGGCTCGGCGGCTGGCGCACACTGCTCACCCGCACCGAAACCGCTCCGGCGGCTGCCGTCGCGGGCAGCCCCGAGGACCCGGTGGCCTGGCCGCAGCTGCGTGCCGCCGGACTGGCGGAATCCGCCGACCGGTTGGCCGCCGAGGCGGAAGCGGGCCGGATGAACGATGTCGACCACGCGCGGATCAGCCGGGCCTTCACATCCGTCCGGGTCGATCCCTCGCGCCGGTCCGCGTTCGCGCAGTCCGTGCGCGATAACGGCGCGGCCGCGTGCGCGCACCCCTCGAAGGCGCGCGACCTGCCCGTGCGCATCGCCGCACACGACCTGACCGTCGCCCAGGTCCGGATCGGCCTCGTCACCGACGCCGAACCCAACCCAGACGAGAGGTGGGGCACCGGGCTGGCCCTGGACCCCTCGGTGCTGGCAACCTCGATGCTCGCCGTCGGGCCCTCCGGTGTGGGCAAGACGGCCCGCCTGGTCCGTCCCGTCGTCGAATCCCTTGCCCTCCAGGCGCTCGCCGGGGGAGCCGCGGTGATCGCCGTCGGCGCCGCAGGTGCCGGGCTCGGCCCCGACGACGCCTACGACGTCGTGGTCCGCCCCGGTGACCCCGCCTCCGTCCATGACCTCGACCTCTACGGGGGCACGAGCGACCCCGACGAGGCCGCCTCCCTGCTTGCCGAGGCCTTCGTCGGCGACATTCCCGGGATCGAGACCCGTCGGGCCGCGACCGCCCTCGCCCAGCTGCTGGGGCCGTTCCGCGCCGCGTATGGACGTTTCCCCGCGGTGGCCGAGCTTCGTGAGCTCCTCGACAGGGTGCCCGCCGCCCTGGCTGCGCTCCGCCGGGACCTGGAGGCCGCCGGGGCTCAGGCCATGCTGCGCGAGCTCGACGCCCGCGAACGCCAATACGGCGCCCACGGCGACCCGGGCCCCATGCTCGCTGACCGGGCCGGGCTCCTGGACCGGCCCGCCTTCCACGGCTTCTTCGACACCAGCGGCGTCGGGCACCCCTTCTCGCTGCGCTCCCTGGAACACCCGGTCCGGGTCCGCATCGACCTGCCCGAGCGGGCCCATCCAGACGCCTCGCGCATGCTGGCCCGGCTTCTGCTCGCTCAGTTCAACACCTCCGCCGCGGCGCGCACGGACCGCTCCCTCTTCGCGTGCCTCGCCTTCGATGACGCCTCGCACACCTTGACCCCGCAGACGCTGCGCGGCCTGCAGCGGCTGCGCTCGGCCAACGCGGGCGTTCTGCTGACGCTGCGCACGCTGGACGAGGTGCCGGAGGAGCTGCGTACCCAGGTGCTCGGCGCGGTCGGCTGCCGCATGGCCTTCTCCGGGGTCACCACCTGGGACGGCAAGCGCTTCTCAGAGGCGTGGGGCACCGAGCTCATCGAGACCCGGGACGTCACTAGCCGGGCGGTCTACGCCGACCGGGCCACCACCCGCTTCCTGCACGCTGTGCGCAAGCTCATCACCGGGAAAGACGTCACCACGGACGCGGTCACGGTGCGCCAGGTCGACCGGGAGCGCTGGTCCGCGTCGGCCCTCGCCAACACCGTGCCAGCCGGGCACGCGGTGGTCTCCTTGACCTCGGTTCAAGGGGAACGGGCGGCTCCGCTGCTGGTCCGGCTCGGCGGGACGGCCTGAACTGACCCGTACGAGGTGGCAGAATCGAGGGGAGCCGTTCATACGACACGGCGAAATGGGGTGCGGCTCCTCTGATGCCCTTCTGTCGCCCCCTTCCGCCGTCCCCTCCCGCTAAGGCCCCTGGTAACCGATGCCGCTCACCCTCGCCTCGCTCGTCCAGCACTCGGCCCTCAAGCTCAGCGTCCGGGCGGGGGAGGGCCGACTCGACACCCCCGTGCGGTGGGCCCACGTCAGCGAGCTCGCCGACCCCGTGCCCTACATGGAGGGCGGGGAACTGCTCCTGATCACCGCGATGAAGCTGGACGCGGAGGATCCGCAGGAGATGGGCCGGTACGTACGCCGCCTCGCCGCGGCCGGGGTCGTCGGCATCGGCTTCGCGATCGGCGTGAACTACGAGGCGATCCCCGAGGCGCTGGTCGAGGCGGCGCGGACCGAGGACATGCCGCTGCTGGAGGTCCCGCGGCGGACCCCCTTCCTCGCCATCAGCAAGGCCGTCTCCGCCGCGCTCGCGGCCGACCAGTACCGGGCCGTGACCGCCGGTTTCGAGGCGCAGCGGGAATTGACGCGCGCCGCGCTCTCCGCCGACGGGCCCGCCGAGCTGCTGTCGAGGCTGGCCGCGCACGTGCACGGCTGGGCCGCGCTGTACGACACCTCGGGCGCGGTCGTCGCGGCCGCCCCCGACTGGGCCGCGCGGCGCGCCGCCCGGCTCACCCCGGACGTGGAGCGGCTGCGGGAGCGGCCCGCGCCCGCGAGCGCCGTGGTCGGCGGTTCGGAGGACCGGGTCGAACTGCAGTCCCTGGGCACGGGCCGACGGGCGCGCGGCGCGCTCGCCGTCGGCACCGGGGCCCCGCTGGGCACGGCCGAGCGGTACGCGGTCCACTCCGCGGTCGCGCTCCTGACCCTCACCACCGAGCGCTCGCGCTCGCTGCACGACGCCGAGTCCCGGCTGGGGGCCGCGGTGCTGCGGATGCTGCTGGCGGGGGAGGCGGAGCACGCGAGAGCCGTGGCCGGGGATCTGTACGGGGCCCTGCTGGAGGCCCCGTTCCGGCTGATCGCGGCCGAGCCGGCGCTGCCGGGCACCGCGCAGCCGGAGGGCCTGGCCCTGCTGGCCGACACCGTGGAGTCGGCGGCCGCCCGCACCGGCGAGCCGCTGCTCGTGGTCCCGGAACCGGGCCGGCTCGTCGTCCTGGCCGCCGACGGGGGCTCGGCCGTACAGGCCTGCCTGGACCACGCGGAGGCCCTGGAGGCGCGGCGCGGCCGGGACGCCGCCGGTCCCGAGCCGGACGAACTCGTCGTCGGCCTGTCCGCGCCGGCCGGCCCGGGCGCCGTGGCGGCGGCGCTGAAACAGGCCGACCAGGCCCTGGCCGTGGCCCGGCGACGGGGACGGCCGTTGGTGGAGCACGAGGACATGGCGGCGGGTTCGGTCCTGCCGCTGCTGGCCGACGACGCCGTACGGGCGTTCGCGGACGGCACGCTGCGGGCGCTGCGGGAGCACGACGAGACGGGGCGCGGCGATCTGGTGGCCTCGTTGCAGGCCTGGCTCTCCCGGCACGGCCAGTGGGACGCGGCCGCCGCCGATCTCGGTGTGCACCGGCACACCCTGCGCTACCGGATGAAGCGGGTCGAGGAGATCCTCGGCCGCTCCCTGGACGACCCGGACGTCCGCATGGAGCTGTGGCTCGCCCTGAAGGCCTCCCCGACGCCGTCGTAGCGGGTGCGGGTGCGGGTTTGGGTGCGGGGGTGGGGCCGAGGCCGCTGCGCGGGCCTCCCGGGCTCCGCCCGGACCCGCGCCTCGTCGGCGGGGCTGGATTTGGCTGATGCCGTCCGCCGGGCGGGCGTGGAGTTGCGCGCAGCGCATTCCAGCCGCTGGGACGACAGTGACAAACCGGCGCGGCCTCGCCCTCAGGTACTACACCCCGGATAAACCGTGAAACCCCGACGGAGACCTACCGTGGAGGGGACAACGACCCACCGCACACACTCGAAGGGCCGGGATTCGCATGACTTCCACCCACGCCTTCTGGCTCGCCGGCCGCCAGGCCACCGGCGAGGACAGCTTCGACGTCCACTCCCCGTGGGACGGCCGCCTGGTCGGCACGGTCAGCGTGCCCACCGACGCCCAGGTCGAAGAGGCCGTGGCCGCGGCGCACGCCGTGACGGCGGAGTTCTCCGCGACCCCCGCCCACGTGCGTGCCGCTGCCCTGGACCACGTGTCCAAGCGGCTCGCCGAGCGCACGGAGGAGATCGCCCAGCTGATCTCCGCCGAGAACGGCAAGCCCGTCAAGTGGGCCCGCGGTGAGGTCGGCCGTGCGGTGTCCGTGTTCCGCTTCGCCGCCGAAGAGGCCCGCCGCTTCAACGGCGGAGAGGCCCAGCGCCTCGACACCGACGCCGGTGGCGTCGGCCGCCTGGCGCTGACCCGCCGCTTCGTCAAGGGCCCGGTCCTCGGCATCGCGCCGTTCAACTTTCCGCTGAACCTGTGCGCCCACAAGGTGGCCCCGGCCATCGCCGTCGGCGCGCCGATCATCCTCAAGCCCGCCCCGGCCACGCCCCTCTCCGGGCTGATCCTGGGTGAGCTGCTCGCCGAGACCGAACTCCCGGCCGGCTCCTGGTCGGTCCTGCCGGTCGCGAACGAGAAGATGCCCGCCCTGGTCAAGGACGAGCGCCTCCCCGTCATCTCCTTCACCGGCTCCGACACCGTCGGCTACGCCATCCAGCAGTCGGTGCCCCACAAGCACTGCACGCTGGAGCTCGGCGGCAACGCCGCGGCCGTCGTCCTCGCCGACTGGGCCTCCGAGGCCGACCTCGACTGGGCCGCGACCCGTATCGCGACCTTCTCGAACTACCAGGCCGGTCAGTCCTGCATCTCGGTGCAGCGCGTGATCGCCGACGCCTCCGTCTACGACACCCTCGTGGAGAAGGTCGTCGCGAAGGTCCAGGCCCAGGTCACCGGCGACCCGTCCGACTCCGCCACCGACGTCGGCCCCCTCGTCTCCGAGGACGCCGCCAAGCGGGTCGAGTCCTGGGTCGACGAGGCCGTGTCCGCCGGAGCCAAGCTGCTCACCGGCGGCAAGCGCGAGGGTGCCTCGTACGAGCCCACCGTCCTCGCGGAGGTCCCGGCCGGCGTCAAGCTCGCCACCGAGGAGGTCTTCGGACCGGTGCTGACGCTGCAGAAGGTCGACGGCACCGACGAGGCCTTCGCCGCGGTGAACGACTCCAAGTTCGGTCTGCAGACCGGCGTCTTCACCCGCGACATCCAGACCGCGTTCCGCGCCCACCGCGAGCTCGAGGTCGGCGGTGTGGTCGTCGGCGACGCGCCGTCCTACCGCGCCGACCAGATGCCCTACGGCGGCGTCAAGCAGTCGGGTGTGGGCCGCGAGGGTGTCCGCTACGCGATGGACGACTACACGTACGAGCGAGTCCTGGTCCTGACCGGCCTCGACATCTGATCTCGTACGGCCAAAAAGCCGACGGCCGGAGCCTACTGTGCGGGGGCTCCGGCCGTCCCCCTTTTCCCGAGGGCGTGAACGGGGTACGACTCACAGGTAGCACCGGCTGGTGATCCGGTGCCCACCCGACTCCGGCGGCGAGGTGAGCCCCCTCATGTCCGCAACACAACCCGCACAGCCCAAGGTGACCGAGCGCGAGGCACGGCAGGTCGCGGAAGCGGCCCGGGAACAGGACTGGCGCAAGCCCAGCTTCGCCAAGGAGCTCTTCCTCGGCCGGCTGCGGCTGGACCTGATCCATCCCCACCCGCTCCCCGCCGACGAGGACGTCCGGCGCGGCGAGGCCTTCCTGGCCAGGCTGCGGGCCTTCTGCGAGACGGAGATCGACGGCGCGCGCATCGAGCGCGAGGCGAAGATCCCCGACGAGACCGTGCGCGGGCTGAAAGAGCTCGGCGCCCTCGGCATGAAGATCGAACCCAAGTACGGCGGCCTCGGTCTCACCCAGGTCTACTACAACAAGGCGCTGGCCCTCGTCGGCTCCGTCAGCCCGGCGATCGGCGCCCTGCTCTCCGCCCACCAGTCCATCGGCGTCCCCCAGCCGCTGAAGATCTTCGGCACGCAGGAGCAGAAGGACGCCTACCTGCCGCGCTGTGCCACCACCGCCATCAGTGCCTTCCTGCTCACCGAGCCGGACGTGGGGTCCGACCCGGCGCGCCTGGCCACCACGGCGGTCCCGGACGGCGAGGACGCGTACCTCCTCGACGGCGTGAAGCTGTGGACCACCAACGGGGTCGTGGCCGACCTCCTCGTGGTCATGGCCCGCGTCCCCAAGAGCGAGAACCACCGCGGCGGGATCACCGCCTTCGTCGTGGAGGCGGACTCGCCGGGGATCACCGTCGAGCACCGCAACGCGTTCATGGGCCTGCGCGGCCTGGAGAACGGCGTCACCCGCTTCCACCAGGTCAGGGTCCCCGCGGCCCAGCGCATCGGCGCCGAGGGCGCCGGCCTCAAGATCGCGCTGACCACCCTCAACACCGGCCGGCTGTCGCTGCCCGCCATGTGCGTCGGCGCCGGGAAGTGGTGCCTGAAGATCGCCCGCGAGTGGACCGGCGTACGCGAGCAGTGGGGCCGCCCCGTCGCGAAGCACGAGGCCGTCGGCGCCAAGATCTCCTTCATCGCCGCCACCACCTTCGCCCTCGAAGCGGTGGTCGACCTGGCCTCCCAGATGGCCGACGAGGACCGCAACGACATCCGCATCGAGGCGGCCCTCGCCAAGCTCTACGGCTCCGAGATGGCCTGCCTGATGGCCGACGAGCTCGTCCAGATCCGCGGCGGCCGCGGCTTCGAGACCGCCGAGTCCCTGGCCGCCCGCGGCGAGCGCGCCGTCCCCGCCGAGCAGATGCTGCGCGACCTGCGCATCAACCGGATCTTCGAGGGCTCCACCGAGATCATGCACCTGCTGATCGCCCGCGAGGCCGTCGACGCCCACCTGTCGGTCGCGGGCGACCTCATCGACCCGGAGAAGGCACTCGGCGACAAGGCGAAGGCGGGCGCCCGCGCCGCCGGGTTCTACGCCCGCTGGCTGCCGCAGCTGGCCACCGGCGCCGGCCAGGTCCCGGGCACCTACCGGGCCTTCCACCCGAGCGGTCACCCCGACCTCGCCACCCACCTGCGCTATGTGGAGCGCGGAGCCCGCAAACTCGCCCGCTCGACCTTCTACGCGATGTCGCGCTGGCAGGGCCGCATGGAGACCAAACAGGGCTTCCTCGGCCGGATCGTCGACATCGGCGCCGAGCTCTTCGCGATGAGCGCGGCCTGCGTCCGCGCCGAGCACCTGCGCGCCACCGGGGACCACGGCCGCGAGGCGTACCAGCTCGCCGACGTCTTCTGCCGGCAGTCCCGGATCCGCGTCGAGGAGCTCTTCGGCCGGCTCTGGACCAACACCGACGACCTCGACCGCAAGGTCGTCGAGGGCGTCCTGACCGGTACCTACACCTGGCTGGAGGACGGCATCATCGACCCCTCGGGCGACGGTCCCTGGATCGCCGACGCCGCCCCCGGCCCCTCCGCTCGGGAAAACGTGCACCGCCCCATCCGCTGACCTGCGATCATCGCCGGACGTCGGACAGACGTACGAGGATGAGTACGAGTACCAGTACGCGTACGAGCACGGGCAAGGCGGAGACAGCGATGCCGACCGCGGAAGACCGCAACAGCCGACGGCTGGCCTGGTGCGTGGCGCACCTGTTGCGCCACGCACCGGACCACGTCGTCGTCGACCTGATAGGCCGGCTCGACGCGCCGACCCGCAAGTACCTGTGCCGCGACGAATGGCTGTCGGCCTCGACCGTCACCCTGCTGCTGCGCCACGGCAGCGAGGAGGACCGGCAGTTCGTCGCCCGCAACCCCCACGTCGTCGGACGGCCCCTGCCCGGGCTGCCCGGACCGGCGCGGTACGCGGCCCGCCCCGGGCCGTCACCGGAGCTGCTGCGGGAGGTCGGGCCCGGGCCGTTCGGCACCGACGAGCTGATCGCGCTGCTCCGTCGGCACGGCCGCCGGGTCCGGATACCCCTCACCCTGCTGCGGATGCCGCACGAGCCCCTCGACCCGGAGATACTGCTGCGCGAGCACGCCCGCGACCCGCTGCCGCCCAGCGTGGTCGAGGCCCTGCTGCTGGTCGGCGGACTGCCCCGGAAGGTCTGCCAGGCGCTGCTCGACACCGACCGGTGGTACACGTCCGGACGCCAGTGGTACCGGCCCGCCGTACGGGCCGTGCGCATGGGGCTGCTCACCTGCGACGAGCTCGTCGCCCACGTCGCCCCCGCGCACCGGACCCTGCTGCTCGCGGACCTCCCCGGGACCAGCGGCCTGCGCTGGACCCTGCCCGAACGGGCGGGCATGCGGACGGCCGTCGCACGCACGCTGCGCCCGCTGCGCGACGATCCCCGGCTGTGGGCGGAGCTGCTCCGGCACGCCCACACCTTCCGCGGCACCCTGCCGGTCCTCGTGGCACGGACCGTCCGCGGGACCTTGGCCGAGCCGGCCGGCGGACCACCCGTCGCCGGGCTCGTCGCGGCGGTGGGCCGGCTCGCCCCGAAGGCCGCCGAGCCCGTCGGGGGCGTGGACCGCGAACTGGCCCTGGCGAGCCTCGCCGTGCCCGTGGACTCCGTCGAGGAGGACATCCGGTGGGTCCGGGACTGCCTGGCGCGCGGGCTGCTCACCGGTGAGGACGTGATCCGGCACAAGGCGCCCGCCTGCTGGGCCCTGGACGAGGACCACTGGCTCGGGGACGTGGACCACCCCGACCGGCACGACCGGCCGGAGGCCGTGCTCGCCGCCCGGGCCGAGGCGGACCGGCTGTTCGCCCTGGCCCTCGGCGCCGATCCGGACGCCTGGTGGCGCGTCGCCGTCACGCTCCCGGACTTCGCCGGAACGCTCCCCCACCTTCTCCTGCGGGTCACGGAAGGGGGCTCCGTGTCGGGCCGCTCATGACTTCCGGCAACAATGGGGGCATGAGCGACCGCCCAGCCCCCCTCGCCGATCCGCACCTCCTCTTCGACCCCGCGGCCGGCCCCCGGGACATCGTCATCCTCGGGTCCACCGGGTCCATCGGCACCCAGGCCATCGACCTCGCCCTGCGCAACCCGGACCGGTTCCGGGTGACCGCGCTGTCCGCCGCCGGCGGGCGGGTCGGACTGCTGGCCGAGCAGGCCCGGCTGCTGCGGGTCACGACGGTGGCCGTGGCCCGCGAGGACGTCGTACCGGCCCTGAAAGAGGCGCTGAGCGCCCAGTACGGCGCCTCCGAGGCGCTGCCCGAGATCCTGGCCGGCCCCGACGCGGCGGCCGAGCTCGCCGCCTCCGAGTGCCACACCGTCCTCAACGGCATCACGGGTTCCATCGGCCTCGCGCCCACCCTCGCCGCCCTGCGGGCGGGCCGGACCCTGGCCCTGGCCAACAAGGAGTCGCTGATCGTCGGCGGCCCGCTGGTCAAGGCCCTCGCGAAGCCCGGCCAGATCATCCCCGTGGACTCCGAGCACGCGGCGCTGTTCCAGGCGCTGGCCGCCGGCACCCGGGCCGACGTGCGCAAGCTCGTGGTCACCGCCTCCGGCGGGCCCTTCCGCGGCCGCACCCGCGAGGAGCTGGCGGGGGTCACGGTCGAGGACGCGCTCGCGCACCCCACCTGGGCCATGGGCCCGGTGATCACGGTGAACAGCGCCACCCTCGTCAACAAGGGGCTGGAGGTCATCGAGGCGCACCTGCTCTACGACATCCCCTTCGACCGCATCGAGGTCGTGGTCCACCCGCAGTCCTACGTGCACTCGATGGTCGAGTTCACGGACGGCTCCACGCTCGCCCAGGCCACCCCGCCGGACATGCGCGGCCCCATCGCGATCGGCCTCGGCTGGCCCCAGCGGATCCCGGACGCGGCCCCCGCCTTCGACTGGACCAAGGCGTCCACCTGGGAGTTCTTCCCGCTGGACACCGAGGCCTTCCCCTCGGTGGGCCTCGCCCGGCACGTCGGCACCCTCGGCGGCACCGCCCCGGCCGTGTTCAACGCGGCCAACGAGGAGTGCGTCGAGGCGTTCCTGGCAGGTCGGCTGCCGTTCACGGCAATCATGGATACCGTCTCTGCCGTGGTCGATGAGCACGGGACACCGGAGTCGGGAACTTCCCTGACGGTCCAGGACGTCCTTGAAGCTGAGGTCTGGGCCAGGGCCCGGGCCCGGGAGATGGCGGCTCGGGCCGCCGTGGAGGCGGGCGCATGACACTGCTGATGACGGTGCTCGGGGTCGTGATCTTCGCGTTCGGCCTGCTGGTCTCCATCGCCTGGCACGAGCTGGGGCACCTCTCCACGGCCAAGCTGTTCGGCATCCGGGTGCCGCAGTACATGGTGGGCTTCGGGCCGACCATCTGGTCGCGGAGGAAGGGCGAGACCGAGTACGGGATCAAGGCCATCCCGATGGGCGGCTACATCCGCATGATCGGGATGTTCCCGCCCGGCGAGGACGGCAAGGTCACCGCCCGCTCGACCTCGCCGTTCCGGTCGATGATCGAGGACGCGCGCTCGGCGGCGTACGAGGAGCTCCAGCCCGGCGACGAGACCCGGCTCTTCTACACGCGCAAGCCGTGGAAGCGCGTGATCGTGATGTTCGCCGGCCCGTTCATGAACCTGGTCCTGGCGGTGGCGATCTTCCTCACCACCCTGATGACCTTCGGGCTGAACACCCAGACCACGTCGGTCGCCACGGTTTCGGACTGCGTCATCCAGCAGAGCGAGAAGCGCGACAAGTGCGCCCCCGGAGACCCGGCCGCCCCCGCCAAGGCGGCGGGCCTGAAGGCGGGCGACAAGATCGTCGCCTTCAACGGCCGCCCGGTCGAGGACTGGTCCGCCCTGCAGAAGGAGATCCGCGCCACCGTCGGCCCCGCCGTGATCACCGTCGAGCGGGTCGGCCAGCGGATCGACCTGAAGGCGAACCTGATCGAGAACAAGGTCGCCAAGACGGACGGCAGCGGCAACTACGTCAAGGACCAGTACGTCACCGCCGGCTTCCTCGGCTTCGCCCCCGCCTCCGGCTACGTCCCGCAGTCCTTCGGCCAGTCCGTCGGCCGGATGGGCGAGATGATGCAGAGCGGTGTGGAGTCGCTGGTCGCCCTGCCCTCCAAGGTCCCGGACCTGTGGGACGCCGCCTTCAACGGGGCCGAGCGCAAGCAGGACAGTCCGATGGGCGTCGTCGGCGCGGCGCGGGTCAGCGGTGAGATCTTCACCCTCGACATCCCCGCCCAGCACCAGCTGGTGTTCTTCCTCAACCTGCTGGCCGGCTTCAACCTCTCGCTGTTCCTGTTCAACATGCTGCCGCTGCTCCCGCTCGACGGCGGGCACATCGCCGGCGCGCTGTGGGAGTCGGTCCGGCGCGCCGTGGCGCGGGTCTTCCGGCGCCCCGACCCCGGCCCGTTCGACGTGGCCAAGCTGATGCCCGTCGCGTACGTGGTGGCGGGGCTGTTCATCTGCTTCACGCTGCTGGTGATGGTGGCGGACGTGGTGAACCCGATCAAGATCACCTAGCGGCCGTCGGGCCGTGAGGACCGGACCGGGAGCCGGGCACGCATCGTGCCCGGCTCCCTGCGTTCGGGTGGGGGACCCCCCTCGGATGCGTGGAGCGCGCGGGGTTTGGCGTAATCTCGAAGCCTGGAGCCCGCCGATCTCGGGACCTTGATCCACACCTTGGGGTTGCACAGCAGATGACTGCCATCTCTCTCGGAATGCCGGCCGTGCCGACGAAGCTTGCCGACCGCAGGGTCAGCCGCAAGATCCAGGTGGGGTCGGTGGCCGTCGGCGGCGACGCACCCATCTCGGTGCAGTCGATGACCACGACCCGCACCTCCGACGTGGGTGCCACGCTCCAGCAGATCGCCGAGCTCACCGCCTCCGGCTGCAACATCGTCCGCGTGGCCTGCCCGACCCAGGACGACGCCGACGCCCTCGCCGTCATCGCGAAGAAGTCGCAGATCCCGGTCATCGCGGACATCCACTTCCAGCCCAAGTACGTGTTCGCCGCGATCGACGCCGGCTGCGCCGCCGTCCGCGTGAACCCGGGCAACATCAAGCAGTTCGACGACAAGGTCAAGGAGATCGCGCACGCCGCCAAGGCCGCGGGCACCCCGATCCGGATCGGCGTCAACGCGGGCTCGCTCGACGCCCGGCTGCTCAAGAAGTACGGCAAGGCCACCCCCGAGGCGCTGGTCGAGTCCGCGCTGTGGGAGGCCTCCCTCTTCGAGGAGCACGGCTTCGGCGACATCAAGATCTCGGTCAAGCACAACGACCCGGTCGTCATGGTCAACGCCTACCGCCAGCTGGCCGCCGCCTGCGACTACCCGCTGCACCTCGGCGTCACCGAGGCCGGCCCGGCCTTCCAGGGCACCATCAAGTCCGCCGTCGCCTTCGGCGCGCTGCTCTCCGAGGGCATCGGCGACACCATCCGCGTCTCCCTCTCCGCCCCGCCGGTCGAGGAGGTCAAGGTCGGCAACCAGATCCTGGAGTCGCTGAACCTCAAGCCGCGCCGCCTGGAGATCGTCTCCTGCCCGTCCTGCGGGCGGGCCCAGGTGGACGTCTACAAGCTGGCCGAGGAGGTCACGGCGGGCCTGGAGGGCATGGAGGTCCCGCTGCGCGTCGCGGTCATGGGCTGCGTCGTCAACGGCCCCGGCGAGGCCCGCGAGGCCGACCTCGGCGTCGCCTCCGGCAACGGCAAGGGCCAGATCTTCGTGAAGGGCGAGGTCATCAAGACCGTCCCCGAGTCGAAGATCGTGGAGACCCTCATCGAAGAGGCGATGAAGATCGCCGAGCAGATGGAGAAGGACGGCGTGATGTCGGGCGAGCCGACGGTCGCCATCGGCGTCTGACGCCCGCGACGTTCCGCCCCCGGCCCCGTTCCCGCAGCTCGCGGGCCGGGGCCGGGGCTTTTTCGTGACCTGGGGGACCGGGCATCCTCCGGTCGCGGCGGGTACAGTGCGGAGATCAGCAGACTTGCACGGTGAGGCCCCAGTGTTGACGCAGACCACCACCCGGGTCCTTGAGCCCAGTGATCTCGACGCCGCCCTCGAAGTCCTCGGACGCGAGCCGGTCGAGAACGCCTTCGTCACCTCCCGGGTCCAGGTCGCCGGACTCGACCCCTGGCGCCTGGGCGGCGAGATGTGGGGCTGGTACGCCGACGGCGAGCTCCGCTCCCTCTGCTACGCCGGCGCCAACCTGGTCCCCGTCTGCGCCGAACCCGACGCCGTACGCGCCTTCGCCGACCGCGCCCGGCGCACGGGCCGCCGCTGCTCCTCCATCGTCGGGCCCGCCGGGGCCACCCGGCTGCTGTGGCAGCTCCTGGAGCCCAGCTGGGGACCGGCCCGCGACGTGCGCTCCCACCAGCCCCTCATGGTCATCGAGTCCCCGTCCACCACGGTCGAGGCCGACCCGCTGGTCCGCCGCGTCCGCAAGGAAGAGATGGACCTGATCATGCCCGCCTGCGTGGCCATGTTCACCGAGGAGGTCGGCATCTCCCCGATGGCCGGCGACGGCGGGCTGCTCTACCAGGCCAGGGTCGCCGAACTCGTCGGCAGCGGCCGCTCCTTCGCCCGCGTCGAGGACGGCAGGATCGTCTTCAAGGCGGAGATCGGCGCCGCCACCTCCCGCGCCTGCCAGATCCAGGGCGTGTGGGTGGACCCCGAGTTCCGCGGGCGCGGCCACTCGGAGACCGGGATGGCCGCCGTCGTCGCCTACGCGCTGCAGGACGTCGCACCCGTGGTCAGCCTCTACGTGAACGACTTCAACGCCGCCGCCCGGGCCTCGTACCGGCGGGTCGGCTTCCGCGAGGTCGGCGCCTTCATGAGCGTGCTGTTCTGAATCCGTACCAGACCTTGGCGACGGCATACCGGCAGGCCCCTACCGCGCAGTAAGGTCGCCGCATGCTGCCTTCCGGACTCCGCATCGGCCCCCTCGACCTCGCCGCCCGCGTGGACGAGGCCCTGCGCGTGCAGGCCGTCGCCTTCGGCCTCAGCGAGGAGGAGGTCGGCATCCGGCGCTACATCGTCCAGCGGCACATGGCCTGCCGCGGCGCCCGCGCCCTCGGGGCCTTCGCCGAGGACGGCGCGCTCACCGGCTTCGTCTACGGGATGCCGAACGACCGGACGCACTGGTGGTCCACGATCGTCGAGCCCTACCTGCGGGCCGGGGGCCACGAGGACTGGCTCGACGACTCCTTCGTGATCACCGAGCTGCACGTCCACCCCGGATTCCAGGGCCACGGCGTCGGCCGCGCGCTGATCACCGGCATCACCGACAACGCCGCCGAACCGCGCTCGATCCTCTCCGCCATCGACACCGACAGCCCCGCCCGCGGGCTCTACCGGGCCCTCGGCTACAAGGATCTCGCCCGCCAGGTCCACTTCCCGAGCGCGAGCCTCCCGTACGCCGTCATGGGCGCCCCGCTGCCCCTGCTGAGGCTCTGAGGAACGGGCCCGCGGAAACGGGTTTCCGCTGCCCGCACGGCCGCCGGTAACCTCCGGGCATGTCTACGCAACACGTGCAGCGCATGTCCCGCCTCATGGCCAAGACCCTCCGCGAGGACCCGGCCGACGCCGAAACCCTCAGCCACCGGATGCTGGTCCGCGCCGGATACGTCCGGCGCAGCTCGGCCGGGGTATGGACGTGGCTGCCGCTCGGCAAGCGGGTCCTGGACAACGTCTCGCGCGTCGTCCGCGAGGAGATGGACGCGATCGGGGCGCAGGAGGTGCTGCTCCCGGCGCTGCTGCCGAAGGAGCCGTACGAGGTCAGCGGGCGCTGGTCGGAATACGGGGACCTGCTGTTCCGGCTCAAGGACCGCAAGGGCGCGGACTACCTGCTCGGCCCGACCCACGAGGAGATCTTCACCCTGGTGGTGAAGGACCAGTGCACCTCGTACAAGGACCTGCCGGTCATGCTGTACCAGATCCAGACCAAGTACCGCGACGAGGCGCGGCCCCGGTCCGGGGTGCTGCGCGGGCGCGAGTTCCAGATGAAGGACTCGTACTCCTTCGACGTATCCGACGAGGGTCTGGCGGAGTCGTACGCGCTCCACCGCGCCGCCTACCAGCGCATCTTCACGCGCCTCGGCCTGGACCACCGGATCGTGTCGGCGGTGTCGGGGGCGATGGGCGGCTCGGCGTCCGAGGAGTTCCTGGCCCCGGCGGAGGCGGGCGAGGACACCTTCGTGGACTGCCCGTCCTGCGACTACGCCGCCAACACCGAGGCCGTGACCTTCGCCCTCGCCCCGGTGTCCGCGCAGCACCCGGCGCTTGAGGAGGTGGACACCCCGGACACCCCGACCATCGAGACCCTGGCCGCGCAGCTGGGGGTGCCCGCCTCGGCGACCCTGAAGAACCTCCTGGTGAAGGTCGACGGCGAGATCGTGGCGGTCGGCGTGCCCGGAGACCGCGAGGTGGACCTCGGCAAGCTCGGCGAACACCTGGCCCCGGCCGTGGTGGAACTGGTGACGGCCGAGGACTTCGCGGACCGGCCCGACCTCGTACGCGGCTACGTGGGCCCGCAGGGCCTGGACAAGGTCCGCTACCTGGCCGACCCGCGGGTGGCGCCGGGCACCGCCTGGGTCACCGGCGCCAACCGGGTGGACACCCACGCCCGCAACGTGGTCTGCGGCCGGGACTTCGAGGTGGACCAGTACCTGGACGTGGTGGTCGTGGAGCCGGGCGACCCCTGCCCGCGCTGCGGCGCCGGTCTCCGGCTCGACCGGGCGATCGAGATCGGCCACATCTTCCAGCTGGGCCGCAAGTACGCGGACGCCTTCGGGCTGGACGTGCTGGGCCGCGAGGGCAAGCCCGTCCGGGTCACGATGGGCTCGTACGGCATCGGTGTCTCCCGTGCGGTGGCCGCACTGGCCGAGCAGACGGCGGACGAGCGCGGGCTGTGCTGGCCGGCGGCCGTGGCCCCGGCCGATGTCCACGTGGTGGCGGCGGGCAAGGCCGTGCCGCTGGCGCTGGCGGAGCAGGCGGCGGCCGCCTTGGCCTCGGCGGGCCTGCGGGTCCTGCTGGACGACCGCCCGGGCCTGTCCCCGGGCGTGAAGCTCACGGACGCGGAGCTCATCGGCGTCCCGTGGATCCTGGTCGCGGGCCGTCGCTCGGCGGAGGGTGTGGTCGAACTCCAGCACCGCGCCTCGGGCACCCGCGAGGAACTCCCCCTCCCCGAAGCCCTGACCCGCCTGACGTAACCCGCGGGCCGTCTGCTGGGGCTCCGCCCCAGACCCTCCCCCAGACTCCGTCCGGGGGGACCCCCACGCCTCAAACGCCGGCGGGGCTGGGTTGTGCCCGGCGAGGCTGCAATTGCCCTGCGGGCGATCCAGCCCGCCTGGGCGGGATGAATGCGCTGCGCGCAATTCCACGCCCGCCAGGGAGACGGCATCAGCCAGATCCAGCCCCGCCGGCGTTTGAGGCGCGGGTCCGGGCGGAGCCTGGTTTCGGGAAGGGCGGGGTGGGGGACTGCTCCGCGCAGCGGCTGCCGCCTAGTGCTGTGGCCGGAAAGGTTTGCCGGGGCGCGGCTCCCCCAGCTACCTCCCCCAGACTCCGTCCGGGGGGACCCCCAGGGAGGTGCCCCCAGGTGCGGTGCATCGCAAGGCGGAGGGCCGCGGCTCGTACTGGACGTACTTGCGCGGTCCGACAACGCGGCGAGGTGCCGTGCTGGGCGTCGCGCTCCGGTGAACCTTTGCGGTCACAGCACTAGCCGCAGGGCTCGTCCGGGCCCGACGGGGGCGGCGGCGACCCGTCCAGGGACAGGCCGTCTCCCGGTCCGGTGACCGCCCGGGGGGCCGCTGCGCCGCCCTGGGGCGGCGGCGACCCGTCCAGGGACAGGCCGCCTTCCGGTCCGGTGACCGCCCGGGGGGCCGCGGCGTCGTCCGGGGGCGGGGCTTCGCCCGAGGCCGGGGCCGGAGTCGGGGCCGCGCGTTCCAGGAAGCGCAGGAGTTCCACCGGGAAGGGCAGGACCAGCGTCGAGTTCTTCTCGGCGGCAACCGCCACCACCGTCTGCAGCAGGCGCAGCTGCAGCGCCGCCGGCTGCTCCGACATGACCTCCGCCGCCTCGGCCAGCTTGTGCGATGCCTGAAGCTCCGCGTCCGCGTTGATCACACGGGCCCGCCGCTCCCGGTCCGCCTCCGCCTGCCGGGCCATCGACCGCTTCATCGTCTCCGGCAGGGACACGTCCTTGATCTCGACCCGGTCGATCTGCACGCCCCAGCCCACCGCCGGACTGTCGATCATCAGCTCCAGGCCCTGGTTGAGCATCTCCCGATTGGACAGCAGATCGTCCAGGTCCGACTTTCCGATGATCGACCTGAGCGAGGTCTGCGCCATCTGCGAGACGGCGAAGCGGTAGTCCTCCACCGCCACGATCGCGTTCGCCGGGTCGACGACCTTGAAGTACACGACCGCGTCCACCCGCACCGTGACGTTGTCCCGCGTGATGCCCTCCTGGGCCGGCACCGGCAGCGTCACGATCTGCATGTTCACCTTGTGGATCCGGTCGATCACGGGAACGATCATCGCGAAGCCGGGCGGCCGGATCTCGTTGCGCAGCCTGCCGAAGCGGAAGACCAGGCCCCGCTCGTACTGCTTCACCACCCGGGCGGCGGCGCCCATGTAGACCGCGATGCCCACACCTGCGGCGATCGCCGCTGTCAGCAGTTCTTCGACCATGACGGCCCCCTGCCGGACGTACCTGTCTCTCTAAACGGTATGCCCTACAGCCAGGCCGCGAACTCCAGCAGCAGCTCCGCGTCCCGGCGCCGCCCGGCGGCCAGTGCCCGGTTCCCCGACTCCACCGCGCGGAACACCGACCAGCCCCGCAGCCGGTCCCGGTCCACCTCCAGGGCGTCGGCCAGCTTGTTCACCCGGCGCCGGGCGCCCGCCGCCCCCGCCGAGGTGGCCATCTGGTCCTCCAGCCGGTCCCGGACCAGCCGCGCCAGGTCGTACGCCCGCTCGCCGACCAGCGGGTCCGGGCCCACCGTCAGCCACGGAGCGCGCTCGCCGGCGAGGACCTTGCCCTGCCGGAAGTTCCCGTGGAGCAGCAGCTCCTCCGGCGGGGCCGCGACCAGCTCGTCGCGCATCGCCAGCGCCGTGTCGGCCAGCGCCTCGACCTCCGCCGGGGCCGCCCGCAGCGCCACCGACTGCTGCTCCGACCGCTCCGCCACCGTCTCCCAGGCGTGCCCGGCGGGCGGCGCCACCCACAGCCTGCGCAGCGTGCCGCTGGCCTCCAGCAGCGCCTTGGCCTCCGGCAGCGACCGCAGCGAGACCTCCGGGTGCAGCCGCTCCAGCAGCAGCGCCCCATCCTCCTCGTGGTGCCGCGAGTCGAGGACCTGTACGGCCCCGAAACCGCCCCAGTGCGCCAGCGCGGCCAGCTCCCGGTCGGGCCGGGCGTGCGGGGGCGCCAGCTTCAGAGCGGCCGGGGTGCCGTCGGCGTACCGGACGAGGACGACCAGGCTGCTGCGGCCGCCCGGGGCCTGTACCCGCTGGGCCTGCACCCCGCGCCGCTCCAGCGCGGCCTCGGTGAGCCGGGGCAACTGCCGCAACCAGTCCTCGTCCTGCGCCGATCGCGGCATCTCGCCGAGCGCCCGTACAAGCCGCTGCGGCGGTTCGAAAGCCATGCGTGCGTGGTCCCTTTCAGCTGTGCCGGGCCCGTTGTGCCACTTCAGCGCTTTTCCGTGAGCCCAGGGAAGGCTACGCCGACCCCACGCCAGCGTGCCGCGCGGACGGCCGCCGCGCTCAGCGCGTCGGCCGCCATGCGGCGCAGCGGGCCCTCCGCGGCCCGCACCAGGTCGGAGTACGCGCCCGCCACCCGGTCCTCGATGTCGGCGGCCAGCCGCTCGGCGTCGGCGGGCGTGCGCACCTCGAACGGCAGGGCGTACGCCGCCTCCGCGGGCCGGGGCGCGCCGCCCAGCTCCCGCACGGTCCGGGCGAGGGCGTCGCGCCGCGCGAGGTGGCCGCCGTACGCCTCGCGGGCCTCGGTCGAGCGGGCCCCGGCGGTCCGGGCGCCGATCACCCCGTAGCCGTACGCGGCCGCGTGCTCGGCGGCCAGTGCGGCCTGCGCCGCCTCCAGGGCCCGGCCGGCGGGGGAGGGTTCGGGGGTCACGGCTTGGCTCCGGGGGTCGAGGTCAGCAGGTACGCGTGTACGGCGCCGCAGGCGGCCACCGAGGCCAGCAGCCGGGCCAGCTCCCCCGGGGCCCCGGCCAGATCGATGGTCCGGGCCTCCGACAGGCTGCGCTCCGCGTCCGCCAGGGCGGTCAGGGCCTCGGCGGGCGCCGGCGGCACCGGCTCCCCGCTCGGCGCGGGAGCGGCCGCGCCCGTACCGCCGGACGGGGACGCGGAAACGGCCGGGGACGGCGAGCCCGCGGAGACGGGGGACAGGGCCGCGGCGTGCGCGGCGACCGCGGTGCGCAGCGGGGCGAGCCGCTCCGCCAGGGCCGGATGGGCGGCGGCGGTGGCGTCGTAACGTTCCAGCAGTCGCGCACTGTCACGAACGGCCGCTTCCCGCATCCGCTGTTCGAGTGGAATCCCGGAATCGGTGTCGGGCGAACCGGTGCCGGAGCACCCGCTGAGCAGCGCGGCGCCGGCCGCGCCGGCGGCTCCGACGAGCAGGCTCCTGCGCGAGGGTCTCGATGGCAGAGTCCAGGGCACGGGCGACGTCCTCGGGGGTGATGGCGGGGCAGGGTGTGATCACGGTACCCGGGGCCCTGTCCACAGGGCGGACGGCAACACCCTCCGCGACCGGATACCCTTTGACCTGACACACGACGGAAACCACAACAGCACACGCGGCCGAGGAGTCACCCGGATGAGCACCACCCAGAGCGACAGGCTGCGCGGATTGCTGGAGCCGCTCGTCGCCGCCAAGGGCCTGGACCTCGAAGAGATCGAGACGTCCCGGGCGGGCAAGCGCCGGATGCTGCGAATCATCGTGGACTCCGACGAGGGCGTGGAGCTGGACGCGTGTGCCGAGCTGAGTCGCGAAGTCTCCGACCTGCTCGACGAGACCGACGTGATGGGCGAGGACGAGTACGTCCTCGAGGTGAGCTCGCCGGGCGCCGACCGCCCGCTGACCGAGCACCGTCACTACGTACGGGCGATCGGCCGTCTCGTGAAGTTCCAGTTGACCGAGGGCGGGGAACTGATCGCCCGCGTTCTCGACGTCGACGACGAGGGACTGGACCTCGAAGTCCCGGGCGTGAAGGGCCGCAAGGCGACCGCCCGCCGCATTGCTTTCACCGACATCGCCAAGGCGCGTGTCGAGATCGAGTTCAGCCGCAAGGACAAGAAGGAAGAGGAGGCGTAGTCGTGGACATCGACATGAGTGCCCTGCGGGGTCTGGTGCGGGAGAAGGAGATCTCCTTCGACCTGCTCGTCGAGGCGATCGAGTCGGCCCTCCTCATCGCGTACCACCGGACCGAGGGGAGCTTCCGCCGCGCACGCGTCGTGCTGGACCGCACCAACGGTCACGTGGTCGTGTGGGCGACGGAAGACCCGAGGGACCTCGAAGAGGGCCAGGAGCCCAAGGAGTTCGACGACACCCCGTCGGACTTCGGCCGGATCGCCGCGACGACCGCCAAGCAGGTGATCCTGCAGCGTCTGCGCGACGCCGAGGACGACCTGACCTTCGGCGAGTTCGCCGGCCGTGAGGGCGACGTCATCACCGGTGTCGTCCAGCAGGGCAAGGACCCCAAGAACGTCCTCGTCGACATCGGCAAGCTGGAGGCCATCCTGCCCGTGCAGGAGCAGGTCCCCGGTGAGGAGTACACGCACGGTCTGCGCCTGAAGGCGTACGTCGTGCGCGTGGCCAAGGGCGTCCGCGGTCCGTCCGTGACCCTGTCGCGCACCCACCCCAACCTCGTGAAGAAGCTCTTCCAGCTGGAGGTCCCGGAGATCGCCGACGGCAGCGTCGAGATCTCCGCGATCGCCCGTGAGGCCGGTCACCGCACCAAGATCGCCGTACGGTCCACCCGCTCGGGCCTCAACCCGAAGGGCGCCTGCATCGGCCCGATGGGCAGCCGCGTGCGCAACGTGATGGCCGAGCTGCACGGCGAGAAGATCGACATCGTCGACTGGTCGGACGACCCGGCGGAGATGGTCGCGAACGCGCTGTCACCCGCCCGGGTGAGCCAGGTCGAGGTCGTCGACTGGGACACCCGCTCCGCCCGGGTGACCGTGCCCGACTACCAGCTGTCGCTGGCCATCGGCAAGGAGGGCCAGAACGCCCGCCTCGCCGCGCGGCTCACCGGCTGGCGCATCGACATCCGTCCCGACACCGAGCAGCCTTCGGACGGCGACGGGGAATAAACCGGTACCGCCCGGGGCTACCCGGGCGGTAGACAGGGACCACGAGGGGCCTTACACCGGCCCCGTGGATCACCACAACACAACAGCCGTTCGATTTTCGCCCGGAACTTGTCGGGGGAGGGTCGGTGCGGGGAGGTAGACTTAGGCGTGTCTGGCCGGACGCAAGCCCGCGCATGCCCCGAACGAACCTGTGTGGGGTGTCGGGAGCGAGCGGCCAAGAGCGATCTGCTGCGCATCGTGGCGATCGAGGACGAATGCGTTCCCGATCCACGCGGTACGCTGCCCGGCCGGGGTGCATATGTGCACCCTGCCGTGGTCTGCCTCGACCAGGCGGTCCGCCGCCGGGCGTTCCCCCGGGCCTTCCGGTCCGCCGGAGCGCTCGACACGACGGAACTGCGCAAAGTCCTGGCCGTTCAGGCCGAGGCGACACCGTAAGACGTAGAACGGCACGGATACCCCGTGCGGTCAGGTACCTCGCGAGTTGGAAGTAGGTCGAGATTGCGATGAGCACTCGATGAGTACGCGATGAGTACGCCCATGAAGTAGCAACGGTCCGGCGTAACCCGGACCTAAAAGGAGCGAAGTGGCTAAGGTCCGGGTATACGAACTCGCTAAGGAGTTCGGAGTTGAGAGCAAGGTCGTCATGGCCAAGCTCCAGGAACTCGGTGAGTTCGTCCGTTCGGCGTCCTCGACGATCGAGGCGCCGGTTGTGCGCAAGTTGACCGACGCACTGCAGGGGCCCGGCGGCAACGCCGGCAAGTCCGCTGCGAAGCCGGGTGCGCCCCGCAAGGCTGCCCCCGCCAAGCCTGGGGTCCCGACCCCGGGTGCGACTGCACGTCCCGCTGCGCCGAAGCCCGGCGCACCGGCCCCCAAGCCGGTCGTCGCGGAGGCTCCGGCCGCCGCAGCGCCCGCCCCGGTGACTCCGGCCGCATCCGGCCCGCGTCCCGGCCCGAAGGCTCCGGCCGCCCCGAAGCCCGCTCCGGCGGCGCCCGTGGCGACCGAGTTCTCCGCGCCTCCGGCGGCTCCGGCCGCCCCGGCGCGCACCGAGCGTCCCGCCGCGGCACCCGGCCCCCGTCCGGCGCAGCAGCGTCCGGCGGCCCAGGGTGGCCAGGCCGGCGCCCGTCCCGGCGCCCCGCGTCCGGCCGGCGCCACTCCCGGTGCCCAGGCCCCGCGCCCCGGTGGCGCGGCCCCGCGTCCGCAGGGCGCCCGTCCGGCCGGTCCCCGTCCGGGCAACAACCCCTTCACCTCTGGTGGCTCCACCGGTATGGCGCGCCCGCAGGCGCCCCGTCCGGCCGGCGCGCCCCGTCCCGGTGCCCCCGGCGCCGGTGGCGGCCAGGGTGCTCCCCGCCCGCAGGGCGGTCCCGGCGGCGCTCCGCGTCCGCAGGGACAGGGCGCTGGTCGCCCGACCCCCGGCGGCATGCCCCGTCCGCAGGGCGGCGCCCCGCGTCCGGGTGGTGCTCCCGGTGGTAACCGTCCGAACCCGGGCATGATGCCGCAGCGTCCCGCTGCCGGTGGTCCCGGTCCCCGTCCCGGTGGCGGCCCCGGTGGCCGTGGTCCCGGTGCGGGCGGCGCGGGTCGTCCCGGTGGCGCCGGTCGTCCCGCGGGCGGCGGCTTCGCCGGCCGTCCGGCCGGTCCGGGCTCGCGTCCCGGTGGCGGCGGCGGCTTCGGCGGTCCCCGTCCCGGTGGCGGCGGCTTCGGCGGCGGTCCGGCCGGTGCCGGTGGCGGCGGTCGTCCCGGCTTCGGCGGGCGTCCCGGTGGTCCCGGTGCCCGTGGTGGCACGCAGGGTGCCTTCGGCCGTCCCGGCGGCCCGGCCCGTCGTGGTCGCAAGTCCAAGCGTCAGAGGCGCCAGGAGTACGAGGCCATGCAGGCCCCGTCCGTCGGCGGCGTGATGCTGCCTCGCGGCCAGGGCGAGACCGTTCGCCTGTCGCGCGGTGCCTCCCTCACCGACTTCGCGGAGAAGATCAACGCCAACCCGGCGTCGCTCGTCGCCGTGATGATGAACCTCGGCGAGATGGTCACTGCCACGCAGTCCGTCTCCGACGAGACGCTCGAGATGCTGGCCGGCGAGATGAACTACACGGTTCAGATCGTCAGCCCGGAGGAAGAGGACCGCGAGCTCCTCGAGGGCTTCGACATCGAGTTCGGCGAGGACGAGGGCGGCGAGGAATACCTCATGCCGCGTCCGCCGGTCGTGACCGTCATGGGTCACGTCGACCACGGTAAGACCCGACTGCTCGACGCCATCCGCAAGACGAACGTCGTTGCGGGCGAGGCCGGCGGCATCACGCAGCACATCGGTGCGTACCAGGTCTCCACCGAGGTCAACGACGAAGAGCGTCGCATCACCTTCATCGACACCCCGGGTCACGAGGCGTTCACCGCCATGCGTGCCCGTGGTGCCAAGTCGACCGACATCGCGATCCTCGTGGTCGCGGCCAACGACGGCGTCATGCCGCAGACGATCGAGGCGCTCAACCACGCCAAGGCCGCCGGCGTCCCGATCGTCGTCGCGGTCAACAAGATCGATGTCGAGGGTGCCGACCCGGTCAAGGTGCGCGGTCAGCTCACCGAGTTCGGTCTGGTCGCCGAGGAGTACGGCGGCGACACGATGTTCGTCGACATCTCCGCCAAGCAGGGTCTGCACATCGACTCCCTGCTCGAGGCCGTCGTCCTCACCGCCGACGCCTCGCTCGACCTCCGCGCCAACCCGGAGCAGGACGCTCAGGGTATTGCGATCGAGTCCCACCTCGACCGCGGCCGCGGTGCCGTCGCCACCGTCCTCGTCCAGCGCGGTACCCTCCGCGTCGGCGACACGATGGTCGTGGGCGACGCCTACGGCCGAGTGCGCGCCATGCTCGACGACAAGGGCAACAACGTCGAGGAAGCGGGTCCGTCGACCCCCGTCCTGGTCCTGGGTCTCACCAACGTCCCCGGCGCCGGCGACAACTTCCTCGTCGTCGACGAGGACCGCACGGCCCGTCAGATCGCCGAGAAGCGTGCTGCGCGTGAGCGCAACGCCAACTTCGCCAAGCGTGTCCGCCGGGTGTCCCTGGAAGACCTCGACTCGGTCCTCAAGGCCGGTCTGGTCCAGGAACTCAACCTCATCATCAAGGGCGACGCGTCCGGTGCGGTCGAGGCTCTCGAGTCCTCGCTGCTCCAGCTCGACGTCGGTGAAGAGGTCGACATCCGCGTCCTGCACCGCGGTGTGGGTGCGGTCACCGAGTCCGACATCTCGCTGGCGATGGGCTCCGACGCCATCGTCATCGGTTACAACGTCCGTGCGGCCGGCCGTGCCGCGCAGATGGCGGACCGCGAGGGCGTCGACGTCCGCTACTACTCGGTGATCTACCAGGCCATCGAGGAGATCGAGGCGGCCCTGAAGGGTCTCCTCAAGCCGGAGTACGAAGAGGTCGAGCTCGGTACGGCGGAGGTCCGCGAGATCTTCCGCTCGTCCAAGCTGGGCAACATCGCCGGTGTCCTCATCCGGTCCGGCGAGGTCAAGCGCAACACCAAGGCGCGGCTCCTGCGCGATGGCAAGGTCATCGCCGAGAACCTCACCATCTCCGGTCTGCGCCGCTTCAAGGACGACGTCACCGAGATCCGCGAAGGCTTCGAGGGCGGTATCAACCTCGGCAGCTACAACGACATCAAGATCGACGACGTCATCGCGACGTACGAGATGCGCGAGAAGCCCCGCGCGTAAGCGCGAGGCGGTTCGCACCGTGTCGTAACTCGTAATACCGGGGCCGGTCGGCGGAATATCCGTCGATCGGCCCCGGCCGTTGCGTGTACGGTTCTGGTGACCCTGCCGAGCGACGGCCGGCAGGCCACCGAACCCGCACCGGCGGGATATCCGGAACTGCATGTACGTGGGGACTCTGTCCTTCGATCTGCTCCTCGGCGACGTCCACTCGCTGAAGGAGAAACGCTCCGTCGTCCGGCCCATCGTGGCCGAGCTCCAACGCAAGTTCTCCGTGAGCGCGGCTGAAGTGGGCGACCAGGACCTGCACCGCAGGGCCCGTATAGGGGTCGCTCTGGTGAGCGGGGACACGGGGTTCCTCTCGGATGTACTGGACCGCTGCGAGCGGCTGGTCGCGGCACGTCCGGAAGTGGAGTTGCTGTCCGTACGACGGCGCCTCCACGGTGATGAAGACTGATAGCAAGACATAAGAAGGAGACGGACCAGTGGCCGACAATGCGCGGGCGAAGAAGCTGGCGGACCTCATCCGGGAGGTGGTGGCCGAGAAGCTGCAGCGCGGTGTCAAGGACCCTCGCCTCGGTACGCACGTGACCATCACGGACACCCGGGTCACCGGCGACCTGCGGGAGGCCACGGTCTTCTACACGGTCTACGGCGACGACGAGGACCGGGCCAGCGCGGCAGCGGGCCTGGAGAGCGCCAAGGGCGTACTGCGCTCCGCGGTCGGCCGGGCGGCGGGCACCAAGTTCACGCCCACCCTGACCTTCGTCGCGGACGCCCTCCCGGAGAACGCCAAGACCATCGAGGACCTCCTCGACAAGGCGCGCGCCTCCGACGCCCAGGTGCGCGAGGTGTCCTCCGGCGCCAAGTACGCCGGCGACGCCGACCCGTACAAGAAGCCGGGCGACGAGGACGACGAGGACGCAGCCGCGGAATGAGCACCAACGCAGGGAAGACTCCGGACGGCTTGGTCATCGTCGACAAGCCGTCCGGCTTCACTTCGCACGACGTGGTCGCCAAGATGCGCGGGATCGCCAAGACCCGCCGTGTGGGCCACGCCGGCACGCTGGACCCGATGGCGACGGGCGTGCTGGTCCTGGGCGTCGAGAAGGCCACCAAGCTCCTCGGCCACCTCGCGCTCACGGAGAAGGAGTACCTCGGCACGATCCGGCTGGGCCAGAACACCCTGACGGACGACGCCGAAGGCGATATCACCTCCTCCACGGACGCCGCCGGGGTCACCCGGGAGGCCGTGGACGCGGGCATCGCCAAGCTGACCGGCGAGATCATGCAGATCCCGTCCAAGGTCAGCGCCATCAAGATCAAGGGCGTGCGCTCCTACAAGCGCGCGCGGGACGGCGAGGACTTCGAGATCCCGGCCCGGCCGGTGACCGTCTCCTCGTTCCAGGTGTACGACATGCGGGACGCGGAGGCCGAGGACGGCACGAAGGTCGTCGACCTCGTCGTCTCCGTCGTCTGCTCCAGCGGTACGTACATCCGCGCGCTGGCCCGTGACCTGGGCGCCGACCTGGGCGTCGGCGGCCACCTGACCGCGCTGCGGCGCACCCGGGTGGGCCCGTACAAGATCGACCGGGCGCGCACGCTGGACCAGCTCCAGGAGGAGCTGACCGTCATGCCGATCGGCGAGGCGGCGGCCGCGGCCTTCCCGCGCTGGGACCTGGACGCCCGGCGCGCCTCGCTGCTCGCCAACGGCGTGCGGATCGACATGCCGGAGGAGTACCGGACCGGCCAGACCGTCGCGGTCTTCGGGCCGCAGGGGAACCTGCTCGGGCTCGTGGAGAGCAAGGGCGGCAAGGCGAAGTCCCTCGCGGTATTCGTCTGACCCGGCGCCGGCCGGCTTCGTCCGGCCGGTGTTGTGCGGCCGGAGCTGTCCGGCCGAAGTCTGTTGACGTGGAGCGGTGAGCGCACATGCACTGCCGCTCACCGCTCCACGACCCCCCTCGGGTAGGTCTCTATCCACCCGGACCCTCGTATTCACCCGTCCGAGCAGGCGCTCGGAGTGAATGGCGGGAGCGTAAGGGGGCGCGTTCGCCTCGCGTGCTTTTCGTGCTGATCTTCACCTGCCTACCGTCGTGAGTACGGGGCGTTGCGGGGGAGTGGTGCGGCCATGGCGGAGCTCGTCACAATCTGCGATCTCGCCGGTCGGGCGCGCGGCAGCGGATTCGTCGCCGACGACCGCGGGACGGTGGTCACCAGTCACGAGGCCGTCGACGGCCTGAGCCGGGTGGTGCTGCACGGCCCCGGGCCGGCCGGGCGGACCTGGCTGGCCGGGGCGGGGGACGTGACCGCGCTGCCGGGGCTCGCGCTGGCCCTCGTACGGACCGACGGACTCGGGGTGCGGCCACTGCCGGTGGCGATGCGCGAGGACATCGCTCCCGGGACGTACGTACGGCTGCCCGCGCGGGGATGGCGGCAGGCGCGGGTGCTGGGGGGCGCGGAGGTCACGTACCCGGCGGCGGACCGGCTGCACGCCGTGCCCGCGAGCTCGGCGGTCGAGCTGGCGATCGGAACGGACGGGCGGGACGCGCTGAGCCTGGGCGGGGAGGCCTGCGGGGGACCGGTCCTCGACGCGGAAACCGGAGCGGTGCTCGCGGTCCTGGGCACCGCTCTGCGCGCGGAACACCGCTCCGGAGGCTTCGCGGTGGCCCTTCGGGCGGCGGCCGGGGCCGACCCGGCCGGCCCGCTGGCCGCGCTGCTGGAACGCAACGCCACGACCGTGCCGGCGTACGGGCCGGACCTGAACCTCGCCGGAGTCCTCGAACTGACCGGGACCACCCTGGGCGCGGCCCTGCCCCCGGGCGGGGCCGGGCCCGGCCGGGAACCCGTGGAGCGACCGCGGACCGCGGCCGAACTGGAGGCCTTCACGGCGGGGGACCGACTCGTCCTCGGCCTGGTGGGAGACCCGGGCACGGGCCGCACCACGGCACTGGCGGCGCTGGCCGTACGCCGGGCCCGCGGGACCCGTCCCGCGCCGACCGTGTGGCTGCGCGGGGCGGACCTGCGCGGCGGGGACGCCTCGCTCGCCGACGCGGTGACGCGGGCGCTGGCCTCGGCGGCCCGGATCGTCTCCGGCGCGGGTACGCGGGCGGGAGCCGGTACAGCCGGTACAGCCGGGCCGTCCGGTCCGTCCGGGCCGTCCGGTCCGTCCGGGCCGTCGGCCGTTCCGGCGGACCGGTCCGTGGCCGAGGCGGACGCCGAGCAGGCGGCGCGGGTAGCGGGCGCGGCCGACCGGGCGCTGCTCGTGGTGCTCGACGCCCCCGAGGAGATGCCGCCGGAGCTCGCGCACCGCCTGGGCGCCTGGACCGAGGCCACCGTCGGGTGGCTGCGCGGGACGGGGGCCCGGCTGGCCGTCGCCGCCCGGCCCGAACACTGGGAACGGGCCGGCGCCCTCTGCCCGCCCGAGGTGCTGTACGCCCCCGCCCGCCCGGCCCGGCGGACGCCGCCCGCCCTCCCGCTCGGCGACCTCACCCCCGCCGAGGCCGCGGCCGCCCGGGCCCGGCTCGGCATCCCCGAGGGCGCCGTCCGGGAGTCCGACGCCCGGCACCCGCTCACCCTGAGCCTCCTCGCCGGGATCCGCGCCGCCGGGGTCACGGCCGGCCGCCCCGGCCGGGACGAGGTCTTCGCCGCCCACCTGGACCTGCTGTGCCTGCGCGCCGCCGTCCGCATCGCCGCTGCGCGGGCCGGAGCCGCACGGGTGCACGGCCCCGGGGTCAGGCGGCTCGCGGCGCGCGTGGCCGGCCGGGTCCACGAGGCGGCCCGGCGCTGTCTGGGACCCGGGCAGGGCGCGCTCGACCGGGCCTCGTTCGAGGAACTGTTCCCGTGGCGCACCGGCTGGGCCTCCGCCGTGCTCACCGAGGGGCTGCTGGTGTCCGTCGGACCCGGCTACCGCTTCGGCCACGAGGAGCTGTCCGACTGGATCCAGGCCGGCCACCTGGACGTCCCCACCGCCCTCGACTCCCTCGTCCACCGGCCCGCCGGGCCGGGGCTCCCGGTACCCCGGCACCGGATCGGGCCCGTTCTGGAGGCCCTGCGCCGACTGCCCGCCGACGCCCTGCGCGAGGAGCTCATGCGGCTGGTCCACCGCCTCAACGACTTCGCCGGGCCCGCCGCCGGACCGGATACCGGACCGGATACCGGACCCGCCGCCGGACCGGATACGGGACCCGATACCGGGCCCGCCGCAGGATCCGATGCCGACCGGATCTGGTGGGCCGGCCGGCTGCTGCGCGAGAGCCTGCTCCGGGCCCCCGACGCCCACCCCCACCTCCCCGTCCTGCACGCCCTCGCCGAGCACGTGGCCCACGCCGGCCCCGGCGAGTTCGGCGGCCGGTTCTGGAACCGGCTGCGGCTGCCCGAGCCCGACCGCCTCGACCTGCTGCGCCGGCTGCTGCCCGCCGACCCCGCCGAGGCGGTCCCCGGCGACCGCTACCTCGACGCCGCCGCCCGTCGGCTCGTACGGGACCCGCGGCTCGCACAGCCCCTGCTCTGCGCCTGGTTCACCGACGGACGGCGGCTGCGCGGCCGCCCCGGGGCCACCGTCGCCACCGCCGCCCAGGCACTGCTGCACACCCATCGCCGCCTCGCTTTGGACGACCTCACCGAGGCGCTCGTCACCGCCGCGCACCCGTGCGCCGACGAGCTGCTCTCCGTACTCGCCGAGGAGGAGCCCTCCGCCCTGTGCCGGGCCGTGGACCGCTGGGCGCACGACGAACGGCCCGCGCGGCGGGTCGCGGCCGCCACCTACGGGATGGCCACCGCCCCGCACGTGCGCACCCCGGCCGACCGCGAACTGCTGCGCCACGCCGCCCAGACGCTGCTGGCCCGTCCCGCCGACGCCGCCCTGCACGGCAGCGCCCTGGCCGTGCTGCTGCGCGACCCGCAGGCGCGCGGCCGCTACCTGCCCGACGCCCTCGCCTGTTTCCGGGCCCCCGAGCACGGGTCCCGGCTGCCCGCCGCGGCGCTGGTCGCGGCCCTGCCCGTACTGCCCGACCCGGACGCGGTGTTCGCCGCGCTGCGGGCCCGGGCCGACGGGGAGGTGGTGCGCGCCCTGGCCGCGCTGACCACCCCGGGGCTTGCCCGGCGCGCGGCCGACCTCGTACGGGACCACCTGGCGTGCCGACCCGAGGACGCGCCGCACGCCGCCGCCTTCGTCGACCGGCGCCTGGAGCAGGGCGCGGCCGCCGCTCCCGTGCTGCGCCCGCTGGTCCTGGACCTGCTGCGGTCCTCCCCGGCCGAGGTACGGGCCGAGCTGGCCGCCGTACTGGCCGCGCCGGGCGGGGAGTCCTCGTACGCGCTGCGCGGCGAGCTGGCCGACGTACTGCTGCGCGAGGAGACGGATCCGGCGGTGCTCGACGCGTTCCTGGTGGCCGTCGCGGCCGGGGCCGCCGCGCGCCCGGAGGGCCGTACGAGGGAGCTGCTGCGGCGCACCGGGCGGCGGTTGCTCGGGGCCCCGGGCGGGCCGGCGGTGTTCGGGCACCGGACGGTGGAGCTGGCCCGGTCCGACCCGGCCTTCGGCGGGCTCGTGGCGCGCTGGATGGCGCAGCCGGGCGGGGAGGCGGCGGCCCTGCTGGGCCCGAGCGCGCGGCGGACGGTGGAGACCCTCGGCGGGGCGGCCCCGGATGTGACGTGACGATATGCCGCGGCGGCCGTCCGACGCAGATGCCGATGCGGGGCACCGGGCACCGGCATGGCAGTCTTAGACCTGTAATCGGCAATCAGTACAAGGCCTAAACGGGTTCGGGCGAGGAGCGGTCACAGTGCAGCGCTGGCGTGGCTTGGAGGACATCCCCCAGGACTGGGGACGCAGCGTCGTCACCATCGGCTCCTACGACGGTGTGCACCGCGGTCATCAGCTGATCATCGGACGGGCCGTGGCCAAGGCGCACGCGCTGGGCGTCCCGTCCGTCGTCGTCACCTTCAGCCCCCACCCCAGCGAGGTCGTCCGCCCCGGCAGCCACCCGCCGATCCTGGCCCCGTACGACCGGCGCGCCGAGCTGATGTCCGGGCTGGGCGTGGACGCGCTGCTGATCCTGCCGTTCACGGCGGAGTTTTCGCAGCTGTCCCCGGCCGATTTCATCGTGAAGGTGCTGGTCGACAAGCTGCACGCGCGGTCCGTCATCGAGGGCCCCAACTTCCGCTTCGGCCACCGGGCCGCCGGGAACGTCGACTTCCTGCGCGAGCTGGGCGCCACGTACGACTACGAGGTCGAGGTCGTGGACCTGGTCGAGCGGGGCGAGGCGGGCGGCGGCGTGCCGTTCTCCTCGACGCTGGCGCGCAGGCTGGTCGCCGAGGGCGACATGGAGGGCGCGGCCGAGATCCTGGGACGGCCGCACCGGGTCGAGGGCGTGGTGGTGCGCGGTGCGCAGCGCGGGCGCGAGCTCGGCTACCCGACGGCGAACGTCGAGACGCAGCCGCACACCGCGATCCCGGCGGACGGGGTGTACGCGGGCTGGCTGACGGCTGACGGCGAGCGGATGCCCGCGGCGATCTCGGTGGGGACGAACGTGCAGTTCGACGCGACCGAGCGGACCGTGGAGGCGTACGCGATCGACCGGATCGGGCTGGACCTGTACGGGAAGCACGTGGCCGTCGACTTCCTCGCGTACGTGCGGGGGATGGCGAAGTTCGAATCGCTGGACGGGCTGCTGGAGGCGATCGCGGACGACGTGAAGCGGGCGCGGGTGCTGACGGACGCGTACGACGCGGAGCGCTGACCGGCGAACGGCTGACGGACGAACGGGCGAGGGCCCGTACCGCCCCGGATCTCGATCGATCCCGGGTGGTACGGGCCCTTCCTGTTGTCGACGCCGCCGGCTCAGCCCAGGCGGGGGTCGCGCGGGGGCTGTTGCGGCTGCTGCGGTGCCGGGGGCTGCCGCCAGGGCTGGCCCGGCTGCGGGTAGGGCTGGCCGGGCTGCTGGTAGGGCGGCTGCGGCTGCTGGTACGGGGGCTGGCCCTGGGGATGGCCGTACGGCTGCTGCGGCGGCTGGGGCTGAGGCTGCTGGTGGTACGGCTGGGGCTGCTGCGGCGGCTGGTGCTGCGGCGCTCCCCAGTGGCCCTGCGGGGCCTGCTGCTGGGCCCGCAGGAAGTCCTCGGCCACCAGGGCGGAGAGGTTGAAGTACGCCTCGCGGGTCTTGGGCCGCATCATGTCGAGATCGACCTCGGCGCCGGCCGCGAGGTGCTCGTCGAACGGCACCACGACGACACCGCGGCAGCGGGTCTCGAAGTGCTGCACGATGTCCTCGATCTTGATCATCTTGGCCGTCTCGCGGACTCCCGAGATGACGGTGAGGGAGCGGGAGACGAGATCGGCGTACCCGTGCGCGGAGAGCCAGTCGAGCGTGGTGCTGGCGCTGCTGGCGCCGTCCACGGACGGGGTCGAGATGATGATCAGCTGATCGGCCAGGTCCAGGACGCCGCGCATGGCGGAGTAGAGGAGGCCGGTGCCCGAGTCGGTGAGGATGATCGGGTACTGGCGGCCCAGCGTCTCTATGACGCGGCGGTAGTCCTCGTCGTTGAAGGTCGTGGAGACGGCCGGGTCCACGTCGTTGGCGATGATCTCCAGACCGGAGGGCGCCTGGGAGGTGAACCGGCGGATGTCCATGTACGAGTGCAGGTACGGGATCGCCTGGACCAGGTCCCGGATGGTGGCGCCGGTCTCGCGGCGGACGCGGCGGCCGAGGGTGCCGGCGTCGGGGTTCGCGTCGATGGCCAGGATCTTGTCCTGGCGCTCGGTGGCGAGGGTGGCGCCGAGGGCGGTGGTGGTCGTGGTCTTGCCGACGCCGCCCTTGAGGCTGATGACGGCGATGCGGTAGCAGGACATGACCGGGGTGCGGATCAGTTCCAGCTTGCGCTGGCGCTCCGCTTCGGCCGCCTTGCCGCCGAAGCGGAAGCGGCCGCCGACGTTGTTGTTGCCGGTCTTGGGCTTCTGCTTGTTGCGCAGCAGGCGGTCCGAGGACAGCTCGACGGCGGCCGTGTAGCCGAGCGGCGCCCCGCCGGTGGTCTGACCGGCCGAGTAGCGGGGGTCGTGCGGCTGGGGCTGGTGTGGTTGCTGACCGTTGGGCCACTGGGCGCCGGTGCGGGGGTCGTGGTGCGGGGGCTGCGGCGTCGCCTGCGGCTGCGGGGCGGGGGCCGGCGGCGGGAATGCGTACCCGTCCTGGTCCGTCCGGTCCGCGAACGCGGGCGGCAGCGGCGGCAGTTCGCCACCGGGTCCCCCGAACGGGTGCTCCGCGACGGGGACGGGAGCGTCCGTAGGACTGACCGGCGCGGCCGCGGCCTGCTCGGCGGGGGGCAGCAGGGCCGTCCCCTCGGCGGGGGTGTCGTGCGGACCGGCTCCGCCGTCGAACGGCGCCGGGGCCGCGTCGACCGGAGCGTCGACCGGTGCCGGGGGAGTGAACGGCGTGGGCGCCGAAGCCTCGACCGGAGCCGGGAGGTTGAACGGCGCGGGCGCGGGGGCTTCGACCGGAGCCGGAGCCTGGTACGACGGGGCCGCGTCGACCGGCTCGGGGGCCGGAGTCTCGACCGGAGCCGGAACGGTGAACGGCGCGGGCACGGGAGCGGCAGCCTCGGCCGGCGCGGGTGCCGGCGCTTCGACCGGGGCCGGGGCTGGAGCCGTGAACGGCGCGGGTGCCGGACTCTCGGCCGGAGTCGAGGTCGCGAACGGCGCGGGTTCAGGGGTCTCGAACGGAGCCGGAGCCGGAGCGGCGAAGGGCGCGGGTGCCGGGCTCTCGGCGGGAGCCGAGGTCGCGAACGGCGCGGGTTCAGGGGTCTCGAACGGAGCCGGAGCCGGAGCGGCGAAGGGCGCGGGTGCCGGGCTCTCGGCCGGAGCCGAGGTC
>NZ_JBICZH010000002.1:700540-724251 GCF_043201995.1 Streptomyces sp. NPDC048258
AGGTCGCGAACGGCGCGGGTTCAGGGGTCTCGAACGGAGCCGGAGCCGGAGCGGCGAAGGACGCGGGTGCCGGACTCTCGGCCGGAGCCGAGGTCGCGAACGGCGCGGGTGCCGGACTCTCGAACGGAGCCGGAGCCGGAGCCGGAGCCGGAGCCGGAGCCGGAGCCGGAGCCGGAGCCGGAGCCGGAGCGGCGAACGGCGACGGCGCAGGGGTCTCGGCCGGGGCCGGCGTCGCGAAGGGCTTGGGCAGGCCCGTGCCCTCGGGCGGGGTGCGCGGGCTCGGCGGAGCGATCCGCATCGTCGGGGGCGAGGCCACGTCCGACGGACGGTGGGGTTCGAAGCCGCTGCCCTCGGGCAGCCCCGGCACCTGCGCGGACGGAGCCGCGCCCTGGGTGTACCAGGCCGGCGGGGTGTAGTCGATGGTGAACTCGCCCGTCAGTTCGGGCTCCGCGTCGGACTGATCGTCCGTCGGGACGTCCCACGTCCCGCCGCGCCTCTCGTTCCGATCGCCGCTCACTGGTCCTCCTGGTCTGTCGAACACTGGTCCGGCGCCCACCTCGACGCCGCGCCCGCGCTCAGCCTAATAGCGCCCCGGCACCGGTGTCCGCCCCCGTCGGCCCCGCCGACGCTCAGTCGATCCGCCGCGCCGGGCCCAAGAGGCCCGTCTCCGCGTCCGTCCCCTGGGTCATCACGAACTGCCGGTCACGCGGCGTACACCACAGCGTCACCCCGTCGCCCAGCGTCGGCAGGGATTCCACCGCTGCCCGCGGCAGGCTCATCAGGCGGCCGATCTGCTGCGCCTCGTCCGGGGACACCCGCTGCGCACCCACCAGCGACGACTGCTGGAGCAGCCGCGGCGCCGTGGGGCTCAGGTACGGCAGCAGGGTCAGCACAGACTGCCAGGGCCCGGCCACCACACGCCCGCGCGGCGGCCGCATCCCGCAGTCGCGGATCACCAGCACCGGGCTGCCCGCCGACGCGCCCTGCGGGGGCACCCGGCCCACCTCGTGCAGTGTCACGCACTGCTGCCCGCCGCCCGCGGCCTGCGCCAGCCCGGACCACACGTGCCCGCGCCCGGTCTCCACCGCCACCCGCGCGCCCGTCGCCGCCGCGCGCAGCGCCAGCACCTGCGCCGTCCACAGACCGCCGATCAGCGTCACCTCGTACGGCGTCGGCCGGTTGATGCCGAGCACCGCCGAACGCCCCTCGGCGTCCACGCCGATGACGACCCCGTCGTCCCCGACGGGCAGCGCCAGCACGTCCAGATCCGCGGCGGGCACCACGTGCCGCTCCCGCCGCGGGCCGACCAGCCCGAAACCGCCCCTCATCGCGCCCCTCCCAGCGGCAGCGAAGCCAGCAGCCCCGGTACCTGTTCACGGTCGAGCCGGACCAGCGCGGTCTTCACGCCCCGCGCCGTCCGCTCCAACTCCCGTCGGGCCGCGACCAGTTCCTCGTCGCTGCGCCCGGTCACCCGGACGTGTCCGGTCAGTGTCACGCCCTGGCGCTCCGCCGGGGCGATCGTCAGGCTGAAGTTCGTCGCCAGGGCGGGCAGCGAGGTCAGCAGCGCCACGAACTGCGGCAGCGCCGCGGCCCCCGCGCCGCCCAGCTGCGGCCAGCGGCCTATCCAGTACGTGGTGTGCCGCCGGTCGTCGCAGCGCCAGGTCCGCGGGGTCTCCTCCGTACGCCGCCCCGTGCTGGCCGACCGCCCGGCCTGAGTGATCGCCATCGGGTTCGCGCACGAGGACGTGGCCAGGGCCGCCGTGAGCTCCTGCTCGGTCAGCACGGTGGCCTTGAACCCGGCGCCGGTCAGCCGGCTGGCCAACTGGTCGGCCGCCCGCACCACGCACCGCTGGGCGCCCGGCAGTCCGCCTCCGCGCGCGGTGACCGCCTCGGGGCACAGCTCCGGGTCGAGTTTGAGCGCGATCCAGGTGAGCCGCACCGCCGGAGTACCGGTGCGGGCCTGCAGCGGCGCGTAGTTGCGCGTGGCCATCGACTGGGCGGGCAGGTGCGGGGCCGGCGCGGGCTGGGTGTGCTGCACCAGCTGCGCGGACTCCAGCCGGATGCCGTCGACTTCGAGGATGTCCCGTACGAGCCCCAGCGGCAGCGGCCGCGCGCCCCGGTCGGGCCGCAGCGCGGTGGCGTCCGTGTCGACCTGGACGACCGCGGTGAGGAAGGTGCCGTCGCCGATCATTCCGACCGGCCGACGGTCACGGTCGCTGAACGTGAGGGTGCGCAGCGCCGGATCGGCCTCGACGAGCGGGGCCAGCCCGGGCTCGGTGCCCGCGGGCACGGCCAGGGACGCGGCCCGGCGACGCCGCGCGCGCAGCGCGAGCGCACCGCCGATCCACTCGGGCAGGGAGCGCTGGTGCCTGCGTACGACCGCGAGCACCACGAGGACGACCGCGAGCACGCCGGCCGGAACCAGCAGCAGCGGTTCGACCACCCAGGCCACCAACAGGGCGGCCGCGGCCACCTGAAGCAGCACAAGCTGTTGCAATCGGAACGGACCGAAGCGGCCAGGGCTCGACTTCGGATGCGGCGTCACCCCGCCGCGTGCGGGTGCGGCCGCGCCAGTCTGCGGCTGCGTCGCGGTGGCCATCACTCGCGCACCTCCCCTTTCCGGGGCGAGACCCCATGAGTCCCGGCGCTGCGCGACAGCTGCCGCATGACCCCGGAATCTCCTCAATCCACCCCAACAAGCCCTGATTACCCCGGTCCGGAAGGCGCTGAGCGGCAACCTCACCCTACCCGGCCCCTGAGCACCCTCCGTCAAGAGGCATAGTAGGTGCCCGGTCCGACAATCGAGGCCCGGGGACCGTACTCACCGACCGGGCCGTGCGGGGAGAAGCAGACGGTCATGGCATCACGACGTGATGAGCTCAACGCGTACACCTTTGCGAAGCGGCGCACGGTGGCCGCGTTCCTCCAGCCATCCGCGACGGGGACCGAGGAGGGCGCGCCGCGCCCGCTGCGCGCGGTCGTGCCGGGGCTGATCGTCGCCGCGGTCGTGCTGGCCGGCTTCGGCGCCTGGGGCATGTTCAAGCCGACGGCCCCCAAGGGCTGGGCGGATCCCGGCACCCAGGTCATCGTCGGCAAGGACTCGACCACCCGCTACGTGGTCCTGACGACGAAGGTGAACGGCAAGGACCAGACCCGGCTGCACCCGGTGCTGAACCTCGCCTCCGCCCGACTCCTCCTGGATCCCTCGAAGTTCAAGGTCATCCAGGTCGACGACAAGGTCCTCGACAAGGGCAAGCCGCCGCGCGGGCCCATCATCGGCATCCCGTACGCCCCCGACCGGCTCCCCGCCAAGGCGGACGCGGCCAAGGCCAAGCGCTGGGCCGTCTGCCAGCAGCCGGGCGGCAACGGCCGCGGGGTGCAGACCGCCACCTTCGTCCTCGCCGACCGCGAGACGCACCTGACGGACGATCAGCGCAGGCTGACCGACACCCAGTCGCTGTACGTGCAGAGCACCGGCCCGGGCAAGGAGCGCTACCTGGTCGACGCGGCGGGCACGAAGTACAAGTTCCCGGAGGGCACTCCGGCCGCGGGCACGATGACCAACGCCCTGGTCGGCACCGGCGCCACCCCGCAGCAGGTCACCGAGCAGTGGCTGGGCACCCTCAACTCCGGCGACGACCTGTCCTTCCCGCAGCTGCCCGCCAAGGCCGGCACGAACGCCGACGTCAAGGGCCTGATCACCGCCGACAACAAGGTCGGCATGGTGCTCATGGCCCAGACGGGCTCCGGCACGCAGCACTACGTGGTCCTGCCGGGGAAGGTCGCGCCGGTCTCCGACTTCGTCGCCTGGCTGCTGATCTCGGCGCCCGCGACCGACGGCCTCAACATGCACGGCAAGGCCCGCGAGATCGACCTCCAGTCGCTCAGCCCGGACGCCACCCCGTTCGCCGGCGAGCTCAAGTGGCCGCAGAAGAAGACCGAGCGGATCAACCAGAGCGCACCGGCCGCGGGCACCCAGGCCGGCGGCCCGGGCGGCCGCGACACCGTCTGCAACGTCCTGCGCGCGGTCGACGGCCAGGGCAACCAGACCCTGAGCACCTGGGCCGGTACCGGCTTCCCCATCGACATCACCGCGAGCGGCACCAGCGCGTACGTCACCCCGGGCTCGGGGCTGCTCTACACCCAGGTCCAGGGCAAGCAGACCACGGCCGGCGGCTCCCTCTTCCTGGTCACCGACACCGGCCTGCGGTACGCCGTCCAGGCCAACGGCGACAGCGACGCCGAGCAGTCGAAGATCGGAGCCCCCGACCAGCAGGCGAAGGGCGGCGCCTCGGGGGGTGCCCCCGAGGCCAGCCAGGCGCAGATCCGGCTGGGCTACGCGGGCGTCACTCCGGCCATGGTGCCCATCGCGTGGTCGGAGTTCCTCTCCAAGGGCCCGCGCCTGGACACCAACTCGGCCCGCCAGCCGCAGGGTTCGTGAGGAAGCCGCCGATGACCCAGCTCCCGCAGCGGCGGCGCGCGGTCCGCGCCGCCGCCCTCACCCTCGCCGCGGTCGCCGCGGCCGCGCCCGCCACCCTCGCGGCCTCCGCCGACGCGGCCGCCGCGCCGCGGCCCCCGTACGCCCTGCGCCTCGACGGGGCCGGCGAGTGCACGTTCCCCATGAAGAAGCAGATCGCGGACCGTCCCTGGGCCCTCCAGCGGCTCCTCCTCGACGAGCTCTGGGCGCACACCAAGGGCAAGGACAAGAACGGCAACAGCATCCGCGTCGCGGTCATCGACACCGGCGTGGACCGGGTGAACCCGCAGCTCAGCGGCGCCCTCGACACCGGCGCCGGCAAGGACTTCATCGACCCCAAGGGCGGCGACGGCACGAACGACACCGTCGGCCACGGCACCAAGGTCGCCGGGCTGATCGCCGCCCGCCCCCAGGAGGGCACCGGCTTCGTCGGCCTGGCCCCGGACGCCACGATCATCCCCATCCGGCAGAACGACGGCCAGGGCAAGGGCAACGCCCTGTCCCTGAGCCAGGCGATCGACCACGCGGTGTCCAAGGGCGCCCAAGTGATCAACATCTCCCAGGACACCGACGTGCCGATGGCCCCGGACTCCGAGCTCGGCAAGTCGGTCCAGAAGGCCATCGACGCCAAGATTGTGGTGGTGGCCTCGGCGGGCAACGACGGCATGAGCGGCGAGAAGCGCAAGACCTACCCGGCGGCCTTCCCCGGCGTGCTCGCGGTGGCCTCCTCGGACCGCAACAACGAGCGGGCCGCGTTCTCCCAGCCCGGCGACTTCATCGGGGTGGCGGCGCCCGGCGTCGACATGGTCTCCACGGTCCCCGGCTTCGGCCAGTGCATCGACAACGGCACCAGCTTCTCCGCCCCTTACGTCGCCGGCGTGGCCGCCCTGCTGCGCGCCAAGCACGGGGACTGGACCGTCGAGCAGATCGTCTGGCAGATCCAGAACACCGCCGAACGCTCGGTCAAGGGCCGTGACGACTACGTCGGTTGGGGCATCGTCGACCCGGTGCGCGCGCTCAGCCAGGACCGAGAGGCCCCCAAGGCCCCCGTCCCGGATCCCGGCCCGCCGCCGGCGGCCGCCCCGGAGGCGGCCGAGCTCCGGCTCACCGAGACGGCACAGGAGCGGCAGGAGCGCTACGGCACGTACGCTCTGGGCATCGGCGCCGTCCTGATCGCCGTCATCGCCGGGACCGCGACCGTCGTACGGGACACACGCAACCGCCGACGCCGTTTGCAGTGAACAGTCACAGTTCATCAACGGAAGCAACCCACCGGTGTTGGGCCCGGCGGTTGAACTGGCTAGAGTGACAGCAGGCTTCACGAGTGTGATCGGGGGATCGCGTGAAGCGGAGGGGGACGCCCGGGGCGCGTGGCTCACAACCGCGCCAGGCATGTCCGCTCCGCCACGCAATCCGCCGGTTCTGCCGGCGAATTGAGAAGTGAGGAGCTTCGGATGAGCACGAACACCTTCGGACTTGCAGACGATCCGGTCGTCCAGGCGAAGACCAAGATCGAGGAGACGGCCAACGCAGTTACCAGGCAGGCCCGCGAGCTGGCCGACATCCTGGCCACCGTGAGCGCCGGCTGGACCGGTGTGGGTGCCTCGGGGTTCATGTCCGCGCAGAGCGTGGTCAATGACGACCACGACGAGATCCGCAGGCTGCTGGGCGTCCTGCACAACGCCGTGGCGCAGACCAAGAACCTGAGCAACGCCCAGGACGACGACGTGCGCGCCGCGTTCAAGGCCGTGCAGAGCGCGTCCGGCGGCGCCAACGGTTCCGGCCTCAACGGCATCTGACAGCAGCCGTTTCCGTTTCACGTTTGCCGCAGCGAGAAGGAGAAGAAGATGGCGGGTAACGACGGGCACACCCGGGTCCGGTATGAGACCGTTCAGCAGATGGCGGACCGTATCCGGGTCGTCTCCAAGAACATCATCACGGACCTGAACGAGATGGAGCAGGCCCTCAAGGTCGTCACCGACACCTGGGACGGTGAGGCGCACGGCCAGTACGTCCAGCTCCAGGCGAAGTACAAGGGCAAGGCCGACCACATGCAGAAGACGCTGGAGCAGGTCGCCCAGCTCATCGAGCGTGGCAAGGGCGACTACCGCGCCACCGACGTGAAGGCCTCGCGCCTGTTCACCGAGGCCTACTGAGCCCGGTCGCCACGTCAGTCCGTACGCGCCGAAGGGGCGCGCCCGCACCGGGCGCGCCCCTTCGGCGTCTGCTCTCTCAGGTGTCCGGCCCTCAGGCGTCCGGGGCCCTCAGGCGTCCGGTCCCTCGGGGCGGTGCCGGTCCAGGTCGAACTCGCCGTCCCGGGCCCCGAGGACGAAGGCCTCCCACTCGGCGGCCGTGTACCGCAGCACGGTGTCCCGGTCCAGTGAGGACCGCATGGCCACCGCGCCCTCGGGCAGCCGGGCGATCTCGACCCGCTCCTCGTCGGGGCTGGTCCCGGGCGGGCCCTCCCACTCCACGCCGCTGATGTCGAGTGCGTACAGCTCGTCCTTCTCCTGCTGGGTGCCCATGTGCGGCCTTTCCCCTCGGTGGCGCGGTCTTCACCGCCGATTATCGGTGCTGCGCCGCCGAGGGGAACCGGTTTCCTCACATCCCCGGCATCCGCCCCAGCTGCACCAGCGAGGTGCCCCGCCTGCGCGAGGCGAAGTAGGCCCGGCCCGGCGGCATCGGACGCGGCCGCACGTTGCCGACGAGGTCGCCCTCGGACGGGTCGCCCGACAGGACGAGGCCCTGCGCGCCCAGCTCCTTGATCCGCTGCATGAACGGCTCGTACAACGAACGCGAGGCGCCCGCCGAGTTCCGCGCGATGATGAACCGCACGCCCGTGTCCCGGGCGAAGGGCAGGAACTCCACCAGCGGAGCCAGCGGATTGCCCTGGCTCGTGGCCACCAGGTCGAAGTCGTCGATGATGATGAACACGTCCGGGCCCGTCCACCAGCTGCGGTCGCGCAGCTGCTGCGGAGTGACGTCGGTCGGCGGCTGCCGGCGCGAGAACACCCCGCCCAGAGCCTCCATGTGCATCTGCAGCGAGCTCGCCATCGGCGCGTACTCCAGCAGGTGCTCCTCGGGCAGTGCCCCGAGCAGGCTCCGCCGGTAGTCGCCCACCACCAGGCGCGCCTGGTCGGGGGTGTAGCGCTCGGCGATCTGCTGGGCGATGAGCCGCAGCAGGTTCGTCTTGCCCGACTCGCTCTCGCCGAAGACGAGGAGGAACGGGTCCGACTCGAAGTCGACGAACACCGGCTCCAGGTCGGTCTCGTCGATGCCGATCGCGATCCCGCGGCCGGGGTGCTCCCCGCCCTTGGGCAGCTGGTCGGCGTGGAGCAGCCGCGGCAGCAGCCGTACCCCGGGGGCCGCCTGCCCCTGCCAGTTCTGCTTCACGACGTCCACGAACGCCGCCGTGGCCTCCGACAGGTCAGCCGCGTCGTGCGAGCCGTCGATCCGCGGGAGCGCGCCCAGGAAGTGCAGCTTCTCCGGCACCTGGCCCCGGCCCGGCATCCCGGTGGGGACGTTCGCCGCGACCTTCCGGTCGAACTCGGAGTCCATGGTGTCGCCGAGCCGCAGCTCCAGCCGGCTGAGCATCTGGTCCTTGAGCGCCGCCCGGACCTCCATGTACCGCGCCGCGGTGATCACCACGTGGATGCCGTAGCCCAGACCGCGGGCCGCGATGTCCGTGACGATCTGGTCCAGGCCCTCGTACTCGCCGCGGAAGCCGCCCCAGCCGTCGATCAGCAGGAACACGTCGCCCCACGGCTCGCCGGGCAGCTCGCCCGCCGCGCGCCGGCGCCGGTAGGTGCCGATCGAGTCGATGTTGTTCGCCCGGAAGAACTCCTCGCGGCGGTTGAGGATGCCCCCCACCTCCGCGACGGTGCGCCGCACCCGCTCCGGGTCCAGCCGCGAGGCGATCCCGCCCACGTGCGGCAGCTCGGCGACCGCCGACAGGCTGCCACCGCCGAAGTCCAGCCCGTAGAACTGCACCTCGCGCGGGGTGTGCGTGAGCGCGAAGGACGAGATCAGCGTCCGCATCAGCGTCGACTTGCCCGACTGCGGGCCGCCGACCACCATCATGTGGCCCGCCGCACCCGAGAAGTCCCGGTACAGCACCTCGCGCCGCTGTTCGAACGGCTTGTCGATGAGGCCGAGCGGTACGACGAGCCCGCCGGGCCGCGTGTACCCGTCCGCGTGCAGCCCGCGCTCCGCGCTCGGTGCCAGCGCCGGCAGCAACTGGTCCAGCGGCGGGGCCTGGTCGAGCGGCGGCAGCCACACCTGGTGCGCCGGCACCCCCTGTCCCTCCAGCCGGCTCACGATCACGTCCAGCACCGTGTCGGCGAGCGCGTCGTCCTCCCGCGAGGACTGCGCCGCCAGGTACGCCGGGTCCGGAGCCGCGTACACCACCGGCACCGGAGCCGCCGTGAACAGCGCGGGCCGCCGCTCCACCGGGAACAGGCCCACCGACAGGTCCGGTCCGCCCGAGCGGTAGGTGCCCGAGACGTACGCCGCCTTGAAGCGGGTCATCTCGTCCGTACCGAACTTCAGATAGCCCGAACCGGGCACCGACGGCAGGTGGTAGGCGTCCGGCACACCGATCGCCGTCCGCGACTCGGCCGCCGAGAAGGTCCGCAGACCGATCCGGTACGAGAGGTACGTGTCCAGTCCGCGCAGCTTGCCCTCCTCCAGTCGCTGCGAGGCCAGCAGCAGGTGCACGCCCAGCGACCGGCCGATGCGGCCGATCTGGATGAACATGTCGATGAAGTCGGGCTTGGCCGTGAGCAGTTCGGAGAACTCGTCGATGACGAGCACCAGCGAGGCCAGCGGCTCCAGCGGAGCGCCGGCCGCACGGGCCTTCTCGTAGTCGTGGATGTTCGCGTAGTTGCCCGCCGAGCGCAGCAGCTCCTGCCGGCGCTGGAGCTCGCCGCGGATCGAGTCGCCCATGCGGTCCACGAGCGTGAGGTCGTCCGCCAGGTTGGTGATGACGGCCGCCACGTGCGGCATCTGCCCCATGCCGGTGAAGGTCGCACCGCCCTTGAAGTCGGCGAGTACGAAGTTCAGCGTCTCCGAGGTGTGCGTGACCGCCAGACCCAGCACCAGCGTGCGCAGCAGCTCCGACTTGCCGGAACCGGTCGCGCCGACGCACAGGCCGTGCGGACCCATGCCCTCCTGCGCGGCCTCCTTCAGGTCCAGCATCACCGGGGCGCCGTCCTCGCCGACACCGATCGGCACGCGCAGCCGCTCACCGGCCGACCGCGGCCGCCAGGTCCGCGCCACGTCCACCGCGGCCGCGTCGCCCAGGTTCAGCAGGTCCGTGAAGTCCAGGTTCGCCAGCAGCGGCTCGTCGTCGTCCCCGCCACCCGTGCGCAGCGGGGCCAACTGGCGGGCCAGCGCCTCCGCCGCGGGCAGCGACAGCGTGTCCGGGGTGCCCTCGTACGCGACGCCCGCGCCCGACTCCAGGCGCAGCCGGCCCGGACGCACCACGACCGACAGCCCGCCGCGCGGCTCGTCCAGCTCGCCCGCGACCACCTCGACGATCGTGACGCCCTGCAGCCCCTCGGCCGCCGCGAACACCGAGTCCGGCGGCACCATCCCGCCGTCGAGCACGACCACCAGGTGCGGCTGGTCCAGCACCGGGGACACCTCGCGGCTGAACCGCGGCCGCCCCTCCAGCCGGGAGCCCAGCAGCCCCTCCAGCTCGGCGAGGTCGTCGCCGAACAGCCGCTTCGTACCGGCGCCGTCCACCTGGCCCGGTACCTGCGTGTGCGGCAGCCACTTCGTCCAGTCCCACGAGGGCACCGCACCCGGCGCGGCCACCACGGCCACCGTCAGGTCCTCGGGGGAGTGCAGCGTCGCCAGCTGCGACACCAGCGCCCGTGCCGTACCGCGCGCCGACTCCGGCTCACCGGACACGGTCACGTGGTAGAAGGCCCGGATCGAGACCGCCATCGGCAGTCCGTCCAGCGAGGAGTGCACCTTCAGGAAGCGCTGCATCGCGCCCGCCGTCAGCGGCTCCAGCTCGTCCACCGGGGCCGTGTCCGGCGCCACCAGCGGGGTCTGCAGCCGCTGCGCGCCCAGCCCCAGCCGGGCCTGCCCGAAGTCCGCGTCGCCGACCCGCCGTTCCCACAGCCGCGAACCCTCGGCCACCACCGACCACAACTGCTCCGGGGCCGGGTGCAGGTACAGCTGCGCGTCGCGCTGCGCCCGCGCGGTCCGGCGTACCTGACGACGCGTCTGCGCGAGGTATTTGAGGTAGTCCCGGCGCACATCGGCCATTTGCCCCTGCGTACCCCGCCGTTGCCGCACCACCTGCGCGACGACCATCGCCACCGTCGACACCAGCATCAGCACACCCATGATGCGCATGAACGGCGCCGCACCCGGCATGAAGAAGAACACGGCGGAGGAGCCCATGCCGAGCATCGGCAGGAGCTGCATCAGCATGCCCTCCTGCTGCCCCCGCGGAAGCTCCGGAGGCGCCTCCAGCTTCACCTCGTCCGAAGGCACTTCGGGCGGCAGGGACCGCGGCGGGCGTTTGACGACGATCTGGCTCACCGGAGCATCAATCCCTCGAAAACGGACGGGACGTCGTAACCGGCGCCCCCAAGTCCCGGGTGTGAAGGGGGTCTCCTCCACGCGTCGGTGATCCTACTTGCCGACTGTCAGGCATAAGCCCGGTAGGGTGGCGCGCGCAGTATGCGCATCCGCGAATCGTCCGCCACCGCGGGCGTCAACAAGGGGGGTCACACAGGTGAGTACGGCCGCAACGACGGGCTTCTGCAGGGTCACCGTCGTGGCCCCGGACAGCCGGATCGACGTCGCCCTCCCCGAGGACATCGCCGTCGCCGACGTCTATCCCGAGCTGCTGCGCCTCACCGGCCAGACCCAGCCCGTCGGCGCCCCCACCGGCTTCCACCTCGTACGCCGCTCCGGCACCGTCCTCGACGGCGCCCGCACCCTGGCCGCCCAGCAGGTCCTCGACGGCGAGGTGCTCAGCCTGCGCCCCTTCGCCGAATCCCTGCCGCCCGCCGTCTTCGACGACGTCTCCGACGCCGTCGCCTCCGCCGTCGTCCGCGACCGGCACCGCTGGAGCGACGACATGCTGCGCGGCGCGGGCCTGGCCGGCGCCGCACTGCTCCTCGTCATGCTGGGCTTCGTCCTCTGGTACGCGGACCCGCTGCGCCACGACATGCACGGCCTGCCCGGCATCATCGCGGGCGCCGTCGGCGTCCTGCTCACCGCCGTCGCCGGCGTGCGCGCCCGGGTCTACCGCGACCGCGGCTCCGCCGTCGCGCTCGGCCTCAGCGCCCTCCCGCAGCTGCTGATCGCCGGCTCCGGGATCATCGCCCCCGCCGCCGGCCAGGGACCCGGCCGCCTCCAGTTCCTGCTCGGCTGCGTCTGCGTCCTCGTCGCCTCCGTCGCCCTGGTCGCGCTCACCCCCAGCGGCGACGCCCCCTTCGTCGCGGCCACCTTCGTCGCCGCCGCCGGCACCCTGGCCACGTTCACGGCCATCGCCACCGAGGCCTCCGCGACCGACACCGCCGCCGTCTGCGCACCCGTCGCCATCGGCCTCGTCGCCTTCCTGCCAGGCCTCTCCGCCCGCTTCGCCCGCCTGCCCATCGGCTACGCCGCCCCGCAGAGCGCCACCGAGGACTACGAGACCCCGGACCGCTACGAGACCGAGCCGTACGGTGACCAGTCCGGCACCGACCAGCACGACCAGGCGGCCACGCTCGACGCCGAGCAGATCGCCGCCCAGGCCCGGCGCGGCCACGAGATGCTGCTCGGCCTGGTCGGCGGCTGCGCCGCGGTCGCCGTCGGCGCCGCCGCCGTCCTCGGCTTCTCCGACAACACCTGGGGCCGCCTGCTGGCCCTCACCACCGGCCTCGCCATGCTGCTGCGCGCCCGCCTCTTCCGCTACACCTCACAGGTGGTGTGCGCCCTGGCCGCCGGCCTGGTCGCCGTCGCGCTGCTGATCCTGGGCCTGGCCCTGCACCCGCCGGCGGACCTGCTCGAAGCCCTCGTCCTCAAGAACGACCACAGCGGCCTGGACCTCCGTACGATCTGGCTGACCGCCGCCGTCGCCGCCGGCGCGGCCCTCCTCGCCGGAATTGCGCTTGTCATTCCCCGCAAGGGCCTGTCACCCTTCTGGGGAAGGCTGCTCGACCTCACCGAGGCGGCGGTCCTGCTGAGCCTGGTCCCGCTGACCCTGGCCGTGCTGGACGTCTACTCCCGGGCCCGCGCTCTCACCAGCTGAGACGCCGCGTCCCGGCAGCCTGGTACGCTGTGTGACGGCCGTTTGTGTACGCGTCCCCCGGATCCTTCGACAGGGTCTGTGGACTGCGCTCAGCGGACCCCGCCTCCCGAGTTACGGAAGCTCCCCAGAGACTCAGACCTGGGGCACTCGGTGGCTACGAAGACCTAAACGAGGAGTACGCGTGCCGCTCGACGCCGCTACGAAGAAGCAGATCATCAGCGAGTTCGGTGCCAAGGAGGGCGACACCGGCTCTCCCGAGGTCCAGGTCGCGATGCTCTCCCGCCGCATCTCGGACCTGACCGAGCACCTCAAGACGCACAAGCACGACCACCACTCCCGTCGTGGTCTGCTGATCCTGGTCGGCCAGCGTCGCCGCCTGCTGCAGTACCTGGCCAAGAAGGACATCCAGCGCTTCCGTACGCTGGTCGAGCGCCTCGGCATCCGCCGCGGTGCGGCCGGCGCCAAGTAACACGCCGTGAAGGGAGCGGTTCCCACATCCGGGGGCCGCTCCCTTTGCTGTACGTGCGGGACGGACCGGACCCTTTGTAGTCTGGAGACGACGCACGTGCGCGTCTGACAGAGACGCGCGAAGACGCGCACAACTGAAGAGGAGGAGCGCCCTCCCACGCCGCCGGTCCTCGGTAGTGGCACCCGGAAGCCCACACGGGCGACGCACCGGATGCTTCGATCGAAGACCGGCCCGCACGCCAGGAGCGCTTCTCCGCAACCGTCCACCGCCACACGGGCGGCGGACGGAGACGACGAAAATGGAGAAAACGCTAGTGGAGAACGAGACCCACTACGCCGAGGCCGTCATTGACAACGGTTCCTTCGGCACCCGCACCATCCGCTTCGAGACGGGCCGTCTGGCCCGCCAGGCCGCCGGCTCCGCCGTTGCCTACCTGGACGACGACACGATGGTGCTTTCCGCCACCACCGCGTCGAAGAAGCCCAAGGACCAGCTCGACTTCTTCCCCCTGACGGTGGACGTCGAGGAGCGCCAGTACGCGGCCGGCAAGATCCCCGGATCCTTCTTCCGCCGCGAGGGCCGCCCCTCCGAGGACGCGATCCTCACCTGCCGCCTGATCGACCGCCCGCTGCGCCCGTCCTTCAAGAAGGGCCTGCGCAACGAGATCCAGGTCGTCGCCACGATCATGGCGCTCAACCCCGACCACCTGTACGACGTCGTCGCGATCAACGCCGCGTCCGCGTCCACCCAGCTGGCCGGTCTGCCCTTCTCCGGCCCGATCGGCGGCGTCCGCGTCGCGCTGATCCGCGGCCAGTGGGTGGCCTTCCCGACGCACACCGAGCTCGAGGACGCCGTCTTCGACATGGTCGTCGCGGGCCGCGTCCTGGAGGACGGCGACGTCGCGATCATGATGGTCGAGGCCGAGGCCACCGAGAAGACCATCGCCCTCGTCAAGGGCGGCGCCCAGGCGCCGACCGAGGAGATCGTGGCCTCGGGCCTCGACGCCGCGAAGCCGTTCATCAAGGTCCTCTGCAAGGCCCAGGCCGACCTGGCCGCCAAGGCCGCGAAGCCCGAGGGTGAGTTCCCGGTCTTCCTGGACTACCAGGACGACGTGTACGAGGCCCTCGCGGCCGCCGTCAAGGGTGACCTCTCCCAGGCGCTGACCATCGCGGGCAAGCAGGACCGCGAGGCCGAGCTGGACCGCGTCAAGGAGATCGCCGCCGAGAAGCTCCTCCCGGCCTTCGAAGGCCGCGAGAAGGAGATCTCCGCCGCCTACCGCAGCCTGACCAAGGCCCTGGTGCGCGAGCGCGTCATCAAGGACAAGGTCCGCATCGACGGCCGCGGGCTCACGGACATCCGTACCCTCGCCGCCGAGGTCGAGGCCATCCCGCGCGTGCACGGCTCGGCGCTGTTCGAGCGTGGCGAGACCCAGATCCTGGGCGTCACCACCCTGAACATGCTCCGCATGGAGCAGCAGCTGGACACCCTCTCCCCGGTGACCCGCAAGCGCTACATGCACAACTACAACTTCCCGCCGTACTCCGTCGGCGAGACCGGCCGCGTGGGCTCGCCCAAGCGCCGCGAGATCGGCCACGGCGCGCTCGCCGAGCGCGCGATCCTGCCGGTCCTCCCGACCCGCGAGGAGTTCCCCTACGCGATCCGTCAGGTGTCCGAGGCCCTCGGCTCCAACGGTTCGACGTCGATGGGCTCGGTCTGCGCCTCCACCATGTCGCTGCTGAACGCCGGTGTGCCCCTCAAGGCCCCCGTCGCCGGTATCGCCATGGGTCTGATCTCCCAGGAGATCGACGGCAAGACGCACTACGTCGCCCTCACCGACATCCTCGGCGCGGAGGACGCCTTCGGCGACATGGACTTCAAGGTCGCCGGCACCAAGGAGTTCGTGACCGCCCTCCAGCTGGACACCAAGCTGGACGGCATCCCGGCCTCCGTCCTGGCCGCGGCCCTCAAGCAGGCCCGCGACGCCCGCCTCCACATCCTCGACGTGATGATGGAAGCGATCGACACGCCGGACGCGATGTCCCCGTTCGCCCCCCGGATCATCACCGTCAAGATCCCGGTGGACAAGATCGGTGAGGTCATCGGCCCCAAGGGCAAGATGATCAACCAGATCCAGGAGGACACCGGCGCCGAGATCACGATCGAGGACGACGGCACCATCTACATCGGTGCCTCCGACGGCCCGGCCGCCGAGGCCGCCCGCGCCACGATCAACGCGATCGCCAACCCGACCATGCCGGAGGTCGGCGAGCGCTACCTGGGTACGGTCGTCAAGACCACCACCTTCGGTGCCTTCGTCTCCCTGATGCCCGGCAAGGACGGCCTGCTGCACATCTCGCAGATCCGCAAGCTCGCCGGTGGCAAGCGCGTGGAGAACGTCGAGGACGTGCTCGCGGTCGGCACCAAGGTCCAGGTGGAGATCGCCGAGATCGACCAGCGCGGCAAGCTCTCCCTGATCCCCGTGATCGACGGCGAAGCTGCCGGCGACGACGCTGACAAGGACGACTCCGACAAGTGATGTCGCGTAGTTCCCGTGTGACGGCCCGCCCCTCTTCGGAGGGGCGGGCCGTCGCCCGTACCCAAACCCTCCTCAAGGGGCAGAACGGCATCGGCACCGTCCGGCGCACGGTCCTCCCCGGCGGACTGCGCATCGTCACCGAGACGCTGCCCTCCGTCCGCTCCGCCACCTTCGGCATCTGGGCGCACGTCGGCTCCCGTGACGAGACGCCCACGCTGAACGGCGCCACGCACTACCTGGAGCACCTCCTCTTCAAGGGCACGCACAAGCGCAGCGCCCTCGACATCTCCTCCGCGATCGACGCGGTCGGCGGCGAGATGAACGCCTTCACGGCGAAGGAGTACACCTGCTACTACGCCCGGGTGCTCGACACCGACCTGCCGCTGGCCATCGACGTGGTCTGCGACATGCTCACCGGCTCGCTGATCCGCGAGGAGGACGTCGACGCCGAGCGCGGGGTCATCCTCGAAGAGATCGCGATGACCGAGGACGACCCGGGCGACATGGTCCACGACCTGTTCGCGCAGACCATGTACGGCGACACCCCGCTGGGCCGTCCCGTCCTGGGCACCGTCGAGACGATCAACGCCCTGGGCGCCGACCGGATCCGCCGCTTCTACAAGAAGCACTACGACCCGACCCACCTCGTCGTCGCGGCCGCCGGCAACGTCGACCACAACAAGGTCGTACGCCAGGTCCGCGCCGCCTTCGAGAAGGCCGGCGCGCTGACCCGCTCCGACGCCGAGCCGATCGGTCCGCGCTCCGGCACCAAGCGCATCCGCACCTCCGGCCGCGTCGACCTCGTCAACCGCAAGACCGAGCAGGCCCACGTGGTCCTCGGCATGCCCGGCCTCGCCCGCACCGACGAGCGCCGCTGGGCCCTGGGCGTGCTGAACACCGCTCTCGGCGGCGGCATGTCCTCCCGCCTCTTCCAGGAGGTCCGGGAGAAGCGCGGCCTCGCCTACAGCGTGTACTCGTACACCTCGGGCTTCGCCGACACAGGCCTCTTCGGCGTGTACGCCGGCTGCCGCCCCAACCAGGTCCACGACGTGCTCCGGATCTGCCGGGACGAACTCGACAAGGTCGCCTCCGACGGGCTGAGCGACGACGAGATCAAGCGGGCCATCGGCCAGCTCTCCGGCTCCACCGTCCTCGGCCTGGAGGACACCGGCGCGATCATGAACCGCATCGGCAAGAGCGAGCTGTGCTGGGGCGACCAGATGTCGGTCGACGACATGCTGGCCCGGATCGCCTCCGTGACCCCGGACGACGTCCGCTCGGTCGCGCGGGATGTGCTGGCCCAGCGGCCCTCGCTCGCGGTGGTCGGCCCGCTGAAGGAGAAGCAGGCGGCCCGGCTCGACGAGGCCGTCGCCTAGTTCCGTACGCACGTAAGTCCGTGATCATTTAAGGACGGAAAATGAGCAAGCTGCGCGTGGCAGTCCTCGGCGCCCAGGGCCGCATCGGGTCCGAGGCGGTCAAGGCGGTCGAGGCCGCCGACGACATGGAGCTGGTGGCGGCCCTCGGCCGCGGCGACAAGCTGGAGACTCTGGCCGAGGCCGGCGCCCAGGTCGCGGTCGAGCTGACCACCCCCGATTCGGTCATGGGGAACCTGGACTTCCTCATCCGTCACGGCATCCACGGAGTGGTCGGCACCACCGGCTGGACCGAGGACCGCCTCGCCCAGCTGGACACCTGGCTCGCCGGCTCCCCGGAGACCGGTGTGCTCATCGCCCCGAACTTCTCCATCGGCGCCGTCCTGACGATGAAGTTCGCCGCCCAGGCCGCCCGCTACTTCGAGTCCGTCGAGGTCGTCGAGCTGCACCACCCCAACAAGGTCGACGCCCCCTCGGGCACCGCGACCCGTACGGCGCAGCTCATCGCGGCCGCCCGCGCCGAGGCCGGCTGCGCCCCGCAGCCCGACGCCACCGCGACCGCCCTCGACGGCGCGCGCGGCGCGGACGTCGACGGCGTCCCGGTGCACGCCGTCCGCCTGCGCGGCCTGCTGGCTCACCAGGAGGTGCTCCTCGGCGCCGAGGGCGAGACCCTGACCATCCGTCACGATTCCCTGCACCACAGCAGCTTCATGTCGGGCATCCTGCTCGGGGTGCGCCGCGTCGTGCAGACCCCGGGCCTCACCTTCGGCCTGGAACACTTCCTCGACCTGGGCTGACCGACCATCATGCGCGCGAAGATCACGTACTTCCTCACGGCCGCCGTCCTGGTCGTCTACTTCGTCCTGGCCGGCAGCCGGGGCCTGATGCTGATCCGGCACGGCACCTGGGTCACCGTCACCTTCGGAGTGGCCGTGCTGATCCTGCCGGTCATCGGCGTCTGGTTCCTCTGGAAGAACACCCGGTTCGTCACCAAGGCCAACCAGCTCGCGACCGAGCTGGAGGGCGAGGGCGGCCTGCCCGTCGACGAGCTGGAGCGGGATCAGTACGGCCGGATCCTGCGGGACTCGGCCGACGAGGTCTTCGCGCGCCGCAAGGCCGAGACCGAGGACGCGCCGGGGGACTGGCGCAGCTGGTTCCGGCTCGCCGTCGCCTACCACGACGCCCGGGACACCCCACGGGCGCGCAAGGCCATGCAGCGGGCGATCGCCCTGCACGACGGGAAGCCCGTACAGGTCTGATACCTGTACGGGCTCCCCGTGCGCGCCCGGCGCCGGATCAGGCGGACACGGGCCGGTACTCGTCCGCCCAGGCCCCGACCGTGTCGGCGGCCCGGTCGAAGGCCTCGGCCCGTGACAGGAAATCGGCGTTGTGGTCGGTCAGCAGCACCGGCAGCTCGGCGCCGTCGCGCGCGGCCACCGTCAGCGCCTGCCCCTGTACGGTCCTCGGCAGACCGAGCCAGCGCACCGGCTGCTGCACCGTACGGAGCTCGGCGATCTCGCTCCACGCGATCGAGCGGGTCCCGAAGAACCCGACCCGGCGCAGCCCCGTACGGCTCACCCAGACGCCGGCGCGCAGCAGTTGTACCGCCGACCCGACGACACAGAGCGCGGCGACGAGGCAGACCGACGCCCCGCCCCAGGTGCCCGCGAACGCAATGATCATCGTGGCCAGCAGCATGAAGGCGGACAGCAGGAGCAGCACCGCGGAGATGGCCACCCGCCAGGGACCCGGCCGGTAGGGGCGCCGCCAGCGGTCGTGGTCGTCATGGGCGAGCGCCTCGTCGCCGTCGTCATCCGCCTCGGACACACCGTCGGCCGTCAGGAAGGGCAGGGGCACGGCTGGACCTCACTCACATGCACGTTCGGTTGGGCTGTGACCGTGAGGCTACCGCCCCTCGGAGGCCTCCGACTGCTGCGACTTCGCCGGCGCCTTGCTCGGCTGCAGCGCGGGCATACCGAAGAGCAGCGAGCCGGCCAGCCCCGCCACCACGGTCAGCCCGACCAGACTACGGGCGGCGAGCTGAGTCCTGCTCAGACTCTCGCGCGGCGGCGGAGTGACGTTGCTGCGGAAACGGTCGGCCTCGGCGACGAAGGCGAACGGGACGGGTTCCCGTCGGCGGAACATGGGAGCCACTCTCCTCACGATCGGTGTGCGTTCTCTTACGTAGGACGTCCGAGAGGCCCAATCGGTGCCGGATTTGGGCACATTAACGAAAATTCATGGCGCCGCGGCCCGCAGGCGGCGACGTAGAGTGGGCGCGCCCCAGGACGCACGTTTGGAAGGACCCCCGGTGAGCGAGACCGCCGCTTCAGATCTGAAACCCAGCTTCCGCAGTGACGTGACGGTGGAGCTGGTGAAGCACTCCGCCGCCGACTCCGACGTGCTGTGGGCCGCCCGTGTCTCGACGGCGGGCGAGCAGTCCCTGGAGGAGCTGCAGAAGGACCCGGAGCGTTCCAAGGGCCTGATCAACTACCTCATGCGGGACCGCCACGGCAGCCCGTTCGAGCACAACTCGATGACCTTCTTCATCAGCGCCCCGATCTTCGTGTTCCGCGAGTTCATGCGCCACCGCGTCGGCTGGTCCTACAACGAGGAATCCGGTCGCTACAGGGAGCTGGAGCCGGTCTTCTACGTCCCGGACGCCGAGCGCAAGCTCGTCCAGGAGGGCCGCCCGGGCAAGTACGTCTTCGTCGAGGGCACCGAGGCGCAGCAGGAGCTGACCGGCCGCGTCATGGAGGACTCCTACGTGCAGGCCTACGAGGCCTACCGGGAGATGCTCGCCGCGGGCGTGGCCCGGGAGGTTGCCCGTTCGGTCCTGCCGGTCGGACTTTTCTCCTCGATGTACGCCACCTGCAACGCGCGCTCGCTCATGCACTTCCTGGGCCTGCGCACGCAGCACGAGCTCGCGGCCGTTCCGTCCTTCCCGCAGCGGGAGATCGAGATGGTCGGCGAGAAGATGGAGCAGCACTGGGCGAAGCTCATGCCGCTCACGTACGCGGCCTTCAACGGCAACGGCCGCGTTGCCCCGTAAGCTCCTTTTACATGCAGGACGCACAGGTGTGCGGAGTCAAGTCCTAAGTGTCCGTATTGCGACGTTTCGTAAAGTTCATCTAGGCTGATCAAACGGACCCGGCACTGCTTGAACCCCCGAGCAGGCAGTGCCGGAGTCCAACACCGTGTTGACGTCCCCCGAGGGGACACCGCGAGCATGGCAGCGAGTAGCGTGTTACCCATGGCTCCGATCTCGACTCCGCAGACCCCCTTCGGGCGGGTCCTCACCGCCATGATCACGCCGTTCACGGCGGATGGCTCTCTCGACCTCGACGGCGCGCAGCGGCTCGCCGTCCACCTGGTGGACGCAGGCAACGACGGCCTGATCATCAACGGCACCACCGGTGAGTCGCCGACCACCACCGACGCGGAGAAAAACGACCTCGTACGAGCCGTCCTCGAAGCCGTCGGAGACCGCGCCCACGTGGTCGCCGGCATCGGCACCAACGACACCCGCCACACCCTGGAGCTCGCCCGCCAGGCCGAGCGCACCGGCGCCCACGGACTGCTCGCGGTGACGCCGTACTACAGCAAGCCGCCGCAGGAAGGCCTCTACCGGCACTTCACGGCGATCGCCGACGCGACCGGGCTGCCGGTCATGCTCTACGACATCCCCGGCCGCAGTGGTGTCCCGATCGACACCGAAACTCTGGTCCGGCTGGCCGAGCACCCCCGTATCGTTGCCAACAAGGACGCCAAGGGCGACCTCGGCCGCGCCAGCTGGGCCATCGCACAGAGCGGCCTGGCCTGGTACTCCGGCGACGACATGCTGAACCTGCCGCTCCTGTCCGTCGGCGCGGTCGGCTTCGTCTCCGTCGTTGCCCACGTGGTCACCCCGGAGCTGCGCGCGATGCTCGAGGCCCACCTGGGCGGAGACGTCCAGAAGGCGACCGAGATCCACCAGAAGCTGCTCCCCATCTTCACCGGCATGTTCCGCACCCAGGGCGTGATGACGACCAAGGGCGCGCTGAACCTGCAGGGCCTGCCCGCGGGCCCGCTGCGGCTGCCGCTGATCGAGCTGACCGCCGAAGAGACGGCGCAGCTCAAGCTCGATCTCGCCGCCGGCGGGGTACAGCTCTGACAACAGACTTCACAACTGAACAAGCACGACCGAAACAGACAACAGCAAGAGCACGAATGTCATACACGCCACGTGCCTTCCGAGGTACGTGGCGTGTGTGGTGAGGAGACACTTTTGAGCCATCCGCATCCTGAACTCGGTCCGCCGCCGAAGCTGCCCAAGGGCGGCCTGCGGGTCACCCCTCTGGGTGGCCTCGGCGAGATCGGCCGCAACATGACCGTCTTCGAGTTCGACGGCCGCCTGCTGATCGTCGACTGCGGCGTCCTCTTCCCCGAGGAGGAGCAGCCGGGCATCGACCTGATCCTGCCGGACTTCACGTCCATCAGGGATCGCCTCGACGACATCGACGGCATCGTGCTCACGCACGGTCACGAGGACCACATCGGCGCCGTCCCCTACCTCCTCCGGGAGAAGCCGGACATCCCGCTGATCGGCTCCAAGCTGACGCTGGCCCTCATCGAGGCGAAGCTCCAGGAGCACCGCATCCGCCCCTACACCCTTGAGGTGAAGGAAGGCGAGCGCGAGAACCTCGGCCCCTTCGACTGCGAGTTCATCGCCGTCAACCACTCCATCCCCGACGCCCTGGCCGTCGCGATCCGGACCCCCGCGGGCCTGGTCGTCGCCACCGGCGACTTCAAGATGGACCAGCTCCCGCTGGACAAGCGCCTCACCGACCTGCACGCATTCGCGCGTCTGAGCGAAGAGGGCATCGACCTCCTCCTCTCCGACTCGACGAACGCCGAGGTCCCGGGCTTCGTCCCGCCCGAGCGCGAGATCTCCAACGTCCTGCGCACGGTCTTCGCGAACGCCCACAACCGGATCATCGTGGCCAGCTTCGCCAGCCACGTGCACCGGATCCAGCAGATCCTCGACGCCGCCCACGAGTACGGCCGCAGGGTCGCCTTCGTCGGCCGCTCGATGGTCCGCAACATGGGCATCGCCCGTGACCTGGGCTACCTGAAGGTCCCGCCGGGTCTCGTCGTGGACGTCAAGACCCTCGACGACCTGCCGGCCCACGAGGTCGTCCTCGTCTGTACGGGGTCCCAGGGCGAGCCGATGGCGGCCCTGTCCCGCATGGCCAACCGCGACCACCAGATCCGGATCGTCCCCGGCGACACCGTGATCCTGGCGTCGTCCCTGATCCCGGGCAACGAGAACGCGGTCTACCGCGTGATCAACGGCCTGACCCGCTGGGGCGCCAACGTCGTGCACAAGGGCAACGCCAAGGTGCACGTCTCCGGTCACGCCTCCGCGGGCGAGCTGCTGTACTTCTACAACATCTGCAAGCCGCGGAACCTGATGCCGGTCCACGGCGAATGGCGCCACCTGCGCGCCAACGCCGAGCTCGGTGCCCTGACGGGCGTCCCGAAGGACCGCATCGTCATCGCCGAGGACGGCGTGGTCGTCGACCTGATCGACGGCAAGGCCCGCATCTCCGGCAAGGTCCAGGCCGGCTACGTGTACGTGGACGGCCTCTCGGTCGGCGACGTCACCGAGGTCCACCTGAAGGACCGCCGGATCCTCGGCGACGAGGGCATCATCTCGGTCTACGTCGTGGTGGACAGCACCACGGGCAAGGTGGTCAGCGGCCCGAACATCCAGGCCCGCGGCTCCGGCATCGACGACGGGGCCTTCGGCCCGGTCATCGCGAAGATCGAGGAAGCCATCGCCCGCGCCGCCGCCGACGGTGTGGCCGAGCCGCACCAGATCCAGCAGCTCATCCGCCGCACGATGGGCAAGTGGGTGTCGGACAGCTACCGCCGCCGCCCGATGATCCTCCCCGTCGTCGTCGAGGTCTGACCCTCGCCGTAGCGACGTCACCGGAGCGGGGCAACCGGATTTGCATCCGGAGGCCCCGCTCCAGTACGTTTACGTCTCCACCTCGCACAACTCCCGGGCACACACGTGTGTCCGGATCAGTCATGCGGGGGTCCCCCGGACGAAGTCTGGGGAGAGGGTGGGATTCAGACCCAGGGAGACCTGATAAAGTCTGATCCGCCCGAAAGGGAAAGGCCCTCCGAAGGCCATCGGAATTCCAATCCAAACCGGAAACGGCACGGAAACGAATCTGATAGAGTCGGAATCGCCGGAAAGGGAAAGCGTGAAAGCGCAGGACCTGGAAAGCACCGAGGAAGTCGGGCCCGAAAGAGTCTGATAGAGTCGGAAACGCAAGAACAGAACGAAAGCCCGGAGGAAAGCCCGAGAGGGTGAGTACAAAGGAAGCGTCCGTTCCTTGAGAACTCAACAGCGTGCCAAAAATCAACGCCAGAAGTTGATACCCCGTCCACTTCGGTGGATGAGGTTCCTTTGAAAAAGACCTGTGAGGCTTCCTCGTGAAGTGCTTGCAGGCGATTACACAGCGAGGACGTTGTGGCGCGTCGGTCTTATTCCGACATGACGTGCCCGCTCTAAGTGATGTGTGCACCCGATTACGGGTAAACATTCA
>NZ_JBICZH010000003.1:0-49054 GCF_043201995.1 Streptomyces sp. NPDC048258
TCAGGGAGCATTCACCAGCAGTCGATGCACGCGAGGGCACACAAGCGGCGCACTTCCCAGCCAAGATCTGTTACACCACTCCGTGGGACGCCATCAAGTTGAGCATGTGCCTGACCTGCAGAAACGCCCCGTCGGGCACCGTCCTCTACTCTCGGGGAAGCAATCGAAACCGGTCGATTCCAGAGTCACTTCTCTCCGGTAACCCACTTCATGGAGAAGATCCGGGCCATACATGGACCAGAACGGTCCCCGGACCACCCCGGCTACCAGCAGATCCTGGCCACCTTGCCGGCAACCCACCACCGGGGCACGGCGCTGGCCCGCGAGTGAGGTCGGCCTCCACACCAACTTCGGCTGCCTGCCGGACCTCGCAATCTGGACCGGTGATCGCGGCCCCGGTCCCGATCCATGGCGCCGCGCGACGGGGCCTGCACTGCGCCCGGCCAAGGCTCCTTCCCCCGAACGGACAACCCCCAGGCTGCATGTGTCGGGCCCGTCCCTGACGGAAGACCGGCAAAGTTGGTCGGCTCCCTCACCGCATGCAAAAGTACATTCGATCAACGTTTGAGGGGATGTGTCACGCGGCGATAGGCGCGTGACAACGGGGTGTGGGGAGTTACGGGTGGGGTTTGACGAAGAGTGGAGCCGGCTGCGGGCAGAGGCAGCCGAACGCGCGCCCTCAGGCGCGGCGATGCCGCCAGCCGTGGTTACGGCTGCCCCTGCGGTCGAGGCTGATCCTCTTGAGGAGGCCCGGGAGGCGGCGCGGGAGCGGCTGGCGGATTTCCGTGGCCGAGTGGTGCTGGTCCCGCTCGATGAGGCGGGCGGGTTGTGGACGGCGCAACTCGGCGGTCTGGACTGGATCTACGCGTTCTGTGACGAGGAGGCGCTGGCCCGGTTCGCCGAGGCACGCGGTGAGGCGGAGCGGGAGTGGACTTACCGGCGAGGGGTCGGAGCGCGGTTGCTGGACGAGGTGGTGCCGGCGCTGGACTTCCCGTGCGGTGTCGCGTTGAACTCGGCCGGTCCTGATGGCGTCGTGTTCCCGCCGGTGTGGGGCATTGTGCCGGATGCGGTTGCGCTGGATGGGGAGGTAGCGGCGTGAGCGGGGGTGAGCCGGATCTCGATGCGTCGAAGGAAGCACTCGGAAGCATTGCGCAGGGCATCACACAGACACTGGGTGAGCTGAAGGAGATCGGGATGGTGGGCACGGCCAGCATGGGCCGGGGCTTCGCCAATCTCGCTCTGTCCACGATGGACACGGGGCACGACGGCCTGGCGTCCACCTTCAGGACGTTTTGCGAACGGTGGGAATGGGGCGTGCGCTCTCTGGTCCAGCAAGGCAACAGCTTCGCCGAGAACGTCGGCCTGTCTGCCGGTGCCTTCCACGAGCAGGACCAGTACGTCCAGGGCACCTTCAAGGTGGTGGCGAACGCGGCCATGGGCAACCCCTACGCGTCCGAGGGCGACATCACAGGTAAGGGCTGGGGTGAGGTCCTGGCCGACAACCCGTACACCCAGATCCGGGACGCGGACTACAGCAAGGAGTCCTTCGACCACGCTTCCGTTGAGAGCAAGGACGCCTGGAAGAGCGCCATCCACGATGTGAACAGCTCCGACATCCTCCTGTCGAACCAGATCATCGACGCCGCCGGCCTCCGTGACGAGATGGACCGGACCGTTGAGGGCATCGCCGGCCCGGCACCCAAGCCCGATATCGGTGGTGACCGCTGATGACCGACTTCGGCAGCCTGCTCGGCAAAGGCATCGACGCGCTCGGCGACGGTGTGGACTCCGCCAAGAAGGCCATCGGCCACGGCGTCGACATGGCAACCGAGGGCATCGGCGCGGGTCTGGACTACGTGGGCGCGCACGACTGGGCGGACAAGGTCGAGGACTTCGGCGACGATGTCGCCCACGGCCTGGGCGCGATGCCGGAAAAACGGCTCGGCCAGACCCAGCAGGCCAACGAGCTGCTCCACGGCAAGCCTGACGCGATCTGGGAGTCGGCGGCCCATCTCAAAGACTTCCAGGCAGCCTTCGACCGGGTAGGACAGGGGATGAAGGCTCTCGACTCCGGTCACTGGAAGGGAGCCGCGGCCGACGCGTTCCGCGGGAAGTTCGCGATGCATCCCACCGACTGGTTCCACGCCGCCGACGCGTGCGAGGCCGCGGGCAACGCGCTGAGCGGCTACGCGGAGACGGTGATGTGGGCTCAGCTTCAGGCCCAATCGGCCATCGAGCTCTACCGGCAGGGCAAGAAGGCGTCCAAGGACGCCGCCGACGCCTACAAGACCAGGGCCGAGGCGTACGAGGAGGCCGTCAAGGCCGGCCAGGACCCGGGCCCGTGCCCGGCGCCGGGCGCCGATCCGGGCGAGGCAGCCTGCACGCGGGCCAGGGAGATCCTCGATGAGGCGCGTCGCCAGCGCGACGATGCCGCCCGCGCCGTCGATCGGGCGATCGCCGCCGCCACGGAACATGCCCCGGCCGAGCCGTCAACGGCACGCCAGATCATGGCCGAGTTCATGGACTACGAGGGCTCCCAGGCAGTGGAGCTCACCCACGTCCTGGGCGGAGCCGTCAAAGGCACCGCCGACATCCTCAACTTCGCCCGCGGCCTCAACCCCAACGACCCCTACAACCTGACCCACCCCGCCGAGTACCAGCAGCACCTCAACATGACCCTGGCAGGCCTGGTCTCCACCGCCGCCCACCCCGAACGCGTTCCAGCAGGGCTCATCGAAAGCCTCAAGGGCGACTTCAGCGAAGGCGTCGGCCGTCTCTTCCCCGAGTTCGTCGGCCCCAAGGGCATGGGCGGAGCGCGGGCGGGGGAAAAGCTTGCCGCCCGGGAGACTCTCCCGGGCCGAACCAGCACCACCTTTGACGGTTTGGCAAGCAGAGGCTCAGGAGCACATATTCCGCCTCCCGAGGAGGTGAGACGGGCTGTCATGGAAAGCAAACCTGAAATCCTGACGCGCTCCTGGCCAGACGACGATGGCCGGTACTATGCGACTCGCGTATTGAAGGGTGGGCGGACTGACGGTGAAACCGTGCTGGCAGGTCACGGTTACATCGAGAGGGAAGCCGGAGAAATAGTGGTCCCGAAGGGCACAACAATATCGTTCTACGTGCCGCACGGTGATCGAATCCCCGGCATGAGCGGCGTAGCCGTAGAGGGTGGAACGTACCCTGGCGGAGCCGTGGAGACATTCCGCGAGGGAGATCGAATACCGAATTATACGCTCGCGCCACCAGAGGCCACGGGAGTTAACGGCTTTAGCGTCTATGAAAATTCCACAACGGTATCCCGCAGAACCATGCTCTCGGAACTCCTCGGGGAAAACATGGGGAATGTCCATTGGGCCGCCTGCCGTGAATTCAAGTAGAATGACCAAAAAAGAAAGGATGGTTGAGTACGGTGAGTTCCGGTTTGCATCGGACGGCCCGTCCGTGGGTCCTTACGAGCGTATCTCTCGTCGTCAAAAGCAATGATCTCGACCCTGACGCGGTGTCGGCACGGCTCGGCCTGCAGCCAACCGCTGTCCGTCTGCCTGGACCAGACCGCTGGGGGCCGCCGGGTGAGGTCGACGGACGGTGGCGACTCACGTGCGATGAACACACCACCCGAGATCCCGCCGAGCAGCTGGAGCAGATCGTGTCTGCGGCAGAGGGGTGCGCCTCTCAGTTGCGGTCGATGCAAGCGGAAGGCCCTGAGGTATATCTGGAGGTCTACGGTTTCGCGGACCACGGGTCACAATTCCTGGTTCCTGCTCCCCTGTTTTCCAGAATCGCCCAGCTGGGCGTTCCCTTGTCTCTCACACCCAACTTGAACTCCCGATGACCCGGAAGAAGAAATGGAGGGCGCCATGAGCATGCGTGAGAACTGGCGAGGTGTGCGCGTCGCGCTGGTGGTCGACAAGGAAGAAGTCGACGCGCACCGCGTTGCCGCGGCCGTGGAACTGGTACCGGAGCTGTTGACTGACGGCTCCCACGTCGAGTCGACGGCGGACCGCTGGACCTGGAATGTCAGCAAGGGTGAGAAGGATACGCTGGAGGTCCAGGCCTTCACCCTGGTTACCCAGATCCGCCCCAGACTGGAGAGCCTGCTGGCGCTCCAGCGAGATGGCTATGCAGTGCATGTGGACATCGCGGGCACGGCGGAAACCGGGTCGAAGATGTTCGTGTCCCCCGCTCTCCTGTCGGAGTTGGCGTCCCTGGGCACTCCGCTCACCTTCACCTGCCTTACGGAGGCGGGGGTTCCCGAGATCGACCCCCTGAGCTGGCTCGACGGGTAGGCGGCCCGTCCAGTGCACATGCTCAGGACCTCCCCAAACCTGTGCCGTGCTGTCGAATCGAACCTCTCCTTGCAGTCGCAGCGCGTTGCGTGAACCACCCACGGCGACGACGTCGCCCCGACACAAAGAAGAAGTCCCAGTGGTGACTTTCTCCGCCGACCTGCGAGTGCCCCGGTCCACGGCCGGGGCACTCCGCCTCGTTGAGGTCCCCACCACCACGCCGACCTCCGTACACCGTGTTCCCTCTGCCGTGGGAACTGGTATCGGAGCTGTTGGTTGACGGCTCTGAAGTCGAGTCGTGCCCAGCCTCACGCCAAGCCGCACACTGCGGCCTCGCCACCCGCCAAGAGGCGGTCGGCACAGCCTTGCCGACGGGGTTCCGCGGCCGACGCCGCCGGGCAACCGGCGTCCCGGGCGATCACGGCGCCCCGGCCCGAAGCCGCGGCTGGCATGCTGCTGGTGCGCAACATCATTGACACCGCCGCAACCACTTCGGTGCACGGCGACACGCCGTGCACCGAAGTGGCACGGGCGCTGTCCCGCGAACACGCCGGGGCACTTGACTTCCCCAGCCATCACCGTGAGTCCCAGCGCGACTGTGGCCGAAGCTGACTGGCTGGCACGCCTGTCCCGTCTCAAGCGCCTCCCCGTCGTCGACCACGAGGGGCACCTGGTGGGAACGGTCCGTCGGTACGCCCTACTCGATACCTTGGTCGCCGACGACGGTCTGCGCACCGAGATCGAGGCCATGGTCCGCTCCAAGGCACCGGAAGCCGCAGCCCCCGGCCGGGTCTCGGTACACGCGGGGCACGTTAGGCTCACCGGTTCCCCGGGCGGGGCCAGCGTGGCCACGTGCTTGCCGAGATCCGCAAGATCGACGGGCGACAAAAGTGACTGCTCAACTCAGCGCCGTGTGACGACATTGGTGTCGGAGCGGACGGGAGGGCTCTCACCTAGGCCCCCGCGCACCTCCGGCTCTCGCACGGGATCCTCAGAGGGGCGAGGGCTCGGCCGCCAGCCCAACAGCGGCCGGACCGCGGACGTCGGGGCGGAACTCGCGCCAGCCGACGTCACGTCCTCCCTGCGTGCGCGTCCATGTGGACGAGACCTCATGGGCGCAACCCGCCTCATAACCCGGCGCCCCTTCGGGCCCCGCGCGGCTCGTGCTGCTGCTCGGCCTCGGACTGGGCGGCCGGGGCTGCATCTGCACCACCGCCCTGCTGTCGTCGCCGGGGCCGTACTCGCGGCGGCCGGGCTGGCGCCGGCGAGCGTGCGGCTGTTCCGGGCACGGCTGGCGGGGCGGGCGGGGCAGCCGAGACCGGCCCGGTGTGCCTCCGCAGGACCCGGGTGGTGCAGGGCGGCCACCCCAATGAGTGTGGACCAAGATCCGGGCCATTCACGGACCAGCTCGCCGTCGACCACCACCAAGTCTGCCATTCTCGCTGGTCAACAAGAGTGTGTCCTGTGTACTACCAGCACACGAAGAACCTGCTGTGACCAGGAGCGCAAGAGCCAAGTCTCCGGTGCAGGGCGGGAGGTCGCAGACACGACCTCTCCGAGGTCAGCAACGCCGGGACATGATCGGGACCGATGCTGACCACTTGCTGACCTGGACCCGGACAGCACGGCGCTGACCTGCGAAAATGCACTGCGGCGGCCGGGCGGCCTCCACACGGAAACCCGTCATTTAGCCCATATATCCAGCAGTTGATTGGCCGCACGAAAATTGTCGGGCGAATCCACGTTGCACGCGACGACTACGGCAGTGTTGCGGTCCGGGCTCACCTTGAAGGTGCTGTGAAATCCCTCCCAGTCTCCGCGGTGCACCAGGCTCTTGTCGGGCAGAAGGAGGATTCCGGCCCCGTACCGCCCTTCTTCGATGCCGCGCCGGCGCAGGACGTCGCCCACGCTCACCGCTCCCTCCGTGACTCCGGCGAGCAGTTCCGTTCCACCGATGCGACCAGTGCGGTAGTTGTCGGCCCAGCGGACGAATTCCCCAGGGGTGGTTTGGACGGACCCGTCTCCGTACTGTTTCCAGGGGGAGGAATTGGGAGTGAAGGAGCGGTCCTTCTCGTCGTACGACTTTGCCTTGCCGGGAACGTCCACCGCCGGGGACAAGGTCATGCGCAGGTGCAGTGGGGTGAAGAATTCCTGTTGCAGGAAGGTCGGGAACGGCTTGCCCGTGACCCTCTCGACGACATGCGCCAGGAGGACGTAGTTGGAGTTGGAGTAGGAGAAGCGCTTGCCTGGCGCATCTTCCGGCTGTGAGGCGAGGATGGCCGCGATCGCTTCCTTCTGGCCGGCCGGATCCGTCAGCTTGATGCCCTTGGCCTCCAGCAGATCCTGGTAGTCGGCAATGCCGCTGGTGTGACGCATCAGGTCGCCCAGCGTGACGTCCCGCGTCCAGGCGGGCGGATGGTCGAGGAAGTCGGACAGGGGGTCGTCCAGAGCGAGTTGGTGCCGCCCGGCCAGCAAAAGGACGGCGTCCGCAGTGAATTGCTTGGAGTTGGATGCCATGTCGAAGACCGTCTTCGAGGTGATGGCACGCCCGGTCGTCAGATCGGCCTTCCCTCTCCCCGCCTCCCAGACGACGCTTCCCCGTGTGCCGACGGCTGCCGCACAGCCCGGAGCATCAGGAGAAGGCACCAGCTCCTGGAGAACCTCTGCGCTGCGTTTCTCGCGGTCGTCGCCGGTCGCGTATGCCTGCGGGTTTGCGACACCGGCCAGTACGACCGCGACCAGGACGCCCCCGGCGGGCCACAACGACACCATCCGATTCACGGACACCACCTTCTTTCCTGAAGTCCAGAAGCCAGGTCGTCTCAAGGAGCGATCTCGAACTCCGGGGGCTTGAGATCCTTGACGCAGGCGGTGTTCGGGGCGGTCGGGGTGTCGAAGAAGGAGGCGGTGATGGCTTGGGCGCACTTCGAGGTGGCGAACACCACGTGGGGCACGTAGGGGACCGTGACGACCGTGGCGCGGCTCAGGGTGCGGGCGACGTACGGGCCGTTGTCGGCGCCGGTCTGGGAGTCGAAGCCGCCCGACAGCACGAGGGTGGGGATGTCGCTGCGGGTGACGTCCCGGATCGAGCTGGGGGCCGCCGGGACGTTCCAGGCCTCGCAGTCCGATCGGAGGAAGGGAATCTGCGGCGCCTGGGCCAGTACCGAGGCAGGGAAGGTCGGGAACGCCTCCTGGCCGGCCCGGACGGCCTGGGCCTCGGTTTCGTACGGCACCCACTCGCTGCAGAAGACGCCGTAGGCGAGACCGTGGGAGACCCGGCCGATGGCCTGGGGGCTGAACTTGCTGCCCGCCCACTGCTCGGCGATGCCCTGCGGTTTGCCGTGGGCCAGCTCGTCGAGGGAGCGGGGGACCCCGGGGGCGACATGGGTGGCGGAGACCATCCAGTTCAGCAGCGCTCCACCGTCCAGGACAACCTTCACCGGCTTCGGGCTGTCGGGGAGCGCGACGGTGGTGGTGACCGGCTTGGCCTCCAGTTCGCGGACCAGGCGGTCGAAGGTGGCGGACACGTTCGGATATCTGCGGTTACACGCCGGCTGCTCCGCGCACGCCTTGAACAGACCGTCCAAGCCCTGCCGGGCACTGCTCCATGTCGCCGCCGCGCCTGCCCTGGCCGGCGGCAGGATGCCGTCGATGCCGACCGACCGGATGCCTTCCGGGTGCAGGCGCATGTACGCGAGCGCCAGGTGGGTTCCGTAGGAGATGCCGAAGACGTTCCACTCCTTGATGCCCAGCGCGGTGCGCAGGTCCGCGTAGTCGGCGGCGCTCTCGATGTCGTTGTAGGCCCTGAGGTCGGCCCCGCTGCCCGCCAGCTTCTCGCGGCAGGCCTTCGTCGCGTCGACGTGCTCACGCTCGGTGGAGGGCGCGTCGTAGACGAGGCCGACCGCACCTGCGTTGAACTCGTCGATGTTGCGGCAGGTGAGCGCCGGGTCGGCCGAGTACGTCCCGCGCTGGGACATGAGGATCACGTCCCGGTCGCGGTTCAGGCCGCCGTCGACCGCCCTCTTTGCCGCACCGACCGCGTCGTCGCCGGGTCCACCGGCGAGCCACACGATCGGGTCGGGATTCGGGTTGGCGGCGGCCGCAGGGACGATCGCGACGCCGAGCTTGATCGTTCGGCCGCCCGGCCTGGCGCGGTTCTCGGGCACGGTGAGCGTGCCGCAGCGGGCTCCTTCGAGTTCGGGGACCGGCTCCGGCGTCTTCGGACAGGGGCCCGGCTCGTAGCGGGCGTCGCCCACGGTGCGGGCGACCGTGCCGCTCGCTCCTCCGGGCGTCTCCTCCCGCGCGCTCGCGGGCGCCGCGAACAGGCCGGTGACGAGGATTCCGGTCGCCGCTGCGGCCGACCTGGAGCGCAACCGTCGCGCGTGCGTGCGTGACATCTGCTCTCCCGGTCACTTCGGGGTGATCGTGAACGGTTCCCACCCGAGGCCCGCCACGCAGCTTGTGTCGGGCGCGGTCGGACGGGTGAGGAAGGACGCCAGCACCTTCTGGGCGCAGGACGACTGCGGGACCACCCAGTGCCCGATGCCGGGGACCTGCACGGTGGTCGAATGGGGCAGCGTACGGGCCGTCTTCTGCGCCCAGCTCGCCCCGGTCTTCATGTCACCCGTCCCGTTGATGAAGAGCGTCGGCACCGAGCTGACGGGCGCCACCCGCATCGTGGCGGTGCGGTCCGGGACGTTCCAGACACGACACACCTGTTCCTGGAAGGCCAGTTGGGGCGCCTGGGCCAGGACCGGGCCCGGCCAGTCGGGGAACGCCTCGCGGCCCGCCTTCAGCACGTCGGACGCCGAGTGGTCCGGCACCCACTCGCTGCACACCACCGAATTCGTCAGACCGTGGGCGGTCTGGCCGGTGACCTGGACCGAGCCGGCGGCGCGGGCCCGGGCGAAGCGTTCCGGACGTCCGCGGCCGAGTTCTTCGATCGCCGCCGGGACGTCGACGAACGGAATCGCCTTGGCGACCAGCAGGTTCACCAGTGCGCCGCCGTCGAGAACGACCCTCACCGGGTCTCCGCCCTGCGGCGGCCGGACGTTCAGCGTCAGCGGCCGGGCCTCCAGCTTGCGCACCTGCTCGTTCAGGGTGCGCTCGATGTCCGGGTAACGGCTCTTGCAGCGGGGCTCCGCCGCGCAGGCCTTGTAGAGGTTCTCGAGGCCCTCCTGGGCGCCGGCCCAGGCGAAGGGCAGGGAGACGTACTGGGAAGGGGCGATGGAGTCGAGCGCCACCGCGCGGATCCCCTGGGGGTGCAGGCGCAGGTAGGTCATGGCCAGGTTGCTGCCGTAGGAGTGGCCGTAGACGTTCCACTGCTTGATGCCGAGCGCCGTGCGCAGGTCGGCGAAGTCGGCTGCGTTCTCGGTGCTGTTGTAGGCGCTCAGGTCGGTCCCGTCGGCCGTCAGGCGGGCTCGGCACTGCTTCACCGCGTCGAGCATGAGCCGTTCCGTCTGCGGTGCGTAGGAGGGGAGCCCAACGGAGGTGGCGTAGAAGCGGTCCAGCTCCGGGCAGGCGAGGTTGGGCTTGTCGTAGAGATTGCCGCGCTGGGCCATGATGATCAGTTCGCGGTCCCGGTTGAGGCCGGAGGAGACCAGGAACGGAATGTCGTCGAAGGTCTCGCCACCGGGGCCGCCCGACATGAACACCACGGGATCCTGGGCGGGCTTCGCCGAGGCGGCCGGGATGACCGCGACGGCGAGCCGGACGGTCCGGCCGCCGGGGCGGGCACGGTTCTCGGGGACCTCCAGGAATCCGCACCGGGCGGTGGCCAGCGCTTCGATCGGCTCAGGCGTCCTGGGGCAGGGACCCGGCACGAAGCGTGACGCGGCGGCCGTGCCGGGCCCGGTGACAGTGCCGGTATCGGCATTCCGTTGGGCGGCGCCCGCCGACGTCGGGCCGACTGCTGCCAGGAGGGCCAGACCGGCCCCGGCAACGGCCATCCCGTTACGGTAGCTGTGCTCTGCCATGTGATCCCGTTCCTCTGCCGATCGACGGCTGCCCGCCGGGCGACGGCGCGGCGGTATGGGCGGAACGCACGTAATCGACGTTACCGGGTGGTCCGAACACGTGCACACGGACGGCCGCCGGCCACACACCGCGCCCCTCTCGGAGGCCGGGAAATCCTCCGGCACCTACAGGGGCGGGCTCACCTCGAACGTCTGCCGGACGGGAGCGAGCACCCGACCGGGGTGTGGCTCGCCGACCTGCCCCCCTGCGAAGTCACGTGATCACTTTCGCCAGTGACTGTCAGTCAGACGCTCCAGCGGGCCGGTACCCGGCCCGACCCGCTGGAGACCGCCGGGTGGCTGGTGCCGTACCTGCTGCACGAGGCGAACGCCGCCGCCGACATCGGCTTCTTCGACTACCGGGGAGGTACTCGGTGGCCCAGGCCCGGCCCGGGCGCGTGCACTGGTGGTGGCCGCTTGGCGCGCCAACCCGAAGGGGTGGGCGGAGAAGTACCTCATGGAGCGCCTCCGGCTGGGCACTTGGCCTACCCCGGTTGGGTGAACCGCCGTCGGCCCCACCCGCTCGATGACCGACGCGTACAAGGCGCTGGTTCTGCGAAACGCCCGGCTGAAGAAGGGCAGGCCGCACGGCTGAGCTTCAAGGGCGACCAGGACTGGCCGCGCGGAGCCGGGCGGCGTCAGGCGAGGTTCTTCTCCAGCGCTGCCACGTACTGCTTGATGGGGTGGTCGCGTACGGCGTCGGCGGCCGGTGCGAGGAGGTCCGCGGTCATGCCCTTGGCCCGGTCGGTGAGTGCACCGAGCAATGGCATGGAGGAACGGATGCGGCCGGTGGAGTCGATGTAGCGCAGGGTGTTGACGTGGGTGTACGCGGGCTCGGGCGGGAGCTGGGGGACGATGTCGTTGTTGTTGACGAAGCGGTGCAGCCGGTCCTTGAAACCCTTGTTGCAGGCGGCGGCCAGCAGCCGGTCGCAGGTGCGGGGCTGGCCGAAGGTGTAGATGCCGTCCGCCTGCAGTCGCGGCTCCTCCAGGTAGAGCCGGCATCCGGCGAGCATCGCCAGGGCGCCACCGAGGCTGTGCCCGGTGAACCACACGCTCTGGTCGTGGTCGCGGAGCTCGGCGAGGGTGTCGCGGACGGAGGGGAAGACGGAGCCCAGGGCTTCACCGAAGCCGTAGTGGATGTAGCCGGTCTTGGCGGGGCCCGGCCAGGGCGGGGTGGTGGCGTCGGAGAGCCAGTCGCGGATCTGGTCCGGTTCCGTGCCCCGGAAGCCCGTGATGATCATGCGGTCGCTGGCGATGGTGTACGCCTGGGTGTCCTGCAGCGGGAAGGGCGGCGTGAAGCGGGTGTGGTGGTGGCGCACCCGGTCGAAACCCCACTCCCGGGCCTTCTGCTCGACCGTGTCCTCGTCCTTGTAGGCCAGCTCGGCGGCCTGGACCATCCAATAGGCGAGCTCAGCGCTGTATCCGCGGGCGTTGTGGTCGATCGTCGACGGTGCAGACATGAGGGCATTCCCTTCCACCGGGGAGATGGGCCACCACTTCCGGGCTGCGGGCTGCGGGCTGCGGGCTGCGGGCTGCGGGCTGCGGGCTGCGGGCTGCGGGCTGCGGAAAGGTGACTTTCGACAGGCCTGTCGTATCGGTCCGGACCGCTGCGAGATCGGCGACGCGCGTGATCTTCACCCTTGCGCAGCAGTTCACTCCCCCACTCCGCGGGTTCGTCATAGCGCGCGGGCGGTGGGCGGTACGCGATGGCTCCAGGCCGGCCGGGTGGCCGGCGAGCCGGTCCCCCGCTGCCGTGCCCGAGGTCGGCAAGCACAGTGCCCGTCCGGGACTCATGCCGTCACGATTGCCGTTGCGAGACGGAGAAGATGGTGCCGTGTCTCGCCTTCGGGTCCACGCAATCGGTGGACAGCCGTCCCTGCCGACGCCTTGGTGCTGGGCTCAGAACGTCTCGTCGTGCAGGTCCTCTTCGCGGATCAGGTCGTCCTCGCGGCGGTGCGAGGTCTCCTTCTTCCCCTGCTTCTCTCCCTGCTCGCGGGACTTGCCCGGCCGGGGGTGTGCGGGGTCTCCGCGGCGCTGGTGTTCCTGCGCCTCACGGCCCTTGCCCGGCTCCTGGCGCTTGTCCTGCTTACCGCCCATGACTGCGACTCCTTCATACGGGGGGTACGGATTCCTCCACTCTCACGCTGACATGAGCAGTCACAGTTCGCATGATTTCGATTATGTCCTCTTCGACCATGGGGAAGTGCTGGGTGAGCCGGGTACGGCCCGGGCGCGCGAAATGGTGGTGGCCGCCTGGCCGACGCGGTCGCGGTCGCGGTCCGCCGGAACCTACTGCGGGCCCGCCCCTCGCCGGCCGCCTACCGGCATCTGCGTACCGCGGCCCGAGTGGCCGGCGCCTGGGTGGACACCGAGCGCGCCGACGCCCTGGAGGTACCGAAGGCCGCCGACCAGCCCCAGAAGGCCGCTGGTACGGCGGCTCGGCACTGGTCGACGCGCTCATGGACGACGCCGACCTCGACGCAGCCGGGCAGGCCGCCTGGCAGGCCGCCTCGACGGGTACGCGGACCAGCGGCAGTGGCCGGCCGGAGTACATGGAGCGGCGGCTGAAGGAGCTGAACATCAAGCCGTCCCTGGAGGTCGCCCGGACACCCGGATCGTTCAGTGTCCGCTTCCGGCGTCCCAATCCACGCCTCCTTGCCAAGTGGTCGATGTCCGAGGTCGGCGATCACGTCCATGCGTTCGTCATGCCGTCCACCACGCGTCAGGAGATCGACGAGCTGATCTTCGACCTCCAGACGAGCGACGCCTTCGTCCCGCCGCCGACCCTCGCCGCGAACAGCCCGGAGGCCCTGCTGGCCGCCCTGCCCGCGGTGAAGCTCGCCGAGGGGGTCGTCTCCCTGGGCGCCGTCCCCATCAGCGGACGCGGTATGGAGTAGGCCCCGACGCCGTTGAACGTTCCCCGGAGATTTCCCGGGGGAGCCCGGCACTCTTCGGACGACGACAAAGATTCGCGTATCCGGTCAGCTGTCCCCGGGTCTTTCAGGACTCTCGCCGACTTCGGGCCGGTCGACGACGATGATCGCCACATCGTCCGCCAGGCGGCTCTGGGTGTGGCGGAGCAGTGCCTGGCGCAGCCCCTCCAAGAACGCCTGCCGGGTGTGGTCGCGCATGGTCACCATGGCCTCGGGCAGGTCGAAGAAGGTGTTGTCCCGGTCGCGGGCCTCGATGACCCCATCGGTGTACAACAGCAGCCGGTCCCCCGGTGCGAACGGATAGCTGTCCGTCCGCCCGGGAGGACCACTGATGAATTCCTCGAGACCGAGCGGCGGCAGGGGGGCGGTGGGCATCAAAGGCCGGACTGCGTCGTCGCGCAGCAGCATCGGCGGCGGATGGCCCCGGTTGATCACCTCCACATGATGGCTGTCCGGGATCTGGGCCACTAGCGCGGTGACGAATCCCTCCAGGAGGGTGTCGTCACCGCCGCCCACGCCCACGCCCGCGACGACGGCGTCCCGCCGCAGGGCCGCTCCACAGTGGTTGATGACCTCCACCAGGTCGCCCTCGTAGTGGACAGCCTCGCGAAATGCGCCCAGCACGACCGCGGCGGCCCGTACGGCGGGCAGTCCCTTGCCCCGGACATCCCCGACGATCATCCGGACCCCGTACCGGGTCTGGACCACGTCGTACAGATCGCCGCCGATCTGCGCGCCCCTCTCGGCCGCCAGGTACATGCTGGCCGCCCGTACGGGGCCCAGCCGGTCCGGCACCGGCCGCAGCAGGACCTCCTGGGCAGCCGTGGCGATCCGGCGGACCTGGTTGAGCTCGTTCTCCCGGCGCGTGCGCGCGGCGCGGCTCGTCATGAAGCTCGCCACCGAGACCAGCAGCAGGGCGAGGAAGTTCGTGTAGACCTGCTGGCCACCCCAGGCATGGTTGTGGGTGGCGGTGGTCACGCTGACGGCGACGGCCACCCCCGCCGCCGCGAGCGTGCCCTTGGGACCCATCGTCACCGCCGCCAGAGCGGGTGTCGCGACCAGCATGGGGCCGGTGTACACCACGTGCGCGGGCGTGAGCTCGATGAGGAGCACCAGCAGGGCGATCGCGAAGGGCACGCACTCCGCAAGGGCGAAAAGGACTTGGTGGTGCCCGCCGGCTCCCGGTCCCGGGGGCGAGCGCAAAGGCGCTCTCATGAATACAGACTGCCTCGCCCGGGCGCATGGCTGCCACTCCGGTCCACCGGCCCAGGAGAGCTCCTGCTCGGCGACCCGTTTCGCTCCCCCGCTGCCGACGGGCCACAGAGGTTGGAAGATGGAATATGAGCGACTTCCTGGAACATCTCCGGCGTCGGCTGCTCAGTTCAACCATGACCTCTTCCCCTCCCCCTCGGCCGCAGCGCCTGTCCTCCCTGCTGAGCGTGCGCAGTGTGGCCGGCGAGGTGTTCCTCGTGCAGCTGGTCGTCGTGGTGCTTCTCGTCGCCGCCGCGGTGGTGGCGCTCGTGGTGCAGGCCCAGAGCGCCGCCATGCTGGACGCCCGGCACCGTACGCTCGCCGCCGCCGGAACGTTCGCGGAATCTCCGGGAATCGTCGCGGCCCTGCGCAGCCCCCATCCGAGCGCGGTGCTGCAGCCGAGCGCGGAGGCGGCCCGGAAGATCGCCGGGGTCGACGGCATCAACGTGTACTCGCTCAACGGGGTCACCCTCACCCACAGCGACCCGGAGCAGATCGGGAAACACGTCGTCGGTCCCTTCTCCAAGGCCGCGGCCGGCAAATCCTTCACCGAGACGTTCGACGGGTCCCTGGGGCGGTCCGTGGTCTCGGTGGTCCCCGTCAAAGACCCCGAGGGCTCCGTCATCGCCGTCGTCTCCTCCCCGGTCACGGTCCAGAACGTCCAGAGCATGGTGAACCGGCAGCTGCCGGTCGTCCTCGGCAGCGCAGCCGCGGTGCTCGCCCTGTCCGCGGGCGGGACGGCTCTGGTGAGCCGTCGGCTGCTGCGCCGGACCCATGGCCTGGGGCCGGCCGAGATGACGAGGATGTACGAGCACCACGACGCGGTGCTGCACGCGGTGCGAGAGGGCGTACTGATCATCGGCGGCGGCGGACGGCTGCTGCTGGCCAATGACGAGGCGCGGCGGCTGCTGGATCTGCCGGTGGACGCGGAAGGGCTCCCCGTCACGGACCTGGGCCTGGAGGAGGGGATCGCCGATCCGATCGCATCGGGCCGTTCCGCGACCGACGAGCTGCACATGGCGGCCGATCGGCTGCTGGCGGTGAACATCCGGCCCACCGCCCCCTACGGGCAGGCCGGGACCGTCGTCACGCTGCGGGACACCACCGAGCTGCGGGCACTCTCCGGCAGGGCCGAGGTGGCCCGCGAGCGGCTGAAGTTGCTCTACGACGCGGGTGTGCAGGTCGGAACGACGCTGAACGTGGAGCGCACCGCCGAGGAACTGGCGGAGGTGGCTGTCCCGCGGTTCGCCGACGTGGTCACGGTGGACCTGCTGGACCCGGTGCTGCGCGGCGAGGAGCCGCCCGAAGCGATCACCGAGATGCGCCGGACCGCCGTCGTCGGCCTTCAGGGCGACCACCCGCTCTCCCCCGTCGGCGAGCTGATCCGGTTCGCTCCCACCGGGCCCATGGCCGCCGGACTGGCCGACGGCCGTGCGGTCCTGGAAGCGGACCTGCGCGCCACCCACCGCTGGCGGGCCCAGAACCAGGCCAACGCCCTTCAGATCCTGGACCGCGGCATCCACTCCCTGGTCGTCGTGCCCCTGCGGGCCCGGGGCGTGGTGCTGGGGATGGCCGGCTACTGGAGGGGGCAGGACTCCCCGCCGTTCGACGAGGAGGATGTGTCCTTCGCCGAGGAGCTGACCGCCCGGGCGGCACTGTCCGTCGACAATGCCCGCCGCTACACGCGCGAGCACAACATGGCCGTCACCCTGCAGCGCAGCCTGCTGCCCCGAGGCGTACCGGAACAGTCCGCCGTCGAGGTCGCGCACCGCTACCTGGCCGCCCAGGCCGGGGTGGGCGGTGACTGGTTCGATGTCATCCCGCTGCCCGGCGCCCGAGTGGCCCTGGTGGTCGGCGACGTCGTCGGCCACGGTCTGCACGCCGCCGCCACCATGGGCCGCCTGCGCACCGCCGTGTACAACTTCTCCACCCTCGACCTGCCCCCCGACGAACTCCTGAGCCACCTGGACGAGCTCGTCACCCACATCGACACCGACGAGCAGGAGTGGCAGGGGATCACCGGAGCCACCTGTCTGTGCGCCATCTACGATCCCGTCTCGGGGCAGGTGACCGCCGCCACCGCCGGGCATCCGGGCCCCGCTCTGATCCGCCCCGACGGAACCGTGTCCTTCCCCGAGGTGCCGGTTTCCCCGCCGCTGGGCCTGGGCGCGGGTATGCCCATGGAGACCATGACGGTCACCCTGCCCGAAGGCTCCCGGCTGGCACTCTTCACCGACGGGCTGATCGAGAGCCGCGACCGCGATCCGGACGCGGGCCTGGCAGCGCTGCGGGCCGCCCTGGCCGGGCCCGACCGCACCCCGGAGGAGACCTGCACCGTGGTGATCGACGCGATGCTTCCCGCCAGGCCCAGCGACGACGTCGCGCTGCTGGTGGCCCGCACCCGCCGGCTGGACCCCGAGCGGATCGCCGAGTGGGACGTGGCCCCCGACCCCGCGGCCGTGTCCCCAGTGCGCAACGCCTGCGCCCGCCGACTGGCGGACTGGGGTCTGGAGGACATCGCCTTCACCACGGAACTCATCCTCAGCGAGCTGATAACCAACGCCATCCGCTACGGCACCGAGCCCATCCGGGTGAGGCTGTTGTACGACCGCAGCCTGGTCTGCGAGGTCTCCGACGGGTCCAGCACCTCCCCGCACCTGCGTCGGGCCGAGACCACCGACGAGGGCGGCCGCGGCCTGTTCCTCGTCGCGCAGTTCGCCGAGCGCTGGGGCACCCGCTACACCGCCCGCGGCAAGATCATCTGGAGCGAGCAGGCCCTCCATGACGGGGCCGCGCCGCCCGCGATGGATCTCGGGGAGGCGCTCCTGGCCGGGTGGGACGACGAGGGGTTCTGAGAACGCGCCGGTACGGCAGCCGCGGGGAAGACAGCGGACACCACCGTCTGGGACTGCGCTGCCGAGGCCGCCGAACGTACGCTGGCCTCGATCAGTACACGACCGCCGTTATGGAGCCTTTGTGCCCGCACCCCGCCGCCGGACAGCCTCCGTCGCCGCCTTCCTGGCCCTCGCGGTTGCGCCCCTCGGCGCCTGCGGAGACGAGCCCCCCGCCGCGCCCAGAGCACCCGCGGTGGCCACCTCCGCCGCGGACGCCGGCGGGATGGCGGCACTGACCGCGGCGGCGAAGAAGGAGGGCTCGCTCAACACGATCGCGCTCCCGAGCGACTGGGCCAACTACGGCGCACTGATCGACGGCTTCGAGAAGAAGTACGGGATCAAGGTCATGGTGGAGAACCCGGAAGGTACCAGCCAGGACGAGGTCAACGCCCTGAAGGAGCACAGGGGCGAGGGCCGCGCCCCTGACGTGGTCGACGTGGGGGGCTCGTTCGCGCAGTCCGCGGCCCGGCAGGGCCTGCTCGCTCCGTACGAGGTCGCCCCGTTCGACCAGATCCCCGAGGAACAGAAGGACCCGCACGCCCGCTGGTACAACAACTACGGCGGCTACATCTCGATCGGCTGTGACGCCAAGCGCGTCAAGACCTGCCCCTCGACCTTCGCCGATCTGCGCAAGCCCGAGTACAAGGGCCAGGTCTCGCTCAACGGCGACCCCACCAAGTCCGGCTCCGCCTTCGCCGGCGTGTATGCGGCGGCCCTGGCGAACGGCGGTTCCTTCGACGACATCCAGCCCGGCATCGACTTCTTCGCCGAGCTCAGCAAGAACGGCAACTTCAACCCGGTCGAATCCACACCGGCCACGATCGCGAAGGGCCGGACCCCGATCAGCATCGACTGGGACTTCCTCAACCTCGGATACGCCGACGAATTCCGCCGGAAGGGCGTGGACGTCGACTGGCGGACCGCCATCCCGTTCGACGGCAGCTTCGCCGAGTACTACGCGAACGGGGTGAACAAGGACGCCCCGCACCCCGCGGCGGCACGTCTGTGGCAGGAGTACGTCTTCAGCCCGGAGGGCCAGAACATCCGGCTCGGCGCCTTCGCACGACCTGTCCTCATGGAGGCCATGGAGAAGGACGGCACCCTCGACAAGGCCGCCGCGGCGAAACTTCCGACGGTCGAGGGCACGCCGGCGTTTCCGACGGAGGCACAGACGGAGAAGGCGAGAGAGACCGTCAACCGCGGCTGGGCCGAGGCCGTCTCGGGCTGAGGACCGGGGGGCGATCCTGGCCGGGAGGCCACCGGGCCGCCCCCCGTAGCAACCGGTTCAGCGCAGCAGCGCGGCGACGGCGGCCGCCGGTTTGGTCGCGTCGGGTTCGTCGCCGGTGATCAGATCCGCGTACACGAACGACTCGCCGATGCGGGTGATGACGTACGCGAGGTCCGGGAGGGCCGCGCCTACGCCGAACTCGCACGTCGGCTGAGCTCGGCCGACGACCAGGTCTCGGGTTCCACGGCGGGCTGATCGCCGACCCCGCCCCTTGGCTGCGGGCGGGCGTCAGTGTCCGGCGGCAGCCTTGACCACCGCGACCGCTGTGCCGATCGCCGCGTCGATCGCGCCGGCGAGCAGCGCGAACACCGTCCCTCCGCCCATACGGACCCCGCCGTAGCACCCCCACGCGAACAAGGTGGCGACGTTGACCCCGGCTGCCGTGAGCAGGGCCGTCTCCAGGCCCATCACTCCCAGCGCCGAGAGGCCGATCAGAACGAGCGGGCCCACCGCGGACAGGAGCAGCGGACTGCTGACGAAGAGCATCGCGCGCAGTTCCCGTCCCCGTGCGAGAGCTCCGCGCGTCACACGATGGGCCTGCTGATCGGCGACCAGCGCGGCCAGCCACAGGCCCACCGAGGCGGTCACGACCGTCGCCACGGATCCGAGGACGGTCACATGGCTGCTGCCCGCGAGCCCGATGACGACGGAGATCATGGTGATCGTCGCGTAGAGCCGCTCCTTGAGCTGTGCCGTGGCCATCTCCGTGGCCATGGCGTCCGCCGCTTGTTCCGTCACACAACTCACCGTAAGGCGCGGCCGTACCGGGTACCCGGATCAACACCTGACACCCCGCCACCGGGAATCACCGGCTCGGGGACCTCGGAGTGAACGGCTCACCGGGAGGGATCGCTCCGGGGACGCCGCCCACCGCCGATGCCCTGCCGGTCGGCCGTCTGCGCGGTGGCGCGGCGGGCGGGGTCGGTGAACGCCCGCTGGACGGATTCCTCGAGGAGGGCGAGCTCGGCGCGTACCGCCGGAAGACGCTCGGCCGACTGGGTTTCGAGCAGGTCCTCCAGCAGCGCGCGGAGCCGCCTGCACACCTGGAGGGACGTGGCCCCGTACTCACGGATTTCGGTGACGCCGAGCTGCAGGTAGTCCTCCCAGCCGCGGCCCGGCACCACCAGCCGGGGCCGGCCCCCGCCGTCGGCGAGGACGTACCGGCCGCGGAGTCGGGCCCGGCCGACCACGTGCAGGAACGTGTCGACGTGGTTGAGCACCTGGACGGCGGTCGTGGGGTCGTTCACGGCGGGAGAGAGGGCACGGATGGCGATGTCGACGAGGATGCGCAGGGCGAAGGCCGGGTCCTGCTCGATGGTGCGCTCGGTTCCGAGGGCGACGAGTCCGGTCACCCGCCGTGGGTCGGGTTCCGGCGCGGAGCCGTGGGCCTCTACGAGGGTGGTGCCGGGCGGTACGAAGTCGCCGACCTGGTGGGCCAGGACGAGGACGCAGTCGTGGCGGACGGCGGTGGCGATCAGCCCCGCCGCGTCGAACGCCTGGATGACTCCGCCCCGTTCGGACCGGATGCGGGTCACCGGACCGGCAGACGGCACGGAAGCCTCGTCGCTCGCCGAGGAGCGGTGGATGTGTTGCGTCGCCCGGATGAGCACCTTCTCGCCCAAGCGCCCCACCAGGTCGGCGATGGCCACGGGACGGAGGTTGTGGGTGAACCGGTTGAGGTAGATGAGCAGGAGCATGAGGCTGACGGAGACGGCCACGCCGGACAGGGTCACCCCCAGGTCGGGGACGGCGTCCGACTCGATTTTGCGCAACAGGGAAAAGGCGTACGCGAATGTTCCGGCGAACGTGGCCAGCACGGCCTTCTGCAGCCGGTCGCGGTACCACAGGCGCATGTAGCGCGGGGACAGGGTTCCCGTGGCCTGCTGGACGACGAGTACGCCGATGGTCACGACGAACCCCAGCAGCGCGACCATGGCCCCGACGACAGAACTGAGCACACTGCTCGCCGTCGTCGCGGAGTACTGCCAGCTGTCCGGCAGCCAGCCCGCTCCCTCCACGCCGGCGGCCCATTCGGCCAACACCGCCCCCAGCAGGAGTCCGATCAGGGGGATGATCCACAGGCTTGCTTTGGCGTACTGCCGCAACCGGAAGCGCGCCGCCCAGGACATCATCGTCGGCTCGCGCGCAGTCCACACCGGAGGCCTGTGCAGGATCGGGGAGCCTGCGCAAGGTTCGACACCACGGGCAGCCTCCGGATTTCGGCGGTGCATTGCGGCCTGAACGTCCAGTTCGTGCGTTCCCATGTTAAAGGCGGTTCCCGGCAGTCGCAGAGGCAGCCCGCTCGGCGGGCTCGCCGGAAATTCCGCGCTTAAGCTGACTGGGTGGCGTCGGAAGGGGTCCTCCCATGGCTGACTACCCGCTGATCGAAAATCATGGCCTGATCGGAGATCTGCAGACCGCGGCGTTGGTGACCACGGATGGAACGATCGACTGGTTCTGCTGCCCGCGATTCGATTCGTCCAGCGTGTTCGGGGCTCTTCTCGACTGGGAGAAGGGCGGGCATTTCTCGGTCAGACCGGCGGACGAGACGTACACCACGAAGCAGTTGTACCTGCCGGACACCGCGATTCTCGTGACGCGATTCATGACCGAGTCCGGTGCCGGCGAGGTGGTCGACTTCATGCCGGTGACCGGGGGGACGGCCACGGACCGCCATCGCCTGGTCCGCATGCTCCGGTGCGTACGCGGCAGCATGACCTTCCAGATCGAGATCGCCCCACGGTTCGACTACGGCCGCAAGCCCCACACACTGCACATCACCGCGAACGGAGCGGTGTTCGCCTCGGACGGCCTGGAACTCACCCTCAGCGTGGTGCGGGAGCCGGAGGACGAGCGGGTGGTGCACACCCAAACCGGCGATCACGACCTGCGCGTCTCGCTCGCGCTGGAGGCCGGACAACAGCGGGGTCTGGTCATGGAGTCGGCCGCGGAGGGGCCGCCGCGCGAGATCCGTGTCGGCGAGTTCCAGCAGCTCTTCGACGACACCAGGCAGTACTGGCGGTCGTGGCTCCGCCAGTCCCGGTACACGGGCCGATGGCGCGAGACGGTGGAGCGCTCCGCCGTGACCCTGAAGTTGATGACGTACGCACCCAGCGGCGCCCTGGTGGCGGCCCCCACGGCGGGGCTGCCGGAGCAGCTGGGCGGCGAGCGCAACTGGGACTACCGGTTCACCTGGATCCGTGACGCGTCCTTCTCCGTGTACGCCCTGCTGGGGCTGGGGTTCACGGAGGAGGCGAGGGCATTCATCGGCTGGCTGGGCGACCGGGTGAAGGAGAAGGCCGGATCCGCCACCGACACGGGACCGCTGAACATCATGTACCGGGTGGACGGTTCCTCCGACCTCTACGAAGAGACCCTGGAGCACTGGGAGGGGTACCAGGGGTCCGCCCCGGTGCGCATAGGCAACGGCGCCGCGACCCAGTTGCAGCTGGACATCTACGGCGAGGCACTCGACAGCATCTCCTTCGCCCACCAGCACGGCATCCACCTGGACATCCAGGGCTGGACATCGCTGCGCACCCTGCTCGACTGGCTCGTGGACCACTGGGACCAGGCCGGTGAGGGGCTGTGGGAGACCCGCGGCGGGCGCCAGCACTTCACCTACGGCCGGGTCATGTCCTGGGTCGCGTTCGACCGCGCGCTGCGGCTGGCGGTCGCCCACGGCCGGCCGGCCGAGAGCTCCCGCTGGGCCGCCGAGCGCGACAACATCTACGAGCAGGTGCTGGCCAAGGGCTGGGACCCGGCGCGCAAGGCGTTCGTCCAGCACTACGGCAGCGATGTGCTCGACTCGTCGCTGCTGCGGATGCCGACGGTGGGTTTCATCACGCCGGACGACCCGATGTGGACGTCCACCTTGGACGCGATGGACCGGGAGCTGGTCACCGACAGCCTGGTGTACCGATACAACCCCGAGGCCTCGCCCGACGGTCTGCGCGGCTCCGAAGGAACCTTCTCCCTGTGCACCTTCATGTACGTCGACGCCCTGGCACGGGCCGGGCGGACCGATCAGGCCAGACTCGTGCTCGAGAAGATGATGACGTACGCCAACCACCTGGGCCTGTACTCCGAGGAGATCGCCCTGACGGGCCGGCAGCTCGGCAACTTCCCACAGGCGTTCACCCACCTGGCGCTCATCGATGCGGCCATCACGCTGGACGAGACCTTGAACCGCATGCGGGAGGGCGGCAGCTAGGCGGAGGGGCCGGGCGACCGGCGCCGGGCGCGGACCGCTCAGTCGGCGGGCGGGGCGGAGTCCTCGGGCGGGTGCTGCCGCTCCGACGGTACGGGGCCGAGCAGAACGACGAGGTCGCTCGCTTCCGGGATGACGGCCTGCGTCTCCTCGGCCGGCTCCAGCCGGCCGTCGTCACGGACCACGAACAGCGTTTCGTGTCCCGGCGGGAGCGGATCGGACGCGGGCCGCACCAGGAACCGGGCGCCCTGCTCGTACCGTCCCGCCAGGACGTGCCGGACGAGCGAGCCGCCGAACAGGACGGCGCCGCCCGTGTAGGGCGCGACGACACCATGGCTCTCGTGGGGCGGCCCCACCCGGTAGACGGGGCCCTCGACGTTGCCCTCGACCACCACCGAGGCGAGCGCGTTGAAGTCGTCGTCATCGGTGAGCAGGAAGACGGCGTTGACTCCCTCCAGTCGCGCCCTGGGATTGGTGGCCGTCGCCAGCAGGTCCCCTCTGGCCAGTTTGATTCCGGCGTCCTTGATCCGTTCGCGCTCCTCCTCCAGTCCCGCCCACATCTGCACGTCGAGCCCCGCCGACCGCAGGGTTGTTCCCAGCGCGATCACCCACGGAGCGCCGCCCACCAGGAGGGGCCGTGTGCGGTTCGGCGTGGCGACGCCGAGCCGCCGGGCCACGGGGCCGGCGGTCAGGGCGTACAGCACGACCGTCGAGACGATCACCAGGAAGGTGATGGGAAGGATTTTGGAAGCGCCGCGCAGCCCCAGTTCGACGAGGCTCGCCGCGAAGGCCGCCGCGGTGGAGGCCGCGACGATGCCGCGCGGGGCCATCCATCCCGCGAACGCCCGTTCCCCCATGGTCATGTCCTTGCCCATCGTGGCGGTGAAGGCCACGAGCGGCCGCACCACGAGGACGAGGAACGCCACGAGGACCAGCGTGGGGAGGAGCACGGGCGTGAGCGAGGCCGGGGTGACGCTGGCCGAGATGGAGATGAACAGCAGCCCGATGATCAGCTGGACCAGTGTCTCGAAGAACGGCCGACGAGCGGGCATGTCGAAGCCCCGGATGTTGGCCGCGGCCATCCCGGTGACGATCGCGGCGATGAGCCCGGTGTCGTCGCGGACGATGTCGCATCCTGCCGACACGGCGATCACCGTGGCCAGTTGCGCCAGCGTCCCGAGCGCCTCGCCGAGCCGGAGCACGCGCAGGGTCAGCCACAGCAGCGCGATCCCCACGGCTCCGCCGAGGAGGCCGACGGCCAGGCTGATGACGAACTGGCCCAGCTGGTACCCACGGCCGATGTCGATCTGGTGCGTCGTGGCGATGGCGTGGAAGACGAGCGCTCCGAGGATGGCGCCGATCGGGTCGGTCAGCGTTCCTTCCCAGATCAGCAGGCGCCGTACCTTGTCCGTCGGCCGCACGTACTGGAGCAGGGGCCCCACGACCGTGGGCCCCGACACGACGAGGATCATGCCCACCATCGCGGACACCCTGAGCGACATGCCGAACAGGGCCGGGGCGACGGCACAGACGCCGAAGAAGGTGAGGGCGACTCCGAAAAGCAGCAGCCTGCCCACGATCGCGCGGGTGTGGCCCGTGAGGTTGCGCAGGTCGAGGCCCAGCCCGGCGTCGTAGAGGATCACCGCCACGGACAAGGACACCAGGGCGGAGAACTCCTCCCCGATCAGCTGGTCCGGATGGACGATGTCGGTCAGGGCGCCCGCGGCGAAGCCGGCCGGCAGCAGCAGGATCAGCGCGGGGACGCGCAGTTTGCTCGCGAGGATCTGGCAGATGGTGGCCAGGGCCACGATCAGCGCGATGCCGAGGAGGATGTCGTCCTCGCTCACAGCGGTTTCCTTCCTCGCCTCACGGGCGCGATGGGGGACTCGACGACCTTCCGGAGGTCAGTCGCCGTCGGCCGCGTCACCCCGCGTGGGGCGGGTCCGCCGCAGGTCGGATTCGGTGAGGGGCTCCAGCTCGCCGTGGGTGTCCAGCCAGTAGAGGAGGAAGACGGCCGGGACGATGAGCAGCAGGGCGACGAGGCTGACCACCGACAGCCAGGTCAGCGTCTGGGAATCGCCTGCGGCGTCCGCCACGGTCAGGGACGTGGGGATGAGGTAGGGGCGCTGGGCGAGGCCCCAGGCGAACACGGCCGCGGCGACGACGCCGACGGTGCTGAAGCGGGCCCAGCGAGCCTCTCCCCGCAGCACGAGCAGCGCCGTGGCGGCGAAGAACACCGCGGACACGACCGCGAGGGCGAGCCCCGCGCCGTGGGTGAGTCCGTGCCAGACGTGGGGGGCGTCGCCGCGGGTGACGAGGAGCACGCCCACCGCCGTCAGGGCGACCGCGACGAGACTGAGGAGGGCGCGGAGCCGGAAGTAGCCGACGAGGTCGGGTGCGTCAAAGCGCGCGGCGTCGGCGGTCAGGAACACGGCGCCGAGGAGTGCGGTCGCGGCGACGGTGAGGAGCCCGAACAGGAGGGACGCGGCGCCGGCCCACGCGTCCGCCGAGGCTTCGGTGCCCGGCGCGATCCGGCCGGAAGCGATGGCGCCGACGACCACCCCGAGGAAGAACGGGGTGAGCACGGAGGCGATGGCGAACGCGGCGCCGTAGAGGCGCCGCCGGGCCAGTCGGCGGCTGGGTTTGCGCAGGGCGAATCCGGCGCCGCGCAGGACCATCCCGAGGGCGGCCAGCGCCAGCGGGAGCCACATCGCGGTGAACACGGTCTGGAACAGCACCGGGAACCCGGTCCACATGATGATGAGGGCGAAGATCAGCCAGACGTTGTTGACCTCCCACACGGGGGCCATGGCGTGATCGATCAGCCATCTGGGGCGTTTGCCGCGCTCGGCCCCGCCGGCCGTCAGGTCCCAGAAGCCGGCCCCGTAGTCGGTTCCGCCGGCGCAGGCGTAGGCGGTCACGGCGAGCAGCATCACGACAGCGACGAGGTCGGCGATCACGGCCCGTCACCCCCCGGCGGAGTGGTGCCGCCGTCTCCCGAGGAGTGGGGGTCGCCGGCCGGGACAGGAGGGCGTGGGCCGTACGGGGTGACTGCCTCCGGTGCCTCGACCGGCTCCCCGCCTGTCTGCTCGTCGGCCAGGCGCCAGCGGTCGCGCATCTTCAGCAGGACGGTGAGGAACGCCCCGAAGATGAACAGGTACACCACGATCACCAGGCCGAACATGATCCAGAGGGTGGTGGAGCGGGTCGATGTCACGGCCTCGGCGACGCGCATGTTCTGGTAGACGATCCAGGGCTGGCGCCCCACCTCGGTCGTGATCCAGCCGCATTCGACGGCGACGACGGAGGCGGCACCGGCGCACGCGGCGCTGCGGTAGAACCACTTCGAGCGGGGAATGCGGCGATGGCGCAGCCAGACCAGGCCGTACCAGAGGGCGAGGAGTACGAGCAGGGATCCGATCACGACCATGATGTCGAAGGCCCAGTGGGCGATCGTGGCCTGCGTGGCGTTCGGGCGGTCGCTCGCCGGCACGGAGGTCAGCCCGGTCACCTTGGTGTCCGGGCTGAACCCGGCCAGGATGGAGTCGAGCTGGGGGATCTTGATGCCGCCGGAGACGGTGCCGTCCGGATGGAGCCGGCCGAACATGTACTCCGGAACGTGGGTGTCGGTCTCCCAGACGATCTCCATCGCCGCGAACTTCACGGGCTGCTTGTGGAACACCTGCCGGGCGATCGAGTCGCCCAGCATGAACTGCACCGGAGTGGCCACCGCGGCGATGGTGAAGGGGACCGTGAAGCCGAGCCGGTGGTAGCGGTCCCGGCGGCCGCGCAGCCAGCCGACGGCGTAGACGCCTGCCACGACGTAGCCCGCCGTCACCAGCATCGCCACCACGAAGTGCCAGTACTGGGGCCCGAACATCGGGGTGAAGATGGCCTTCCAGACGTTCACGTCGACCGGGTTGCCCTGGGAGTCGAGCGAGAACCCCTGGGGGGTGTTCATCCACGAGTTGGCGGCCAGGATGCCGAAGGCCCCCAGCAGCGCGGCGGCCGGCAGCGGCAGCCCGAGCAGGAAGTGGGTGCGTGGCTTCAGCCTGCGCCAGCCGTACAGGTAGATGGCGATGAGCACCGCTTCGAGGAAGAACGCCCAGGCCTCGACGCCGAACCCGATGCCGAAGACGTCGCCCCACTTGCCCATCAGCCCCGGCCAGAGCAGGCCGAACTCGAACGACAGTACGGTGCCGGTGACGACGCCGATCGCGAACTGCACGGCCATCACGGCCGACCAGCGGCGGGCCAGCAGCAGGGCTGTCGCGTCGCCGCGGCGCAGCCCGCGGTAGTGCATGACGAGGGTGATGAGCGGCAGCGCCACTCCCATCGGCACCAGGATGATGTGGGAGGCGAGGGTGAACGCCATGAGCTCCCTGGCGGGGAGCAGTTGCGCGGGGGCGTCTGCCGCCAGCAGGTGGACCGTGGTGTGCATACGTTCCTTCGGCGCTCGGGATGGCAGTCGGGTCAGCCGCCGGTGGCGAAGCCGGGGTAGAGGGTCATCCCGCCGTCCACGAAGAGCGTGGTGCCCACGACGTAGTCCATGAGGTCGGAGGCGAGAGCCACGGCCGCCTGGGCGATGTCCTCGGGGTCGCCGATGCGCACGTACGGGATCAGCCGGAGCAGATCCTCCTGAGCCTGTGGCGTCTCCCACGCACTCCGGTTGATCGGTGTCTTGATGGCTCCGGGAGCGATCGCGTTCACGCGGATCTTCTTGGGCGCGAGTTCCTGGGCCAGGGTCGCCATCAGCATCTGCACGCCCCCCTTGGAGGAGGCGTAGTTCGCGTGCCCCGCCCAGGGAATGACCTGGTGGACCGAGCTCATGCAGATGATCTTTCCGGCCGCACGGGACACCTCCGGGACGACGCCGCGCCGCAGGAACTCCTTCGTCGCTTCCCGCGCGCAGAGGAACTGGCCCGTGAGGTTGACGTCCAGCACCTTCTGCCACTGGGCGAGCGTCATCTCCTCGAACGGGGCGTCGCGCTGCAGTCCGGCGTTGGCGACCAGGATGTCGATCGTGCCGAACTCCTGGACCATCCGGTCCATCATGGCCACGACCTGGTCCTCCTGGGACACGTCCGCCTCGTACGCGGCGGCGCGTACGCCGAAGGAGGCGATCTCCGCGACCACTTTCTCGGCCTCTTCCGCGCCGGCCACGTAGTTCACGACCACGTCGGCGCCGGCCCGGCCCAGGCCGATGGCCGTTGCCTTGCCGATTCCGCTGTTGGCGCCGGTGACCAGCGCTTTCTGGCCCTTGAGCAGGTGAGCGGGGATCACTCCCTGCGGTACGCCCTCGGTGGAACTCACGATCGACTGCCTCCTCGACTGCCCGATCCGGTCCGCCGGACCGCGGCCCGACAGGGTCCGAACGCCACCGAACCACCCTCTTCGGAGATCGGCGGCCCGGGCGAGGTGCTCTTGAGCCACGCGGCCCAGCATCAACGCCCGGTCGGAGGAAGCCGCGGGGTCAGCTCAGCCGTTCCACCAGGTGGTCGCCCACGCGGAGGGCGTTCGCGATCGCCGTGAGGGACGGATTGACCGCGCCGATGCTCGGGAAGAAGCTCGTGTCGACCACGTACAGGTTGTCGAGATCGTGGGCCTTGCAGTTCACGTCCAGGGCGGAGGTGGCCGGGTCGTCGCCGAACCGGACGGTGCCGGCCTGGTGCGCCGTGGCGCCGATCGGCATGCCCTTGTGGAGGTAGATGCTGCGCGACAGGAGCTGGTGCTCGTGCATCCCCAGATGGCTGAGCATGCCCTGGAGCTTGTGGCGCAGGCGTTTCAGACCCTCGATGTTGTTCGTCTCGTCGAGCACGAGACGGATGGTGCCGTCGCCGTCGACGGTGACCCGGTTGTCGGGGAGGGGAAGGTCCTCGCCGCACAGCCAGAAGTCGACCGCGTGGTGGGCCATGACTTCGAAGGGCATGTCGGGGGTCACGGCACCCGCCCAGCGGGGCGCCTCACCGTGGATCTGGTCTGCGTCCGACTTGCCGAGCATCTGGATGCCGCCCAGCGGGTACTCCCAGTCGTCGGCGCCGAGGTACCAGTCGTGCAGGGCCAGGGTCTTCTGGAACTTGGTGGCGTTGGGCTCCTTCGAAATGGCCATCAGCGCAAGGTTGTTGTGGCGCATGTAGTGCCGGCCGACCACGTCGGAGCTGTTGGCCAGCCCGCGGGGGTGGCGGTCGTTGGCCGAGGCCAGAAGGAGTACCGCCGAGTTGACCGCCCCGCAGGCGACGACCACGATGTCCGCGGTGTAGGAGGCCTCGAGCCCGTCCTCGCTCCGGGTGACGACGCTGTTGACACTGCGTCCGGTCGGGTCGGTTTCCAGCCGGACCACCCGGGCGTTGGTGATCATTTCGACGTTCGGGTGCCGCAGGGCGGGCTCAACGCAGATCACCTGGGCGTCCGACTTGCCGCGCACCAGGCAGGGGAAGCCGTCCACGCGGTCGCAGCGGATGCAGACGCTGGAGCTGGTGGCCCGCCCGTTCTCGTCCTGGCTCAGGTCGACGCCGATGGGCAGGTGGAACGGGTGCAGGCCCCGCTTCTCCAGATCGTCGCTCAGCTGCTGGATCCGTGGCTCGTGTTCGACCGGCGGGTAGGCGTACTGGGCACTGTACGGCCCTTCCCACGGGTCCTCTCCGTGGCGGCCGTGAACCAGGTAGAGGTGCTCGGCCTCGGTGTAGTACGGCTCCAGGTCCTCGTACCGAATCGGCCAGGCCGGCGACAGCCCGTCGTGGTGGCGGAGCTCCCCGAAGTCCTCGGGCCGCAGCCGGAAGAGGGCGGCGCCGTAGAACTTGGTGTTTCCCCCGACGTAGTAATTGACCTCGGGCGGGAACTCGTTGCCGTGCTTGTCCAGCCAGAACTCCGGGGCCCGGTACTTGCCCTTCACGAACACGGCGGTGGAGTCCCAGTTGTCCCGCTCGCGCGGGAGGTAGTCACCGCGTTCGAGGATGAGCACGCGTTTACCGGTCGGGGCGAGCCGGTGGGCGAGCGTACCGCCGCCGGCGCCGGAACCGATGATGACGACGTCGTAGTGCGGGGAGTCGCCCACGGCGACCACCGTCCTTGCGCTCGTGGGCCCCGCCCTGTCGGCGGGCCCTCTCTCTGCGCGCTGCCGGGACACGGCAGCCACCCCACCTCTTCGAACGTATCCCCCCTTTCCGCGAGCGGCGACCCGACGGGGCTCCGCGCGCGGCCGTCACAGAACGGCGATCGGGTTCACGGGCGAGCCGGTGGCCGACGGAAGCCGCAACGGCGCGACCACGCACAGGAAGGACCAGCGGCCCGCGCGGGCGCACGCCCGGGTCAGCTCCTCGAACTGCAGGTAGTCCATCAGGTGCAGGCCCATGGCGTGCATCGCCAGTACGTGCACCGGAAAGCCGATCCCGGCCACCGCGCTGGGGGCGGTGTCGTTGTTGCCGTCCCCGCCCAGTACGGACACCTGTCGGTCGGCCAGGAACCGCACGGCCGTGGGATGAAGGCCTGCCCGGGCCCGTGCCGCGTCCCACGCGCCGCGCTCCTGGCGCCGTGGGCGATGCCCGACCCGTACGAACAGCATGTCCCCCGGCAGGACCCGGACGCCCTGGGCCTCCTCCGCCGCGGTCAGGTCGTCGGTGGTCACGTGGTCCCCGGGCTCCAGCCAGGGCACGCCACGCAGCCGCGGGACGTCCAGGAGCACGCCACGGCCGACGATGCCGTCCCGGACGGCCTCGACGGAAAGCTCACGGGCGCCCTCGGGCGTCACGCTGCTCGCCGGCACGCCGTTGTAGAGCTCCCCGTCGAACAGCACGTGGCACAGCGCGTCGAGGTGGCTGTCCGCGTCCCCGTGCACGTTCATCGCGAACCGGTCGCGTGCGAAGTGCAGCCCGGCGCGGCCGCTCTCACCGGCGGCGGGGGCGATCATCCGGTGGTGCGCGGGGTCGGGATTGTCCGGGCCGGCCAGGGTCTCGATGGGCGCGGCCAGGGACACCGTGAGTCCGGAGCGGACCTCGGCGGCGGCGGCCACCACGCGCTCGGGCGTCAGATGGCCGAGCGCACCGCGCCGGTCGTCCGGGGCACGCGGGCTCCTGTCGCACAGCTCCTCGTACAACGCGCGAAAGGCGTCACCGGTCATGGGGCTCGGCGTCGACGGCCCGGTGTCCGGGGTCATCAGGATCCCCACGGGGCCAGGCCCCACCGGAAGACGTGGCTGCCGCCCGGTTCCAGGACGGTGAGCGCCGTGCCGCTGCGGAAGGCGTCGGCCGGGCAGGACATGGGCTCGATGGCGACGCCGCGCCGACGGCGCCCGGGCTCCGACAGCGTGTCCCCCGTGTAGACCTGCACGTACCGGATGCCCTCGATGAGCCGTACGTCGATGCCGTGTCGCCCCGAAGGGTGCGCCAGCCGAACCACGCAGTGGCCGGCGGGGTCCCGGTCGAGCCCCGTGTACGCGGTGTCCAGTCGTTCCTCGCCGATGGGCCGGGCGGCGCGGAAGTCGTACGCCGTGCCCTCGACCGGCTCCTCAGCGGTCGGCAGGCCGTGTTCGTCGGTGGCGAGCCGGTGGCGGGCCGGCACGGTCAGCAGCGCGGTGTCCACCAGGTCGGTGCCCACGGTCAGATAGGGGTGCTGGCCGACGCCGTAGGGCGCGTCCGTGTCCCCCACGTTGGTGGTGGTGACGGTGGTCTCCAGCCCCTCCCGGCCGAGCCGGTACTCGGCGGCGACCTCCAGCTGGTACGGGTATCCCGGCTGCGGGAAGAGGACGGTGCCCACCGTGAGCGCGTCCTCGCTGCGGGCGAGCAGCTTCCACGGCACCCACCTCAGGAGCCCGTGGATCGCGTTGTCGTTCTCCGGTTCGGTCAGCGGGAGTTGCAGGTCCTCGCCACCGAAGCGATAGCGCCCGCCGTCCACCCGGTTCGGCCAGGGCACGAGAAGCTGCCCCCGTCCGCCGGTGATCCGCTCGTCGGCGGCGAATCCGTCGAGGAGCGGCCGCCCGCCCACCTCGTAGTGGCGCAGGGCGGCGCCCAGCTCGACGACCACTGCCGCCTGCGCGCCGTGGCGGAGCAGCCACTGTTCTCCTGATGCTGTGGGGGGCACGTGCGGCTCCTCGGTCGGTACGGCGGAGAGCTGGGCGACGACCGCTGCGGTCACGGCTTCCGGGGGCTGGTCGACGTCCACCACGCAGGCGTGCTCGTCGGGCTCCGGCTCCTGGAGGTCGGCGAACTGGCTGTCCAGCAGCCGCGCGGGGAAGAAGTGGCCCTGCCTGGACAGCAGCCGGGACCGGATGAGTTGCCGTGTCCCGTGCAGATGGACGAGACGTACCTCAGGCCGTCCCCCGGCCAGTTGGTCCCGGTAGGCGCGCTTGAGCGCGGAGCAGGCGACGACAGCGGGCTCCCGCGCCGCGATCCGCCGGTCGATCCATGCCGCGACAGCAGCCAGCCACGGGCGTCTGTCCTCGTCGGTCAGGGCCTCGCCGGCCGCCATCCTGGCCCGGTTCGCCGGAGTGTGGAGGTCGTCGGCATCCTGGTACGCCCAGCCGAGCCGGTCGGCCAGCAGACGGGCCACGGTGGACTTCCCCGACCCCGCCACGCCTGTCACGAGCACCACGGTTGCGGGCACGTGCGCGCCGAGGGCTTCCGGCTCGCCCTGACCGGACGGGGCCGGACCCGCCCCATCGCGCCGGACTCCGTGCGGCGGTCCCCGCATGGTTTCCCTCACGTGGTGACGCGCCATACGGCCTCCCTCGTGCGGTACCGCCGGCCGGTGCCGTCTCCGGCCGGGTACTTCCACTCTCGGCGCGCGCGGTCCGCGGCGCACCTCGGCGACCGCGCGGGAGGAGACGCGGCGGCGACCTCAGACGGAGCCGGGCGCGCCGGCGGCGGGGGGCGGTGCGGTCGGCGGTTCCGCGGGTTTACCCACTGGCGGAACGGGGGATCCGGGCGGCAGCAACTGGGTCGTCACGAAGGCCACGACGGCCGCGAGGATCACCACGGGGGTCATGGCGACGCTGCCGAGCACCAGGACGACGAGCACGATACTGCTGACCGGCAGCCGCAGGGCACTGGTCGTCGCGGCCGCCATGCCCGCGGCCATTCCCGGTACGACCCCCAGGCCCGGCAGGGGCGCGAGCAGCACACCCACCGCACAGCCCAGGAACAGCGACGGGAACACGGGGCCGCCTCGCAGGCTGCCCAGGCACAGGGCGTAGGCGACGCTCGTGCAGAGCACCACGGCGATCAGGGCCCCGATCCCCCAGGAATGCGGATCGGCGGCCATCTGGCTCAGCGTCCCCTGGCCGGAGGACGCCACGTTCGCGGGCGACCGGCCGGTGGTGAGCGCGTATACGGCGGCGCAGACGCCGGCTGCCAGGGCGCACAGGGTCGTATGGACGACGGGACGCTTCGCGACGAACCGCGCGGTCCGCCGCCCCCCTCGCATGATCAGGTGCATGACGATGCCGAGGGCCACTGCCATCGGGACCGACCAGAGCACATCCCCGGCGTCGAGCCGCGGAAGGGGAACGCCCACCTTCACGGAAAGGCTGGGCGCGTCGAAACCGGTCCAGCGGCCGAAGCCGGTGAACACGAGTGAGCCCACCCCGCTCGACAACAGCGCCGGCAGCATGACCGCGAACAGCTGAGGCCCGCCCACCCCGGCCACCTCGATGAGTAGAACCCCCGCGATCAGTGGGCTCCCGAAGATCACCGCGACCGCAGCCGCTGCTCCCGCCGCGCCCAGGAGGGCCGTGCTCTGGACGGTTGCCGGCACCCGTGCCAGGTCCCGGAAGAACAGCGCCAGGCCGCCGCCGAGGGCGATCAACGGGGCCTCCGGTCCGAGCGTGGCGCCGAGCGGAAGGCTGAGTACGGCGGCGAGGATCACGCCGGGCAGGGCTCTCGACGTGATGCCGCCCGTGTGCAGCCCCGAGGCGGGGATGTGGCCGCCGGCGCCGGGCAGGTGGGTGACCACGAGCCCGACGGCCGTGCCGGCCACGAGCAGCAACGGCAACGGCCACCACCACGGCGGGACGTCCCACCCCAGAGCCTCGGGCAGACCGCCCCACATCAGGTGCTCAAGCTCGTGGAGTGCGACCAGGAACCAGAACGCCGCCAGCGACACCGGAACACCGATGAGGGCGCAGAACACGAGCCCTTTGAGATAGCCGGGGCTGCGCAGCAGTTCACGCAGCCGGTCCGCCTCTTCGGGCTGTGTCCCCCCGCCAGGCCCCGCGGGGCTCGGATCCGACGCCGTCATGGGATGGTCCCGTCTCGGTTCTGTACGTCGTTTCGGGCAGGGCGTCCGGCCTTCTGGGCCGCGGGCCCGTCCAGCAGCCCGACGGCGCCGGACAGACCTCCAGGGGGCCATTGCAGCATCCGGCCGGAGGCTTCGCATGTGCGGACGGAACCGGATGGCGGCCGGCGGTTCCGTTCAGGGACAGCTGGACGCGGGGGTGTCATGGGTGAGCGCGCAGATCATCTGCTCACCACGCCTGTGGTCGGGGTAGGTCTCGATGAGCTCTGCCGTGAAGTCCTTCCACTGACGGGCTATGTCCTGGGCGGCAAGCTCGGAAGCCCGCTGGAAGTTGCCGTTCCTCGAACGCTCGGAGGCTTCGGTGTCCTTGTTGAGGGTGCCGTTGTGCTTGATGCGTCCGGCGCAGTCGGTGGGCTTGTAACCGGTCGAATCGAAGTCGGGGTAGCAGCCGGTGGCCAGGTCCTCGGGGATCAGGCCGGCGGCTTCCCGGGTCCACTCGGCGTCGTCCATGGAGCTGTAGCGACGGATGTCGAGGAACGGCGCGATGGTGGTGCGGTTCAGGCCGGGCGGATTGGTGGTGCCGATCGGAACGGCGTCGTCGGCCTTGTCGGACCAGTTGCCGTGCGAGTAGAAGTCCTCGATGGCGTGCCAGTCACGGCCGAGCTGTTCCAGGACGTTGCACTTGGCGCGTTCCGGCCTCCCGTTCCACGCGCAGGGAGAGGTCAGGTCGCTCTGGCGCGCGATGACCTTGCCGTGGGCGTCCACCAACCCGTCGGCGTCATGGACGGCGGCCCGCAGGCGGGCGACGGAGCCGCGGATGCAGGCGAGCAGTTCGGTGGTCGCCTGGTCGCGGGTACGCGGGTACGCGGACCCGTACCGCGGGGCGAGGTGGTCGGCGTTGTCACAGTGCAGGATGCCGAGGTCGAAGTAGTCGCCCTGATCGTTGGCCACGATTGCCCCGTCGCGGGAGTCGGCCATCGCCGACAACGACCCGGGCTCCCAGCTCAGGGCGGCGCGCGTGATCTTCTCATGATTGCCGCCGCTGAACGCCCGCGCCGGACCCGGCAGCAGCGCGATCAGACATGCCCCGCAGGCGAGCGCTGTAGCGGGCAGGCGGCGCAGGACACGCGAGGAGGCGTGCGACACGAGACCTCCCGAAAGCGTCAGGTGCGATGGACACGTTCCCTCCCCCCACCATCGCAGCCGGGAAAATCCCGCGCGAGCCGAATCAGGGGCTTCGACAAGGGTGCGACACGGCCCGGCCGGGCCGGATGGTGACGGACGAGGCTGCTCGTCCCGCCACCACCCGTTACGAGGGACATCCCGACCGTCACCCGGCCGCGGTCAGCACCGGCGCCGTCAGGTGCCGGCGGTCAGGCGCCGGCCGTCACAGCTTGCGGCACAGCAGGGCGTCCGGTGTCTTGCCCTTGGCCCAGGCTCCGGTGAAGGCGACACCCGCGGCGTACTCGTCCGTTCCGCACTGCCCCTTGTAGGTGCCGTACGCGAACTCTCCCCCGGGGCCTCCGGCCGACCGGTTGTCACCCCGGTCGAACCAGACGGTCCGGCCGTTCGTCCCGAGGGGCCTGCCCGCCTGGGCGCACAGGACCGCCGAGACCGCCTGGCCCCGTACGCTGTAGCCGATCATGAACTGGCCCGGCCCGCACTGGTACTTGGTGTAGCCGCTCGCCCAATCGCCCTGCTGTACGTGGCGTTCGTCGGTCACCACGGTCGGCGCCGGACCGGTGGCTGCCAGACCGGCGGCCCCGGAATCGGTGCACAGCCCGCGCCCGTCACGGTGCGCGAGGCCGACGAGCCGCTGTCCGTCGGGGCACGCCCCCTTGCGGGCTCCCGCGTCCCAGTCCCCGAGCGTCCGTGCGCGTGCCGACTGGACCGCGTCCGCGTGGTCGAGGTTGAGCATGTCCCAGGTGTCGGAGACGGCGACCTGGCCGCTCTTCTGCGGCGAGGTGACCAGCCGGTTCCACTCGGCGGCGCGCCAGTCGCCGCCGTCCAGGATGCCGGAACGGCGGCCCGTAGCATCGTAGTTGAGGATCGACCACGTGCCGTGTCCGGCCCATCCGACCAGGGGCCAGTAGGCGAAATCGGTGTCATTGGCGATCAGGTAGTCCACGAGATTGCCGAACCAGGCGCGTGCCTGCGCGTTGGTCTCGTCGCTGCCGATGCCGAACTCGCTGATCCACAGGGGTGCGGTGAAGTGGCGGCCGGTTTCGGAGGTGACGTAGAACGCCTGGCGCTGCAGGGTCGCGAACAGCTCTTCGCGGGAGAGTTCCTGGTAGCGCGGGTCGTGGGTCTCGCCCATGCCGGTCGCGCCGGTGTGGTTCGGCCCGGTGTAGCCGTAGAAGTGCGCCGCGTACACCAGCTTGTTCGAGGCGACGAGGGTGTGCGAGAGGGTACGTACCGGTTCGAGTGTGGGACGCCCGTGAGGCAGCCCGTCGGCCGGTATGCCTTGCCAGTTGATCCCTTCGACGATCACCAGCAGGTCGGGGTTGGCCTCGGTGAGGAGCCGGTCGCCGAGCCGCTGGGAGGCGGCCCACCAGTCGTGGTCGTTGCCCCAGTTCCAGTTGGCGTCGTCGGTGACGGTGCGGCGGACCTCGTTGTAGAGGTCGGCGCCGACGACGCGCTTGTTGTCCTTGTAGCGGCGGGCGAGGGTGATCCAGTCGCTCTCCCACTGCGCGGTGGACTGGCTGGTGTTCCAGCGTTCGTTGCCGTCCAGACCGCAGCAGAAGCGTGAGGTGTTGGTGTGGTTGTTGAGGATCACCGCGAAGCCCTCGGCCGTGGTGGCGGCGATGACGGCGTCGAAGACCTGGAGCGGGGTCTTGCCGCGCAGTTGGGGGTTGGCGGCAACCGAGGCGTCGGAGACCGGGCGCTGGTCGTGCAGCATCTCGTTCGAGAACGGCAGCCGGATGCTGTTGATGCCGAGGTCGTGGAAGCCGGCGAGGATCCGCGGGATCGGCGCGCGGTCCAGGCCGAGCGGCATCTGGTCGGCCTTCTCACCGTCGTGGTGGCCGGCCGGGTCGTTGATGTCGCCGGAGCCGCTCCACGATCCCTGAGCCCCTTGCCAGTTCGCGGACTTGAGCTTGAAGCGGTTGCCGTCGGCATCGACGACGTAGCGGCCCCGGGTGCTGAGGGGCGCACGCCAGGAGTCGGACAGGACGGCCGGTGTGCCGGCCGTCGCCGGAGCATCGGTCGTCGTGGACGCGCCGGCCGGGAAGGCGCCGAGCGCTCCGAGCAGGAGCGCCGCGGCGACCATCGCCGGTAGCAGGGGTCTTCTCACAGTGCCCTCCGAGGGCTGGGGGTGGACGTGAGCACGGAGCCGAGGACGGCGACGCCCCGCGGCTCGAGGGCCACGTGGCGGACGAGAGGCCTTCGATCGTCGAGAAGGTCTCGGCGGTCGGCCGGCAATGTCACCTCATGGGTGTCGTCGGTGTGGTTGAGCAGGATGAGGACGTCGTGATCCGCGCCGTGCCGGATCGTCGCCTGGACACCGGTGTGCAGGCCGGGCAGAACGGGGGCGACGCCCGCGTCGGCGAGCGAGCGGTCGACGACGGCTCGCATCGCGACGGGATCGGGGCGGGTCGCGAGGTAGCGGGCAGTCCCCGCGCCATGGGTGTGCACCGTGACCGCGGGGCGGTCGTCGTCCCAGTCGGGTCCGGCGAAGAAGAGTTCGGCGCGGGCGCCGGTGAGCTTCACGTCCTCGCGCCACAGGGACGCCGGCGCGGGGGCGGGCTCCGGGGCGTCTCCGGCCGGGGCGCGGAGCGGAACCGCCTCGTCCACGGCGGCCGGCCAGAACTCCTCGACGCGTACGCCCAGTACGTCGCCCATCGGAGCGGGACAGCCGCCCGTGTGCACGCGGTCGTGCTCGTCGACGATCCCGGTGAAGAACGAGGCGAGGAGGGATCCCCCGTCCGCCACGAACGCGCGTATCCGTTCCGCGTTCTCGGCCGACAGCAGGTAATGGCCGGGCAGCACGAGCAGCTTGTACGGCGAGAGGTCCGCGGAGGGGTGTACGACATCGATGCCGACGCCCGCTTCGAACAGGGGGAGTAGTGGTCGAGGACGCGGTCGAGGCAGCGCACGCCGTCCGAGGGATGCGAGTCGAGTTCGAGCGCCCACCAGTTGTCCCAGCCGAACAGGAGCGCGACCTCGTTGCGGATGCGCGTGCCGGCCAGTTCGGGCACCAGGGCCAGTTCGCGGCCCAGCTCCCGTACCTCGGCGTGCACCCGGGTCTCGGCCCCCGCATGCGGGACCATGCCGGAGTGAAACTTCTCCGCACCGCCACGGGACTGCCGCCATTGGAAGTACATGACGGCGTCCGCACCCTGCGCGACGGCCTGCCAGCTCCACAGACGCATCCGGCCGGGACGCTTGCCCCCGTTGCGGCCCCGCCATTTGACGGCGGACGGGGCTTACCCCTGCCATGGCCGCGACGTCCGCCATCGACGGAGGCCTGGGGCGATCCGCAGCCGGGGAGCGGGGCTTGCGTGGCCGCTGCCCATCCTTCGCCATGGTGCTGTTCCTCTCGCACGGTGATGCCCAGGCATCTTCCTGGCCCGCATCACGTTTGCGCGAACATGCAGAGTTGGTCAACCGTCGACCGAGTCCCTTCGGCCGACCCAGTAGACCTTCCGCCACCTTTCGCACGCTCCAAATCCCTTGGAATTCAAGGTAACTGACGAAGCGACAGGAGCGTCGGCCAAAACCCTTGACACTCGGCCGAGCGCTGTCGACACGCTTCCGAACCGCGCCACCATGTTGGCGCGAACACGCATCGGAGGTCTTACCCGTGAAACGCGGCGCCGTTCGGCGCAACCTCACCGCCCACGCGTTCCTCCTGCCCTTCCTCTGCGTTTTCGTCATCGGTCGCTACGCCCAGATCGCCGCACTGTTCCTGTCACCGACCAGTTCCTGCTGGGCGACGGCCTGATGGTGGCTCCGGTGGTGACCAAGGGCGCGGACGGGCGTGAGGTCCTCATCCCGCCGGGCACGTGGCTCGCCGACGACGGCCGGTCGTACGTCGGCCCGGCACACGTATGGATCGACGCGCCTCTGGCCCGGCTGCCGTATCTGCGGAAGTCCTGCCGTCCGGAGCAGCCGATCAAGACCCTGTAACGGTGAGATTGTCCTATTGGATCAATCGCTACGACTGCTTACTATGCGCCATAGTCGATCACCCGAAGGTGCGAGTGGTCTCCGGTTCCGCATCCGTCCGCGGCCGTCGCAGAGGCGTCCTGCACCATGTTGAGAGGGAGGCCATGGGGCCTGACCTGGTTGTCCCGCCGCTCTTCTCCCCCATCCCGCCTGCGATTCATCCGCGCCACGCCGAGATCGATGTCCAGACCTCGGCGTGGGCAGAAACGTTTCGCATCGGGTCCGAGGAGCTGCGCAGCCGCCTGGTGCGGCAGGACATCGGAAACTTCGCGGCGCGGATCCTTCCGGAGGGCCGCGAGGGGGTCGTCTCGCTCCTGGCGGACTTCGTGCTCTGGCTGTTCGGCGTCGATGACGGGCATTGCGAGGAGGGGGAACTGGGCCACCGTCCGGGAGACTTGGCGGGTACTCTCTCGCGTCTGCTGCGCGTCGCGCAGACCCCGCAGGCCCCGATGCTGCTGGACGACCCGCTCGCAGCGGGGCTGCGCGACCTGCGGTACAGAGTCGCCCGGTACGGCACGGTGGGGCAGACCGCCCGCTGGGTGGAAGCGCTGCGGGAGTACTTCCTGTCAGTGGTCTGGGAGGCGTCCCACCGCAGCAGGGGCACTGTGCCCGATCTCAACGACTACACCTTGATGCGGCTCTGCTCCGGCGCGACCACGGTGGTACTGCCGATGCTGGAGATGGGCGGGGGCTACGAACTGCAACCCTCCGAACGGGACAGCACGCACGTACGGGCTGTGGCGGAGTTGGGGTCGTTCATCATCACCTGGGACAACGACATCTTCTCGTACCACAAGGAGTGCACCGGAGAGGGCTACTACCTCAACGTCCTGCGGGTACTGGAGGAAGAGCAGGGGCTCAGCACCGGCCAGGCACTCGCTACGGCGATTTCCCAGCGGGACCGTGCCATGTGCCTGTTCATGCGGCTGAGCGCCAGCCTGTCGGAGCACGGCAGCCCCCAGCTGCGCCAGTACCTGTACAGCCTCGCCTCCTACATCAGGGCAGCTCAGGACTGGGGTATCAGCTCCGTGCGCTACAGCTCGCCCGACCACCCGGCAGGGATCCCCTCCACGTTCCGCGACACGCCCACCGACCCCCGCCACGAACCGCTCGGCATCGCCGCGGTCGACTGGTGGTGGGATCTCCTCCCGGAGTCCGCGCCCCGGGTCGGCATACCGGCCCTACAGAACGCGTAGAAGGGCTACCGGCCGGCTCGGGTCGCCTCGGCTTCCGATGGAGGAGGCGTCTTGGACCGAACCGGCCACAGCGGTCGGCTCCGGCGGGCGAGGCAGCCTTCCCGGGGCAGGTTCCCGCCGCGCACCCGGGCCCGTGCCCGCCGCGTCAGCGCCGGCGGGATTCGACCGTCATCGGGATGCGGTCGGCACGCGCCACCGCGGAGGGGATCTCCTTGGGCGTGTGGCCCGGAACCGGCCTCAGCTGCCATCGGGCGAGCACTGTCGCGATGGCCATCGTCGCTTCCGTCCAGATGAAGGTGTCGCCGATGCACTTGCGGTTGCCCGCACCGAACGGGACGTACGCCTCGCGTCCGAGCGCGGCAGCGGCCTGTCGCTGCGGAAGCCAGCGGTCGGGGTCGAAGCTGTCGGGGTCCGTGTAGAGATCCGGGTCCCGGTGGATGGCGTAGAGACTGAATGCCACCTCCGTTCCGGCAGGGAGGGTGTGGCCGCCCAGCTCGACCGGTGCCGTGGTGCGGCGCATGAGCAGAGTCACGCCGTGCAGCCGGATCACCTCGTCGAGGACCCGCCGGAGGTGCCCGAGGCGAGGGACGTCCGAGATGGTGACCGGCCGGTCGCCGACGACATCCTGGATCTCCGCGACCACCTGCTTCTCGATCTCGGGATGGGCGGCCAGCTCGTGGAAGGTCCAGGCGAGTGTCGCCGCGGTCGTCTCGGCTCCCGCGAACAGGATGGTGCTGAGCTCGTCCCGGACCTCGGCATCGGAGAGGCGCTCGCCGCTCTCGGTGTCCTGAGCGCGCAGCAGCAGCGAAAGGAGGTCGTCGCGGTCGGTGTGCCCGGAGAGCCGAGCGCTGAGGATGACCTCGTCGATGACCCGGCGCAGGTTCGCCGATGCCGCGTCGAAGTCACGGTTGGCGCGGATGGGGAGCCGGTCCAGGAACTTCGGGGAGGCCGCGCGTACCAACAGGTTCTTCAGCAGGACGGGCAGGTTCTTGCGTACGGCTTCCACCGCGGGCAGCCCGATGTCCGCGGAGAACAGTGTCGCCGCCAGGGTTTCGATGGCGTATTCCGCCATCGCCTCTTCCAGGTCCACCTCTTGTCCTGGAGTCCAGGAGTCGGCGAGCGCCAGGGCGTTGCGGCTCATGGTGGCGGAGTACCCGGCGATGCGGTCCTTGGAGAACATCGGCTGGATCAGATGGCGATGCTTGCGGTGTATCTCACCGTCGGAATTGGCCAGGCCGTTCCCCGCCAGTGGCCGCAGCCGGTCGAAGAAGCGGCCCTTCTCGAAGTCGCGCGCCTTTGTCACCGTCACTTCGCGCACCAGGGACGCCGAAGTGGCGACGTACATCGGCATCGTGCCGAGGTCGACGCGGACCAGGTCCCCGTGCTGCCGCAGGGACGTGAGGAAGCCGAAAGGATCGCGCCACAGGCTCAGGGCGTGCCCAAGCAGCGGCACCGCCCCGGGTGCGCGTGGCACCGACCGCAACTCAACGTCTGACACTCTGAGTTCCTCTCCAGCTGGGTGTACTTGATCAGGTAACTGCAGCACACCGCACATCCGCGAACTCGTCCGGGGTTCCTCCCGCCCGGCCGCTCGGGCCAGGGGACACGTCCCGCTGCCGACGGTGGAGTTGGAGCCCGGACCACGCTACTGAGCGGACGGCACCCCCCGTTATGCTGCGTGTCGCTGCTGTGACGCCACTCCGTCCGCGAGAGCACATCTCACGCAGGTGTGGCGATTCCCGGTCCCCCGTGGCGCTCATCGGCGACAGAGCCCTACAGGGCGTGCGATCCGGCATCGTGGGCGCATCGGCCGACCGGTGGTGCTGCCGCCGATCCGGCCGAGCCCAGGTCTGGGCCAGCAGTGCCCGACGTACTTCCCGCTCGCTCTTCACGCCGCTGCTTTCGGAGGATTCGTGACCACCCCGTACCCAGACGCAACCGGTACCCCGACCGCTTCGGTACCGCCTCCGGGATGCCCCGCGCACGCGCAGGGAGGCGCCCGGTCCGACGCCGTGCAGCGGCTGTACGGGCCGGAGGCGGAAGGCTCGCCCTACGCCATGTACCGAGACCTCCGCCAGAAGCACGGACCGGTGGCACCCGTACTCCTGCAGAGCGACGTGCCGGCCTGGCTGGTCCTGGGGCACCGGGAGAACCTGGAGGTGATGCGCAACTCCAAGCTGTTCTCCAACGACTCGCGCATATGGAACATCACGCTCGACCCGAGCTCTCCGCTGCTTCCGGTCACCGCCTGGCAGCCGCTGCTGGTCTTCGCCGACGGCAGCGAGCACGCGCGGCTGCGCGCCGCGATCACCGACAGCCTGGGCCGCTTCCGCCGTCGCGGAATCCGGGGCTACGTCGTCCGCTATACGGAGCAGCTGATCGGAGAATTCGCAGGCAGCGGCAAGGCCGACCTCGTGGCCGACTTCTCCGAGAAACTTCCGGCCCTGGTCGTGGCGCGTCTCTACGGGGTCCCCGAGGTGAATGCGCTCGCAGTGGGTGCGGCCGTACGGGACATGGTCAAGGGGACGGCGACGGCTCTTGAGAGCAACACCTTCGTCGTGGGCATCCTGACGGAGCTGGTGAAGCAGAAGAAGGACAGCCCCGGTGAGGACTTCGCCAGCTGGCTGCTGAGCCACGAGTCGGGACTCAGCGACGACGAGGTGATGGAGCACTTGCGGCACGCCCTGGTGGCCGCCATCGAGAACACCAGCAACCTGGTCGCCAACACCCTGAAGATGGTGCTGACCGACCACCGCTTCCGTGCGAGCCTGTCCGGCGGCTCCATGACGCTGCCGGACGCGCTCGACCAGGTCTTCTGGGACGCCCCACCGCTCGCCCGGGTGCCGACCCGGTGGGCGACCGCCGACACCCAGCTCGGGTCCCAGCAGATCCGGGCCGGTGACCTGGTGATACTGGACCTGGCCGCCGGGAACGTCGACCCCGAGATCCGGCCGGATCTGGCCACGCCCGTGCACGGCAACCGCTCGCACCTCGCCTTCAGCAGCGGACCCCACGAATGCCCGGGCGAGGACATCGGTCGTGCGATCGCGGACACGGGGATCGACACCCTGCTCGCGCGGCTGCCCGACATCCAGCTCGTCGGGCATGAGGACGAACTGCGCGTGACCACCTCGCTGATCTCCAGCCGCCTCGACAACCTTCCCGTTGCATTCGCTCCCCGCCGCGCCGGGAGCAGCGGCGACGCCGAGGCGGCCGCCACGGGCAAGGCCGGCCGCGCGGCCCCCGCGGGTCAGCCGAGCCCGGCCGGCCCCGTGCCGCCCGCGGCAGTCGTCAACGGCACGGCGCGCCGGCCCTGGTGGCGCCGCCTCCTCTCCGGCCGCCGATAGCGACACGGCACGGCAGAAGGCCCGGCCCGGGCCACCCGGAGACGGAAGGCGGCACCACCGGTCGTACCGGTGGTGCCGCCTTCTGCTCACGGCCTGCTCGTCGCTGAAGCCGCTACACGGTTCCGCCCTGGAGCAGGACCGGCAGCGCCTCGAACCCCTGGAGCGGGATGGACCGCATGGTGGTGAGGTCGTCGGTGGCGAGCGCGAGGTGGGGGAAGCGGGTGAACAACGCCCCGAGTGCCACTTCCGCTTCGAGCTTGGCCAGGGTCGCGCCGATGCAGTAGTGCGCGCCGTGACCGAACGCCAGGTGCTGGCGGGATGAACGGTCCAGGTCGAAGCGGTCCGCGTTCTCGTGTACCTCCGGATCCCGGCCGGCGGCGAAGAGTGCGGCGATGACCGGCTCCCCCTTCGCGATGGTCACTCCGCCGATCTCGACGTTCTCGGTGGCGTACCTCATGAGGGCGTAGCGAACGGGCGACGAGTGGCGCAGTCCTTCGTCGACGACGTCCGACCAGGTGTGGGTGCCCGCACGGACCGCGGCCACCTGCGACGGGTCGCTCAGGAGGCTGTGCACGGTGTTGGTGATGAGGATGACGGTCGTTTCCTGCCCGGCGATCAACAGCAGGAACATCGTCTGGACCAGCTCTTCGTCACTGAGCCTGTCCTCGTCCTCGTCACGCGCCCGGATCAGTTCGGTGGCGAGGTCAGCGCCGGGGTTCTCGCGTTTCAGAGCGATCAGTTGCGTGAGTTCACCGGCGATCGTCATCTGCGCCGCCAGGATTCCGCCCTGGTCGGACTCCAGCGGCTGAGGTGTCACCAACCGGTCGAACGCGTCGCGCAGCTTGGCGACCGCCGTAGCGGGTACGCCGAGGACCTCGCAGATGACCTGCATCGGCAGTTGCCACGCGAACTCTTCGCGCAGATCCACCGCGTCCGTGCCGGCGCTCTCAAGCCGATCGAGCAGGGCGTGTGCGATGTCCTCGATACGAGGTCTCATGGCCTCGATGGACGTGCGCCGGAAGGCGGCGCTGACCAGGCCTCGCAGTCTCGCGTGAGCCTCGCCGCCCGCGTGGAGCATCCCGGCGCCCTGGACGAGCGCGCCGAGTTCCCAGTCGTCCGGTATGCGACCGTCCGTCAGAGCGGGCCAGTGGGCGGGGTCTTTGGTCAGGTGAGCGTGTCCGAGTACCTGCTTCGCGGTCTTGTGGTCGAGGGCGGCCACCGCCGTCACCCCGCCGGGCAGCAGTACGTTCTGGACCGGGCACCCCTGCTTGAGGAGCGCGGCCGCTTCGACAGCGGGGTCGGCAGCCGGGTCGAGCGGGAAGGGAACGGAATCGGGTTGTTCCACAAGGCACTCCATCGATAGGTCGGCACATCGCGTGGCGAGTGATCCAATTGTGCCCGCGAGATGTCGGCGACCTCCGTCAGGTGCCCTTCCCGCTCAGAAACCGTCGCAGCTTCGTCAGCGGCCACGCGTTGATGACGTCGTCCTTGGTCAACCAGCCGCGCTGCGCCGTGCCCACCCCGTAGCACATGTACGGCAGATGCGTGGTGGCGTGCGCGTCGGAGTTCACCGCGAACTTCACGCCGTACCGCTTCGCGCTCAGGACGTCCTCGTCGCACAGGTCGAGCCGCTCGGGATGCGCGTTGATCTCCAGAGCGGTGCCGGTCCGCGCGCAGGCCTCGAAGACCGCGTCGAAGTCGGCGTCGATGCCCGGGCGTTTGCCGATCCGGCGGGTCGTGGGATGGCCGATGACGGCGACGTTCGGGTTCTCGCAGGCGCGTATGAGGCGGCGGGTGAGTTCCTGCCTGCTCTGGTCGAAGTGGGAGTGGATGGAGGCCACGCAGATGTCGAAGTCCGCGAGGAACTCGTCGGGCCAGTCCAGGGAGCCGTCGGGGCCGATGTTGAGTTCCGTGCCGTGCAGCAGCCGCATCTTGTGGTGCGCGCCGTCGAGTGCGCGTACCCGCTCGCGCTGGGCGAGGATCTTCTCGCTGGTCATGCGCTGCATGGAGAGGTTCGGGGCGTGGTCGGTGACCGCGTAGTACGCGTAGCCGCGGGCGGCAGCGGCGGCGATCATGTCCTCCAGAGGGGCCAGCCCGTCGGTGAGGTCGGTGTGGGTGTGCAGATCGCCCCGGATGTCCTTCTCCGTCAGGAGGTCGGGGAGTTCACCGCGCAGCCCGGCCGCGATCTCGCCGCGGTCCTCGCGCAGCGTCGGCGGTATCCAGGGCAGTCCGAGCCTGGCGTAGATCGCCTCTTCCGTCTCGGAGGTGACGCTCTCCCCGCTCTCGGCGTCGAAGAGCCCGTACTCGGAGAGCTTGAGGCCTTGGCGCACCGCGAGTTCGCGGGTGCGGATGTTGTGTGCCTTGGAGCCGGTGAAGTACTGCAGCCCCGCACCCCAGGAGGCCGGGGGAAGGACCCGTAGATCGACCTGGAGGCCTGTGACGGTCCGTACGGAGGTCTTCTTCGCCCCGTGTGCGATGACCTCGGCCGTGTGCGGGAGGGCGGTGAGGGCGTCCATGAACGGAGCCGACCGGCGGGCCGCCACCAGGATGTCGACATCGCCGATGGTCTCCTTCATGCGGCGCAGGGAGCCCGCGTACGTGCACCGTACGCAGCCGCGGATGTCCGACAGTTCGGCGACGAGCTGCTCGGCGACGTCCATGGCCGCGCTGACGAGGATCCGGCCCTCACCGGCCTTCTGCAGTACCGAGATGCCGTGCAGGATGTTGTCCTCGGTCCGCTCGCCGAAGCCCTTCAGGTCACGCAGCCGCTCCTGGTGGATGGCGTCGAGCAGCTGGTCGACGGAGGTGATGCCCAGCTCTTCGTACAGCAGCATGGCCTTGCGGGGCCCCAGCCCCGGAATCGTGATCAGCTCGCGCACGCCGGCCGGCACGAAGCTCCTGGCCTCGTCGACGACGGACATGCGGCCGGTCCGCAGGTACTCGAGGATCTTGTCGGCGACCGACTTGCCGACGTTCGGGATCTCGCACAGCTCCTTGGCGTCGAGTGTCGAGACATCCTCCGGGTAGCCCCCGACGGCGCGAGCGGCCTTCTCGTAGGCGCGCGCCTTGAAGGCCTCCCCGCCCCGGATCGCGATGAGGTCCGCGTACTCCTGGAGCAGCGCCTCGACCTGGTCGTTGGCTCGGGCCATGCCTCCAGGGTGCCCCGCGGGCGCCGGGCGGGCACGCGGGCGCCGGCGTGGGGAGCCCGGCGTCACCGGAGCGACACCGCCTTAGCCTGGAGAGATGGGCGGTGAACTCGTGACGCTGTTCCTCGCCGGAGACGTGATGCTCGGCCGCGGCGTCGACCAGATCCTTCCGCACCCCGGTGACCCGGCCCTGCCGGAGGCGTACGTCACCGATGCCCGCACGTACGTCGAGCTGGCGGAGACGGCGAACGGCACGGTTCCGCGTCGGGCGCCCTTCTCCTGGCCCTGGGGAGAGGCGCTGGGCCTTCTCGACGCGGCCGCGCCCGACGCCCGGATCCTCAACCTGGAGACGTCCGTCACCCGGAGTGACGACATCGCCCCCGGCAAGGGGGTCCACTACCGGATGCATCCCGCCAACCTGCCCTGCCTGGAAGCCGCCCGACCCGACGTCTGCGTCCTCGCCAACAATCACGTCCTGGACTACGGCCGTCACGGGCTGGCCGAGACCCTCGACTCGCTCGCCGCCGCGGGACTGCGGACGGCGGGAGCGGGCCGTGACCTCGACGAGGCGCGGCGGCCCGCGGTTCTCTCCCTCTCCGGGAACCGCCGCCTGCTGGTCTTCTCCCTGGGTACGGCGTCGAGCGGTGTCCCCCACTCCTGGGCGGCCACCGCGGGCCGGAGCGGGATCGACTTCGTCGACGAGGCCTCGGATGCGGATGCGGCCGAGGTGGCCGGCCGGATCCGGCGGGCGAAACGATCCGGCGACCTCGTGGTCGTCTCGATCCATTGGGGTTCCAACTGGGGCTACGCCGTCCCACGCGATCAGATTCGCTTCGCGCACGCGCTCGTCGACGGCGGCGCGGACGTCGTGCACGGGCACTCCTCGCACCATCCGCGCCCGTTCGAGGTGTACCGGGGGCATCCGGTCCTCTACGGCTGCGGCGACCTGATCGACGACTACGAGGGCATCGGCGGCCACGAGCACTACCGGGACGATCTGAGGCTGCTGCACTTCATCTCACTGGAGCCGGACACCGGCCGGCTCGACCACGCCCGCCTCATCCCGCTGCAGGCCCACCGGATGCGCCTGCGGCACGCTTCACGCGAGGACTGCGACTGGCTCCACGAGGTTCTCGCCCGCACCAGCCGCGCTTTCGGCACCGACCTCACCCGCGACCCGGAGGGCACCCTCACGGTCCACCCGCCGCGAGGATCCTGACGCCGGGCCGCACGGCGGCGGTCATGGAGGCGCGGGAGTCCCCGGTCGCCTGTTCCCGGCGCCTGGTGGTCGACAGCGCGCGGGCCGGATGCCGGCCCGGGTCACCGTGCGGGAAGGGTGAGCTCGCCTCCGCGGTAGAAGCTCTCCCGCTCCTCGACGACGTAGGGGGCCATGACCTCTCGCCGCTGCTTCTCCGCGTCGGAGGAGCGCCACGCGTCGCACGCCTGCCTGGAGTCCCAGAGGGACACTCCGGTGATCTCCTGCCCGTCCTCGGACCAGTACGCATACGCGCGGCGCATGCCTTCGGGGACGGAACCCGGGCGCCACGCCCTCTCGAACTCCTCCAAGGTGCCCGCCCTGATGCGGCGGGTGGTCACCCAGACACAGTGCTCCTCCATGGCAGCCTCCTCAGGAGCGGGGTTCGGCCCGCCCCGCCTCTTTGACCACCGTAGGTCCGCGGAGCTGCTTCCGCCTCCGAGCCGGCCGCTCCCGTACTGCGTCGCGGGCGGCGGCCACCAACGTCCCCGGCTACCTCTGCCACCCCGGGAGCCCGGCCCGGATGAGTTCCGTGGTCAATCCCCGGAATCCTGGCCCGAGCCGTTGCCCTGCTCCTGGCCGGTGCCGTTGCCCGTTCCGTTGCCGTGCTCCTGGCCCGTGCCGTTGCCCGTGCCCTCGCCCGGCTTGTCGACGGGCTTGTCGACGGGCTTGTCGACGGGCTTGTCGACGGGCTTGTCGACGGGCTTGTCGACGGGCTTGTCGGGCTTGTCGCCCGTGTTCTGGTTCGGCTTGACGTCCGTGTTCTCGTTCGGCTTGACCGGCTTGACGGGCTTGTCGACCGTGCCCTCCTCCGGCTCCTTGACCGTGTTGTCGGGCTT
>NZ_JBICZH010000003.1:49151-303294 GCF_043201995.1 Streptomyces sp. NPDC048258
TCGTTCGGCTTGACCGGCTTGACGGGCTTGTCGACCGTGCCCTCCTCCGGCTCCTTGACCGTGTTGTCGGGCTTATCGGGCTTGTCACCCGTGTTCTCGTTCGGCTTGTCGCCCGTGTTCTGGTTCGGCTTGTCGCCCGTGTTCTCGTTCGGCTTGTCGCCCGTGTTCTCATCCGGCTTGACGGGCTTGACCGGCTTGTCGACCGTGCCCTCGCGCGGCTTCTCAACCGTGCCCTTCTCCGGCTCCTTGACCGGGGGCTTCTCCACCGATCCGTCATGCGGCGGGGGCAGGACCGGGTACGGCGAGTCGGGCTTCTGGCCCTTGGGGGGTGGGACCTCGTGGTCGTGCTTGCCCTGCACGTCTCCGCTCGGGCGCTCGTACCATCCCTTGCGGTCGTGGTCGAACATCGTGACGGTCTTCACCGGCTTCTCGGCGGGCTTGACCGCGACGAGGTCGGAGGACTGGAACGACGACCACTCCTTGCCGCTGTACGTCTGCTTGCCCTTGACGGCGACGGGCGGGGCCAGGGGGTTGCCACAGGCGCACCGGACGCGAGGTACGCCTCGGTCGTCGACGAGGACGGGCGTGCCGGCCTGCAGGACCGCCTGGTAGCTGGTGGCCGCCGCGTCCTTGTACCCGTGGTTGGTGACCCGGGTGTCCCAGACCAGCCGTACGGGCGTCAGCGACCGCAGATAGGCGGCGATGTCGGGCTGCCCGATTTTCAGGGGATCGGCGAACGCCTTCCCCTTGTCCGTGTGCTGGGTGAGGAACTTGATCTGCTTCTCGACGTCGCAGCTCGCGACGTTCCGCGTGCCCCCGTACAACCCCGGGTACGCACCCTGGACCTCGAGGGTGCGCGCGTCGCTCGTGCCGCCCTTCGACTTGCCGAGGGTTGCGGGCGTGACCTCGGCGTCCTGGGACTCCGTGGCCGTCGAGGGGGTGAACGGATCGGGGCCGGCCGCCGCGGTGGCCTCGAGGAAGACCTCTCCGCCGGCTGCCTTGTTCCCGCCCATGACGGTGAAGGCGAGGACCACCGCCGTCGCCATGACCACCGCGCTGCTGGCACTCAGCACGGTCCTGCGCGACCGCCACCCGTGAGCTGACCCTCCGCCGGGCCGGCTCGGCTCACCCGGCTCACTCGACCCGCCGCTGCCGGACGGCGGACCAGGGGGAGGTCCCGGCGGGGGCGGAGGCCCTGGTGGCGGTGGCCCCGGCGGCGGAGGGTGCTCGTTCGTCGGCCGTTCGGAGAGCGGACCGGACGGAGGGCCGGTGGGGCGCTCGCCCGGAGGAGGTAGTGAACTCACGACACTCTCCCCCCGAGGTAGGACATCGGGAAAATGGTGGCTATGCGCATCTGCTCGCTCCTGACTGCCATTATGGCCTCCACGTCGTGGGGGCGTGAATGATGGAAATTCCACTCCCGCGAAAAAAGCTGAAGAAACGGCCGGACCCGGGGGCCCGCCCCTTCAAGAGTTGACGCGGGTGGGACCACTTGTTGAGCGGTGAGCCCATGTCTTGAGTAAGCCGCCGGCATCGCATCACGTCACGTCGCGACTTTTCGGGACTTGACAACGCACCCGGGCCGCTGAGCGGTGCCGGAATCAGCGGGTCGGTCGGCCGACGCGTCCGATGTGGTCGACGGGCTCGTGCCCAGCTGCCAGAACAGCCGGTTCCCCAGGCATTCCGTCAGGTACGGAACGCCATCGGTGTAACCCGAACCGTGCGCACTGCCGAGCATGCGCGCGGCAAGACTGCGGTGGGCCGACTTCCATCGCTGGTGCCTGCTTTCCAACCGGACGAGCGCCGCGTCGAGGCGACGCCACTCCGCCCGCCCCAGACCTCCCTCACCACGGAGGTCGAGATACGCCCGGGCAACGCTGTCATGGCCGGCATCCTGCACCTCGGCCCGCACGGCGGGCACGCTCGTGAAGGCCGCCGAGTGCAGGCGTGGGACGGGCGGAACACCGCACAGGCTCTCGAACCGTTTGTATTGTTCGGACTGGATGGCGCTGGCGCCTTGGGTGTACTGCCGGAAACCGGAGAAGTGTTCCGCCCGCATCGTGGCGACTATGCGGAACAGTGCGGCGGCGCGCTCGAACAAGGCAACCGCATGGTCTATTCGCTCCGCCCCTCCCTCCAGGTCTCCTGCACGCAATGCCCCGATGGCTGATCTCATGTCTGCCGCTATCGCGGTGAAGAGCATTTCGTGGGTCTGGAGGACGCGGATGAAGAAGTACTCGTCATGCAGTACGTAGACGGGCTGGACGGTGACGTCGAACCAGCGCCAGGCGTCCGTCGCCGGTGGCCGGGGGAGGTGATCGACGAGATCTTCCAGGTGGGCGGAGGGTGTGTGCGCCACCCGTGACGGCAGGTCGCCGGCGTCCGACCGGCCGAGGCCCATCGCCACGAACCGCACGGCATGCCGCAACCGCGTGCCCAGCGTCGCCGGATCCGGCCGGCCCCGGCTCGGCCCCTCACGGGACCCGCGTGCCGCCTCGATCTCGAAGCGAACGACGTCGGACATGAGCATGGTGGACATCCGGTCCGCACTCAGCCCGGAATTCCGTTCGTCCATGAGGAGCTCCAGGACGGGCAGCGCAAGATAGGTCCGGTTCCAGATACGCCCCTCGTGCTTGTCGAGCATGCAGTCGAGAAAGGCGTTGAGGAACGGGCGGTCTGTGGCATGCCGATGCCGGACATCGCTCAATCGGGCCAGCATCGGCTCCGGCAGGAAGTGCTTTCCTGTCCGCCGCACGTGCTCCGTGAGGGACCGGGCCAGGGAGATTCCGTCGGATTCCACAGGTACCTGATCGGCGGGCTCCCAGCGCCTGACCCGGCGAAGGGTGGACGTACGAGATCCGCACGCCTCACGGAGCGAGCACACGCAGCCTCTGGTCGTTTCCCGCGGGCACCGGACCGTGCTGTTCTTGGAAGTCATCGCGACCCGCCTCTCCCATGTCGTTGTGCGGCAGTTCGGCGCGGAAGCGCTTTCCCGGCCGACGGTCGGCCTCACGCGGTCCGAGTGAGGGACTGGGTTCCACTAGGCATGATCGAGAGACCGCACGTCATGTCTCGGGAATTCGTGTCTTGACAGGAGCGAGTGCGCTGCACGAACCGGCCGCTCCGCCGGTGCCGGAGCAAGAACATCGGGCCTCCGCCACCCACAAGTGGGTGGCGGAGGCCCGATGTCACGCAGGAGCCGGACGCACCAACGGCGTCCGGACGCCCGGGGGACCGTACGGGAACCGGGTCAGGAACCGCTGCCGCGGAAGGCCGTGGCGCGCACAGTGGTGCCGCAGAGCGCGAACTCCCCGCCGTCGTCAGGGGCCAGTTGGAGCCCGCCCCCTCCCACGCCCAGCACGATCGAGGGTGCGACGGTCGGCTCGGCGCCGGAAGCGCAGTACCCGTCGGCCTCACCGAGCACCGGGGTGAAGGTGAGCTGAGTCGAGGCCCGGCCGCCGACCGCCAGCGTCACGGCGCGCGCCTGGCCCTGCCGGACCACGTTCAGGGGCTTGTTGCGGTCCGGCGATCCCTGACCGGCGAGGGCCACGGTGGGGAACCCCTTCAGGACGCACGCCTTCGGACCGTCGTTGATCACGGTGATCCGTACCTGGCTGCCGCCGATCCGCTGCGCGCTGTTCGCGATGAGTTGCCTGCTCGCACAGGGCGGGGCGGGCGCCCGGCGCCCGGCCGTCTCCTGCGCCACGGCGCCCGGACTTCCGGCCAGTACAAGGCCGCAGGTCACGGCCCCCGTCACTAGCCAAAGGGACGGGGCCCGGGCCGCGCCGCCTCGCGTGGTGCCCTTCATGGGGTCTCCTCACGGTTCGCAGGACGCCCGATCACCCCGGCCGCGCACCTCGCTCCCCGTCGGCCGCATCCTCTACCCCACCGTCGCACCACCCCCGGCCGACGGCACGCGTAACGCTCTGACCTGCGTACGGCCGCAGACGCCGGAGAGCCTGTGGGCCTCTCCGGCGTCTGCGGTGTGGGGCGGGGCTCACTTACCGAGCTTTGCCTTCAGCTCCGCCTTGAGCTGCTTCTTGATCACCTGCTTGTCGACCTTGCTCACGGTGCCGCCCGTACCCGTGCCATTACCGCCCACGGAGGTGGCGTCGCCGGTGTTGACGGCGTCGGCACTCGCGTTGCCGCCGGTGGCCGCACCGGTCGTGATCGTGCACTTGCCCTTGCAGATCCCGACACCGGAGTTGGCGTTTCCGCCGGTGGCGGTACCACCGACCGTGGTGTTCTCGGCGTTGGCGTCACCGCCGGTACCGATGCCGTCGGCGCTGTCACTGGGGGCGAGGGTGACGGCCTGCTGCGGAACGGCGGCCGGTGCGGCCATCGCGGTCGCCGGCAGTGCGATACCGCCACCCACCAGCGCCAGGGAAGCTCCGGCCAGAACAACACGACGGGTCGAGAAACGCTCGAACATGGGAATTCTCCATTCGATGTAAAAGAGGCTCTGAGTACCGTCCCGCAGAACAGGCCGGGAACAATTCTTTCGACTTCACGTTCTCCGGGAATTCCCCGGTGAGGACGTACTTCAAATAAACCCTGTGAGAGCGCGTGCGTCACGCCACTCGAATACGTGGCTTGACGTCGAGAATCGATCTTGGTAAAAGCTGCCGCCGTACCGGTGGTGCGAGCCGTACGGCACCCGGCGCGCCCTTCGGCTGTATGGGCCGCCGCGCCCGCGGTATCGGATCGGGAGTCGTCAGGCGCACCGGAACCGAACCTGTTCCGGAGCGGTTGACGAGTCCTGAAAGAAGCTCAAGAAGAAGACCGGGAAGGGGAGAACACGCCGCACTTCGCCAGATCCTGCTCACAGCATGATCCACACGATAACGTCCACATCGAAATAGGCCCCGGAGCGTCCCCCGGCGTATGCATACAACCGGACGCATCCGACCGGCAGCCTCAGCGCCCGCCCGCTTGGCCACAGGCGGAGACTTCACACAAGAATCCCGGAGAATTCCGATGAACGAGCGTTCCTGGACCCGTCGTATCGTGCTGGCCGCGGCTTCCGTGACACTGGCCGGCGGCGTGGCCCTGCCGACGACCGCGATGGCCGCACCGGCAGTCCCGCTGTACGGCTACGGCAGCATCGACACCGCCGCGGGCAACGGCGCCCCCGGCGTGTGCGAGGGCCTCTGTCACGGCAGCACCAATACCTCCGCGGGCAACGGCGCCTCCGGCGTGTGCCGGGGCCTCTGCCACGACAGCACGAATACCGCCGTGGGCAACGACGCCTCCGGCGTGTGCGAGGGCCTGTGCGGCGGCAGCACCAACACCACCGTGGGGGCCGGCGCGTTCAACGAGTGCGCGGGCCTCTGTGGCACCAGCACCAACACCGCTGTGGGTGAGGGCGCCTCCAACGAGTGCAGCGGCCTTTGCTACGGGAGTGTCAACACCGCCTGGGGCGATGACGTTCTGAGCGCCGGCAGATCCGCATCCGTGACCTCGGTCGGACAAGGCGCGCGGGCCAAGGGCGCCAAGGACACGAACGGTGGCGCCAGCGCTGTCAGCGGTAACGCCAACGCCGAGAACACCACCGTCGGCGGTACCGCCACTTCCGGCTCCGCCAACTCCGGCGTCGGCACCTGCATCGGCAGGTGCACGATCGTCACGGGTGACGCGACGAGCGGCGCCGCCAGCGCCGACGCCACCAACACCGGCGATGCGATTGCCGTGAGCGGTGACGCGACGGCCACGAGCTAGGCCGGAAACGCCCCGGGAGAAACGCGGCAAGCGTCAGCACGACACAGACGCCGGAGAGGCTGTGAGCCTCTCCGGCGTCTGCTGTGTGGGGCGGCTCGCCGGGATCCGCTCCCTCGGGGCCTGCGGGGCCGTCGGCCCTCACTTGCCGAGTTTCGCCTTCAGCTCGTCCTTGACCTGGTTCTTGATCACCTTCTTGTCGACCTTGCTCACGGTGCCGCCCTTACCCGTGCCGTCACCGCCCACGGAGGTGGCGTCGCCGGTGTTGACGGCGTCAGCGCTGGCGTTGCCGCCGGTGGCCGCACCGGTGGTGATCGTGCACTTGCCCTTGCAGATACCGACACCGGAGTTGGCGTCGCCACCGGTGGCCTCACCACCGACCGTGGTGTTCTCGGCGTTGGCGTCACCACCCGTACCGATGCCGTCGGCGCTGTCGCTGGGGGCGAGGGTGACGGCGTGCTGCGGAACGGCGGCCGGCGCGGCCATCGCGGTCGCCGGCAGTGCGATACCGCCACCCACCAGCGCCAGGGAAGCTCCGGCCAGAACAACACGACGAGTCGAGAACAGCTTGTGCATGGGAATTCTCCATTCGATGTAAATAAGGGGGGTGTATTCCCTCCGGGATTCCCCGGTGAGGGCGTACTTCAAATAAACCCTGCGGGGCGACGTGCGTCACGACACTCGAATACGTGGCTTGACGCCGAAAATCGATCTTGGTAGAGGCGCGGAACGGGGCCGTCCTCGACCCCCAAGCTGTCTCGTCGGCCTGTCAAGTAACGAATAGCAGGGGCTACGGCCTCATCCCTCCTCCCGGCACGGTGGAAATCGACCGTCCTGCACAAGAGCAGGAGCGAACCGCCATCCGGATTCAGAGGAAGCCATGTCCCGTCGCTCAGGGGTCTCCGTGACCCGTCGACCCCGACTCGTCCTACTCGCCGCGCTCGTATTCCTTCTGCTGGCCGCTGTGTTCGGTGCGGAAGCGACCGGCCGGCTGAAGACGCAGGGATACGACGATCCGCGATCCGAGTCCAGCCGTGCCGCCCAGGTGGCGGCCGAGCGCCTGGGGGCGCCCCCCAACCTGGTCGTCGTCGCGCGGGCCCGCGACGGTTCCGTCGACGCCCCGAAGGCCCGGGACGCGGGCGAGGGCCTGACCAAGCGCCTCGCCGCCCAGCCGCATGTGAGCGCCGTGACCTCGTACTGGACCGGCGACGCGGCGGAGCTGCGCAGCCGGGACGGCCACGCGGCCATGGTGGTCGCGCACGTGGACGGCGAAGGGGAAGAGCTCGGAGCGCGGGTCAAGCGGCTGCGCGAGGAGCTGACCACCCCGACCGCATCCGAGTCGGCCCTGACCTTGCACGTGGGAGGGACGGCGCTCGTCGACGCCGAGCTCCAGGACATCTCGGAGTCCGACCTGAAGCGGGCCGAGTCCGTCGTCCTGCCGGGAACCCTGATCCTGCTGGTCCTGGTGTTCGGCAGTGTGGTGGCCGCTGCGCTGCCCCTCCTGATCGGGGTGCTGGCCATCGCCGGGACGATGCTGGTCCTGAGCGTTCTCGGCGCTGTCACCGATGTGTCCGTGTTCGCGCTGAACCTCACCACGGCGCTCGGCCTCGGGCTGGGCATCGACTACGGACTGCTGATCGTTTCGCGGTTCCGTGAGGAGCTCGCCAAGGGACTCAGGCCGCGCAACGCCGCCATACGGACCGTGCGCACCGCGGGCCACACGATCCTCTTCAGTGCCGCGACGGTTTCGGCCGCGCTCGCGACGCTTCTGGTGTTCCCTCCGTACTTCCTGCGCTCCTTCGCCTACGCGGGCATCGCCGTGGTGGCGATCGCGGCGGTGAGCGCCCTGACCGTACTGCCGGCTCTGCTCACGCTGCTCGGGAAGCGGGTGAACGCCTGGCCCGTGCCGTGGCGCCGCCGGGCCCACGCCGGCTCGGGGTCGCGCTTCTGGGAGAGGCTGGCGCGGATCGTCGTACGCCGCCCGCTGATCGCGGCGCTGCCGGTGATCGGCCTGCTGGTGGTGCTCGCCGCGCCGTTCGCGCACGCCGGTTTCGCCACCCCCGACGACCGGGCGCTGCCGGTGAGCTCGTCCAGCCGTCAGACCGGAGACCTGGTGCGCGGCGCGTTCGACATGAAGGGCTCCAGCGCCCTCACGGTCGTCGTCACGGGTAAGACGTCCCCGTCGGCGCAGGCGGACTACGCCCGTCGGCTGTCCGCGCTCCCGCAGGTCGCCCAGGTCGTGGGGCCCGGCGGCGGCTTCCGGTCCGGCGAGAAGGCGGTGCTCTCCGGTGCTGCCGGCTCCATGGCCAAGCCCGTCGGCGCCGGCCCGGTCCAGCTCTCCGTGGTGCCGCTGGTCGAACCCCAGTCGCGCGCCGCCCAGCAGCTCGTGCACGACATCCGCGCGACTCCCGCCCCGGCGGGCACCGACGTCCTCGTCGGCGGACAGAGCGCGGTACTGGTCGACGCCAAGGACACGGTGGGAGACCGGATTCCGCTGGCGCTCTGCCTGATCACCCTCACCACCTTCGCGCTGCTGTTCGGATTCACGCGCAGCCTGCTCCTGCCGCTGAAGGCCATCGCGCTGAACGCCCTGAGCCTGGCGGCCGTCCTCGGAGCCATGGTGTGGATCTTCCAGATGGGCCATCTGCACCACCTGCTCGACTTCACGCCCGGACCCCTCAGTACGACCATGCCGGTGCTGCTGTTCTGCATCGTCTTCGGGCTCTCGGTGGACTACGAGGTGTTCGTCCTCGCGCGCATCAAGGAGGCGTACGACGCCGGGCAGGACAACGCCGACTCGATCGTCACGGGCCTCGCCCGCACGGGCGGCATCGTCACGACCGCCGGCGCCCTGCTCGCGTTCACCCTCCTGAGCTTCGGCACCTCCCAGGTCTCGCTCCTGCAGTTCTTCGGGATCGGCGCGGGCCTCGGCGTCCTCCTCGACGCGACGCTCGTACGGGGCGTGCTCGTACCGGCGCTCATGCGCCTGGCGGGTGGCCTGAACTGGTGGGCACCGCGGCTGCCGAGACGCAAGGTGCCGCACCCCGCGACGCGTCCGCCGCCGGCCGACGCCAGGAGGTACCCGGCCGCACCGCCGTCCGTACCCCCGCCCCCGCGCGCCGCTGACCACCAGGGCGCACGCCCCGTCCCCGCCACCCCCGTCCCCGCCACCCCCGTCCCCGCCGCCCCGGTCGCCGTCGGCCCAGGGCACCACGACAAGGAAGACCCGTCATGACTGAGATCGCCATCACCGGACTCGGCTGCCGCTTTCCCGGCGCCCCCGACATCCACGCCTACTGGAAGCTCCTGATGAGCGGGGAACGGCAGTTCTCCGACGTCCCGGCGGAACGCTGGAACCACGAGACCTTCCACGACCCCGGCAACCGGTCCGCCACCCATGCCGCGTACACCGACCAGGTCGCCTTCCTGGACGACGTGGACCGCTTCGACGCCCTGCACTACGGGGTGCCGCCCTCCCGCGCCCAGGCCATGGACCCGCAGCACCGGCTGATGCTCGACGTCGCCCGCGAGGCCCTCGACGACGCGGGGCTGGGCCGCGGCGACTTCGACCGGGAGAACACCGGGGTCTTCGTCGGAATGTCGGTGTCCGACTACAAGGACCTCATGACGACCCCGCTCCGGGCCATCGCCCTGGCCGAACTGGCCGAAGGGGCGCACGCGGCGGACCACCGCGGCGGCCAGGACTCCGCCAAGGAGCAGGCGGGCCAGCTCGGCACCCTCCATTCCTTCACCCTGCCCGGGAGCCTGCTCAACATGGCGTCCGGCACCATCAGCCGGCAGTTCGACCTCGGCGGCCCCAGCTTCGTCGTCGACGCCGCGTGTTCCGGCTCGCTGGTCGCCCTCGACCAGGCGATCGCCCAACTGCGCCAAGGCACCTGCCGGATCGCCGTCGTGGGCGGGGTGTACCTCAACCTCACCCCCGACACCCTGGTCGGCTTCTCCAGGCTCCGCGCGCTGTCCGCCACCGGGGTGTGCCGCCCGTTCGACGAGGGTGCCGACGGCTTCGTCCTCGGCGAGGGGGCCGGCGCCGTCGTCATACGGCCGCTCGCCGACGCGCTCGCCGACGGCGACCGCGTCTACGCGGTGATCAAGGGCATCGGCTCGGCCAACGACGGCGCGTCTCCCGGACCGCTGGCTCCCACCCCCGAAGGCCAGCTGCGCGCCATGCGCCGGGCCTACGACGACGCGGGGGTTCCCCCCTCCTCCGTGGGCTTCCTCGAGGCCCACGGCACCGGCACCGCCGTCGGCGACCGTGCCGAGGTGGAGGCGCTGCGCCGACTCCGCACCGAGTACCCCGACGACGACCCCGCCCTGTGCTACCTCGCCTCGGGCAAGGCCCTCATCGGGCACTCCCTGTCCGCGGCGGGCATCGCGGGACTGATCAAGACGTCCCTGGTCGTCCACCACCGCACGATCGTGCCGCAGCCGGAGACCACGTCTCATCCCGACCTGGGCGTCTCCGCCGCGGGCCTGCGCTTCGCCGACACCGCGCGGCCCTTCCCGAGCGGGGGCACCCCGCGGCGTGCCGCCGTCAGCTCGTTCGGTTTCGGCGGCACGAACGTCCACGTGGTGCTGGAGGAGCAGCCCGCCCCGGCCCCCGGCGGCACCCCGGTACGCGCCGAAGGCACCGGACCTCAGCTCGTCCTGCTCTCGGCAGGCAACCCCGAGCTGCTGGACCGGCACATCGGCGAGGTACTCGACACGCTGGACCGCGCACCCCGGCCGCCGATCGGAGCACTGGCCCATACCCTGGGCGCGCGTCAGCCGCTGACGGCCCGGCTCGCGATCGTCGCCGCCGACACGGACGAATTCGTCCAGCGGCTGCGCCACGCCCGTCGGCAGCTCGCCGACGGCGCCAGGGGCGACCTCGGCGACGGCGCCTTCGCCGCCGACGCCCCCCTGCCGGCCGAGCAGCGCCGCACCGCCTTCGTGTTCCCCGGTCAGGGCAGTCAGCGGCCGGGCATGATGCGGGACCTCCACGAGAGGTTCACCGGCTTCCGGGCAACCGTCGACGCCCTCAGCGCCGTGGCCCGCCGGGGCACCGGCTTCGACCTCGCCGATCTGCTGTACGGCGAGGCCGCGACCGCCCATGGCGACGCCGGGGAGCCCGGGCAGCGGCTCGCCGCCACCGATGTGTGCCAGCCCCTGCTCGGTACCGTCCAGATCGCCGCCACCCGTCTCCTCGCCGACTGCGGGGTCGCTCCCGACCTCACCCTCGGCCACAGCCTCGGCGAGTTCGCCGCGGCCGCGGCGGCCGGAGCGCTCACCGACGAGGACACGATCCGGCTGCTGGTCCACCGGGGCGCGGCCCTCCGGCAGGCCGACACCGGCCTCCGGGGCGGGATGCTCGCCGTACAGAGCGACAAGGACACCTGCCGCCGGCTCATCGACGGCATCGACGACGTGTGGCTCGCCTGCTTCAACCAGCCGCGGCAGGTCGTGGTCAGTGGCACACCGCGAGGGCTCGCCGCCATGAAGCAGGCCTGCGCCGAGGCCGGGATCGTCACGGTGGCGCTCGAGGTGTCCAATGCCTTCCACTCGCCGCGGCTGGCCTGCGCCGACGAGACCATGCGCGCGGACCTCGCCGACCGCCGTATCAGCAGCCCCGTCGTGCCGTTCGTCTCGTCCGTGGACGCGGCGGTCTGCACCGACCCCGACCGTCTGCGCGAGCTGTGGGCCCGTCACGCGTCCGCGCCGGTCCACTTCGGCGATGCGGTCCGCACCGCCTACGACCAGGGGGCCCGCGTCTTCCTCCAGGTGACCGGCGGCAACTCGCTCCTCACCTCGGTCCGCCGCAACCTCCCCGGCCACGACGACGTTCTCGTCGTCCCCGCCGGAGGGGCGGAGCCCGACGGCGGACGTGGCTTCGTCCGGGCCCTCGCCCGGCTCGCGGTCCTGGGCGCGCCGGTCGACCCGCGCGCGCTCGTTCCCGAGGAGGACCGCCGTCTGCTGGACCTGCCGGTGGCGAAGCTCGGCACCCAGTCCTACTGGGTGCCGGGCAGGCGCCCCGCGAAGAAGAACGCCTCCGCCGCACCCCTCCCGCCCCAGTCCGTACCGCTCAAGGAGACCTCGATGAACCACCCGACGAACCAGCCGCCCAACGACCCGATGAACGAACTGCTCCAGCTGGTTCAGCAGCAGGTGGCGCTGCTCAGCCGCCTGAGCGAGAGGCTTCCTGGGCAGGGCTCCGCCCCCCAGAGCGTCGCCGCTCAGACCCCCGCCGCAGAGATCACCGCGCCGTCGACGTCCCGAACCGCGCCTGTGCCCGTCTCCCCGGCCGTCCCTGCCGTCCCTGCCGTCCCGGCCGTCCCTGCCGTCCCTGCCGACGATGACCCCGCCACCCCTGCCACCCCCGCTCCCCCCGCCGACTCGCCCGCCTCTCGCGCCCCGGCCGACGAGGAGCCTTCACCGACCCCGGCCGTCGACGAGGTCACCGACGCCGTGCTCGCGCATGTGGCCCGGATCAGCGCGTTCCCGGTGGGGCATCTGCGCGACGACCAGCTGCTGATCGACGATCTCGGTTTCGACTCGCTGATGCTGACCGACCTGTTCACCTCCCTGATGCGCCAGTGGCCGCAGTGGACGTTCGACGAAAGGGCTGCTGACCGGCCGACCGTCGGGAGAATCGCCGCGATGATCGCGAGCGGCTCCGCGGACGCCGCACCGGCACCCGTCCCCGGACAGCGCGCCGGCCACGGCGACGACACCCCGGCATCGACGCCCGCCGACCTGCCCACGGTCCCGCCGTCTGCCGCCCCGCGTACGGCACCGTCCGCCGATCCGCGTACGGACCTGTCGTCCGCCGATCCGCGTACGCACCTGTCGTCCGTCGGCCCGCGCACGGACCGGTCCGCGCCGGCCGTCTCCGTCACCACCCGGCTGCCCGCGGAGCACACGCGGATCGAGTGCTTCCCGGAGGTCACCGCCCTCGACGAGCGCGTCGCCTCGCTCGCCGCGATGGGGCTGCCCAATCCGTACTTCCTCGTCCACGAGGGCGGCATCACGGATACGACCGTCATCGACGGCCGGGAACTCCTCTCCTTCTCCAGCTACAACTACCTGGGCATGGCGACGCACCCTCAGGTGAACGAGGCGGCCAAGGAGGCGATCGAACGCTACGGCACGTCGGTGTCCGCCAGCCGGCTGCTGTCCGGCAACCGTCCGCTCCACCTGGAACTCGAGACGGAACTCGCCGACCTGCTCGGTTGCGAAGCCTCGCTCACCCTGGCCAACGGGCACGCCACCAACGTCACCGTGATCGGGCACCTCGTCGGACCCGGGGACCTCGTCATCCACGACTCCCTCGCCCACGACAGCATCCTGCAAGGGTGCAAGCTGTCCGGCGCCACCCGGCGGCCCTTCCCCCACAACGACGCGGCCGCCCTCGACGCCGTACTCGAACAGGTCCGCGACCAGTACCGGCGGGTACTCGTCGTCATCGAGGGCGTGTACAGCATGGACGGCGACATCGCCGACCTACCCGCCTTCATCGAGGTCAAGCGCCGGCACGGCGCGCTGCTGATGATCGACGAGGCGCACAGCATCGGAACGATCGGCGCGACGGGGCGCGGCATCGGCGAGCACTTCGGCGCCGACCGCTCAGACGTCGACCTGTGGTCGGGCACGCTGTCCAAGGCACTGGCGAGCTGCGGTGGCTACGTCGCCGGGACCCGCTCGGTCGTCGAGTACCTGCGCTACACCGTTCCGGGCTTCATCTTCAGCGCCGGTATGCCACCGGCCGACACCGCCGCGTCCCTGGCCGCCCTGCGACTGCTGCGTGCCGAGCCGCAGCGCGTGGCGCGTCTTTCGGAGAACGCCGCGCTGTTCGTCCGCCTCGCGCGCGAAGCGGGCATCGACATCGGCGACAGTCACGACACGGCGATCGTGCCGTGCGTCGTCGGGGACTCGCTGAAGACCCTACGACTGGCGGAGGCCCTGTTCCAGCAGGGCATCAGCGTCAACCCCATCCTGTACCCCGCCGTACCCGAGGAAATGGCCCGGCTGCGCTTCTTCGTCACCTGTGACCACACGCCCGACCAGATCCGTCACGCGGTGAACGTGCTGGAGCGTGAGCTGCGGCAGCTGGACACGGCCCACGCGGACACGGCCCGTGCCGCGTGACCCCCGCCGCCATGGACAGCACCTTCCCGTCGATCGCGCCGGGCCACATCCACCGATGGGGCGGAGCCGGCCTCATCGTGGCCCGGCGCTCCGACCTCGATCAGGCACCGCTCCTCACACCGGCCGAGCAGCGCGTGGTCCGCGCGCTGCCGGCCTGGCGGCAGGCCGAGTGGCTGGCCGGCCGTGTGCTCGCCAAGCGCCTGGTCAGCGAAGTCGTCGCCGCGCCGGCGAGCGACGTGGAGATCCTCCCGCGGGACGACGGCAGCCCGCACGTCGTCGTCGGCGGCAGCCCGATGCCCGCGGTGAACGTCTCCATCAGCCATACCACCCGCCACGTCGCCGCGGCCCTCGCACCGGAATCGGTCGGAGTGGACCTGTGCGAGACCGTCTCCGCCGCCGCGGTACGCCGTGTCGCGGACCACGCCCTCTCGCCCGGGGAGCTCTCCCTCATCGGTACGGACCGGCCCGAGGTCATGGCCGGCGCCTGGGCGCTGAAGGAAGCCGCGGTGAAGGCCGACCGGAGCAGCATCTTCGGCGACGCTGCGCGCCGCATCGCGATCCTCGGGCTTCGGCCTCCCGTACTCGGCGGCCGGCGCCGCGCGATGGTGTGGCAGGCGGGAGACGTCGTGCTCGCCCTTGTCCTCGCGCACCCGGCCACGCCACCGGGCCTCCCGGGGGCCCTGTCCCGCGGTCCGGCCGGCTGAGCGGCTCTCCGCCCCCCGTGGCAGCACTGCGTTGGTGCTCCTTGCCCCGCCGGATCATGCTTGTCAGTGGAGCCCCCTGGCCGTGCAGGTTCCCGTGGGACAGCGGGCAAGGAACTAGCGAGGGCGAGATGAGCGGCGATGGAGCGACTTCCCACCTCTCCTGGTGAACGGCCGGAGGAGACGAACGCCTCCCACGAGTCGGCGTACACGGCCACGGCCACCATCAGCGAGCAGGGCATCGTGACCGAGTGGAGCGAGGATGCCCGCCGATTGCTCGGCTACCTGCCCTCCGAGGTCGTGGGGATGTCCGCCGCCCAGCTTCTCGCCGATGGCGTCGACGACGCGGCGCCGCGGATCGCGCCGGGGCAGGAGCGGTGGAGCGGCACGGTGGCGCTGCGGCACCGGGACGGCCGGCGGCTGGAGCGGGGGCTGCTCGCGCACCGCTGGACGTCCACCGGCGGCACCGCCAAGTGGTTCGTGGTGTCCGCCGTGGCGGTGGCGGGTGAGCCCGGCGCGCCCTGGGGCGAACGGCTGAACGAGTGGGCGTTCACGCAGTCCCCCTGTTTCCTGGCGGTCTTCGACGAGGATGTGCGGCTGGTGCGGGCGAACGCAGGCATGGAGCACACGCTGTCCCTCACGGAGGCCGAGATGCGCGGGCTGCGTCTGCCGGAAATCGCGCCGGATCCCGTGAGCGACGAGACCGAGCGGAAGATGCGCCTGGCGTTGGAGACCGGTGAGCCGCAGTACCTGGATGCCTTCATCCGCCCCACGGGTGCGAGCGCGGAGTACGGCTGGGCGACCTCGCTGGCCCCCTTGCGGGACCCGGACGGCCGGGTGCGCGCCGTGTGCCTGGCCGCGCACGACAGGACCGGGATCGAGGTCGAGCGGCAGCAGCTGCTCCTGTCGAACGTCTCCGGCGCCCGCATCGGCACCACCATGGACATGGCCCGCACCGCGGAGGAACTGGCCGACGCCACCGTCCCCCGGCTCGCCGACTTCGCGGTCGTCGACATGCTGGAACCTCCCCCGCGCGTCGACGAGCCGTCCTCCGGCCCGCTGACGGGGCCGGTCACCGTGCGCCGTACCGCTGTGCGGTCGGTCCTCGAGGGAAGCCCGGAGTCCCGGATCGCGGTCGGGGAGACAGCCGTCCATCCGGCGCTGTCACCTCCCGTCGAGTCTCTGGCCGCGGGCCGTGGCGCCGTGTACGGGACAGCCGACCCGGCCGTCGCCCGATGGGTGGCCGAGGACCCCGGGGCCACCTGGATCAGCGAGAGCGGGACCCACTCGATGATGATGGTGCCGCTGCGTGCCGGCGGCATCACTCTCGGCTTGGCGGTCTTCGGCCGTCACCAGCGTGGGGAGCCCTTCCAGCCGGAGGACCTGTGGCTGGCCGAGGAGCTCACGACCAGAGCGGCCGTCAGCATCCACAACGCGCGCCGGTTCACCCGGGAGCACACCACCACCATGACGCTGCAGCGCAGCCTGCTCCCGCAGACGCTGCCCCATCAGACGGCACTCGAGATCGCCTCCCGCTATCTGCCCGCCGGTACCGACGCGGGCGTGGGCGGCGACTGGTTCGACGTGATCCCGCTGTCCGGCGCGCGGGTGGCCCTGGTCGTGGGCGATGTCGTCGGCCACGGCATCCGTGCCGCCGCCACCATGGGCCGGCTGCGCACCGCGGTCCGCACCCTGGCCGACGTCGACCTGCCGCCCGACGAGCTGCTCACCCACCTCGACGACCTCATCATCCACCTGTCCGCCGACGAGGCCGACCGGGACGGCGCGGGGGAAACCGCCGGGGGCATCGGCACCACCTGCCTGTACGTGGTCTACGACCCGGTCACCCGCAGCTGCACCGTGGCCCGGGCCGGCCATCCCCCGCCCGCCGTGGTCTCCCCTGAGGGCTCCGTGTACCTCCTCGATGTCCCGCCCGGCCCGCCGCTGGGCCTGGGGGGCCTGCCCTTCGAGACCGTCGAGGTCGAGCTTCCCGAGGACAGCATCCTCGCCCTGTACACCGATGGTCTGCTGCAGCCCCGCGACCACGACATCGACGACGCCCTGGACAGCATGTTCGTGGCCCTCAGCCAGCCCGCCTCCACGCTGGAAACGGTCTGTGACCGCGTACTGACAGCTCTGCTGACTCACCCTCCGGATGACGACGTCGCCCTGCTCGTCGCCCGGACCCGGGCCCTCCATTCCGACAAGGTCGTCGTCCTGGACCTGTCCTCCGACCCCTCCGTCGTCGCCCAAGCCCGACGGCACGCCACCGACCAACTGACGGCCTGGGGGCTGGAGGAGGCCTCCTTCGTCACCGAACTCCTGGTCAGCGAGCTGGTCACGAATGCCATCCGCTACGGCCAGCCACCCATCCAACTGCGGCTGATCCACGAGGACAGCACCCTGATCTGCGAAGTCTCCGACGCGAGCAATACCGCCCCGCACATGCGGCGTGCCCGGATCTTCGACGAGGGAGGGCGGGGTCTGCTGCTGGTCGCCCAGCTCGCCCAGCGCTGGGGCACCCGGCACGCCCCCATCGGCAAGACCATCTGGGCCGAGCAGTCCCTCGTCGGGTACTGAGGCCGGCAGCGTCGGGTACCGAGGCCGGCAGCCTTGGGTCTACGGGCCGCCCGGCGGGCCGCGGAAGACCGGCAGGGCCCACACCGGAGGCTCCGGAGGCGGCTCGAAGGTCTGCGAGTTCCCGGGAGACCGGGGATCCAGGGGGGAGGCGGGATCAACGCCCTCGCCGACGCCGCTCCCGGTGGCGGCGCGCAGGGCCGTCACGAATTCCAGGCAGGAGTCGTACCGGTCCTCGGGCACCTTCGCCAGGGCCTTTGCCAGGACGTCGGCGGCGGCGGGCGGGACCTCCGGCCGCCTCTCGGTCAGCGGAGGCGGCGGATCGTACTGATGCGCCCACAGCAGCGCCGCCGGGTCTCCGTCGCGCTCGAAGGGCGGACCGCCGGCGAGGGTTTCGTACACGACGCAGGCGAGGCTGTAGAGATCGCACCTGCCGTCCACCGGCCGGCCGGAGATCTGCTCCGGCGCCATGTAGTCGAGCGTGCCGACGAACTCGCCCGCGGTGGTGAACCCGGTGAGCGACAGCGCCTTCTTCGTCAGCCCGAAGTCCGTGAGATAGACGTGTTCGGGGTGCTCGCTGTCGGTACCCGCGGCGACCAGGATGTTGGCGGGTTTGACGTCCCGGTGCACCAGATCGTGCTCATGGGCCGCGTCGAGGGCGGATGCCACCTGGGCGGCTATGCGCAGGGCGGTCGGAACGGGGAGCGGGCCCTCCTGGTCCAGCAAGGCCCGCAGGTCCGGACCTGGGACGTAACGCATGGCGATGTACAGGACGCCGTCGGTCTCACCGGCTTCGAAGATCGGCACGATGTGCGGGTGGTCGATCGACGCGGCCACCCGCGATTCGTGGGTGAAGCGGCGTCGGAAGGTGTCGTCGCGGGCGCGCTCGGGGGCGATCAGCTTGAGCGCGACCGTACGGTCCAGGCGCAGGTCCTTCGCACAGTAGACGACGGCCATGCCACCGCGGCCGAGCATGCGCTCGACCTGGTAGCCCGCGATCTGCTTCCCGATCAGGCCGGAGGCCCGGCCCATGTACTCGCTCAGGTTCGATGCCGTGCCCATCAGGCGCCCCCGCACCCGGCCGGCCGGCCCGGAGACGGCTCGGCGCCGCTGCGGCGCCCGTGGGTGAAGGTGCCGATCATGCCGACCCCGTCCTCGACAGTGGCGGCTCGGACGCGCCGTCGACGCGACAGGCCGCCTTCCCTTCCTGAAAGTCTATCCAGTGATCCACACGAGTGCCCCTTCGCAACGACCTGTACATGCACGACCACGTCCGGCGAAATACCCGGAAAAACACGTCATCCGGCACGGCGACAGGGTTTACCAAGATCGATTTTCGGCGTCAAGCCACGTATTCGAGTGTCGTGACGCACGTCCCCACGCAGGGTTTATTTGAAGTACGCCCTCACCGGGGAATCCCGGAGGGAATACACCCCCCCCTTTTTTGCACCGAATGGAGAATTCCCATGCACAAGCTGTTCTCGACCCGTCGTGTTGTTCTGGCCGGAGCGTCCCTGGCGCTGGTGGGTGGCGGTATCGCGCTGCCGGCGACCGCGATGGCCGCACCGACCGCCGTTCCGCAGCAGACCGTCACCCTCGCCCCCAGTGACAGCGCCGACGGCCTCGGTACCGGCGGTGACGCCGACGCCGGGAACACGACGGTCGGTGGCACCGCCACCGGTGGCCGCGCCAACTCCGGTGTCGGCATCTGCAAGGGCGGGTGCGACATCACCACGGGTGCGGCCACCGGCGGCAACGCCAGCGCCGACGCCGTCAACACCGGCGACGCCACCTCCGTGGGCGGTGACGGCACGGGCACGGGCGGCACCGTGAGCCAGGTCGTCAAGCAGGTGATCAAGAACCAGCTCAAGGCGGACCTGAAGGCGAAGCTCGCCAACTGAGGGCCGGCAGCCCCACAGGTCCCCGAGGACCGGATCCCGGCAAACCGCCGCCCCACACAACAGACGCCGGAGAGGCCCACAGCCTCCCCGGCGCCTCTGCCGTTCACGCAAGGAATCAGAGGTCCCCCCTCCTGGAGCCCGGGTGACGGAGCTTCGACGCGGTGCGGCTGACACCAGCCCGTCAGCCCTGTCCTGACCGCACCCCGATGACCGGCGAGGTGTGAGGCCCTCTGGTCTTCACGCGTAGATGTCGGGCACCATCGCTGTGCTCGACGCACCACCTGCACCGTCCCCATCCCGGTCCCCCGAACCGGCGGTCACCCGCAGGAGGCCCTTCCGTGAAGACCCGTTCCGTCCTCACCGCTCTCGCCCTCGTCCTCGGCGCGCTCTTCGCACCCGGATTCGGCGCACTCGTCGCCACGACCGGTGCCCACGCCGCCACCACCAAGATCAGCCATGCGACCGCGACCTCGATGTTCCGGCAGGTCGGCATCACGTGGTCGTCGTCCGGCAACTGTTCCGACCGGAACAACCCGACGTGTACGTCCTTCGAGCAGCTCAACCTCGCCACCGCGCAAGGCGCGCAGACCCTCAAGCGCGCCACCGGCTGCGCCCTCAACATCACCGGCGGCACCGAGACCGGACACGCGAGCGGCACGTACTCGCACTGGAACGGCTACAAGCTCGACTACGCGAAGGGAACGTGCGTCACCAACTACATCAAGAACACCTTCACTTACATCGGTGTGCGCGGCGACGGAGCGCCGATGTGGCGGTCCGGCTCCGGGAACGTCTACGCCGACGAAGGCAGCCACTGGGACGTCCTCTACTACAACTGCGGCGGCTGCTGACGGCTTTCGGGCTTGAGGCGCCGGGCGCCCGCGGAGGGCGTGGCGGCGAGGATGCGTGGGGGGCGGTGGCCGGCGGCGGTGAACGCGGCCGTGACGGAGCCGCCCACCGTGCTCTCCCGGCCGGCCCGCACCAGGGCGATGACGGAGCCGCCGAAGCCGCCGCCCGTCATCCGGGCGCCGAGCGCCCCGGCGTCCAGCGCCGCGGTCACGGCGAGGTCGGTCTCCGGGCAGGAGACGCGATAGTCGTCGCGGAGCGAGGCGTGGCCCTCGGTGAGGATCGGGCCGAGCGCCGCCGCGTTTCCTTCCCGCAGCCGGGAGACGGCTTCACCGACCCGGGCGTTCTCGGTCACCACATGGCGGACCAGGGGGGCGAGCTCCGCCGGCAACGCGTCCAGGGCTCGCGGGAGTTCCCCGGCGGGCAGGTCGCGCAGGGCGGGCAGGCCGAGCAGGGCGGCCGCGCGTTCGCAGCCCGCGCGCAGGGCGGCGTACGCCCCGTCGCCGAGGTCGTGGCTGACCCGGGTGTCGATCACCAACAACCGCAGACCCTGGCCCCGCACGTCGAAGGGCACGTGCCGGTGGCGCTCCGGGCTCCGGGCGTCGAGGTGGAGGGCGGCCCCGGCGGTGCAGCAGACGGAAGCCATCTGGTCCATGATCCCGCAGGGGACGCCGACGAAGGCGTTCTCCGCGCGCTGCGCGATCCGGGCCAGTTCGGGCCCGGGCAGGCGCAGCCCGTACAACTCGTCGTACGCGACGGCCACCGCGCACTCCAGGGCGGCGGAGGAGGAGAGTCCGGCGCCGGTGGGCACCGTGCTGTCGAAGTGAAGGTCCGCGCCCCCGACGGGGTGTCCCGCCTCGGCGAGTGCCCAGACCACGCCGGCCGGGTAGCCGGCCCAGCCCGGTACGGTGCCGGGGGCCAGCGCGGCCACGGCCAGGTCGGTGATCCGGCCGTCACCTTGAGCGCTGTGCAGCCGCAGCCGTCCGTCCGTACGGCTCCGGGCGGCGAGCAGGGTGCTCTGCGGGAGGGCCATCGGGAGGGCGAACCCGTCGTTGTAGTCGGTGTGTTCGCCGATCAGGTTGACCCGGCCCGGCGCCGCCCAGACCCCGTCCGGGGAGCCGCCGAAGAGCCGCCGGAAGGCATCCGCGACCTGGTCCGCCGCCCGGTTGTCGTCGTCACGCCGGTCCGAGTCACACCGCTCCGAGTCACACCGGTCCGACCGGTCCGAGGGGTCCGATTGGTGCGAGGGGTCCGACTGGTCCGTCCGGTTCACGACAGGGCCTCCCGAAGTCGTCGCGCGGCCGCCTCGGGGGCCACGTCGTTGATGAACGCTTCCGTCCCGGACTCCGTCCCGGCGAGGAACTTCAGCTTGTCGGCGGTCCTGCGGACGGTGAACAGTTCCAGGTGCAGGGCCAGTTCCGCGCCATCGGTGCGGGGCGCCTGGTGCCAGGCGGAGATGTACGGCGTGGGAGCCGCCGGCTGCCCGGGTACGGGGAAGAGCCGGTCGAAGCGGCGCAGCAGGTCCAGGTAGATGCCGGGGAACTCGGCCCGCTCGGCCTCGGTGAGGCGGGTCAGGTCGGGGACGCGGCGGTGCGGGTAGAGGTGCACCTCGTACGGCCAGCGGGCGGCGTACGGCACGAAGGCGGTCCAGTGCTCCCCGGCCGTCACCACGCGCTCGGTGGCGGCCCGGGCGCCCGCCAGCAGGTCCTCGAAGAGGTTGCGGCCGGTGGCGGCGCGGTGGGCGGCCGCGGCGGCGGTCATCTTGGCGGTGCGGGGCGTGGCGAAGGGAAAGGCGTAGATCTGGCCGTGCGGGTGGGCGAGCGTCACCCCGATCTCGATCCCCCGGTTCTCGAAGCAGTACACCTGCTCGACGCCCGGGAGGGCGGAGAGCTCCGCGGTGCGGTCGGTCCACGCGTCCAGGACCAGGCGGGCGGCGGCCGGGGTCAGGTCGGCGAAGCGGGCCTCGTGGTCCGGGGTGAAGCACACGACCTCGCAGCGGCCGGCCGCGCCCGCGAGGGAGGGGAAGCGGTTCTCGAAGACGGCCACCTCGTAGTCGGCTGCGGGGATCTCGCCGAGCCGGCCGTCCCGGGAGGGGCAGAGCGGGCACTCGCCGGCCGGCGGGTGGTAGGTGCGGCCCTGCCGGTGGGAGGCGATCGTGATCCAGTCGCCGGTCGCCTCGTCCCGCCGCGGTTCCGGGTGGCTGTGCACGCGGTCCAGCGGGCGCAGGTCGGGCGCCTCGCGTACGGCGCGCTCGTCGGCGTCGAAGTAGATCAGTTCGCGGCCGTCCGCGAGTTTCGTGAGCGTTTTCTTCACCCGCCAAGAATAAACAGACCCCAACACCAATCACCAGTTCCTTGTTGATCCACCCACACACTTCCTCACACTTCAACAACATTGCTGTGCTATCTTGCTGCCTTCTGACCGGATTCGCCGATACCCGGGAGTCGACCGTGGCCGAACAGGCTGCCCAGCTGGCCCACCAGCGTCGTGCGCTCATCCTGGACGCGGTCCGGCGCGACGGCGCGGTAAGGGTGGCTGACCTGGTCGGGCAGCTCGGCGTCTCGGACATGACGATCCGCCGGGACCTGGACGCCCTCGCCCGGCGCGGCGCCGTGGAGAAGGTCTACGGCGGTGCCGTCGCCGCGGCCGGGGCCAGCGGCCACGAGCCAGGATTCGACGCCAAATCCGATCTGGAGGGTGCCGCCAAGGCCGCCATCGCGGAGACGGCCGCGGCCCTGGTGAAGCCGGGCAGCGTGGTCGCGGTCTCGGGCGGCACCACCGCGCACGCGGTCGCCGCCCGGCTGCTCGGCGTCCCTCGGCTCACGATCGTCACCAACTCCCTTCCGGTGGCGGAGCTGGTCCGGGCCGCCGGCCGCGATCCGGGAGCCGGGGCCCCGACCCTGTTGCTGACGGGCGGCTCCCCCACCCCCTCGGCCGCGCTGGTCGGCCCGCTCGCCGACCTGGTGATCGGTTCCCTTCACGTGGACCTGCTCGTCCTCGGCGCGCACGGGGTGGCGGAGGAGGCCGGCCTGACCACCCCGAATCTCATGGAGGCACAGACCAACCGGGCCCTGGTCGCCTCGGCACGACGGGTCGCCGTCGTCGCCGACCACAGCAAGTGGGGCGTGGTCGGGCTCAGCGGTTTCGCCGCACTGGACCGGGCCGACTGGTTCGTCACCGACGCCGGAATGCCCGCCCCGGCCCGCGCCGTCCTCGCGGAGAGGGTGGGCGAACTCCTCGTCGCCGGCGAGGAACACTGAGCCGCCCGCCCGGGCCGGTCCCCGGGAGCCGCCGCTCAGGCGTCTCCCAGCCCCCAGTACGGTCGCGCCCACGTGCGGAAATCAACGGGGAGGAACGGTCATGGAGTTGACGCGAGCCCGTTCACACCGCATCTCTGTCTGACGGAGCGATAGCGGCGGCCCGGCAACCCCTGCATCCGCATGGCCGAGCCCTGATGGCCGCCCGCCCGGGCCGGTGATTCACTGAGTGGCATGCCATTCGACCACTACGGCGTGCTGGCCGGGACTCTGCGGCAGCACTTCCGCGACACGCCTGACACGCAGGGAGCGTGGTTCCACGTCAACCTCCGGGTCGAAGCACCGGACGGCCGGTACAAGTGCGCCGTCGACGTGGACAGCCACGACTCCGCGACCGGTGTGCGGTGGAAGGTCCTCACCGTGGACGCCTCGGCGCTCGGTCCGGTGGCCGCGCTGACTCCCGGGTACCACGAGCTCGCCCGTACGGATGGGTCCGGCGCGCTCGACTACATCCGGCATCCGGCCCTGCGGGACCACCCGCTCCGGCCGCCGCTGCCGCTGCCCCGTCGGCTGCTGGACCTCCTCGACCGGCTGCCCAAGCCGTCCCGGCACTGGGAATCGGGGTCCAACCTCGACGCCGCCCGCGCCCTGGAGCCGATCCTCGTCGTCGGACGGCCGATCCTGGTCTTCGGCGAGCCGTTCACCGCCGGCCTGGGCATGCACAACATCCACCAGAACCAGGGCGACCCGTACGGCAGCGACTGGTGGGAGGAGAACGGCATCTGGCAGGACGGTGCGACGCTGACCCGCCGCCCCGACGGCCGGTACGACGTGTTCCTGAACAAGTTCTCCACCCAGAAGGACCACACGGACTCCGACGGCCATCCCGCCTGAGCGAGCGGGAGTCGTCAGTCGTCAGATCCCGTCAGGGTCCGCATGCGGCGCCCGTCCGAAACGGTTTCCCCTCGGCGGGAACCCGAGGCCCCCGGCATCCGACTACTGCCGCGTGGGAGGCGGAGCCCCGTCATCCCGCGCGGCAGCGGACGATCGAGGGGCGTGTGATGGGCGGGCTGGATGTGCGCATGCGGGAGGTCGCCTGCCGGCACGGCCGGGTGGAGGCCGTCGCCGACGTGGATCTGGAGATCGCCGCCGGCGAGCGCGTGGCGCTGACCGGGACCAACGGCTCCGGCAAGACCACGCTGCTGCGTGCCGTCCTCGGCCTGCACCGCCAGGTGACCGGCTCGATCCTGGTCGGCGGCCGGGACACCCGCTCGCCGGCCGAGTGGGCGTGGCGGCGCCGGGCCTGCGCCTGGATCCCGCAGAAGCCGGCCGCCGGCCGCTTCCCGCTCCTCGGCGCCGAACTGCTGGCCGCCGGTGGCGCTCCGGCGGAGGCGGCCGAAGCCGCGGACCGGCTCGGGGTGGGTCCGCTCACCGGGCGGCCCCTGCACACCCTCTCCGGTGGCCAGTTGCAGCGCATGTACCTGGCCCGGGCGATCGGCTGCGTGGCCGCCGGCGCCCAGGTGCTCCTGGCCGACGAACCCACCGCCGCCCTCGACTTCGACGGCCAGTCGGAGGCCGCGGACGTCCTCACCTCCCTGCCGGTGACCCTCGTCGTGGTCACGCACGACCGCGCGCTGGCGGAACGCTGCGACCGCGTACTGGAGATGGCCGCGGGCCGGCTGCGGGAGGTCCGGTGACCCTGGCCACCGCCGATCTCGGCACGCTCCTCCAGCTGCTGCCCGTACAGCGGGCCGGACTGTCCCTGCTGCTGGCCGCGATCGGCCTGCCGGTCATCGGGGTGGTCATCGTCGGGCTCGACATCATGCCGGTCCGGTTCGCGATGATGCACGTTGCGCTGCTGGGCATCGCCGTCGGCCTGCTCACCGGACTCGACCCCATGCTGTGCGCGCTGGTGGCCTGCGCCCTGGCCGGTGCGGGCGTCGCACCGCTCGCCCGCACCCCGGACGGGCTGTCGGGTGCGATGGGCCTGCTGATGAGCCTGGCCATCGCCGCCGCGCTGCTCGTCCTGGCCGTGTCGGGGGTCAATGCCTCCGGCGCCTTCGCCCTGTTGTGGGGGTCGATCCTGTCCGTCGCCGCCGCCGACCTCGTCGTGCTGGGCGTACTGGCCGTCGTCGTACCGGCCCTGTTCTGGTGGCGGCGGCGCGAGATCGCGCTGCTGCTGTACGACCGCGAGCTCGCCCAGTGCTCCGGCGTCCCGGTGCGGGCGCTGACCGCGGCGCTCCTGGTCCTGGTCGCCGTCGCGGTCGCCGGGGCGATCAAACTCACCGGCGCCCTGCTCGTCGACGCCCTGACCCTGCTGCCCGCACTCGCCGCGCGCCGCCTGGGCAGCTCGCTGAAGTCGATCACCCTCTGGGCGGTCGGCATCGGTGTCGCGGTGAATCTGACGGGGTTCCTGCTGGCCCTGTGGCTGGACTGGCCGCCGGGCCCGGTCCTCGTCCTGACGGCGGGGGTACTGGTCCTCGCCGTCCATCTCATACCCGAACGGAGAATCAGCTCATGGCGCGCACCCGCGGCCGTATCCCTTCCCTCCTCGCACTGAGCGCGGCGCTCTTCCTGGCCGCCGGTTGCGGGAACGACGCCTCGTCCGAGGACGGCAAGCCCCAACACGACGGGAAGCCGGTCGTGGTCGTCACCACCACCTGGGAGGGCGCCTTCGCGAAGGCGGCCGGCGCCGAGGACATCAAGGTCATCGTGCCGCAGTCCGTCCATCACGCCCCGGACTACGACCCGAAGCCCTCGGACCTCGCCGCCGTGGCCGAGGCCGACTTCGTGCTGTACGCGCCCTTCGAGCCGTACGCCGCGAAGATCAAGGAGGCGGCCGGCTCCAAGGCCAAGCTGGTCGAGGTGAACCTCGACAACGACCCCGACAAGGTGAACGCCGAAGTCGCCAAGCTGGGCGGGCTGTTCGGCACCGAGGACGCGGCCGCCCGGTGGAAGACCGGTTTCGCCACCGAGTACGCGCAGCTGAACAAGGAACTCCAGGCCGCCTGGCCCGGCGGGAAGAGCCCCTCCGTGGTGACCCAGGTCTTCACCGCGTGGTCGGCGAAGCTGTCGGGCGCCACCGCCGTGGGCACGTACGGGCCCGAGGCCGTGACCCCGGCGCAGCTCGCCGAGCTCTCCGCGAAGAAGCCCGCGCTCGTGCTGGACAACGCGCACATGTCCACAGGCACGGTCCTGCCCGACTCGGGCGCCAGGCAGGTGAAGATCGTCAACTACCCGGGCGAGGACCTCGACCTGCTGCCGGTCTACCGCAATGCGGCGGCCGAGCTGAAGAAGGCCATGGGAACCTCCTGAGCGGACGGCACCACGGGAAAGGGGCCCGGCGGCGTGGAGCCGCCGGGCCCCGCCGTCATCCCGCCTGTGCGAGCGGGACCGCGGCGCCCGCGCCGTTCCGCGACTGCGGCGGGCTCTCGGCCGCGCCAGCCGCCGGCCGCTCGGTCAGGCGCTCGGTCAGGCGCTCGGTCACATCATCCGTCCGACTCTCCGTCACGTCACTCGTCCGGCTTTCCGCCAAGCGCTCGCGCAGCGCCGCCCGGTCCGGTTTGCCGGCCGCCGTCAGCGGCAGCTCTGCGAGTACGAGGAGACGCTCGGGGTGTTTGCGCCGCTCCAGCCCGCGCCCGCTCAGGTGGTCGCCGAGCGAGGCGAGGGTGGGCGGCCGCCCGCCGCGCGCCACCACACAGGCCGCCAGCCGCTCCCCCATCAGCGGGTCGGGGACGCCGACGCAGACCACGTCCCGGACCCGGGGGTGCGCGGTGAGCTCGCGCTCCACCTCGGCGGGGCTGATGTTGGCGCCGCCGCGGATGACGATGTCCTTGAGGCGGCCGACGACGTGCAGGACGCTGTCGGTGTCGAGGAAGCCGAGGTCGCCGGTGCGGACCCAGCCGTCGGGCGTCCGGTACCGGGCGTCCAGGTCGGGGGCGCCCACGTAGCACAGCGGGGTCATGGGGCCGCGCGAGATGATCTCCCCGATGTCCCCGTCGGGCAGCGGTTCGTGGGTGTCGGGGTCGGCGATGCGGATCTCGGCGACCCGGGGGTCCGGGTGGCCCGCGACCACGCCCGAGCCGTCGGTGGGCGGGACCGTATGGCCGAGCCCGGTATGGCAGTTGACCCCGTCGGCGGATCCGTAGAGGTTCACGACCGGACAGCCGAACGCCTGCGCCGCGCCCGCGGCCGTGGTCTCGTCGAGCGGCGCACCGCCGAGGATGAGCGCGGTGGGCGCGGGCAGCTTCTCGCCCGTCTCGTCGAGGCGTTCGAGCATCATGCGGACCATGGTGGGAACGCCGAGGACGTGGGTCGGCTCGTGTGCGCGTACGGCCGCGATCGCCGCCTCCGCGGTGAAGCGTTCGAGCAGGACGAGGGTCCCGCCGTGCCGGGCGAGCGTGACGGCGGTGCCGTTGGAACCGAAGGCGGAGGCCAGCGGTACGAGGAAGAGGCAGCGCGGCGGGGTCCGGTCCGGGATGAGGGAGGCGAGGAAGTTCCCCCGCCCGCCGGCCAGCGCGTTGTGCGAGTACGCGATCATCTTCGGCTCGGCCTCCGAACCGGACGAGACGAGGATGCGTGCCGCGCTGTCGGGGTCGGGCCGGGCCGGGACGAATCCGCTGGGGTCGGAGCGCAGCAGGCGCGCCAGCGGAATCGTTCCTTCAGGTGCGGTGCCCGGGCCCGCGGCGACGACGTGGCGGAGCGCCGGCAGCGCTCCCGCGAGGGTCGCCAGTGCCGCCGCGTGCCGGAATCCGCGGTGCTCGGTCGCGGCGATGACGGCGACCGCCTCGGCCCGGCGCAGCAGGCACTCGGCCTCCAGGGTGCCCCGGCCGACGGGGAACGGGAGCGCGATCGCCCCGAGGGCGGCCAGCGCCAGATCGGCGATGACGGCGTTGCGGTTGTCGGGGAGCTGTACGCCGACCACGTCGCCCGGGCGGATGCCGAGGTCTCCGAGGCCGGTGGCCAGACATCGCACCTTGCGGTCCAGCGCGGTGTAGCAGAGCGCGCCCTTGGCGTCGAGGACGGCGGTCCGGTGCAGGTCGGCGATCTGCCGGGCCCGGAAGAGGCTGTAGAGATCGAGGTCCGGGCAGGTGCCGTCGACCACCCAGGACCGGCGGAGTCCGGCGGGCAACAGGTCGTGCAGTTCGACAGTCACGCGAAGCTCCAGGGGTCGGGAACTGCGGGGGCGCCGTGCGCGTCGCGGCTGATCGAGCCGGCGAAACGCGGGTCGCGGTGCAGGTCGGAGAGGTCGGTGGTGACGGCGGTCGCGGTCAGTCCGTGGTCGCGCAGCTGCCGCAGGGCTTCGCCGGTGGTCAGCGCGCGCAGGTCGTACGCGGCGACCGCGGCGGCGCATGCGTCGGTGGGGGCGATCCAGCCGTCGGCCGTCGGCAGCGGCTGCCGGAACCCGGCCGGTCTGCGCGGGTTCCCGCCCCGGGCCGCCCGGCGCAGGGCGGGGCCGGTCAGCGTGTCGGCGGCGCCGAGCAGGGAGGAGTCCACCCGTACGCCGCGGCCGGTGCGCTCACGCAGCAGCAGCCCTGCGAGTACCGCCTCGGCGCCGAGCAGCCCGCCGAGTACGTCGAGCAGGGTCATCAGCGAAGGCGCCGCGGGCTCGCCTTCCGGGCGGACGGCTTCGCCGACGCCGGTGCGCGCCTGGACCATGAAGTCGGTACCCATCGGGGCGTCGTGGAGCCGGCCGGCCCAGCCGCTGGTGTAGGCGTGGACGAGCGCCGGGTTGACCTGTGCGAGGTCGTCGGCGTCGAGGCCGAGTTCGGCGGCCTTGCCCGGCGCCCAGTTGTGCAGGAACACGTCGGCCTGCGCCGCCATCTCCCGCAGCCGGGCCCGGTCCGCCTCCCCCTTGATGTCGATCTCGACGGCCTGTTTGCCGCGGTTGAGGGCGAGCCAGCGGGCCGAGGTTCCGGAACAGGCCGGGGGCATGCCCCGCAGCGGGTCCCCGCCCGGCGGCTCGATCCGGATCACCTCGGCACCGAGCAGTCCCAGCAGGTGGGCGGCGAGCGGTGCCTGGATGCGGCGGCCGGCCTCCAGCACGGTGAGCCCGGCCAGCGGCCGGCCGGGGGGCGGCGGGCCCGGCCTGCCGAGCACGGGCCCGGAGCCCAGCGGGGTCAGGGACCAGGGGGCGGCGCCGTCGTGTTCGCCGGCCCGTTCGGCGAGCGTGCGCAGCGCGCACACCTGGGCTCCGGAGCGGGCCGCTGCCTGGCGGATCCGTGCCCAGCCGTGGGCGCGCGTCACCGTGTGCAGGGCCGCCGGGAAGGGGGCGCAGGCCGTGGCGTAGCGGAACTGGAAGGGCCGCCAGCCCTTGCGCATCGCCTCGGCGGGTGCCTCCAGGGCCCGCCAGAAGGCGGCCCAGGCACCCGGATCGAGGGTCTCCAGCTCGAAGAGAACGCCCTCGGCGGAGGTGAACGGGGGTCCGCCTGCGGCGAGTTCGGCGGCCTCCCCTTCGTCGGCTCCGGCCGCGGCGAGGTACTGGGACACCGTGAGCAGTCCGGCCCGGTCCGCGCTGGTGGTCACCTGCGCGGCGGCCCCGCCCCGGGCCTGGCCCACCAGTTCCGCGAGCAACCCCTGCACCGTCAGGACGGCGGTGGCCGTGGCCGCGAAGTCGGCGGCCAGGCCGCGCGGACTGCCGTCCCTGCGGCCGTGTACGGCCATGATGCCGGTCGCGGCCTGCACCGTGGCCTCGTCGGCGAGTCCGCTCGCGGGAGCGGCCCACGTGGCGATCGCGTGAGCCGGCGCGAAGTCCCCGCCCGCGAGGGTGATGCTGCCCGCCGCGGCGCCATCGCCCCGGCCGGGGTGGTCCGTTCGTGCGCCGAGCATGCGCAGGTGGTCGGTGACGACGCTCGTGATCTGCGGGGGCCCCGCGGTGTCGAAGCGCAGTGTGTCGAGCGGCCGGACCGTCTGCGTGGTTGCTGGTGACGCCATGCCTCTCCTCTCCTGGCGCGGCGGTGGCCGTCGCCCGGGTCTTACGGAACGCGGGGAACCCGGGAGCCTGCGCACCCGACCAGTTCCACGGACAGAGAGTCGGACAGCCGTTCCCACGAGTTCCCGGGAATGGGCGGAAACGAGGAGGAGAGCAATGACAGGACCGGACCCGGCCCCCGTCACCGGGCACCCACAAACCACCTTTGCAAAAGGGGAATTGAGGACCAGGGTCGACCAGTTCGTCCGTACCCGGGTGATCCCGCAGGAGTCGGTACTGGACGCGGGCGGCCCCGAGGCCGCCGCCGCTCTGGCCGAACTGCGCCGCCAGGCCCGGCGCGAGGGGCTCTGGGCGCTGCCTCTCCCCACGGAACTGGGCGGCGGCGGGCTGCCCTTCGGGGCGTACGCCGAGCTGGCCGAGGCCGAGGGGGCCAGTGATCACGGCCCCGCCGCGCTGGGGTCCGCGTCCCTGCTCGATGTCACGATGCTGGCGCGGCACGGGGGGACGCGGGTCCGCGAGGAGTATCTGAAGCCCCTGGTCGCCGGGGAGCTGCGTACCTGCTACGCCATGACCGAGCCGGACGTGCCGGGCACCGACCCCTTCCTGACCGGCACCCGGGCGGAGCACCGGCCGGACGGCAGCTGGGTCGTCACCGGCCGCAAATGGTTCACCTCCGGCGCGGCGGGCGCCGACCTGGTGACCGTCATGGCCCGCACGGACGGAGCCACCGGAGACCGCGAGGGGCTGTCCCTGCTGCTCGTGCCCACCCGCTCCCCCGGCTTCCGGGTGGTCCGCGAACTCCCCGTGCTCGGCGCCGCGGGCCAGTACGAGATCGCGCTCGACCGGGTCCCGGTGCCCGCGGACCACCTCCTCGGCGAGCCCGGCAGCGCCCTGTCCCTCGCGGGCGAGCGGCTCCAGCTCGGCCGTACGCTGCGCTGTCTGCGCTGGCTCGGCCAGGCCCAGCGCGCCTTCGACCTCATGTGTGAACGGGCCGCCACCCACCGCGGATCGCGTGGACCGCTGGCCGACCACCAACTGGTCCAGCAGCACGTCTTCGACGCGCTGCTCGCGCTGCGGACCACCCGGCCGCTCGTCCACGAGGCGGTGGCCCTGATCGGCTCCGGGCAGGACGCGCGCACGGAGGTGGGGCTGGCCAAGGTCGCCGCCGCCCGCATGCTCCAGCGGGTCGCGGACTCCGCCATCCAGGTGTACGGCGCCGCCGGGCTCGGGCCGGACACCCCGCTGCCGGCGCTCTTCCGTACCGGCCGGGCGGCCCGCATCCTCGACGGACCGGACGAGCTCCACATCACCTCTGTGGCCCGCCGCGTCCTGCGCGAGTACGGCGGCCGGGAGCCCGCCGGGCCAGGTCCTACACGCGGGTGATGTCGACGACTTCATCCAGCGCGGCCAGCCCGAGCGCCAGGAAGAAGTCGCCCCAGACGAGTTCGTGCCGGACCGCCAGCTCTTTCCCGGCGTCGTAGCAGCCGTCCAGCAGCATCCCGGCCGGGCGGCCGATCCCTGGACCGGTCCCGGGACTGGGCCCGATCCCTGGACCAGTCCCGGGACCGGTGAGATGGGCACGCACGAGGTGACGCAGGATCGCCGCGGCCTGGTGCGCGTACGCCGCCGCCCGCAGGCCGGGCACCCGCGCGAGCTTCAGCAGGGCGACCGCGGTGATCGCGGCGGCCGAGGTGTCGAGGGGCCCGTCCGGCCGGCACGCGTCGGCGGGAGGTACGAGCGGTCCGGCCGATCCCCCTCCCTGTACCAGGAGTTGATCTGCCGCCCCGTCGAGCCGGACCCGGCCGGTCCTCGCGACCTCCGGGCGCAGCAGGGCGTCGGCGACCGCGAGGAGCAGCCAGGCCGCTCCCCGGCTCCAGCCCGGCGGCGGATCCGCACAGGGCTGCCAGCCCGCCGCCTCGTCGAAGCGCCAGGCGGGCCGCGGCGATCGGTGCGGCGTCCCGCCCTCGCCGAGGCACAGGTCGAGGTGCCGGTGCAGATGGGCCGCTGCCGCGGCCACCCCTTGCGGTCCGGCGCCGGCCAGGAGCGGAACCGTACCGGGAACGCCGTCCACGCGGGCCAGCAGGCGCGGCCCGCCCAGCGCGCTCCCCCAGGGCAGCAGTCCGAGGCCCGGATCGCAGGCCGACAGGCAGGCACGGGCGGCTCGCTCGCGCAGGGCGGCGGCTTCGGCGTCGTCCCCGGCAGGGGCGGTCCCGTACCAGAGGATCAGCCCGCGGGTGGCGGTGTCGGCGTCCGCCCACGGTGCCAGCCGGGCCGTGCACGCGGCGGCCGCCCGCCGGTCGGCCGCATCACCGGTGCACCGCGCGCGCAGCCACAGCAGACCGGCCCAGAATCCGCCCGTCCACGAACCGCGGCCGGTCGTCGTCCACCGCCCGTCGCCCGGCCCGGCGTACAAGGGGAAGCGCGTGCCCACTTCGGCCGCGGTCACCCCGACGCGCTCGATGACGGCGGCCAGCGCGCGGCCGGCCCAGTCCTCGTCGGACGTCGCGGCGCTCACGCCGCCTCCTCCCGCCGACCCCGGCGGCCCCGTCGGCCCCGCCCGTCCCGCCCGTCCCGCCCGTCCCGCTGGTCCCGTACGGCCCAGACGAACGCGACCGTTCCCGCCGCCGCGAACTCCGCCGCCACCAGCAGCCAGCCGGACCCGTAGCGTTCGCTCTGCGCGAGCAGGCCGAACAGGGGCGGCCCCACGGCGAATCCGGCGAAGAAGCCGGCCGCGACCAGCGCCGAGTCCTGTCCGGCCCGGCCGGGCGCGGCCCGCTGCATGACGAGCACCATCGAGACGGCGTTGCCGGACACGGCGAACACACCGACGGCGACCGCGCCGGCCCACACCAGCGGACTCGCGACGAGAGCGGCTCCCAGCAGGGCCGCCGCCCCGAGCGCTCCGCACGCGAGCCATCCCGGCAGCCACTCGGCGCGCCCGGGCCGGGCCGCCTTCGACCAGCCGACCCGGCCCGCGATCCCCGCCATGCCCAGGACGGCGACCAGAGCGCCCGCCGTCGTCGGGCCCATGCCGAGGCGCTGCGCGCCGAACAGGGCGAGGTAGGTGTTCACGGAGGCGATCCCGGCGCCGAGGAACAGCGAGAAGGCCGCCAGCCAGGCCACCATTCCGCGCGGAACGAACGATGTACGGGGGCCCGCGGGGGCCGGCGGAGGGTCGGCCGGCAGTGCGCGCAGGGCCCACAGCCCGGCGAGCAGGGCCGCGCCGGCGCCCGTCCACACGGCGCCCCGCCAGCCGATCCCGCCCGCGAGCGCCGCCAGCGGCAATCCGGCGGCGAAGGCGCCCAGTTGGACACCGGACTGCTTGAGTCCCGTCACCGCGCCCCGCCGCGCGGGCGCAACGGCGCGCAGGACGGCCTTGTTGGTGGCCGGGTTGGCCAGCGCCTGCGGTACGCCGCCCAGCGCGACGGCGCCCAGCAGCACACCGGTGCCGGGCGCGGCGCCGATCAGGGCGAGCGCCACCGCGGAGACCAGCAGGAGGACCACCAGGGAACGGCGCGGACCGATGCGGTCCACGATCCGGCCGCCCACCGGGGACAGTACGGCGGCGGTCCCGAAGCCGATCGTGGTCGTCAGCCCCAGCACGGCGGGCGACACCCCCAACTCGTCGACCAGGCGCGGCCCGAGTGCCCCGAGCAGGAACAACTGCAGCATGGAGAACGCCATGGCGCAGGTGAGGAGCCCGGTCAGCCACCGGCCCGCCCCGCCGTCCGTCGTCCCCGCCGACGACACGGTCGCCGTCCCCTCCGCCACCACAGAAGTCTCCGTTCCCCGGACGTTGAACCCTTCGACCGGCCGGGTAGGCAGTCGGGTGGAGTGGCGGATCGGTTCCCTCGCCGCCGTTGTGCCCTGCGCCACACGGGAAGTTGTCCGGAAGTGCGCACCTCGGTGCGCGGCTCGGAAAGCTGGTGCGAGGATGAGCCCGCAATGACGCCAGGCCACTTGTTCCGAGCCGTACGGGCTGCGATGTTCGCAGCCGTCTGCGTGCTGCTCACGGCCACCGGCCACATCCTCATGTCGGGTACGGCGGTGCCCTGGTGGGCGCTGTCCGCCGCGTTCGCCGCCACGGCGGCGACGGCCTGGGCGCTGGCGGACCGGGAGCGCGGGCCGCTCGCCGTCACCGCGGCGGCCGTCGCCGTCCAGGCGGCGCTGCACGCCGGGTTCTCCCTGGCCCAGTCCCTCGCCCCGCCTCCGCTGCCGCCCGTCACCACCGTGCCGCCCGTGATGGCCGTGCCGGAGGCGGCCGCCCACGTACACCACGCCGCGCACGAGATGGCGCACACCCTGTCCACCCCGACGGCCGGGCCGGTGCCCGATGTCGGCCATGGGGCGGCCGGCATGTCACCGGGCGGGATGCTGACCGCCCACCTGCTGGCCGCCGTGCTGTGCGGCCTGTGGCTCGCGTACGGAGAGCGGGCCGTCTTCCGCGTCGTGCGCGCCGTCGCCGGATGGCTCTGGACCCCTCTGCGCCTGCTCCTGCGCCCGGCGGTGACCGCGCACCGGCCGCGCCTCCGCGTACGCCGTCCGCACCGGCGCCGCGCGCCGCGGCGGCTCTTCCTCGTCCACGCCATCACCTCACGGGGTCCGCCGACGGGGACCGCTGTCCTCTGACAGCCGGTTCCCCGAGCACGCGTCGGCGGCTGCGTTCCGCACGCGCCTCGCGCCTCGGGCATCGGCCATGCCCTCCGGCAGGCCGTACCCCCCTCACCGGCCCCGCTTCGGGCGGCGCCGGACACCCCTTGCCCGTAAGGACCTGTGGCGATGACTCCTGCCCTGACCACCCAGCACCGTCCCGTCGGCGAAAGGCCGGCCCGGCACACGCCCGGCTCGGACGAGGCCGTGACCCGACTGGCACTCGCCGCCCGCGACGGAGATCCCGCGAAGGCCGACCGCTTCGTCCGCGCGCTCCACCGCGACGTCTGGCGGTACGTGGCCTACCTCAGTGCCGACACCCAGGCCGCCGACGACCTGACCCAGGACGTGTTCCTCCGGGCGCTCGCCGGGCTCCACCGGTTCGAAGGCCGTTCCTCGGCACGCACCTGGCTCCTGTCCATCGCCCGGCGCACCGTCGTGGACAGCCTGCGCCACGCCGCCGCCCGGCCCAGACTCTCGGACCGGGACGACTGGCAGACGGCCGCCGAGCAGGCCCAGCCGTACGGCGTCCCCGGCTTCGAGGACGGCATCGCCCTGGCGGAGCTGCTGGAGGCGATACCGTCCGAACGCCGGGAGGCCTTCGTGCTCACCCAGCTCCTCGGCCTCCCCTACGCCGAGGCGGCCACGGCCATCGGCTGCCCGATCGGCACCGTCCGCTCCCGCGTGGCCCGCGCCCGTACGTCCCTGATGGCGTCGGTCGGCTGATCTCCGGGGAGTGCCTGCGGGAGGGGCGGCGGAGCCCCTCCCGCGGGCGGGAACGGGTGGGCTGTCCGGGAGACCGTGGTCTAGCGGATGGAGGGGATGCGTTCCGCCTCGGGTGCGGAGGGCTGTGCGGGGAGCCGGGAGAGAGCGGGCCGGACGGGGGTGCCCGACCGGATGTCCTGGACTCCGCGGCGCAGGCTGTCGCGCAGCACGCGGCCCAGCGGTCGTTCGACGAGCCGGTGGATGATCCACGCGAACGCCAGCATGAAGGCGGTCACGCCGAGGACCAGCGGGACGGGCGCCACCCGGTCCCGGAAGTGGTGGATGATCGTCAGCCCGGCCATCATGTGGATCAGGTAGAACGGGTAGGTGACCGCGCCCGCGTGGGGCAGCCAGCGCCACCGGATGCCGTCGAAGAGGCCCAGTGCCATGGCCGCCATGACGAGGAAGCCGAGCGTGATGATCACGTGCGCGGGCCAGGCCGGTGTCCGCTCGGTGACGCCCCGGCCGAGGCTGGACAGCATGCGGGAGTGTACGTAGTGCTGCGCGAGCAGGAACTGGACGCCGACGATCGCCCAGGTGACGGCACTCGGCCGGAACCGGCGCATCAGGTAGAAGGCGATGCCGGCGATGAAGTACGGCGAGTAGGGCGTGATCGCGAAGAAGGACAGCACACCGTTGTCGGCGGTGGGGGCCACGACGGCGGCGACGGTCCAGAGCCCGCAGAAGAGCACGCAGTTGCGGTAGGTCACGCCGCGGATGACGACGGCCGAGAAGAGCACGTAGAACTTGAGCTCGGCGAAGAGGGTCCAGTAGGCGTCGTCGATGTGGGGGACCCCGACGCCGCCCTGGAGCATCGAGAGGTTCACCACGACGTCACTGAACGCCTTGACCGGTCTCACCTCCGGCCAGGTGAACAGGACGAGGGAGGTGAAGGCGACGCCCGTCCAGTAGGCGGGGAACAGCCGGGCGACCCGGGACACCGCGAAGTCCCCCACGGTGCGGCCCCAGGCGCTCATGCAGATGACGAAGCCACTGACCAGGAAGAACACTTCGACGCCCAGCCAACCGTAGACGGCGAGCCTGCTGGCGACCGGGAAGACGCGCGCGGTCGGTTCGCCCCAGGCGCTCTCGAGCACCACGTAGTGGTAGAAGACCACGGCGAGCGCGGCAAGGATCCGCACTCCGTCGAGGGCCGCCAGGCGCCCGCCGGTCTCGCCGCCCCGGCTCCGGCCGCTCAGCTGCGGCCCGCTGTCGGAACTGCGCGCGCTCATCCCTGGACCGCCCCTCACGTGGACGGCTGTCCGATTACCGCCGTCAGATCAGCGGAACTGTACAGCTCACTCACAGGAACGCTCTGGGGAGTGCTTGCCGCCGATCCCGTCAGGGACCGCTCAACCGAAGGCGGCTTTCGGTAATTTCGCCGCAAGCCGCCGCTTGGGGGGCCTACGAAGCGAACACCTGCGGGCGCGGCAAGATATCAGCCCTCCGGGGGCTTGCCCGGATGTTTATCCAATAGTGATGGTCCTCCCGCCGGGGCACCACCCGTGCCACTAGCGTCCCGTGACACCCCGGGAATGCGGGTGTGCACCGCACGGCACGTGCGGACCCTCCGGCCCCGCTACCCCTCCCGGCCTCGGACCAAGGAGGCACTGTGCTGTCATTCCGGCGGCGACCCCTCAGCAGCTATTCGGTCGCCACGAGATACACGGTCGGAACCGGCTTCGTCATCACCGCTCTCGCCCTCACGTTGATCGCGCTGCTGATCCCCGTGGACAAGTTCGGCGGCCGGGCCGCGGCCGCGGCCGGGCAGCCCGTCGGCGAGGACGACGGCGCCGGGATCCTGAGTACGGCGTACGGACCGCTGACCCCCGCGGACCGGGACTTCGTGCGCAAGGTACGGCTCGCCGGCCTGTGGGAGCTGCCCGCCGGGCGGCAGGCCCAGCAGCGCGGGACGCGCCCGGCGATACGGACGGCCGGGGAGCACCTGGTCGAGGGCCACGCCGACCTGGACCGGCAGGTCATCCAGGCCGGCCAGGCCCTCGGGATCGACCTGCCCAACCAGCCCTCCGAGCAGCAGCGGGGATGGCTGGACCAGCTGACCCGAGCTCAGGGAGACGAGTACGAACGGCTGTTCATCCAGCTGCTGCGCCGAGCGCACGGAAAGGTGTTCGCGCTGGTGGCCCAGATACGGGCGCAGACCAGGAACTCCAAGGTCCGTGCCCTGGCCACATCCGCCAACACCACGGTCCTGGACCACATCACGGTCCTCGAGGACAGCGGGCTGGTCGACTTCGACGCGCTCGCCGTCACCGACAAGACCCCTGCTCCGTCCGATGTCCGACCGACGAAGTGAAGTGAAGTGATCGCATGAGTGAAAAGGGCCATAAACGCCCCCGTTTGTCGAACAAGCTCCTGGCCGTGGTCTCCGCCCTGGTACTGGGCGGCGGCGGGGTCGCCGTCGTGGCCGGCAACGCGAACGCCGGCCAGGACGGCGCCCGGGCCGGCGACCGCGCGGCGCAGGTGGTCGCCACCATCGACTGCCCCGACGTGGGTGACAAACTCACCGCCGTACCCGACCAGGCCCGGACCGAGGTCGACGAGAGCCTCGCCCAGCTGGACGTCCAGGTGGCCGACGCCTACCGGCGCCTCGCCGCCGGAGAGGCCGGGGGCGAGGCCCTCCTCGGCGAGCTCAAGGTGCAGCGCGAGGGGACCATCACCCGCATGTCCGACGCGATAGCCCGCTCCGCGGCCCGCCCCGAGGAGCTCAAGTCCCTGAGCGGGTGCGAGATGAAGCAGGCCTCCGCCCAGGACGACGCGGCGGCCGAGCCGGCCGCGGCCGCGCAATCGGCGGACGCGGGCGCCCGGAGCATCGGCGGCAAGGGCGGTCCGGCGCGGAGCGACTTCGTCGACATCACCAAGATCCGGCCGAACGTCCGCAACCCCGGGGCGTCGGCCGGAGCGTCCACGGGGTCGTTCAGCTCGCAGTGCGGACGCAACGAGAACGGCCACTTCAACCCCGACAACGTGATCGTCGCCCCCGGAGTCTCCAACGGCGCCCACCACATGCACGACTACGTGGGCAACAAGTCGACCGACGCCTTCTCCACCAACGACAGTCTCGCCAAGGCCGGTACCACCTGCGGCAACGGCGACCTGTCCAGCTACTACTGGCCGGTGCTGCGGCTGCGCGACGGCAAGGCCGAGAAGGACGCGAAGGCACCCGGCGGAGGCCAGGACGCGAACGTCGGCACGATCCTGCGGCCGAAGCAGGTGACGATCACCTTCAAGGGCAGTCCCGTGGGCAAGGTCAAGGCAATGCCCCGCTTCCTGCGCATCATCACCGGCGACGCCAAGGCCTTCGCCAACGGCAACGCGAACGCCAACGCCTCGTGGAGCTGCACGGGCTTCGAGAACCGCCAGTTGAAGGACAAGTACCCGGTCTGCCCCAAGGGCAGCGACGTGGTGCGCACCTTCACCTTCCAGAGCTGCTGGGACGGCCGGAACACCGACAGCGCCAACCACCGCACCCACGTGGCCTTCCCGGACAAGAGCGGCCGCTGCCCGAAGGGCTTCACCGCCATTCCGCAGCTGGTGCAGCGGATCACGTACGGGATCGCGCCGGGGGCCCGGTTCGCCGTGGACAGCTTCCCCGAACAGCTGCACAAGCCGGTGACCGACCACGACGACTTCATCAACGTGATGCCGGACCGGCTGATGGCCAACGCGGTGGGCTGCATCAACGGCGGGCGCACCTGCCGCTGACGCCGCGCGCGCACGGATCCTCTCCCCCAGCTCCCGGACGAGGCGCTCCCTCCCCACGCGCGGCGCCCCGCCCGGGACAGGTGTTGGCCCGAAGCCGACTTCGGGCCAACACCGCACACCTGTGCCCAGCCGGGTCCCGACCCAACGAGGAGTGCCATGTCCGGCTCCATGTCCGGCTCTCGTGAATCCGCGGACGGTCCGCACCACCCGGGCGGCGGCAAGGCGCCGCCGCCCTCCGACGGGGAACTCACCCGGCGGCTCCGAGGGGGCTTGGGCTCGGGCGCCCCGGACGCGGCCGTGTGCGATCTCCTCTACCGGCGCCACCGGCGGGCCGCCCTCGCGTACGCGCGCACCTGCTGCCGCACCCCGCAGGACGCGGAGGACCTCGTATCGGAGGCCTTCCTGCGGACCTTGCAGGCCGTCCGCTCCGGCGCCGGGCCGCGCGGCCCCTGGCGCGCGTACTTACTGGCCGTCGTCCGGCACACGGCCATGCAGTGGAGTGACGGTGCCGAAAGGACCCTGCTGACAGCGGAGTTCGACTCCTGGTGCCAGCAGACGCCCGCCGGCGGCGATCCGCAGCGCCGGCTGCTGGCCGGTGAGGACCGCAGGCTCATCGCCCGGTCCTTCCACACGCTGCCAGCGCGCTGGCAGGCCGTCCTGTGGCACACGCTCGTCGAGGAGGACTCGCCCCACGAGGTCGCCGCGCTGCTGGGCATCACCCCCAGCGCGGTGACCTCGCTGGCCTTCCGGGCCAGGGAGGGGCTGCGCGAGGCGTTCCTCCTGGCCCATCTGGACACCGCGGCCGACGCCCGGTGCGACCACTACAGCCACATGCTCGGCTCGGCTGTCCGGCGCAGCCGTACGCACCAGCCCCGCGGCCTGGCCCGGCATCTGGCGGCGTGCGAGCCCTGCGCCCGGGCGTACGAGGAGCTGCTGGATCTCAACTCCACGATGCGGGGGCCGGTGTCCGCCGCTCCCGCCGCCGTGTAGGTACGTCCGTCCCGGCGACCGTACAACCGGCCCGGCCCCCGTGCGGACGGGGCCGGGCCGGACTGCCGTGGCTGCTCACAGGCCGTTGACGCGAGCCATCCGCCCGACGACCACGGGCGTGAAGTCCGCCGTGACCACGCGTGCCGTGCGGCGCCCCACCCGCGAGTGCTGACGCCGTACCTGGGCCATCAGCCGGCGGCTGCGCAGGGCCATCTCCAGTTCGAACCGGGTACGGGGGTCCCGCAGGCCGGGCCCGAAGAGCTTCTCCAGCTGCCGCATGCGGTACCGCACGGTCTGCGGATGCACACTCAGGGCCTTGGCCGCCTCGGGGGCGCCGCCGCCCTCCAGCCAGGCGAGCAGGGTCACCTCCAGCCGCTCGCTCTGGCGCGGGGTCAGATCCGCCAGCGGCCGGAGCCAGCGGGCGGCCAGCGCGTGGGCCAGCGGCTCGTCCTGGAGGAGCAGCAGGGTCGAGAGGTGGTCGTCCACGAAGACCGCGCGGGCGTCCAGACCGGCGCGGGTGGGTGTCAGCGCGAGCAGGCGCAGCGCCCAGCGCAGCGAGGACGCGGTGTCCCGGAGCGGGACCGCGTGGCCGACGGCTGTGAAGCGGCCGCGCAGCGGGAGTTCGAGCGGGGCCCGGGTGTCGGGATCGGGGCTCGGGACCAGCAGGCACGGGCGGCCCGCGAACATGCCGGCGAGGGAGTCGTCCAGGACGGTCGCCAGCTGCTGGGCCTCCCCGGGCGTGGCCGGCACGATGGCCCGTACGGCCACCGGGAGGGGCCAGCCGGCCGCCTCCGCGAGCTCGGCGAGGGAGCTCTCCGAGGGGGCCCGGTCATCGGTGAGCGCCTTGAAGAGGTCCTGGCGCGCCCGGTCGCCGCCGGGCCGGACCGGCTGACCGCCGTGGGGACCGCTGTGCTGCCCGCCGCGCTGCCCGCCGTGCTGTCTGCCCTCCGCCCCGACATCACTCGCGCGCTCGTGCTGTTCCTCGCTCGCACACACGCCTCCGTCCGGTCCGGGTTCCAAGTCGACCGGCTGCTGGCCGTGTTGCTCCTGCTGCCGGCCCTGGTGCCGGCCCTCGTGCTGCTCCGGTTCCTTGCCCGAGTGGCCGGCGCGGGTGTCGCGGTAGCCGAGAGCGGTGAGAAGAGCCTCTTCCACGCACTGTCTGAGCAATTCGTCGTCGATGGCATCGTTGTCATCGATAAGAGTGGAAAATCCCGGAATTCCATGCAGAAGCTCCTCCACTATCTCGCCGGCCAGCGCGGGGAGTTCCCTGCGCAGGACGCGGGTCCACTCGCCTCGGGGGCGGGACCAGATGCGGTTCAGAAGTTCGCACATCGTTTCCTCGTTCGTGCCGGGGTGAGGCCTGTCCGGTGGCTGAGCGACAAGCCCGCCGAGGTTGCCTCTCTCGCCAACAGCCCTGCGAAGCAAGAGAGTTGCGGTCCTCGTACTCCCTCCTGGAGGGGTCCGGCCACCTACGGTCCCGTGGTTTTGCCGTGATTTTGCCGTTGGGGACGCGTAGCTGGCGGGCGGTGCGGTGGCCTGTCGAAACCTCCGCTGGAGGGGAATCTTCCGGGCTTGTTCGATGCGCCGTAGACGCGGTGCGAGAAATTATCACGTTTCGATAAATCCTGTGGAGGCGCCGTGCAGCTCCACGATGCTTCTGCACTCCGGCCCCACGCTCCTCGGCCGGCGCAGGAATTCACAGCGCTGCCGGGCTCGACCGACAACAACCCCCGGGTGCCGAGCGCCAGGTGACACGTGCTCGGAGCCCAGGCGCACAGGAGATCTGGATGCCCCTGCCCCAGCCGCACATACGCCGCTCGCACCGGGCGCGCCGCAGGAGTCGTCATCCGGCGACGGCCCCGGCCGTCGCCGCGGCCGTCGTCTCCGTCATCGTGGTGGCCCGCGCGGGCGCCCTGACCCATGTATGGGACTTCCTCGATTTCGGGGCGGGCGTGCTCTCGCTCGTCTCGCTCACCGCCACCGTCCTGTGGGGGCTGCTGGCCACCGACCGGGTGCTTCTCGGGCCGGGCCACCGGCTGCTCGCCCAAGGCGCCCACCGTGGCCTGGCCGTGGCCGGGCTGTCCTTCCTGGCCCTGCACATCTGGGTCAAGGTCGCCGAGCAGCAGGCGTCGGCGGCCGCGGCGGTCCTGCCGTTCGCGGACGGCGACCGGCCGGTCCTCATCGGACTCGGCACGCTCGCCGGTTACCTCTTCGTGTCCGTCGCCGTGTCCGGCGCGGTGCGCAGCGTTTTCGCCACCAAGAGCCGCTCGCTGTGGTGGCGGGCCCTGCACTTCGGCGCCTATCCGGCCTGGGGCGCGTCCCTCGTGCACGGGCTGAAGTCGGGCCGCTCGGGCGGCGTCTGGGTGACCGCGGCCTACGCGCTCTGCCTGATCGGTGTCGCCGGCGTCCTCCTGCTCCGCGTCAAGTCGCGGGCGCAGGAGGCGCGTTCCCGTCCGGCGGCCGCCGTCCCGGGCCCGCCTCAACGTCCGCGTCTGCGGTCGGGCCCGCGTCCGAGCGCGGTGGGCGGGGCGCGTCCGCTGGTGTCCGCGGGGCCGGCCCCGCTGTCCCGGCCCGCCCCCCGGCCGTACGCCGCGTCCACACCGGGCGGGGCCGGAGGGAGACGGCAGTTGTACGGTGAACAGCCCGCCGGCGCGGAGCGGTGGCTGTGAACGGCAGTCCGCGCCCCAGCCTCGGCTGTGTGGGCGCCCCCAGGCTGCTGGCGGGACTCGATCAGCTCCCGCGGCTCGACCGCGCGGCCCATCTGGCCGCGCACGGCACGCTGCCCCGGTACCGTCCGGACGAGCTCGTCGCCCTCGCGGAGGACATCGACCTGCGGGGCCGCGGCGGAGCGGGCTTTCCGTTCGCGCGGAAGCTGCGGGCGGTCACCCGGTCGGCCCGGGTGCGGGACGCGCCCACCGCCGTCGTCGTCAACGGCAGTGAGGGCGAGCCGAGTTGCCTCAAGGACAAGGCCCTCCTGCTGCACGCCCCGCATCTGGTGCTCGACGGGGCGCTGCTGGCCGCCGCCGCGCTCGGCGCCGAGGACATCGTGGTGGCCGTCACCCGGGAGGACGTGGAGCAGTCGGTACGGGACGCCGTCGCCGAACGCGGCCCGGCCGGCCGCCGGGTGCGTGTGACGCGGCTTCCCGAGCGCTTCGTGACCGGGGAGGGGACCGCCATGGTCAGCGGGCTCAACGGCGGTGCCACGCTGCCGTCCGGGCAGAAGGTGCGGACCAGCGAGAGAGGCCTGGGCGGCGTGCCCACCCTGCTGTCGAACACCGAGACCTTCGCCCAACTCGGCCTGGCCGCACGGCTGGGCGCACGGGAGTACCGCGGTACCGGCCTGCCGGCCGAGCCGGGCACCGTGCTGCTGACCGTCGCCGGGTCCACGGTGGTCGAGGCACCGACCGGCACGTCCCTGGCGTACGTCCTGGAACTGTGCGGTACCGATCCCGGCCAGGGTGTCCTGGTCGGCGGCTACCACGGCAGATGGCTGGACCCGGTGTCCGCGCGTTCCGCGCAGGTGTCCCGGCAGTCCCTGGCGTCCTTCGGCGCGGTGCTGGGGGCTGGGGCGGTGCTGCCGCTGCCGGAGGACACCTGCCCGGCCGGCGAAGTGGCGCGGGTGACCCGGTGGATGGCGAAGGAGACGGCGGGCCAGTGCGGGCCCTGCGTACGCGGGCTGCCCGCGCTCGCCGACGTACTGGACGACGCCGTCCGGGGAGGGGGCAGCGCCGCCCTGGAAACGGTGGAGGCACGGCTGACGGCGGTCCGGGGGCGTGGTGCGTGCAGCCATCCCGACGGCACCTCGCACTTCGTGGCCTCGGCGCTCGCCGCCTTCCCCGACGAGTTCCACGACCACGCCCTGGGCGGCGGATGCGGCCGGCGGGTGCTGGGAGCGCTGCCACTGCCGCGGGACGAGAGCCCGGAGCGGCTGGTCGTGGACTGGACCCTGTGCAAGGGGCACGGCCTGTGCGTGGACGTCCTTCCCGAGGTCGTACGGCTCGACGCGGACGGCTACCCGGCGAAGGCGTCCATGCCGGTGCCGGCCCGGCTGCGGCCGAAGGCGCTGCGCGCGGTACGGCGCTGCCCGGCCCTCGCGCTGCGCATCCAGGAATGAGGCGCTGCACGTCCGCGGACCGCTCGCGGGTTCAACCTTGGCGCGATCTGACAAATTCCAACCCTCATCCGCTTTCCCCGCCCCGGGCCCCGTATGAATTACGGAGGGAAGAACGGAAACGCGGGACCGAACCTGAAGGAGAGATCGTGAAGATGCGTCGTGAGATATTCGCCGGGTCGGCGGTCGCGGTACTGCTGCTTACGGCCGGATGCGGCCTCGGCGATAATTCCCCGGGCAAGGGGAATTCGGTGCAGCCGGTGAGTGACAGCAAGAAGATCGGGTCCGCCTACGGCGCCGACGGCTCGTACGGATCGGATGCGGATTCGGGAGCCGACGCGGGGTACGGAAGCGGTTCCGGCGCCAACCCGGCGGGCGGGGCCGGGAAGAACAGCCCTGCCGGGGAGCTGAAGGTGGCGGAGGTCCCGAACGTGGGCGGCGCGGTCACCGACGGCGGGGGCTTCACGCTCTACCGGTTCGACAAGGACACCGCGAAGCCCCCCAAGTCCAACTGCGAGGGGGACTGCGCCACGGCGTGGCCGCCCGTGGCCGCGGACGACGCCACGGCGGGCGCCGGGATCGAAACGGGCCTGCTCGGCTCGGTCGCCCGCGCCGACGGCACCCGGCAGCTGACCCTCGCGGGCTGGCCGGTGTACCGCTACGCGAAGGACGCCAAGGCGGGCGACGCGCTCGGTGAGGGCGTCGGCGGCACCTGGCACGTGCTGGGAGCCGACGGAAAGCCGGCCGCCGCCGCGAAGAAGGCACCGGAGCAGGGCGAAGAACTGTCCATCACGAAGAACGTCATGCTCGGCGACATCATTGCGGACGGGGAGGGCCGGACGCTGTACCGATTCGACAAGGACAGTGCCTGGCCGATGAAAATCGGTTGCCTCGATGCCTGCCTGGACACCTGGAAGCCCGCCAAGCCCGTCGACAAGACGAAGGTGTCGGGAATTGCGGCCGAACTGATCGGCTCGGTGAAGCGTCCCGACGGTTCGGAACAATTGACGATCGACTGCTGGCCGGTTTATACGTTCACCGGTGACAAGGCGCCCGGCGATGTCCTCGGGCACAACAAGCAGGGCCTCTGGTTCGCCGTGACCGACAAGGGAAAGAAGGCGAAGATGGCGAGCTAGCCGCGGCCCGCAACGACCCGTGGTGCCCGGGCGCCTCCCCCGCCCGGGCACCACGACCGCGCCCCGGTCGGCCGGTGAGCAAGTGAGCTGATGAGTCCCTGAGCAAGTGAGCCGATGAGTCCGTGATCCAGTGAGGAAGAAGCCATGCCGCTGTCGACCGCCCGCCCGCACCGCCGGGTTCTCCGCGCCCTCGCGCCGGCCGCCGCCGCGGTGTGCGCCGTGCTGCTGACCGGGGGCTGCGGCGGAAGCCCGGCGGCGCAGGGGACGCACAGCGCGCACGTCACCCACATCACCCCCGAGAAGGAGACGGGAGCGCCGACCGCGTCGATCGAGGAGATCGCAGCGGCCGCCGGCTGCACGGCCCATGTCGACGTCCAGGCAGACGAGTTGCGCGAGGGCGGCTGCGAGACCGGGCAGGGCGCCTACCGCATCGCCACGTTCACCGCCGACGAGGGGCAGCGCTCCTGGCTGGCCGAGTCGCGGATGTACGGCGGCACCTACCTGGTGGGGAGCCGCTGGGTGGTCACCGGTCCGTCGGAGGATGCGCTGGCCGCCCTGCGCGGCCACATCGGGGGCACCATCGAGATCGGCACGGCGCACAGCGGCCACCACTGACCAGGTGTGCTCCCCACGGACAACACCTACGGCGTGTCGGCCAGTTGTCCGGATATCGGCTCGTTCGCGAGGCGCACAAGGCCTGACCTTCGGGATGATTCGCCTCCTCCGCGCGTGCAACAGGGTGAGGGGGTAAACGACTTCACCGAACGCTAGGACGGCCACCGTGCGCCTGAAACGCCTCGCACCGCTGCTCGCCACCGCGGGTCTCATCGCCACCACCGTGCCCTTGCTGGCCGCGACCCAGGCCGCCGCCGCCCCGGAGGCGGAGTATCTCAAGCAGAAGCCCGCCTGGCACCGGTGCGCCGACGACCGGCCGGCCTCGTACGAATGCGCCACCCTGAAGCTCCCGCTCGACTACAAGCGCCCCCAAGGCCCCACGATCGACCTCGCGATATCCCGGGTGAAGAGCGAGAACCCCGCCAAGCGACACGGCGTCATGCTCCTCAACCCGGGCGGTCCGGGCGGTTCCGGGCTCGATCTCCCGTTGATGGTGGGCGAGTTGATGCCCAAGGACGTACGGGACCAGTTCGACCTCGTCGGCTTCGATCCGCGCGGCGTCGGTGCCAGCAGCCCGATCAGCTGCGGACTGACCGACACCGAGCAGAACTTCGAACGGCCGTACCGGCCCGAGAGCTTCGCCTCGGACGTGACGTGGGCGCGTACGGTCGCGGACAAGTGCCGCGAGAAGGCCGGCGACGTGCTCCCGTACATCACCACCCGCAACACGGCGCGCGACATGGACGCGATCCGCGCGGTGCTGGGCGAGCGGAAGATCTCGTACCTGGGCTACTCGTACGGGACCTACCTCGGCGCGGTGTACTCGCAGATGTTCCCGGAGCGGACCGACCGCTTCGTGCTGGACAGCGGCGTGGACCCGCAGCGGATCTGGCGCGGCATGATCCAGGTGTGGGCGACCGAGGCCGAGCCCGCCTACGCGCGGTGGACGGGATGGGCGGCCGAGCGCTCGGCCCAGTACGGGCTCGGCGACACCCCGAAGGCGGTGTCCGACACCTTCTGGGCGCTGGTGGAGCGCGCCGACCGGGAGCCGTTCGACTTCGAGGGGCAGAAGGTCACCGGAGACCTCATCCGCACCGCGCGCGGGGCGTTCTTCTACCCGGCGCAGGCCACTCCCCTGGTCGTGGCCCTCAAGGCCGCGGCCGAGGGCAAGCCGCAGCCCGCGGGCACGGACCCGGCGGAGCTGAAGCGGATGCTTTCGGGCGGCCGGGCGGCCGAACCCGCGTCGGACAACGGCATCTCCGTCTTCTGGGCCGTGGCCTGCGGGGACACGGGCAGCTGGCCCCGCTACACCGAGCAGTACGAGCGGGACGCGGCGAGGGACAAGGCGAAGTACCCGCTGTACGGGGACATGGCCTCCAACATCAAGCCGTGCGCCTTCTGGAACCGGCCGGCCGAGGCGGCCACGCCGATGAACAAGAAGGCCAACGTGCTGACGGTGCAGAACGAGTGGGACTCGCAGACCCCGCTCACCAGCGGCCAGGGCCTGCACCGGGCGCTGAAGGGCTCGCGGATGGTGCTGGCGGCCGGTGGTGAGGGGCACGCCGTGTACCTCGTCGACCCCGCCTCCTGCGTCAACGGACCGGTCAACACGTACCTGGCGACCGGCCGGCTGCCCGCCGAGGACGTGACCTGCCAGAGCCCGCCGGCCGCTGCCGAGCGGCGGGTGTCCCCGACCCCGTCGAAGCCGCTGCCGTTCCCGTCCGGCCCGGCGCGGTTCTGACCGCTACCGCCTGAGGGACGCCTCCGCGGCCGCCTTGATCCGGCGGCCGAAGGCGGGGGCGTCCTTGCGCGCCGCGCTCACCGCGAAACCGACGAGCAGCTTGCCGAGGCCGTGGCCTTCGAGGGTGTTGAAGATACGGACCCGGGTGCGGTCGCCGGGGAGGGCTTCGAGGTCGTAGCCGCCCTCCGCGGTGACCAGGTTGCGGCTCTGCTCCGTCCAGCGGATCCGGTGCGGCGGGTCGAAGCCGACGATGCGGAACTCGCGGCCGGTCTTCATCCCGGCGTCCTTGACCGTGCTGCGGAAGACCGTACCGAGCGCGGTGGGGCCGTCGGGGGTCTTGGTGATCTCCTGGACGCGCGGGCTGAACTCGGGGTCGTTGCGTCCGTCGGCGAGGTAGGCGAAGACCTCCTCGACCGGCCGGTCGATCTCGACGCTCGCCTCGAACTGTCCGGACATGTCCGCTCCTCGCTGCTCCGGCCTGTCCTTCACGATCCCAGACGCCCCTCCGGGTCGCACCTCACGTTCGGCTTCCGGGTGGCCCGGGGCACCGCGCCGCCCGTGCCGGCAGCGCCGCCGCGGGCGGCGCGCAGGGGCGTCAGCAGCCCGACGCCGACGATCAGCAGGCAGAAGACCCCGCCGGCCAGGCCGGCCACCGCGACCCCGTGGCGGGCGGCCAGCACCGTGAGCACGGCCGCGCCCACCGGGCCCGAGGCGTTGTGCACCGTCCAGAAGGCGGAGGTGACCCGGCCGAGCAGGTGGTCGGGGGTCACCTCCTGGCGCAGGGTCATGCTGGACACCCCGCCCAGGGTCATCCCGAACATGAACACGGCGGCCAGCACGGCGATCACCGGCACACTGCGGCTGACGCCGATCCCCGCCACCGCGACGCCGGTCAACGCGACGGAGGCGAGCCAGCAGGGTCCGAAGCCGAGGATCCGGCGCAGCCTCCCGGCGCCGAGGGCCGCGGCGACCACGCCGACCCCGCTGACGGCGATCACGTAGCCGACGGTGGCGGCGTCCCGGTGCAGGTCGCTGCGGACGTGGAAGATCAGCAGGTCGACGGCGCCCATGGTGACGAAGGTCAGCAGGGTGAGCAGCACCGTCAGCGGACGCAGCAGTACGTGCGTCCACAGGAAGCGGAAGCCCACGACGAAGACTTCCCGCAGCACCCCCGCCCGCGGTCCCGCCGGGTCCGCGCCGCGGTCGGCGGGCCGCCGGAACCTCACCCACCCCAGGCTGGCGGCGGAGACGAGGAAGGTCGCCCCGTCCACGCCCAGCGCCCAGTCCGGGCCCACCGCGGCCGTGATGAACCCGGCCGCGACCGGCCCGAGGAGGGTCCCGATCGCGAAGGTGCCCATCAGCCGACCGTTGGCGGCGGTGAGGTCCTCCGTCCGCACCAGGTTCGGCACGGCCGTCACGTAGGCCACGTCGAACAGCATCTTCAGTACGGTGGCCAGCGCGGTCAGTACGTACAGCAGCCAGATCCGCGGCCCGCCGGCCCACCACACGATCGGCACGGCGCCGAGCAGCACCGCCCGTGTCAGATCACAGACGATCATCAGCCGTCGGCGGTCCACCCGGTCCACCACGTATCCGGCGAACAGCCCCGTGACGATGGCGGTGACCCCGGAGACGACGGTGATCAGGCCCAGCTGCACGACGGACCCGGTGGCTTCGAGGACCAGCAGCGGAAGCGCGAGCAGCGAGATGGACCCGCCGAGGACGGACAGCGCCTGGCCGAGCCAGAAGACGTTGAAGTCCCTGTTCCGCCCCAGCGGGCGCTGCTCGCGGGTAAAGCCCCCCGGATCAGACAATCTGAACGAACTCCCGTTCCGCACTCGGCGCGTGTGTGGCGTGCGACGGAAAGGACGTCGACACCGGGACGCTATGCGACGCGATCCCGGTGTGTCCTGCAATTATTCTGCCGGCCTGCCCCTACCGGCGGGCGGTGAGGGTGGTGTTGCCGGTGACCGTGCCGTCGGTGCCGGACACGGTCACCGCGTGGCGCACTCCGTCCGGTCCGATCACCACGGCCAGCCACGCGCTGCCGCCGCCCTCCTGGGCGACCACGCGCACGCTCTCGACCTTGCCGCCCTCCACCGCGCCGGCCGCCTTCTCGGCGGCCTGGCCGATGGCCAGCGACGGCAGCGGCAGCGGCGCCGCCTTCGCGGAGTCTCCGGGGGCGCCGGGGACACCGTGGCCGCCGCCCTTGCCACCGCGCTCCTTGAGGGCGCCGAGTTCCTTCGGGCCCAGCCCCTTCATGTCGAAGCGCATCCGCTCCCGCTTCTCACCGGCATCACCGGGGCCGCGCTTGCCCTCACTCTCGTGGCCCGGCCCGGCCCACGCGGCGTGCGGGCCCCCGAACGCCCTCGCCCGGTCGTCGTGGTGCTCGGCCACGGCCACGGCCACGGCTCCCCCGCCGACGATGACCGCGGCCGCGCCCAGCGCCGCCCAGCGGGCGCCCTTGCTCCTGGGCACCAGGCGGCCCAGGGGCACGCGCTTGCGAACGCCGGGTCCGGGGGCGTTCTCGGGCTGCTCGGACGGCGGGACGGACTCAGACATACCGGCACTCCTCATGCACAACCGGGCACCGCACCCGGATCGTTCCCGAGCATGCCGAGCGGATGCTGAAGCCCACCTGAAGCCACCTGAAGACCTCTTCAGCCGACCGCGGGCCGGGCCTGAGACCCTGTCGGCATGCGCGTACTGGTGGTGGAGGACGAACGGCGACTGGCCGTGGCCCTGCAGCGGGGACTTCAATCGGAGGGGTTCTCGGTGGACGTGGCCCACGACGGGCCGCAGGGCCTGTGGATGGCCACCGAGCACGACTACGACCTGATCGTGCTCGACATCATGCTGCCCGGCCTGAACGGCTACCGGGTGTGCGCGCGGCTGCGCGCCGCCGGCAACGAGTCGGGCATCCTGATGCTCACGGCGAAGGACGGCGAGTACGACGAGGCGGAGGCGCTGGACACCGGCGCCGACGACTTCCTGTCCAAGCCCTTCTCCTACCTCGTCCTGGTCGCCCGGCTGCGCGCCCTGGGGCGGCGTACGGGCCGGCGCGGCCCGCAGACCATGCGGTTCGGCGACCTGTCGCTGGACCCCGCCCGGCACTCCTGCGCCCGCGGCGACACCGAGATACGGCTGACCGCACGGGAGTTCGCGGTCCTGGAGTACCTGGCCCGGCGCCCCGGCGAGGTGATACCCAAACGGGAGATCCTGGAACAGGTGTGGGACAGCGCCTTCGCCGGGGATCCCAACGTGGTCGAGGTCCACGTCAGCGCCGTACGCCGCAAGATAGACACGCCGTTCGGCCGCACCGCCCTGGAGACCGTGCGCGGTGCCGGCTACCGCCTGGCGGCCGACGGTGGCTGAGACCCGGCTTCCCCACCCGGCCCGTCGGCGAGGTCCGCGCGGCGTCCTGCGGTGGCCGCCGCTGCGGCGGCTGTGGCCCACGACCGTCCGCGCCCGCGCCACCGTGGGCGCCGTGGTGGTGGTCGCGGCGGCCCTGGCCCTGGCCTCCTTCGCCCTGCTCGGGCTGCTGGAGGCCGAACTGCTCCGCAACGCCGAGCGCGACGCCGCACGGCAGGCCGAGACCGTCGCCCAGCTCGCGGCCACCGGAGATCTCGAACGGATGCGGCCGCCGCTGCACGGCGTCGACTTCGTCCAGGTGGTGAACGCCCGCGGGCGGGTACTGCGCGCGACCCCGAACCTGGCCGCGGCTCCCTCGATCGCCCCCGTCAAACCCCTGCGGCCCGGTACGGCCTTCCACACCTGGCGGATCGGCACGCTCGGCGGCGAGCACCGCCAGCGGGTCGTCCAGGTCACCACCGACACCCCGCAGGGCATGGTCACCGTCTTCGTGGGGACCTCGCTGCGCGATGTGGACGCCGCCGACGACACCACCACCGCCGCCCTGGCGGTCGGCGGCCCGCTGCTGCTCGCCACCGTCGCCCTCGTCACCTGGCGGGTCACCGGGCGGGCGCTCGGTCCGGTCGAGGCGATCCGCGCCGAGGTCGCCGAGATCACCGACCGGGACCTGCACCGCAGGGTCCCCGTACCGCCCACCCGCGACGAGGTCGCCCGGCTGGCGCAGACGATGAACACCACCCTGGACCGGCTGGAGTCCGCCGGGAACCGCCAGCGCGAGTTCATCGCCGACGCCTCCCACGAACTGCGCAGCCCGATCACCGTGCTGCGCACCCAGCTGGAGGTGGCCCTGGCCGTCCGGGACCCGGAGCTGTGGCCGGAGCTGATCAGCGGGGCGCTGGAGGACATCGAACGGCTTCAGCGGCTCGCCTCCGACCTCCTGCTGCTCGCCCGCATCGACGCCGCCCGGCCCGTCGCGGCGGTCCGGCTGGACTTGGGCTCCGTGGTGGGCGGCGCGGTGGGATCACGCCTGGGAGACCGTGTACCCGTAGGCACCGAGCTGGCGTCCGGGGTCGAGGTGGAGGGCAGCGAGCTGTGGCTGACCCGGGTGGTCACCAACCTGCTCGACAACGCCCAGCGGTACGCCGTCGGGCGGGTGGACGTCGTGCTGCGCACCACCGGCGGACCGCACGGACGGACCGCCGTGCTGGAGGTCGTCGACGACGGGCCCGGCATCCCGCCCGGCGACCGGGAGCGGGTCTTCGAGCGCTTCACCCGGCTCGACGACGCCCGCAGCCGCGACCACGGCGGAGCAGGCCTCGGCCTCGCCATCGCCCGGGACCTGACCACCCACCACGGCGGCACCCTCACCGCCGAGGAGTCCGCGCGCGGGGCCCGGCTGGTGGTCCGGCTGCCGGTCGCGGCCCGTGGCTGAGGGGCTCAGCCGAGCAGGGCGTACACGGTGGAGGCCGTGGCCGACGGCTCGGCGGCGCCCTCGGGGGTCATGGTGATGTCGGCGAAGGCCATCCGCCGGCCGAGCTTGGTGACCCGTACGTGGATCAGCACGTCGGCGCCGGTCACCGGACGCTGGAAGCTCGTCGACTGCTGAACGGTGGTCATCGGCCCGTACGCCCCGCGCGCGGCGGAGACCGCGATGACGGTGGCGGTGTCGGCGGCCGCCATCAGGGCCTGTCCGGAGAGGCCGCCGCCGTCGCGCGCCAGGGTGTCGGACCACGGCAGCCGCAGGACGGCGTGCCGGTCGCCGGTCTCCTGGACGGTGAGGCCGAGGGCGAGCACCCAGGGGGCGAAGTTGTCGGCGAGGACCTTGTCTGCGTCTGCGGGTGAGAACGTCACCGGGAGATTGTGGCGGTCTGGCGGGACCGCCACAATCCCTTTCGGTCAGACGATGTCGGAGCGGGTTCAGAGGGTGGCGGCCAGCTCCGTGCCCTGGCGGATGGCCCGCTTGGCGTCGAGTTCGGCGGCCACGTCGGCGCCGCCGATCAGGTGCGCCTCGACGCCGGCCGCGCGCAGCGCCTCGTACAGGTCGCGGCGCGGCTCCTGGCCGGTGCACAGGACCACCGTGTCGGCGGGTACGAGGCGCTGCTCGCCGCCGACGGTGATGTGCAGGCCCTCGTCGTCGATCCGGTCGTACGTCGCCCCCGCGACGGAGACCACCCCGCGGTGCTTGAGCTCCGCGCGGTGGATCCACCCGGTGGTGGTGCCGAGACCGGCGCCGACCTTGGTCTCCTTGCGCTGGAGCAGGTGGACCTGGCGCGGCGGCGCGGGGCGCTCGGGCTTGGCGAGCCCGCCGGGGCCGGTGTACGCGGTGTCGACGCCCCAGTGGCGGAAGTACACCTCGGGGTCCTGGGAGGCACCCTCGCCGCTGTCGGTGAGGAACTCGGCGACGTCGAAGCCGATGCCGCCGGCGCCGACGACGGCGACGCGCTCGCCGACGGGGGCGCCGTCGCGCAGCACGTCGAGGTAGGTGACGACGTTCTCCCCGTCCACGCCCTCGATGTCGGGGGTGCGGGGGGTGACGCCGGTGGCGACGACGACCTCGTCGTAGCCCTGGAGGGTCGCCACGTCGGCGCGGGTGTTCAGCCGGACGTCGATGGCGTGGGCGGCGAGCTGGGTGCCGTAGTAGCGGATGGTCTCCTCGAACTCCTCCTTGCCCGGGATGCGGCGGGCGATGTCGAGCTGGCCGCCGATGTGGCCGGAGGCCTCGAAGAGGGTGACGGCGTGGCCGCGTCCGGCGGCGGAGACCGCGCAGGCCAGGCCGGCCGGGCCGGCGCCGACGACGGCGACGCGCTTCTTGAGCCGGGTGGGGGCGAGGACCAGCTCGGTCTCGTGGCAGGCGCGAGGGTTGACCAGGCAGCTGGTGATCTTGCCGCTGAAGGTGTGGTCGAGGCAGGCCTGGTTGCAGCCGATGCAGGTGTTGATGGTCTCGGAGCGGCCGGCCGCGGCCTTGGCGACGAAGTCGGCGTCGGCGAGGAAGGGGCGGGCGAGGGAGACCAGGTCGGCGCGCCCGTCGGCGAGCAGCTCCTCGGCGATCTCGGGGGTGTTGATGCGGTTGCTGGTGACGAGGGGGACGGAGACCGCGCCCATCAGCCGCTTGGTGACCCAGGTGTAGGCGCCGCGCGGGACGGAGGTCGCGATGGTGGGGATGCGGGCCTCGTGCCAGCCGATGCCGGTGTTGATGATGGTGGCGCCGGCCGCCTCGATCTCCTTGGCGAGGTGGACGACCTCGTCGAGGGTGGAGCCGCCGGGGATTAGGTCCAGCATGGAGAGGCGGTAGATCAGGATGAAGTCCTCGCCGACGGCCTCGCGGGTGCGGCGGACGATCTCCAGCGGGAAGCGGACGCGGTTCTCGTACGCGCCGCCCCAGCGGTCGGTGCGCTTGTTGGTCGCGGCGGCGATGAACTCGTTGACCAGGTAGCCCTCGGAGCCCATGATCTCGACGCCGTCGTAGCCCGCGAGCTTGGCGAGGCGGGCGGCGCGGACGAAGTCCTCGACCGTCCGCTCGACCTCGATGTCGGTGAGCTCGTTGGGGACGAAGGGGCTGATCGGGGCCTGGAGGGGGCTGGGGGCGACCAGGTCCTTGTGGTAGGCGTAGCGGCCGAAGTGGAGGATCTGCATCGCGATCTTCCCGCCCTCGGCGTGCACCGCCTCGGTGATCACCCGGTGCTCGGCGGCCTCGTCCTCGGTGGTGAGGCGGGAGCCGCCCTCGAAGGGGCGGCCGGCGTCGTTGGGGGCGATGCCGCCGGTGACGATCAGGCCGGCGCCGCCGCGGGCGCGCTCGGCGTAGAAGGCGGCGAGGCGCTCGAAGCCGCCCTCGTGCTCTTCGAGGCCGGTGTGCATCGACCCCATGATCACGCGGTTCGGCAGGGTGGTGAAACCGAGGTCCAGGGGGCTCAGCAGGTGCGGGTACCGGCTCTGGGACATGGGGGGCGCCTCCTCGCGCGGGGGTGATGTCCCCTGTTCTAGCGAGGGCGGCCCGGTTTTGCAACTAGGTGCAAAACCGGGTGGGGGCGGTCCGGCCGGGGAATCCCCGGCGCCAGGGGCCCGGCCCCCGGCCGCCTGTGGCGGAGTTCACGCCGCCGCCCGTACTGTCGGCCGGATGACGGAGCAGCACACCCTGACGGCGAACGGCGTCCGGCTGGCGTACGAGGTGGCCGGGCCCGCGCACGGCGACCCGCTCGTCCTGCTGCCCGCGCTGGGCGAGACCGCCGGCGACTGGGCCCCGGTACGGGACGTGCTCGCCCGGGACCGGCGGGTGTACGCCCTGGACCTGCGCGGGCACGGGCGCAGCGAACGGACGGCGAGGTACTCGCTGGAGCTGATGCGGGACGACGTACTGGGCTTCCTGGACGCCCTCGGACTCGACCGGGTGGACCTGGCCGGGCACTCGATGGGCGGCGTCGTGGCGTACCTGGCCGCGCAGGAGCAGCCGCACCGGGTGGTCCGGCTCGTCCTGGAGGACGTACCGGCCCCCTTCCCGCGCGAGGCGGTCGCACCCGAGCGGCCCGAGGGCGAGCTGGACTTCGACTGGGCGATGGTCCTCGCGGTACGGGCCCAGCTGGACCGGCCGGACCCCGCCTGGCCGGCGGGGCTGGGCCGGATCACGGCCCCGACCCTGGTGGTGGCGGGCGGCCCCGCCAGCCATGTCCCGCAGGACGGCATCGCCGAACTGGTCCGCCGGATCCCGGACGCCCGGATGACGACGGTCCCGGTCGGCCACCTGGTCCACGCGGCCGCGCCGCGGGAGTTCACCGAAGTGGTGTCGGCCTTCCTCGAAGACCGGGCCGACAGCGAACTCGCCCGCCGCTGGCTGGCCGAGGACGGCATCACGCAGACCGGACCGGGCCTGTGGATCGACGACGATTCCCCCGGCGCGCCGCAGACGGCGGCCGACATCGCCGACGACTGGGGGTGGCAGGTGTTCCGGGACGAACGGCTCCCCCTGGCCGACCGGCTGAGGGTCGCCTTCGGCCTGATGGACCTGCTCGGCAGCGACACACGGGTGACCGGTCAGCTCCACATGGCACACCTCGGGGAGGACGGCCCGCTCCCCGCCGCCGTCCTGTGGAACGGCTTCCGGCGGCGGCTGGAGGCGGTACGGGAGTCCGCGGCCGTCGCCGACTGCCTCTGGCTCGACTGGTTCGAGGACCGCCGGACCGCGGGGACCGCCTTCGCCGAGGTACTCGGCGACGACATCGGCCGGCTGCCCGGGCGGGAGCTGCCCGGGGATCCCGGCCGGGATCCGCTGGTGCGCCGCGCCCGGCGGGTGCTGGAGGTCTCCGGCCCGGTGCCCTGGCCGGCCAAGGCCGCCGCCTACGAGACGGCGGCCCTGGTCCCCGTACTGCACCCGGCTCTCTTCCGGGCCCTGCTGGCGAGCCACCACGACCTGTACGGAGATCTCGAACCGGCTCCGGCGCTGGCCCTGTTGGAACGGCTCCGGATCCCCGCGGACACCGAGCACCTGGCCGCGCTGCAGGGCGCGCTGCGGGCCGGGCGGCGGCACGCCTACCGCGGGGTCAGTGGCGGCTCAGACGGACCGTGACGATCTGGAACGGGCGCAGGGTCAGGGGGATCCCGCCGTCCGGGGTGGGGGTGGCGACCGCCGTGCCCTCCAGGGGGCGTTCGAGCAGGTCGCTCTCGACCGCCGCCGTGATCGGGAAGTCCGCCCTGAGCGTGGCCGTGGCACGGCCGCCGCGGGACTCGTAGAGGCGGACGATCACGTCGCCGCCGCGGTCCTCGGCGAGCTTGACCGCCTCGACGACCACCGCCTCGTCGTCCACCGCCACCAGCGGGGCGACCGGGCCCGCGCCCGGCACCACGCGCTCGGGCAGGTTCAGCGCGTGGCCCTCGCGCACCGCGTCCCCGATCCCGGCGCCGGGCGCGAGCGCGAACCGCAGGGTGTGGGAGCCCTGGTCGGTCTCCGGGTCGGGATAGCGCGGGGCGCGCAGGAGCGAGAGCCGGATGGTGGTGGTCTGGCCTCCGTCGGCCCGCACGTCGCGGGTCACGTCGTGCCCGTACGTGGATTCGTTGAGCAGCGCGACCCCCCAGCCGGGCTCCTCCGCGTGGATCCAGCGGTGGGCGCAGATCTCGAACTTGGCGGCCTCCCAGGAGGTGTTGGTGTGGGTGGCCCGGTAGACGTGCCCGAACTGCGTCTCGGAGGCGGTCCGTTCGGCCTTCACGTCCAGCGGGAAGGCGGCCTTGAGGAACTTCTCGGTCTCGTGCCAGTCCACGTCCGTGACGATGTCGAGCGTCTTGGCTCCGGCCCGCAAGGTGAGGGACTGGACCGCTTTCGAGCGGCCGAAGGAGCGGGTGACCCGGACGGTGACGGCCGACGGGCCGCTCTCGGCGACCTCCAGCGCGTCCAGCTGCACGAGGTCCGTGACCTTGTTGCGGTAGAACGCGTCGATGTCCCAGGCGTCCCACATGTTCGGGAAGTCGGGGTGGATCTGGAGCAGGTTCGCCGCGGCTCCCGGCGCGAGCGACTCACGGCGCTCTTCCAGGTCGTAGGCGGAGACGACCAGCCCCCGGCCGTCGATCTCCACCAGCAGCCGGCCGTTGGCCAGGACGTGCCCGCCGCCGTGCCGCTCCTCGACCGTGGCGGGCTGCCCCGCCTCGGCCGGGCGGCCCGCGCCGCCGGCCGGGATGCCGCGCCGGGTGTGCGGGGCGCAGTTGAAGACGAGTTGCTCCGTGCCCTCCCCCGCGAGCGCCCGCTGCGCGGTCAGGGTGATCCCCTGGAGCTCCTCGCGCACCGCCCGGTACGTCTCGCGGGCCTCGCGGTGCACCCAGGCGATGGACGAGCCGGGCAGGATGTCGTGGAACTGGTGCAGCAGCACCGTCTTCCAGATCCGCTCCAGGTCCTCGTACGGGTACCCGTACCCCGGCACCTTCACCGCGGCGGTGGCGGCCCACAACTCGGCCTCGCGCAGCAGTGATTCACTGTGCCGGTTGCCCTGCTTGGTCTTGGCCTGGGAGGTGTAGGTGCCGCGGTGCAGCTCCAGGTAGAGCTCACCGGCCCAGACGGGCGCGTCCCGGTACTCGGCGTGCGCCTTCTCGAAGAAGGCGTCCGGCCGCTCGATCTCGACCCGCGGGGAGCCTTCGAGGTCCCGCTGGCGCTTGGCGCGGGCGAGGTGCTCGCGGGTGGGGCCGCCACCGCCGTCGCCCCAGCCGAAGGGGGTCAGCGACCGCGTACCGCGGCCCTTCTCACGGTAGTTGCGGGCGGCGTGGGCCAGCTGGGCGCCGCCGAGGTCCGAGTTGTAGGTGTCGACGGGCGGGAAGTGCGTGAAGACGCGGGTGCCGTCGATGCCCTCCCACCAGAAGGTGTGGTGCGGGAACGCGTTGACCTGGGACCAGCAGATCTTCTGGGTCAGGAACCACTTGGAGCCGGAGAGCTTGACGATCTGCGGCATCGCGGCGGTGTAGCCGAACGAGTCGGGGAGCCAGACGTTGTGGGTCTCGATGCCGAACTCGTCGAGGAAGAACTTCTTGCCGTAGAGGAACTGGCGGGCCATGGCCTCGCCGCCGACCATGTTGGTGTCGGACTCCACCCACATGCCGCCGACCGGCACGAACTGCCCGTCCGCGATCTTCTTCTTGATCCGCTCGAAGAGCTCGGGCCGGTACGTCTTGATCCAGTCGAGCTGCTGCGCCTGCGACATGGCGAAGACGAACTCGGGGTGCTCGTCCATCAGGTTGACCATGTTGGACGAGGTGCGCGCGACCTTGCGCACCGTCTCGCGCAGCGGCCACAGCCACGCGGAGTCGATGTGGGCGTGGCCGACCGCGCTGATCCGGTGCGCGGAGGCGTGGGCGGGGGCAGCGAGCACGGCCGCCAGACACGCTCGGGCGGCGGCCGCCGTGCCGGCCACGTCGCCGAGGTCCACGGCGTCCAGTGCCGCCTCGACGGCGCGCAGGATCTCGTACCGGCGGGCGTCCGCGGTGTCGAGCTGCGTCATGAGGTCGTGGAGCACTTCGAGGTCCTGGACCAGTTCCCAGACCTCGGTCTCGAAGACGGTGAGTTCCATCCGGGCGAGCCGGTAGAGGGGCTGGTCGCCGCTGGTCAGCCGGTCGCCCTCGGACGTGGCCGAGTGGTCGACCAGGACCGGGTTGGAGGCGGCCTCGACGTACCACTCGACGCGCTCGCCGCCCGCGGCACGGTCGGCGACGCGCACCCAGTCGTTGTAGGGGTTGAGCGCCTTGATCTCGCCGCCGTCGGACCGGTGGACCAGCCCCTCGCACTGGAATCCGGGCATCATCCGGTCGAAGCCGAGGTCGAGGACGGCCTCCACCGTACGGCCGGCCCAGTCGGCCGGGACGGTGCCGGTGACCTTGAACCAGGTGGTGCCCCAGGCCGGGCCCCACGTGTCGCCGATCGCGCAGGGCTCGTACGTAGCCGCCAGACCCTCGGCCACGGGGACGGGCTCACCCGGGGCCTCCCAGCGCTCGACGCTCAACGGGACCGGGTGGGTGTGGACGGCGGGCTTGATGCGCTCCTTGAGGACCCGGCGGAGGCGGTGTTCGGTGATGCTGCGGTCGTCGTGCATGACGGCTGCTCCAGGGGAGGTGTGGTCATTACGGGCGGTGCACGGGGCTGGGGGGCGGCTCGGGGGGTGACGGCGGCTCAGGTCTTGACGGCTCCCTCGCCCACGCCTTTGAAGAAGAAACGCTGGAGGGCGAAGAAGAGGAGCATCATCGGGATGAGCGCGGCCATCGCGCCGGCGGCGATGAGCCGCTGGTCGTTGACGGTGGTGGCGCCGGCCAGGGTCTTCAGGCCGAGCTGGAGCGTGTAGTTGTCGCTGTTGGTCAGGACCAGCAGGGGCCAGAGGAAGTCGTCCCAGGCACCCATGAAGCTGGTGATGCAGACGACGGCCAGGGCGCCCTTGGCGGCGGGGAGGAACACCCGGGTGAAGCGGGTCCATTCGCCCGCGCCGTCCAGCACCGCGGCTTCCTCCACCTCCTTGGGTACGGACAGGAAGGCCGCTCGCATGATCATGACGTTGAGGACGGAGACCGCCCCGGGCAGCCAGACACCGATGAGCGTGTCGACCAGGCCCATCTCGCGGACCGTGAGGAACATCGAGATCATCACCGATTCGAAGGGGAACATCAGGGACGCCACCAGGACGGTGAAGACGGCCTTGCGGCCCTTCCAGCCGGCCCGGGAGAGGGCGTACCCGCCCATCGAGGCGAACAGCGTGTTCGACGTGATGGCGAGGACGGCCACGATCAGGGTGTTGCCCACGTACTGGAGGAGCGGGAAGGACTCGGCGACCCGGACGTAGTTGTCGAGGGTGGGCTGCGAGGGCAGCACGCCGTCGTACACGTTCTCCGTGCGGCCGCGGATCGAGGTCAGGAACTGCCACACGATCGGGCCCAGCATGACCACGAGCATCAGCGTCAGCGTGGCGTACCGGCCCGCCGGTCCGATCCAGCGGCGCCTCACCGCTCGTCCCCCTTCGACAGACGGCGTCCCAGCAGGCTGAAGACCAGCGTCAGGAGGAACAGCAGGATGGAGATCGCGGAGGCGTAGCCCGTCTCGCCCGCGAAACCGAGGCCGACCTGCCGGATGAGGAAGGGCAGGGTGCGGGCGCCGCCGCCGGGGCCTCCGCTCTCGCCGCCGAGGATGTAGATCTCGGTGAAGACGCGCAGCGCCGAGATGGCGGAGAGGGTGCCGACCAGCAGCATCATCGGCTTCACCTGGGGGACCGTGATGCTGAAGAAGCGGCGGACGGGGCCGGCGCCGTCGAGAGCGGCCGCCTCGTAGAGGGAGGCGGAGACGTTCCCGAGGGCCGCCAGGTAGAAGACCATGTAGTAGCCGAGGCCCTTCCACACGGTCACGATCATCGCGGAGACCAGCAGCATGGTGCTGTCGGTCAGGAACGGGACCGGCTCCGAGACGACGCGCAGCTTCAGGAAGACGGTGTTGACGAGGCCGTCGCTGCGCAGCACCCACTGCCAGATCAGGCCGACGACGACGGCGGAGGCGATCACCGGGGTGTAGAAGGCGGAGCGGAAGAACCCGATGCCGGGGACCTCGGTCCGCACGAGGACCGCGAGGGCCAGCGGCAGGAAGACCAGGCAGGGCACGACGACGACGAGGTACAGGACGCTGTTGCCGGTCGCGACCCAGAAGTCGGGGTCGGCGACGGCGCGGGTGTAGTTGTCGAAGCCTACGAAGGTGCCGCCGCGCAGGATCTGGGAGTCGGTGAGGGAGAGGATGACGGTGTTGACGAACGGCCAGAGGCTGAACAGCGTCACCATCACCAGGCCGGGGGCGAGGAACAGGTAGGGGGTCCACCACGCGCGGTGGGGCAGGCCGGTGTCGGTCTCCATGGCCGCCTGGGCCTTCCGCAGCTGCCTGCGGCTCGGGCTCCCGGTGCGGTTCGGGCTCCCGGTGCCGGTCCCGCTGTCGTCCGCGCTCACGCTCTCGCTCACACCCACGCTGGTCGCGCGGGTCACTTGCGGGCCGCGTCGGCGAGCAGCTTGTTGGCCTCCTCCTGGGCCTTCTTCACCGCCGTTCGGGCGTCCTGTTCGCCCTTGATGGCCTTCTGCATCTCGCGTACGACGGCGTCGCCGACCTGGTTGGTCCACTGGACGGGGGTGTTGGCGTCGAGTTCGGCCGTCTTCAGCTGCTCGGCGCCGACCGCGCGCGCGAGGGTCTCCGCGTCCTTGCCGTCGCCCTTGTCCGCGAAGTACGGGTCGGCGAGGCCGCGGGCGTTCGACGGGTAGATGGTGGCCTTCTTGGAGAACTCCACCTGGTTGGGGCCGTTGGTGACCCATTTGGCGAACTCGGTCGCCGCGTCGAGGTGCTTGGTGTCCTTCTTGATGCCGAGGCACTGGGCGTAGATGCCGATGTGGCCGAGCTTGCCCGTGACGGCGCCGGCGACCTGGGTGCCCGCGTAGACCTGGGGCGCGTTCTGCTTGATGTCCTTGACGAAGCCCGGGGAACCGGGGCCGAAGACGAGCTTTCCGCCGCCGTAGAGCTGGTTGATGTCGTCGGACTTGAGGAGGGACTCCTTGGGCATGGCGCCCTTGGCGTAGAGGTCCTTCATCCGCTCCACCCACGCGACGGCCGTGTCGGTGTCGAAGGTGAACCGTTCCCGCTTCTCGTCCAGGATGGGGACTCCCATCTTCTGCCAGTCGCCGGGGAGCCGGCCCTTGGGGTCGGCCATGAAGGCGGAGTACCGGCCGCCGGACGAGGCGGCGATCTTCTCGGCGTGGTCGAAGAACTGCTCCACGCTGGTGGGCGGCTTGGCCGGGTCCAGGCCGGCCTTCTCGAAGAGCTCCTTGTTGTACGTGAGGATCTCCGGGGTCACGTACCAGGGGTACGCGTACACGCCGTCGCCCCTGCCCGGCAGCTTGAACTGCTCCCAGGCGCCCGGGACGTACTCTCCGGCCACCGCGCCGTCCAGCTTGGCGACGTCGGCGAGCATGCCCCGGTCGCCGAGGAGCTGGAAGGAGTCGGTGGAGAGGTTGACCACGTCCGGGAGGGCTCCGGCCTGGGCGTCGGCGACGAGCTTCTCGTTGTAGCCGTCGCCCGGGACGTCCTCCCATCTGACCTTCACCTCGGGGTACTTCTTCTCGAAGCCGTCGATCACGCCCTGCACGTACGCCGTGAACGTGGGCTTCAACTGGAGCGTGCGGAAGGTGATCTCACCGGCCACCCTGCCCGACTTCTCGGCTTCCTGGATCTCCCCGGAGCCGCCGCTCATGCCGCACGCGGCGGTCGAGAGGAGGACGCCCGCCGCCAACGCGGCAACGGCGATACGGGTCGGGTTCGCACGGGTCATCGTCGCCGCCTTCGCAGAAGTCCGGCCTCATTGCCGGAGGCGGTGCCCACGGTCGTCCGAAATCAAGACCTCGTCAATGAGGCAGCGGTCCCATTGGCCGGTGACGCCCGTGCACCTCGCGGCACGACAAGGCATCAGGCCCCCGGAGAAGCCATCACCACGACCACAACGACCTGCACTGATGCGCTTTAGTTCCAAGGCATTTGACGAGGGTATCGATTCGATAACGAAGCTGGCCCTCCATCACGATGTGACTTCTTATCGATGGTTCGCGAAGGGCGTGCACTAATGCGCTTTACCCCGCACTCCGCTAAACCCCTACTTCATCGGGTACTCGGCCTTCTCGGCGAGCTTGCCGTCCTTGAAGCAGAAGCGGAGCACGGTCTCCTTGCCGTCCTTGGGGTCGCCGCTGGAGATGTACCAGGAGCAGGTGCTGCCCTCGGGCTCGGCCGGGCCGCCCTCCTTGAGGGCGCCCTTGACGAAGGAGTCGCCCGACGGGAGCTTGGCGCGGACCTCGCCCTCCGCGTCACCGGTCCTCACCGCCTCGTAGACCTTGGGGTCGACCAGGGTCTTGTCGGCCACGTCGAGCACCTTCCCCATGCCGAAGACCGCCACCACGGCGAGGCCGATGCCCAGCACCAGCGCCACCCCGCAGCCGATCAGACAACCCTTGCGCTGTGCCACGCCCGTTCCTCCGTGTCGAGTCGTACCGTGTCCGGCGGTGTTCGCCGGACACTTCGACCTTCGCAAAGGGCGCGGGCCGCGGGCTGTCCTCCAAAGTCGTCGGCCGACGCGACGATCGTCGCTCAGACCCCGGGGGCCACCAGGTCCGCAGGGTCGGTGTTGGCCCCGCAGAGGATGACGGCGACCCGCTCGCCCAGCGGCCCCGACGCGCCGCGCAGCGCCGCCAGGGCGGTGGCGGCGCCCGCCTCGACCACGATCCGGTGCTCCTCCCAGAGCGCGCGCCGGGCGGCCGTGATCGCCCCGTCCGGGACGAGGACCGACCGCACGGTCTCGTCCCGCGCGGCGGCCAGCGCGTCCGCGGAGACCCGGGTGGCCCCGAGGGAGTCGGCGGCCACGGAGTCCACGGCGACGTCCACGGGGCGGCCCGCCGCCAGGGCCGCGTTCAGGGCCCGGCAGTTCTCCGGCTCGGCGGCGACCACCCGTACGCCGTGTTCGCGGGCGGCGGTGGCGACCCCGGCGAACAGTCCCCCGCCGCCGACGGCGACGACCACGGTGTCCAGCCCGGGCAGGGCGGCCCGGATCTCGTCGAGCAGGGTCCCCGCGCCCGCCGCGATGAGCGGGTGGTCGTAGGCGTGGCTGCTCAGGGCTCCGCTCGCGGCGGCGAACTCCTCGCAGGCGGCCAGCGCTTCGGCGTACCGGTCGCCGACGAGGCGCACCTCCGCCCCGTACCCGCGCAGCCGGTCCACCTTCACCCGGGGGGCGTTGGCGGGCAGGAACACGGTCGCGGGCACGGACTGCGCGCGGGCCGCCCAGGCGCAGGCGAGCCCCGCGTTGCCGCCGGAGGCGATGGTGACGCCGGCGGCCGGGAGGGAGCCGGCATCGCGGTGGGCGGCGAGGAAGTTGCGCGCGCCGCGGGCCTTGAAGGAGCCGGTGTGCTGGAGGTGTTCCAGCGCGTACCAGACGCCCTGGGCCGCCGGGGCCACGGCGACGGGCCGTACCGCTCCGGCGATCCGGTCGGCGGCGGCGCGTACGGCGGCGTAGTCGAGCTGCTGTGCCGGTTGCATGGTCTGTCTCCCCGTTCAGGCGGTGGGCGTGGCGGGCCGGGCGGCCTCGATCAGCTGGCGCAGGGCGCCGTAGTACACCTCGTGGTCCGTCAGCGGCGGCAGTACGTCGGCCAGCCCGCCCGCGAGCACCGGGAACTCGGCCGGGTCCAGGGCGGCCAGGGCCGCACGGGAGGCGGCGGTGGCCCCGGCCGGGTCCCGGTGGTCCACGAAGGCCGCGCTGCCCAGGGTGAGCAGGTACATGCGGCGGTAGACGGTCATCGCCTCGGCGGCTGTCATCCCGGCGGCCACGCTGTCGGCGAGCGCGGGCTCCACGAGCCGGGCAAGCAGCTGCCGCCCGAGCCAGGGGCGGCCGCCGCGCAGGACCAGCAGCCCTGGGTGGGCGGTGAGCAGCCGGTACAGCGCGCCGAACCGCTGCTCGGCGGCGTCCGCCCAGTCCGTTCCGGCGGGGACGTCGGGCAGCTGCGCGGCCAGGTGCTCGGTGCAGAGGTCCAGCAGTCCGGCGAGGTCGGTGCAGCGGCGCTGGACGGTGGCGTGGGAGACGTCGAGCCGGTCGGCGAGGGCCCGGAAGCTCAGGGCCGCGGGCCCTTCCTCGTCGAGGATGCGCAGGGCGGCGACGGCGATCGTCTCGGGGGTGGCCCGGTCCAGGGCGGCTGATCTCCTCGGCATGGGATACACCGTAACATACGCCGTATCACACGCTCGGTACGCCATCGACTGCGGCCATATTGCTGGTCATTGGCAGATAACCATCGACTTATGTTGACAGCCGGTAATCGCCTCGCTGCACTGGGCGCACGACTGCCCCACGTCCACGTCAAGGAGACTCCGTGCCGCCTCGCCTGCGTGCCTCGCTCCCCTGTCTGACCGCGGCCGCCCTGTTCGCCCTGGCGCTCTCCCCCGCCCCGGCGGGGGCCGAGCCCACCGCGACCTCGGACACCCCGCTCGCGCTCACCCCGCCCATGGGCTGGAACAACTGGGCGCACTACATGTGCGACATCGACGAGGCCAAGGTCGTCGCGAACGCCGACGCGCTCGTGTCCACCGGCCTCGCCGCCAAGGGCTACGACACGGTGACCGTCGACGACTGCTGGATGACCAAGAGCCGCGACGCGCACGGCGCGCTGGTCGTCGACAGGGGGAAGTTCCCGCACGGCATGGCCTGGCTCGGCGACTACCTGCACGCCAAGGGACTGAAGTTCGGCATCTACCAGGACGCCGGCTCCCTCACCTGCGAGAAGTACCCGGGAAGCGGCGCCCCGCAAGGCGGCGGCGAGGACCACTACGCGCAGGACGCCCGGCAGTTCGCCTCCTGGAACGTCGACTACGTCAAGATGGACGGCTGCAACCTGTGGGTCCCCGAGGGCAGGACGAAGGAACAGGCGTACCGGGACGCGTACAACGGCGTCGCCGCGGCCCTGCGCGCGAGCGGCCGGGACATGGTGCTGTCGGCCTCCGCGCCCGCCTACTTCCAGCAGGGTGAATGGGGCGGCTCCGACTGGCACAAGGTCCTCGGCTGGGTCGGCGAGACCGGCCAGCTGTGGCGCGAGGGCCGCGACATCCAGGTCTACAAGCCCGCCGCCCCGAGCACCTCCCGGTGGAGTTCCGTGATGGGCAACTACGGGTACAACCGCTGGCTGGGCCGGTACGCGGGCCCCGGCAACTGGAACGACCCCGACTTCCTGATCGCGGGCGCGCCCGGGCTGACGGCGGCCGAGAGCCGCAGCCAGGTGGCGCTGTGGGCCATGATGGCGGCCCCGTTCATCCTGTCCTCCGAGGTCTCGAAGCTGACCCCGGAGGGACTCGCGGCCCTCGGGAACACCCGGATGATCGAGCTGGACCAGGACCCCATGGGCCGTCAGGGCGCGGTGGTCTCCTCCAACGCCACCTTCGAGATCCTGGTCCGGCCGCTCGCGAACGGCGACCGCGCGGTGGCCGTGCTCAACCGCTCGGGCAACGCCCGGGACATCAACGTGCCGCTGGACGAGATCGGGCTGCCGTCCTGCACGGCCGACGCGCGGGAGCTGTGGAGCGGGGAACGCCGGGCGGTCTCCGAGGCGTTGACCGGGAGGCTCGCCGCCCATGACACGACCGTCTGGCGGCTCACCCCGCGCGGCTGCGCCCGGGCCGTGCCGACCGGACAGATCGTCGGCGACGGAGTCAAGTGCGCCGACGGGGCCAACACCACGGGTGTCGGCGCGGTCGTCATGGGGGCGTGTACCGGAGCCCCCGACCAGCGGTGGACCGTGGGCGAGGACGCGAGCCTGCGGCTGGCCGGCGACTGCCTGTCGGCGGGCGAGGACGGCTTGGTGGAGCTGGCGGACTGCGCGCCCGCGGAAGCCGGGCAGCCGGGCCAGAGCTGGGCGCACCGCCGCGACGGGGCCCTCGTGGAGAAGGCGAGCGGGCTGTGCCTGACGGCCCCGGCCACGGCCGCCACCCCGGACGCTCAGGCCGGGCGACTGCGGCTGACCCCTTGCGGCGACCACCGGGTCGACCAGGCCTGGGCCCTGCCGGTCTGACGGCGCCCGGATGACGAACCCGACCCCGAACCGGACACCGATGCCGATGCCCTTGCCTGAGCCCCTGCCGGAGCCACCGCCGGCACGCCTGCCGATGCCCGTGCCCGTGCCCGGGCCCACGCCCGTGCCCGAACCGGTGCGGCTGCCGGACTCATCGCCCATGCCGACGCAGGCGCCGGACGCCGTGCCGGTGCCCGCGCCCATGCGACGGCCTTGCGTCGCGCCAGCGCCTGTGCGGGCGCCCGTGCCCGTACCGGACCTCACCCCCGAGCCCGGGCCTGACCCCGCACCAGCGCCAGCACAGGCGACCCTGCCCGTACCAGACCTCACCCCCGAGCCCGGGCCTGACCCCGCACCAGCGCCAGCACAGGCGACCCTGCCCGTACCAGACCTCACCCCCGAGCCAGAGCCTGACCCCGCACCAGCGCCAGCGCAGGCGACCCTGCCCGTACCAGACCTCACCCCCGAGCCAGAGCCTGACCCCGCACCAGCACCAGCGCAGGCGACCCTGCCCGTACCAGACCTCACCCCCGAGCCAGAGCCTGACCCCGCACCAGCACCAGCACCAGCACCAGTGCAGGCGACCCTGCCCGTACCAGACCTCACCCCCGAGCCAGAGCCTGACCCCGCACCAGCACCTGTGCTGGCGCCCGGGCCGGGGGCGCGGCGGGGGCGGCGGGGGCCGGTCCCCCGCCCGGTCGCCCTCGCCGCCCTGCCCGCGGCGCTGCTCGCCCTGCTCTGCGCGGCGCCCGCGCCCGGAGCGACCGCCCCGGGCGCGGGGCCGCCCGTACAGGCCGACGTACGGGCCGACGCGCGGGAAGGCGCCCACGCGGCCGGGCACGGCAAGCCCGGCCGACCCGTACGCGGCGGCGTACAGCCGGCGGCTCCGCGCCCCCGGACCTTCGACGTCGCGCCCGCGCGGGCCGCCCTGCAGCGGCTGCTGCCGCGCCACGCCGGGCAGTTCACCCTCGTGCCCGACACGGCGGCCGCCGCCGACGCCTTCACCGTCTCCGGAACCGCGGGCGCGGTCACCGTGCGCGGCAGCACCGGCGCCACCCTGCTCACCGGGGTGGGCTGGTACCTCCAGCACGTCGCCGGCGCCGACATCGGCTGGCCCGGCGACAGCATCGGCATGCTCCCCGCCGAACTGCCGGGCGTCCCGGAGCCGGTGACCCGCAGCGCGCTCGTACCGCACCGGTACGCGCTCAACGACACCGACGACGGGTACTCCGGCCCGTACCGCTCCTTCGAGGAGCACCAGCGGCAGATCGACGTGCTCGCCCTGCACGGCATCAACGAGGTGTTCGTGCAGGTCGGCGCCGAGTACCCGTACTACCGGGCGCTCCAGGGCTTCGGCTACTCCGCCGAGGAGCTGCGCCGGTGGATCCCCGGCCCCGGGCACCAGAGCTGGTGGCTGCTGCAGAACCTGAGCGGCTTCGGCGGCCCGGTCCCGGAGCGGCTGATGCGCGAGCGCGCCGAGCTGGGCCGCCGGGTAGCGGACCAGTTGCGCGGGCTCGGCATGACCCCGGTGCTGCCCGGCTACTTCGGCACCGTGCCGCCGGAGTTCGCCGCCCGCAACCCGGACGCGGCCACCGTGCCGCAGGGCGACTGGGCGGGCTTCGACCGGCCGGACTGGCTGGACCCGGCCTCACCGGCGTTCGGGAAGCTGGCCGCCGCGTACTACGCCGAGCAGCGCGCGGTGTTCGGGGACAGCACGATGTACCGGATGAGCCCGCTGCACGAGGGCGGCCAGACCGGTTCGGTGGACGTGAAGTCCGCCGCGGGGGCCATCCAGGCCGCTCTGCACGCCGCCCATCCGGGCGCGCTGTGGGCGGTGCTGGGCTGGCAGGACGACCCGACGGCGGAACTCCTGGCGGGGGTGGACACCTCGAAGCTGCTGATCCTGGACGGGCTGTCGGACCGGTACAACCGGCTGGACCGCGAGACCCGTTGGGGCGGCGCCCCCTACGCGATGGGCACCATCTACAACTTCGGCGGGCACACCACGATCGGGGCGAACACCTCGGTGTGGATCGAGCGGTTCGGCCCCTGGCGTGCCAAGAGCAACAGCGCGCTGACCGGGATCGCCTATCTGCCGGAGGCCACCGGGACCAATCCGGCCGCCTTCGACCTCTTCACCGACCTGGCCTGGGAGCCGGATCCGATCGACCAGCGCCGGTGGTTCGCCGACTTCGCGGCCCGCCGCTACGGCCGGCCGGACGCCGAGGCCGCGGCGGCGTGGGAGGAGCTGCGCAAGGGGCCGTACAGCACTTCGTCGGGGCTGTGGTCGGAATCGCAGGACAGCCTGTTCACCGCCCGGCCGAGCCTGACCGCGGCGGGATCGGCGTACTGGAGCCCCAAGTCCCAGCGCTACCCGGCCGGTTCGGTCCGCCGGGCCCTGGACCACCTGCTCAAGGTGGATCCGCGGCTGCGCGCCTCCAGTGCCTACCGCTTCGACCTGGTGGACACCGCCCGGCAGGCGCTCGCCAACCACTCGCGGGTACTGCTGCCGAAGATCAAGGCGGCGTACGACGCCGGGAACCTGACCCTCTTCCGCGAGCTGACCGACGAATGGCGTGACGGGGAACGAAAGTTGGACGCGGTCACCGGCAGCGACCCGAACTTCCTGCTCGGCCGCTGGCTCGACCGGGCCCGCGCGTCGGGCGCCGACCGGGCCGAGCAGGACCGGTACGAGTACGACGCCCGTTCGGTCCTCAGCGTGTGGGGGCCGCGCGGGACCAGCGAGGGCGGATTCCTGCACGACTACGCGAACCGTGAATGGAGCGGCCTGATCTCGGAGTTGTACGCCCGCAGGTGGGAGGCGTACTTCGATGCGCTGGAGGAGGCGCTGGCCGGCCGGACCGCACCGCGCGAGATCGACTGGCACGCCTTCGAGGAGGAGTGGGCCCGGCGGACCACGCGGCATCCGGTCCGGCCGACCGGGGACCCGTACACCCTGGCGGCCGAGATCGCGTCGGCGCTGCCCGCGGCGGCGAACTGACGTACACCACTCCCGCGGTGACGATCACCTCGTACGGTGATCGTCACCCTCCCGTGGGAATCTCCGTACTCGTGCGGGGGAGAACCGACCCCGTGGATCGCCTCGCGGGAGCGGCACTCGGTTCACTGGCCCGGAAACGATCAGGGGCGGCCACCGGAGCGATCCGGCGGTCGCCCCTTCCGATGCCATGACGGCAGGACGCGACCAGGAGTGCACCGAGCATGTCCCAGACCGAACACGAGCAGTCCGAGCGGGAGCGGCCCCAGCAGGACCGGCCGCAGCAGGAGCGGTCCACGAACGCCGCCCCGGCCGCCGCCCCGCTGGAGCTGCTGACGCTGCTCGCCGCCGGGGTGGCCGATCTGGCCCTCGACCAGCTGCGGCAGACCGCCGACCGGGCGCAGCACGTGATGCGCCGCTCCGACCTGAAAGAGCTGCTCACCGACGGGGTGGTGGAGCTGCGCAAGCGCGGGGAACTGGCCACCCGCCGGGCGGGCGTGGGCGCCGAGAACTACCTGGAGACCATGGCCCGTCGGGCCGCGGAGCGCGTCGCCGCCGAAGGCCGCTCCTGTGCATGACCACACCGGCTTCAAGGAGCGCATCGACGAGGTGCTGGTCCGGCTGGCCGACGAGGAGGAGCAGGCGCTCCTCGGCCTGCACGCCGAACTCTTCCCGCTGTCCGAGCAGTTACGCCGCTCACTGGCGCGCGGAAAGCGCATCCGGGCCGCGTTCCTGTACTGGGGGTGGCGGGCGGCGGGCCAGCCCGACTGCGAGGGGGTGATCCGGGCCGCGGCCGCGATGGAACTCGTGCACGCGGCGGCCTGCACCCATGACGACATCATCGACGACAGCCGGATGCGGCACGGGCAGCTCACCGCGCACGCCGCGTTCGCCGCGGCCGGGCAGCGTTCCACCGCCCTCGCGATGATCCTCGGCGATCTGCTGATGGGATACGCGGGCCACGTCTTCACCTCCTGCGGGCTGCCCGGGGCCTACCTCGCCCGGACCGTACCGCTCTGGTCCACGCTGCTCCGAGAGACGATGGCGGGCGAGTTCCTGGAGGTACTGCGCACCGACGCGAAGCCGGCCCGGGAGCCGCAGGTGGCGGAGTCGCTGGAGGTCGCCCGCTACAAAACGGCCAAGTACACCGTGGAGCGGCCGCTGCACCTGGGCGCCACCCTCGGCGGCGGCGACCGCGCCCTGCTGGACGCCTTCTCCGCCTACGGGCTCCCGCTCGGCGAGGCCTTCCAGCTGCGCGACGACCTGCTGGGCACCTTCGGCGACCCGGCCACGACCGGCAAGTCGAACCTGGACGACCTGCGGGACGCCAAACCCACGGCGCTGCTCGCGCTGACGACGGCGGCGGCCGACCCGGACGACCTGCGACTGCTCGCCAAACTGGTCGGCAACCCGGAGCTGTGCGCGGAAGAGGCCGCCTCCGTCCGCGAGTTGATGGAACGGTGCGGAGCCCGGCAGCAGGTCGAGGACATGATCCGGGAGCGCATCGTCCGGGCCACCGGCGCGCTGGACACCGTACCGATGCCCGCAGAGGCGCGGTCCGCGCTGCACGACCTGGCAGGCACCGCGGCCCAGCGGTCGCTGTAGCCGACGCGGCTGACGCCGTCGTCACCGCCACCGCCACCGCCACCGCCACCGCCACCGCCACCGCCACCGCCACCGCCACCGCCACCGGCCGGACGGTCCCCGCACCCGAAGAACACGAGAAGGACGACCGAAGTGAACACCACCAAGAGCGCCTCGCCGAAGACCCGTTACGACGATGCCGCACTCGACGCCCTGCGCACCCAGGGGGATCCGCTCGCCGACGAGACCGTCGCCGAGATGTTCCGCCGCAAGGAGGTCGGCGACCTCAACACCCTGATGCGGTTCTTCACCACCGCCGGGGACAAGCTGCCCGAGCAGCTCCCGGAGTCCGCGCGCGCCTATTTCGAGGCGACCGCCATGCCGCCGAGCTGGGTGGACTGGGACGTCATGGAGCAGGCCCGGCTGTTCTTCATGGACAACGCGGCCCACATCAACACCGGCCTGTCCTTCGCGGCGATGCCCGCGACCTACGCCATTCCCCGGCTCTCCAGGCTGCTCTCCTCGACGCACTCCCTCGCGTACCCCTCGCGGCGGATGGCCAACACCGGACAGTTCGTCACCTACCTCATGCAGACCAACTCCTTCGCGGAGGGCAGCAAGTTCATCCCGGCCGCGCAGAAGGTGCGGCTGCTGCACGCCGCGGTCCGCCACCACCTTCGCCACGGCGGCCACTGGGACATCGAGGAGGACGGACTGCCCATCTGCCAGGAGGACATGATCGGAGGGCAGATCTGCTTCTCGCTCCTGGTGCTCGACGCCATGCACCAGCTCGGCATCCACATGAGCGAAGAGGGCGCGGAGGCCTACTTCTACGCCTGGCGGGTCGTGGGTTACATGCTGGGCTGCGACATGTCGGCGGTGCCGGAGAACCTCACCGAGGCCCGCGACTACCTCGATCTCTACCTCCTGCGCAACCTCGGCCCCTCGCCCGAGGGGGTCCGCCTCAACGGCCAGCTGATGCGGATGTACGAGGACGTGGTACCCGGCACGTTCTTCGACCCGATGGTGCCCGCCACCGTCCGCTACCTCGTCGGCGACACCATCGGCGACTGGCTGGAGATCCCGCGCACCCCCTGGGACACGGCCGCCAAGGCCGTGCCCGTGTTCCTGGGCCTGCTGGAGACGATCGAGGACAGCAGCCCGTACGCGGAATGGGCGCTCGACAAGGCGGGCTCGCTGCTCTCCGGCCTCGAACTGTCCGCGCTGACCCGGGGCCGGGTCATGCACCACGCCATCCCGGAGGAGCTGAAGGACGAGTACGGGGTGAAGCCGCCGCGCACCGGGCGCTGGGTGCCGCCGGCACCGGTGCACTGACCGGCGCCGCCGGCCCGGCAAAGGTGCGCGGCACGGTGCGCGGCTCCGGCGGGGTCGGGTCACACTGACCGTGTGACAGGAGACCAGAGGCGTCGGCGTCGGGTGCTCGGAGCGGTCAGCGGGGTGGTGGCCGCCGCCGCGGGGCTGGCCCTGGCCGAGCTGGCCGCGGCCGTCGTCCGGCCCGAGTCCTCCCCGGTCACGGCGGTCGGGGCGGCCGTGATCGACCGTACGCCCGCGGCCCTCAAGGAGTGGGCGATCCAGCAGTTCGGCACCGCGGACAAGCTGGTGCTGACGCTCGGCATCGTCGCCGTCCTGGGCGTGGTCGCCGTCGCGGCCGGGATGCTCGCCGTCCGCCGTCTCCCCGCCGGGATGGCCGTCGCCGCCTGTTTCGGGTTGCTGGGGGCGGCGGCCGCGCTCAGCCGGCCGGCGGCGTCCTGGCGGGACGCGCTGCCGTCGCTGGTGGCCGGGGCGGCCGCGGCCGGAGTGCTGTACCTGCTGGTCACGGCGGTGAGACGGCCCCGGCCGGCCGGGACTCCGCCCGGCGGCGCCTGGGCGATGGACCGCCGGGGCTTCGGCCGGCTGGTCACCGCCACCCTGGCGGTCTCCGCCGTGGCCGCATTCGCCGGACGGCGCCTCGGCGCCCACGGCTCCGCCGGAGCGACCGCCTCCCGGGCCCGCTTCCGTCTCCCCCGGCCCGCCGTGCCCGCGCCGCCGGTGCCCGCCGGAGCGGATCTCCGGGTGCCCGGAGTCGGCCCCTTCGTCACCCCCAACCGGGACTTCTACCGCGTGGACACCGCCCTGGTCGTACCGCGCGTGGACTCGGACACCTGGCGGCTGCGCATCCACGGGGAAGGGGTGGGCAGGCCGCTGACCCTCGATCTGCGGGAGCTGCTCGCCCGCCCCCTGGTCGAGCACGACATCACCCTCTGTTGTGTGTCCAACGAGGTCGGGGGCCCGTACGCGGGCAACGCCCGCTGGCTCGGCGTCCGTCTCGCCGACCTGCTCCGCGAGGCCGGGGTCCGGCCGCCGTCCCAGGGCGGTCCGGCCGACCAGCTGGTGTCGCGCTCGGTGGACGGCATGACGATCGGCACGCCCGTCGAGACCGTCATGGACGGCCGGGACGCGCTGCTGGCCGTCGGGATGAACGGTGAACCGCTGCCCTTCGCGCACGGCTTCCCGGTCCGGATGGTCGTACCGGGCCTGTACGGGTACGTCTCCGCCTGCAAATGGCTCACCGAGCTGCGCCTGACCACGTTCGCCGCGTACGACGCGTACTGGGTGCGCCGGTCCTGGGCGGCGATGGGCCCGGTCAAGACGCAGTCGCGGATCGACACCCCGCGCCCGTCCGCGACGCTCGTGCCGGGCCCGGTGGCGGTCGCCGGCGTCGCGTGGGCGCAGCACCGCGGGATCACGCGGGTGGAGGTACGGGTGGACGGCGGCCCCTGGCAGGAGGCTCGGCTGGGGGCCTCGGACGGCGACGACACCTGGCGCCAGTGGGTGTGGCCGTGGCAGGCGACGGCCGGCCGGCACACCCTGGAGGTCCGCGCCACGGACCGCACCGGCATTCCCCAGACGGGGGAACGCACCGGAACCCTGCCCGACGGGGCGACCGGCTGGCACGCGGTGACGGTACGCGTCGGGGCGGGTGTGTGAGCCGTGGAGCTGACCGGTACACCGTTCCTCGTCACACTGATCGCCGTCACCGCTCGCCGTGCTCGTCGCGCTGCGGCGGGTCCCACTCGAAGCTCGCCGACCAGGTCACTCTGGGCCGGCTGAGCACGGAGCTCTCGCCGCCGGCCTCCTAGGAATCGGCCAGGCGGACCGGCAGGGACTGGACGTTGTTGCTGATGAAGCTGCGCTGATACGGGAGTCCGGCCTCGGGGACCGCGAGACGGAGGTCGGGGAAGCGGGTGAAGAGGCGCTCCAGCGCGATCGTGGCCTCCAGCCGGGCGAGCGGGGCGCCCATGCAGTAGTGGGCGCCGTGGCCGAAGGAGAGGTTGCGGGCGGCCGTGGGACGGGTGATGTCGAAGCGGTCGGCGTCCGGGCCGTGGAAGGCCTCGTCGCGTCCGGCCGCGGTGTATCCGGCGAGCACCGGGGTGCCCTGCGGGATCACGGTGCCGTCGACGGTCAGGTCGCGCGTGGGGTAGCGGAAGGGGAACCAGCTGACCGGGCCGTCCCAGCGCAGGGTCTCGTCCACCACGTCCGACCAGGTGGCCTTGCCGTCCAGGACCAGGGCGAGCTGGTCGCGGTGGGCGCACAGGGCGCGGACGGCGTTGGTGATGAGGTTGAGCGTGGTCTCGTGGCCCGCGACGAGCATCAGCCGCATGGTGCCGATGAGTTCGGCCTCGCTGAGCCGGTCTCCGTCGTCCTCGCGGGCGGCGATCAGGGCGCTGGTGAGGTCCTCGCCTGGGGTCTCCCGCCGGGCGGCCGCGATGGTGCCGATCAGGGCGACGAGCTCCTGGAGGGCGGCCATCTTCTCGGCCGGGGTGATGTCGGTCGCGATGATGACCGTGTTGGTCAGGTGGTGCAGTCGGCCCCGGTGCTCGGGGTCCACGCCGAGCAGCTCGCAGATGACGTTCATCGGGAGCGGGAGCGCGAAGTGCGCGTACAGGTCGGCGACCCCGTCCGGGGCTTCGGCCGCGGCCCGGCCGAGGTCGTCGAGGAGCTCGGCGGTCAGCTCCTCGACGCGCGGCCGCAGCCGTTCGACCTGGCGGGCCGTGAAGGCCTTGCCGACCAGGGAGCGGAGGCGGCGGTGGTCGGCGTCGTCGGCGGTGTGCATGCCCTGGGCGTTGGCGAAGACCCGCAGCGGCCAGTCCGGGGGGATGGTGCCGTCGTGCAGGGACGGGAAGTGCCGCGCGTCCTTGGCCACGTCGGGGTGGGCGAGGAACTCCTTCAGCGCGTCGTGCCCGAGGACGACCGCCCCGGGCACTCCCCCGGGCAGTACGACCTCCGCCACGGCGCCCCGGGCGCGCAGCCTGGCGTTGAGGGCGTGCGGGCAGCCGCCGGCGGGGTCGATCACGTGCGGGGTGTCCGAGGCGTGCGGGACGGATGAAGTGTGGGACGACAAGCCGGATCTCCTGACCTGATGAACGGTGCTCGGTCAACAGTGCGACCTGGGGGGCGGGTTGTACAAGCCCGCCCCGCCGGTCTCAGAACCAGTTGACGGTCAGCGCGAAGACCGTACCGGCGGTGGCCCCGGCGGAGTCGGTGGAGGTGGCGGTGACCTGGACCGTGCCGCTGCCCCAGGGCTTGCCGGTGACCCGTCCAGTGGCACTGTCGAGCGTCAGTCCCCACGGCAGGCCGGTGGCCGCGTACCGGACGGGGGGCTTTCCGCCGGTGGCCCTGAGCTGGATGGTGCAGGACTGGTTGAACTTGCAGGTCTGCGGGCCGGGGTTGGGGAGCTTCAGATCCCCGGGAGTGGGAGTCGGGGTCGGGGTCGGGGTCGGAGTCGGGGTCGGAGTCGGCGTCGGCGTGGTGCCGCAGCCCGGCGTGGCCTCCGGCGGCAGGGGCACCCGCCAGATCTGGGTGTCGTTCTCCGACCCGACGAGCAGGCTCGCGCAGTCGGCGTACGTCACCGTCTCGCCCTGCGACTGGGCGGGCAGGGCGACGTCCGCGAGCTTGACCCCCGAGGTGTCGTACACGGAGGCCGTGTTGGCTCCGAGCGGCCCGCCGCTGCGCAGGGTGTACGAGGCTCCCGTCGGCGAGAACGCCCCGTCGGTGGCGAACACCGGGCCCGGCCGGACCGCGGTGAGGGTGTTGACCTGTCCGGTCAGCGGCGGCAGCGGCGCCTGGTACAACTGGCCGGCCGCGCCGATGACCTTGCTCGCGATGTGGAGCCGTCCGGTGACGGGGTCGGCGAGCAGGGATTCGGCGTCGTGCCTGCCGTCGGCGTAGGCGAACCGGTACGTCACCGGCGCCACCGTGGCGTCGGCGAGCTGCGCGGGCTCGGCGAAGCTGTGCACGGTGATCTCCGCGCGGCCGCTGAAGTTGTCCCCGATGTCGCCGACCAGGATCGTGGGACCGCCCGCGGCGTCCTTGCCGATCGCCAGTCCCTCCCAGTCGGTGTTGCCGACGCCGGAGACGGTGAACGTGGCCGCGAGCCGGCCGGTGGCGGTGGTGCAGTCGATCGCGAAGACCTGGTTGGTGTTCCCGCTGTCGTTGACGGCGTAGAAGACGCCCGGGTGGCGGCGGCTCATGGCGAGGCCGCTGAGTTCGGCCAGGCCGCCGGGGAGGGTGCACTTCTTCTCCGGCGCCAGGGAGCCGACGGCCGAGGAGGCCGGAACGACCGAGGGGGCTGGCGCGACCGAGGAGGGCGTGGCCGAGGAGGCGGGCGAGGCGGTGGCGCTGGCCATCCAGGCCACCGCGGGCAGGAGCGTGGCGAGGGCCGCGGTCGCGAGGGCGGCGGCCCGTGGGGTTGTCAGGAGTCGGGACATGCACACCATGTGATGTCACGTCAGTTCGTGGTACCAGACCCCATCACCTCCCGTTCGAGCATCGTTCAATGCCGAGCCGGCATGTCTGGTCAGCGCACCGGTTCCCGTACGGGCGCCGTGCGGCCCGCGTGCGCGATGAACGCGCGGGCCGCGCGGCTCAGCGGCCGCCGGGCGTGCGCGATGCCCACCGGGCGCAGCAGGGGCGGCGTGAAGGAGCGGATCTCCGCCCTGCTGCCGAAGGCCCTCGCCACCACGTCGCGGTACCAGATGAGGGAGCCGCGGCCGTCGGTCACGCCGGTGACCCAGGCCAGGCGTTCGTCGACCTCCAGGGAGGGCACGGGCCGCACGCCCAGACAGCTGAACATGGCCTCCATCTCGGTGCGCCGGCCGGTTCCGGGGGTGGGCAGCACCATCGGCAGTCCGTCGAGCATGCGAAACGGCAGCGGGTCGGGCAGCCGGGAGCCGATCGGCGAGATCAGCACCACCTCGCGCTCCTGGATGTGGTGGGTGGAGAGCTCCTTGTCGACGGGCAGGTCGACGAGGGCCAACTCGGAGCGCCCCTGGTTGAGTTCCTGGACCAGCGCCTCCCGGCTGTCGTGCTGCTGGATCCTGACGTCCACGCCGGGATGCTTCTCGGTGAAGGCCGTGACCAGGTCGGTGGCCAGGTCGAGGGCGAGGGTGGGCGTGGTGACGAGGGTCAGGACCGCCCGGGTGTCCTTGCCGTGGGGGGTCCCGATGTCGTCGATGGCCTCGACCGCGTTGAGCACGGTGCGGGCCAGCCGGACGACCCGGGCTCCCTCCGGTGTGAGATCCACCCCCCTTCCCCGGCGGGCGAGAAGTTCGACACCGAGGTCGCGTTCCATGGCCTGCACGGCCCGGGACAGCGCGGACTGGGCGACGAAGACGGCGGCGGCCGCTCCGGTGATGGACCGGCAGTCGGCGACGGCGACGAGGTAGCGGAGTTGCGCGAGCGTGGGGGTCATGACCGGACGGTAACCGCGCGAGGTTGCACCCGTAAGGGCCGCCGGGTGAACAACTGCCCGACCGGGAAAGGGCGTTTATGCCGGGTCGGCGGCAAGACATGCCGGTGCGGCATGTACCCGGGGGCGTGTCGTACGCCGGCCCGCGCGCCGGGGGTGGTCCGCCCGGCGGGAATCACCGCAGGCCACCGGCGCGGGGAGCGCGTTCAGCGGGTCGGTCCGGGGCGCGTTCCGAGTGGGCCGAACGCGCCGCGGGTGCGAAACGACGCACTCCGCATGCCTGTTGACAGTGCACGGCTGCCCCCGCACGATGCATCCCGGTGTCGGGCCGTTTGACCACTGTTCAAGCCCACCGCACCGGCGGCGGACCGCCCGCCGCCGGTGCGGAACGCCGTGAGCGCCGCCGCAGACTAACCACCCGTACCGCGGGGCCCATCGCCCGCCGCACTCCCCCGTTCTTCCGCTCTGTACTGAGCCATGTCACACAGCACTGGAAGAGGAGCGCCCGTGACCCCCCAGCCTCCGCAGTCCGCCACCCGCGACCTGGTCGTCGCGGTGAGCCCGTTCGAGGAGCCCCACCCCCGGATCGTGACCGCCGCCGAGCGCGCCGGGGCCCTCGGGCTGCTCGACCTCGGCCGGGACCCGGACGCCGCCCGCCGCGCCTTCACGGAACTGGCCCGCCGGCTCGGCGGCGACCGCCGCTACGGTGTGCGGGTGCCCGCGGGCTGCCCGCTCGGGCCCGAGGAGCTGCCGGCCGCGGTGGACACCGTGCTGCTCGCGGACCCCGCGTCGCACACCCCGGAGCGGCTGGCCGACTGGGCGGCCGCCGCCGGCCGGCCCCGGGTGTGGGCCGAGGTCACCAGCCCGGCGGAGGCCGCGGGCGCCGTGGCCGCCGGGGCGGCCGCACTCGTCGCCAAGGGCCACGAGGCCGGCGGCCGGGTGGGCACGGCCACCACCTTCGTGCTGCTCCAGCAGCTGCTCGCGGACCCCGCGGCCGGGGTGCCCGTACTGGCCCAGGGCGGGATCGGGCCGCACACGGCGGCCGCGGCCGTCGCCGGCGGGGCCGCCGGGGTCCTGCTCGACGTCCAACTCGCCCTGACGGCCGAGGGCGAGGCGGCCCTGCCCGCCGAAGTGGCGGCGGCACTGCGGGCGATGGACGGCTCCGAGACCCGGCTGGCCGACGGGCACCGGGTGTTCGCGCGTCCGGACCTGACCCCGCCCGAGGGACCGGTGCCCGCCCTGCTGGGCGCCCGGGACCTGCGGGCGCAACTGCTTCCCGTCGGACAGGATGGGGCCTCGGCCGCCCGGCTGGCCGCACGCCACCGGAGCACGGGCGGGGTGCTCCAGGCCGTACGGGCGGCCGTCGCCGGGCATCTGGCGGCCGCCGTACGGGCCCGTCCCCTCGGGCGGACTCCGGGGCGGCCACTGCCCGTCGCCCAGGGCCCCATGACCCGGGTGAGCGACCAGGCGGCCTTCGCCGAGGCGGTGGCCGCCGAGGGCGGGGTCCCGTACCTGGCGCTCGCCGTGATGGAGGGCCCGGACGTACGCCGGCTCCTGGCCGACTGCGCCGAGCGGCTCGGGGAACGCCCCTGGGGCGTGGGCCTGCTCGGCTTCGCCCCGGCGGCGCTGCGGCGGGAGCAGCTGGCGGCCGTGGCCGAGGCGCGACCGCCGTACGCGATCATCGCCGGCGGCACCCCGGCGCAGGCCGCGCCCCTGGAGGCGGCCGGGATCCGGACCCATCTGCACGTGCCCTCGCCGGGGCTGCTGGAGCGGTATCTCGCCGAGGGGGCACGCCGGTTCGTGTTCGAGGGACTGGAGTGCGGCGGGCACGTCGGGCCGCGCGCCTCGTTCCCGCTGTGGGAGGAGCAGATCGAACGGCTGCTGTCCTGCTCCGAACCGGAGGCCCTGGACGTCCTGTTCGCGGGCGGGATCCACGACGAGCGCTCCGCCGCCATGGCGGCGGCGGCCGCCGCCCCGCTGGCCGAGCGGGGCGCGCGGATCGGGGTGCTGATGGGCACCGCGTACCTGTTCACCGAGGAGGCCGTGGCGGCGGGCGCGGTCCTGCCCGGGTTCCAGCGGGCGGCCGTGGAGTGCGCGGACACCGTACTGCTGCGGACCGCGCCCGGCCACGCCACCCGCTGCGCGCCCACCCCGTACGCCGAGACCTTCGAAGCGACTCGGCGCCGGCTCACGCGGAGCGGCGCCGAGCCGCGCGAGGTGTGGGAGGAGCTGGAACGGCTCAACCTGGGGCGGCTGCGGATCGCCAGCAAGGGGCTGCGGCGGGCCGCCGACGGCTCCGACCTGGAGCCCGTGGAGGTGGAACAGCAGTACGCCGAGGGGTTGTTCATGCTCGGACAGGCCGCCACCCTGCGCACGGAGACGACCACGGTCGCCGCGCTGCACGCGCAGGTCACCGACGGGGCCACCGCGCTGCTGGAACGCCGGGCCCGGGACGTCGCCGCCCCGGCGGAGCCACCGGCGGGCGATCCGCTCGACATCGCCATCGTCGGGATGGCCTGCGCCTACCCCGGCGCGCCCGACCTCGCCGCCTACTGGGCGCGGATCCTGGCCGGCGCGGACGCGGTGACCGAGGTGCCGGCCGAGCGCTGGGACCCGGAGCTCTACTACGACGCCGACCCGGCCCGGGCCGGCGAGCGCACCCCCTCCCGCTGGGGCGGCTTCCTCGGCCCGGTGCCCTTCGACGCCCTCGCGCACGGCATCCCGCCCGCCTCCCTGGCCGGGATCGAGCCGGTGCAGCTGCTGGCCCTGGAGATCTCCGCGCGGGCCCTCGGGGACGCGGGCTACGGCAAGGAGCGGGAGTTCGACCGCGCCCGGACCTCGGTGGTCTTCGGCGCGGAGGCCGGTACCGAACTGGCGGGCGCGTACGGGCTGCGCGCACTGATCCCCGCCTATCTGGGCGGCCTCCCTCCCGCCTTGGACGAACAGCTGCCGCGCCTCACCGAGGACTCCTTCCCCGGCATCCTCGCCAACGTGATCGCGGGCCGGGTCGCCAACCGGCTCGACCTCGGCGGCGCGAACTGCACGGTCGACGCCGCCTGTGCTTCCTCCCTCGCCGCTCTGGACCTCGCCTGCCGCCAACTCCGCGACGGAGACAGCGACATGGTCGTCTGCGGGGGCGCCGACGTGCACAACGGCATCAACGACTACCTGATGTTCTCCTCCGTCCGCGCCCTGTCGCCCGGCGGCCGCTGCCGGCCCTTCGACGCGGCGGCCGACGGGATCGCGCTCGGCGAGGGCGTGGGCGCGCTGGTGCTGAAGCGGCTCGCGGACGCGGAGCGGGACGGCGACCGGGTGTACGCGGTGGTCAAGGCGGTCGGCGCGTCCAGCGACGGCCGGTCCCTGGGTCTGACCGCGCCCCGGCCGGAAGGCCAGCGGCGGGCGCTGGAACGGGCCTACGCGCGGGCCGGCGTCTCCCCGGGCGAGGTGGGGCTGGTCGAGGCGCACGGCACCGGCACGGTGGTCGGCGACAGTACCGAACTGGCGGTGCTGAGCGAGCTGTTCACCGCGTCGGGAGCCGCCGCCGGCTCGTGTGCGCTGGGCTCCGTGAAATCGCAGCTCGGCCACACCAAGTGCGCGGCGGGGCTCGCCGGGCTGATCAAGGCGGCCCGTGCGGTCCACGCGGGCGTCCGTCCGCCGACCCTGCACATCACCTCGCCGAACCCGGCCTGGCAGGCCGAGACCAGCCCCTTCTCCTTCGATACCGAGGCCCGGCCCTGGGCGGTGCCCCCGGAGCGGCGGATCGCCGGGGTGAGCGCCTTCGGCTTCGGCGGCACCAACTACCACGCGGTGCTCGCCGGTTATGAGGGCTCCGAGGAGCCACGCCACGGCCTGGAGGAGTGGCCGGCCGAGCTGTTCTGCTTCCGCGGCGAGGACCGGCGGGCGGCGGGCAGGGCGATGGCGCGGCTCGCGGCCCGGCTGGTGGAGAACGACGCGGCGGGGCGGCCGTGGGCGCTGCGCGACCTCGCGGCGGAGGCCGCCGCCGGCTCCGGCCCGGTCCGGGTGGCCGTCGTCGCCGCCGACCTGGACGAACTGGCGGCCCGGCTGGAGCGGGCCCGGGCCTTCACTCCGGGCACGGGGGTCCACGTACGGGAGGAGTCGGCGGATCCGGGGCGCGTCGCGTTCCTGTTCCCCGGGCAGGGCAGCCAGCGCACGGGAATGCTGGGTGAGTTGTTCATGGCGTTCCCCGCGCTGCGCGGGCTCCTGGACGCGGCGCCGGCGTCCGTGGTCTCGGCGGTGTTCCCTCCGACGGCGTTCACCGCCGAGGGGCGGGCCGCGCAGCGGGCGGCGGTCACCGACACCCGGGTGGCCCAGCCGGCCCTCGGGCTGGCCGGAGCTGCGGCCCACCTGCTGCTCACCGGGCTCGGCGTACGGCCCGACAGCGTGGCCGGGCACTCGTACGGGGAGCTCACCGCGCTGTGGGCCGCGGGGGCCTACGACACGGCGGACCTGCTGCGGCTGAGCGCGCGCCGGGCCGGGGCGATCGTGGCCGCCGCCGGGGAGGATCCGGGGTCGATGGCGGCGGTGTCGGCCGCGCCGGAGGAGGTGCGGGAGATCGCCGCGCGCGCCGGGTGCGTGGTGGCGAACCACAACGCCCCCCGGCAGTGCGTGATCTCGGGCCCGACGGCGGCCGTCTCCGCGGCGGTGTCGGCGCTGCGCGAGGCGGGCCTGTCGGCCGAACCGCTGCCGGTGGCCTGCGCGTTCCACAGCGAGGTGGTGGCGGGGGCGACGACCGCGCTCGCGGCGGAACTGGCGGCGACGGCGGTGTCCGCACCGCGCGTTCCCGTCTGGTCGAACACGACGGCGGGCCCGTATCCGGCCACCGCCGAGGAGGTACGTGGCCTTGCCGCACGCCAGCTCGCGGAGCCGGTCCGCTTCGTGGAGCAGGTGGAGGCCATGTACGCGGCCGGTGTGCGGACCTTCGTGGAGGCGGGGCCCGGCCGGGTCCTGTCCGGTCTGACCGGCCGGATCCTGCGCGACCGGCCGCACACGGTCGTCCCGCTGGACGTGCCGGGCGAGCACGGCCTGGTCCGGCTGGTCACGGCGCTGGCGGAACTGGCGGCGGCGGGCGTGCCGGTGGCGCCGGAGGCGCTGTTCCGCGGCCGGACCTCCGCCCTCCCGGACCGGGCGCCGGGGCGCCCGGGCTGGCTGGTGGACGGCCACCTGGTGCGCACCGCCGACGGCACCCCGGTGGCAGGAGGCCTCCAACCGCCCCGCCGATTGCCTCCGGCGGAGGCCGCGGGTCTGCCTCCGGCTTCGGCCGCCGGGGTCAGCGCTGCCGCCGGGGGCGGGGCCGCCGCGCCCGGTGCCGGGGCCGGTGCTGGCGCCGGTTCGGGTCCGGCTTCGGTTCCGCCCGCCAGTGCCCACGGCCGGGCCGGTACCGGTGGCGGCGCCGGCGCCGGTTGGGGTCCGGCGCCGGTTCCGCCCGCCAGTGCCCACGGCGGGGCCGGTACCGGTGCCGGTACCAGTGGCGGGGCCGGCGCCGCTGCCAGTGCCGGTTCACGTCCGGCTCCGGCTCCGGGTCCGGTTCCGGCCGCCGGTGCGGGTGCCGGTGCCGGGTCACGTCCGGCTCCGGTTCTTCCGACCGCCGACCGGCGTGACGAGGCGGTGCTGGAGTACCTCCGAGGCACCCGCGAACTGGTCGAGGCGCAGCGGGCCGTCTTGCTGGGCTACCTCGGCACCGTGGCGCCCGCTCCGTGGCAGAGCCGGGCCGCGGGCGAGCAACTGACGCCCCTCGCCGCACCGGCACCGGCTCCCGCCTTCGGCGGCGGACCCCTGCCCGGGGACACGTCGACCCTGCCCACCCCCTGGGCGCTGGCGGAGACCCCCGGCATACCCAACGGCTCGGGACCCGCCCCCTGGGCACCGGCCGGCACCAGCGACCCCATCCGGCCGGGAGCGTGGCCGGGCACCCCTGCCGACGGCCAGGCCCCGGTCGGCACCGCCGGAATGCCCGGCGGCTCCGGGCACACCCCCTGGGCACCAGCCGGCACCCACGCCCCGAGCCGGCCAGGAGCGTGGCCGGGCACCCCTGCCGACGGCCAGGCCCCGGTCGGCACCCCCGGCATACCCGGCGGCTCGGGACCCGCCCCCTGGGCACCAGCCGGCACCGGCGACCCGAGCCGGCCAGGCACCCCTGCCGACGGCCAGGTCCCGGTCGGCACCCCCGGCATACCCAACGGCTCGGGACCCGCCCCCTGGGCACCAGCCGGCACCCACGCCCCGAGCCGGCCAGGAGCGGGGCCGGGGGGCCAGGCCGACGGCCTGGTTCCCGTGGGCGCGGGCGCCGGCACTCCGCGGGCAGGCGGGGCGCGCTCCGCCGAGGAGGTCATGGACGTCGTCCTGGAGATCGTGCACACGCGGACCGGGTACCCCCGGGACATGCTCGACCCCGGGCTGGACCTGGAGGCGGACCTGTCCATCGACTCCATCAAGCGGGTCGAGATCATCGGCGCCCTGGCCGACCGCATCGGTCTGCCCCGGGACGCGGGCGGATCCGCCGAGTCCGCGGTCGAGGAGCTGTCCCGGATCAAGACCCTGCGCGGGATCGTGGACTGGGTCACCTCCCACGCGGCGCCGACCGAGCCGTCACCCGACCCCGGCCCCGGCCCCGACCCGATGCCCGCCCCCGCCCCGTCCCCGGCCCCCGTCCGCCGGCTTCGGGTGGACCTGCTGCCCGTACCGGCGGCCGACGGTGACCCGGAGACCCTCCGCGGCCTGCGGATCGGGGTCGTCGAGGACGGCCAGGGCGTCGCGCTCGCCCTGGGCGCGGCCCTCGGCACGCGGGGCGCCGAGGTGAAGGTCCTGTCCGAGGCCGAGGCCGGGTTCGACGGCATCGTCGATCTGTCCGCACTGCGGTCGGGGGTCGAGCCCCTGCTCCCCGGGGCCTTCCCGGCGCTGCGGCGCACCCTGACCGGCGGGGTGCGGCGGCTGCTCCTCGTCACCGCGCCCGGCACCCCCGGCGCCGGCCTGCACGGTTTCGCCCGTAGCGCGGCCCTCGAATTCCCCGGCACGCTGATCCGCGCGGTGGACATCCACCCCAAGGAGGACCCGGAGCGGATCGCCGCGCAGCTGCTCGCCGAGCTGAGCTGCCCGTCGGCCGACGGCCCCGCCTCCGTCGGGTACACGGCGGAGGGAACCCGCGTCACCCGCGGCCCGGTGTCCGCGCCGCTCGCCCCGGCCGCAGACGGGCCGGACGGGCCGCCCCTCGGCCCCGGCTCCGTGGTCCTGCTCACGGGCGGGGCCCGCGGGATCACCGCCCGCACCGCCCTGGCCCTGGCCCGCACCACCGGCTGCCACGTCGAGCTGGTCGGCCGTACGCCCGAACCGGCCCCCGGAGGCGATGAGTTCAGCCAGGCCCACGACCGGGTGGCCCTGCGCGCCGCGCTGATCGCCACGGGACTCCGTACGCCCGCCGAGATCGAGGCGGCGGCCTCACGGATCCTCGCCGAGCGCGAGGTGCGGGCCACGCTGGCCGCCCTCGCCACGGCGGCGGCCTCCGTCCGCTACCACTGCGCCGACGTCACCGACGCCGGAGCCGTACAGGCCGTCGTGGCCGATGTGCGCGCCCGGCACGGCCGGCTGGACGGCATCGTGCACGGCGCCGGCGTCCTGCGCGACGGCCTGCTGCGCGACAAGCAACCGGCCGACTTCGCCGAGGTGTTCACCACCAAGGTGGCCGGCGCCCGCCACCTGGCCGCCGCGGCCGCCGAGCACGGCGCGGCGCCCGCGCCCCGCTTCCTGGCCCTGTTCGGCAGTGTCGCCGGGGTGTACGGAAACCGCGGCCAGTGCGACTACGCCGCGGCCAACGACGCCCTCGACGGCCTGGCGCACACCTGGGCGGAGTCGTTCCCGGGCCGGGTGCTGGCCGTGGACTGGGGCCCCTGGGCGGCGGAGGCGGGCGGGATGGTCACGCCGGAGCTGGAGCGCGCGTACGCCCGCCGCGGTATCCCGCTCATCGGCGCCGAGGCGGGCACCGCCGCGTTCCTCGCCGAACTCGCGTACGGAACCGACGTACAGGTGGTCCTTATGGCGGAGGAGGGCCGCGGCGATGAGTGAGCGGCAGCGGCGCGGTCCGCGGCCGACGGACGCGGCGATCGTCGGGATGGGCGCGGTGTTCCCCGGGGCCGCCGATCTGGCCGCCTACCGGAGCAATCTGGTCGCCGGTACGGACTCGATCGGCGACGTCCCGCCGGGGCGCTGGGATCCCGAGGTGTACTACGACCCCGACGGCGCCACCGGCCCCGCGTCCGGCGACCGGTTCTACTGCCGGCGCGGAGGCTTCGTCGACGGCCTGGCCGCCTTCGACCCGACCCGCTTCGGGATCATGCCGGCCGCCGTGGAGGGGGCCGAGCCGGATCAGATGCTGGCCCTGCACGCGACGGCCGAGGCCATCGCGGACGCGGGCGGCGAGGACCGGCTGCCGGCCGACCGCTCCCGGATCGGGGTGGTGCTGGGCCGCGGCGGGTTCATGGGGGTGGCCACCGCCCGACTGGACCAACGGGTGCGTACCGCCCACCAGTTGGCGCAGACACTGCGGGAACTGGCGCCGGAGCTCGGGGAGCGGCGGATCGCGGAGGTGCGGTCGGCCTTCCAGGACGCGCTGGGGCCGGAGCGGCCGGACGCGTCGATCGGCCTGGTACCGAGCTTCACCGCCGCCCGGACCGCGAACCGGCTGGACTTCCGCGGCCCCGCCTACACCCTGGACGCGGCCTGCGCCTCCTCGCTGCTCGCGGTGGACCAGGCGGTGGGGCTGCTGGCGGGCGGACGCTGCGACGCGGTGGTCGCGGGCGCCGTGCACCACTGCCACATCGCGACGCTGTGGAGCGTGTTCACGCAGCTGCGGGCGCTGAGCCCCAGTGAGCGGATCCGGCCCTTCGACCGGCGGGCCGACGGGACCCTGCTCTCCGAGGGCACCGGGGTGGTACTGCTGAAGCGGCTGGCGGACGCGGAGCGGGACGGCGACCGCGTCTACGCGGTGATCCGGGGGACGGGTGTGGCCGGGGACGGCCGGGCGGCGAGCCTGATGAGCCCCCTGGTCGCGGGCCAGGTACGGGCACTGGAGCGGGCCTGGCGGGAGGCCGGCCTGGATCCCCGGGCGCCGGGCGCGCTGGGGCTGCTGGAGGCCCACGGCACCGGGACGCCCGTGGGGGACGCGGCCGAACTCGACACCCTGGCCCAGGTGTTCGGACCGGCTGAGGGCTCCGGCCCGGGGGTCGGCTTCGGCTCCGTCAAGTCGATGCTCGGGCACACCATGCAGGCCTCCGGCATGGCCGGGCTGATCAAGGCCGCGCTGGCGGTGTACGAGGGGGTGCTGCCGCCGACGCTGCACCTGGAGGAGCCGCACCGGGACCTGGCCCGGACCCGGATGCGGCCGGTGACGGCGGCGGAGCCGTGGGAGCGCGGGCCGGAGCCCCGCCGCGCGGGCGTCAACGCGTTCGGCTTCGGCGGGATCAACGCGCACGTGGTGCTGGAGGAGTCTCCGGCGGCCGCGCGCCCGGCGGCGCCGGCCCGCCGGTTCCTGCCGCTGGGCGGCTCGGCCGTGCCGCTGGGGGCCGTGGGGGCGGCCGCGCGGGGCGACGTACTCCTGCTGGGCGCGGACAGTCCTGCGGAGCTGTCGGCCCGGCTGGCGACGGGCTCGCCGGTGTCCGGCGGCGAAGGGCCCTGCCGGCTCGCGGTGTTCGGGCCGACACCGCAGCGGCTCGCACTGGCCGCGAAGGTGGTGGCGCGCGGCCGGGCCTGGCGGGGGCGCGGGGACGTGTGGTTCACACCGGAACCGCTGGGCGGCCGGGTGGCGTTCCTCTTCCCGGGCCTGGAGCCGGAGTTCGCCCCCGTGCTGGACGACGTGGCGGACCGGCTCGGGACGGCCCGGCCCCGGCTCACCCGGGGCGCGTCCCTGGTGGAACGGGCCCTGGACGCGATCGCGACGGGCCGCTTCTTCGCCCGGGTCATGCCCGCGCTCGGCGTCGAGGCCGATGTGCTGGCGGGCCACAGCCTGGGCGAGTGGGCGGCGATGGTCGCCGCCGGAATGTATCCGCAGGAAGCGGCCGACACCTTCCTGGACGGGCTGCGGCCGTCGGACCTGCTGGTCCCCGATCTCGTGTACGCGGCGCTGGGCTGCGGTGCGCACCGGGCGGAGGCGGCACTGCACGGCCTGGACCGGGTGGTGGTCAGCCACGACAACTGCCCTCACCAGTCGGTGATATGCGGGGAGCCGGACCAAGTCGCCGCCGCGGTCGACAGGTTGCGCGCCGACGGGGTGCTCGGCCAGGAACTGCCGTTCCGTTCGGGCTTCCACACCCCGATGTGGGAGCCGTACCTGGGCCAGGTCCGCGCCGCCTTCGGCCGGCTGCCGCTGCGGCCCGGATCCCTGCCGGTCTGGTCGGCCACCACCTGCGCGCCGTTCCCCGGCGGGGCGCGGGACGTACGGGACCTGGTGGTCCGCCACCTCCTGGAGCCGGTCCGCTTCCGCGAACTGACGCTGCGGCTGTACGAGGAGGAGGGCGTGCGCGGCTTCGTCACGCTGGGCCCGGGCAGCCTGCCGGGCTTCGTGGAGGACACCCTGCGCGAACGCCCCCACCTCTCGGTGTCCACCTCCTCCCCCCGGCTCCCGGGCCTGGCGGCGCTGGAGCGCACCTGCGCGGCTCTCTGGGCCGAGGGACACGCACCGCGCTGGGACCTGCTGTCGGACGCGGCCGGGTCGGCGTCGGCGCGGCCGGGGCCCGGTGCCGTCACGGGCCCCGCCCCCGCGCCGACCGGGGCGGGGCGAACCGTGACCTTGGAGCTGGGTTCGCCCCTGGTCCGCCTGGGCGAAGCAGCGCGGGGCTCCCTGCGCGGCCTGTGGCCCACGCCGCCACCAGCTCCGCCTGTCCTGCCTGCCGCGCCTGTCCCGCCTGTCCCGCCCGTCCCGCCTGCCGCGCCTGCCGCGCCTGTCCCGCCTGCCCACGGCGAGCCCGTCAGCCCCCGCCCGGTGCTGCTTTCCGCGCTGGACACCGTCCTGGCCGACACCCGCTCGGCGGCGCGTACGGTCACCGAGGCCTGGTCGGCCGTACCGCGGCCAGGCCCCGGGGGGCCCACGGACACCGTGGGCGGGCCCGGTGCGGGGCAGCGCCCCAACGGTTCGGGAGGGACCGCGGGGAAGGACACCCTGCGCTGCTCGCTCGCCGCGCTGCCCTACGTACGGGACCACTGCGTGTACCTCCAGCCGGACGGCTGGCCGGAGGAGTCCGACCGGTTCCCCGTCGTGCCCATGACCACCATGCTGGAGCTGGCCGCCGAGGCCGCGCTGCGCTACGCCCCGCCCGGTCTCGCCGTCATCGGCTACGAGGACGTACGGGCCCTGCGCTGGCTGGCCGTCGAACCGGCGCTCGACGTCGAGGTCACCGTCCGCGGCGACGGGCCCGGCCGGTCGCGTGTCGTCCTCGGGGAGTTCGCCTCGGTGGTCGTACTGCTCGGCGAGCGGTACGGGCAGCCGCCCGCGCCCGACACCACGCCCCTGCGCGACCCCGGCCCGGCCCCCGTCAGCGCCGAGGCGCTCTACCGCGACCGGTGGATGTTCCACGGCCCGCGTTTCGCAGGGGTGCACGAGGTGCGGACCGTCGGCCAGGACGGCATCCAGGGCGTGCTGCGGGCGCTCCCCGACCCGGGGGCGCTGCTCGACGCCGCGGGTCAGCTGTTCGGTCACTGGATGCAGCTGCGTCTCCCGGTGGACCGGCTGGTGTTCCCGGCCACCGTCGACCGCGTCCGCTTCTCCGGCCCCCCGCCGGCCCCGGGCGAGCTGGTCGACGCGACGGCCCGGATCCGGGAGGTACGGGACGTCACCGTGCGCGGTGACCTCGAACTGCGTCGTACCACGGGCGAGGTGTGGGCCCGGATCGAGGGCTGGACGTACCGCCGGTTCGGCGCCGACGAGCGGGTCTGGCCGATGAAGTTCACCCCGGAGGTGTGCGGCATCGGCGAGCCCCGGCCCGAGGGCTGGTGCCTGGCCCGCCGCCGCTGGACCGACCCCGCCTCGCAGGAGCTGGTGATGCGCCGCTACCTCGGCGCCGCAGAACGGGCCGCGTACGAACGGCTGTCGCCGCGGGCCCGGGCGCCCTGGCTGCTGGGCCGGATCGCCGCCAAGGACGCGCTGCGCGGGCTGCTGTGGGACGCCGGGGCCGGGCCGGTGTTCCCGGTGGAGGTGCCTGTCGGCAACGATCCCGCGGGCCGGCCCGTGGCCGAGGGCCCGCTCACCCGCGGCTACCGGTTGTCGATCGCCCACAAGGACCGGATCGCGGTCGCCCTCGCCCACCCTTCCGACGCGGTCGGCATCGACGTGGAGCCGGTGACCGCCGACCCGGACGCGCTGGTCCGCATCGCCCTCGGACCGGAGGAACTCCGCCTCGCCGAGCGGCTGGCCGCCTGCGAGGGCACCGGCCTGCCGGCCGCGCTCACCGCCCTGTGGTGCGCGAAGGAGGCCGCCGCCAAGGCGGCGGGCAGCGGGCTCGGCGGCCGGCCGCGCGACTGGCGGGTGTCCGGTGACCCGGACACCGGCGCGCTGCTGGTGCGTTCCCCCGACGGGCATCCGTACCCGGTCCGCACCACCCGTGTCCCCACCGATCCGTCCACCGATCCGTCCGCCTGTCCGCCCGTCGATCAGCCCTCCGACCGGCCCGCCGATCGGCCCGCCGATCGGCCCGCCCTCACGCCGCTCGACCACGTCGTCGCCTGGACCGCCCACGGCGCGGCGCCGTCCCCCGTCCCCTTCCACCTCACGGAGACCCGTCATGGCACCTGACATCCTCGCCGAGATCACCGGAATGCTCGTGGAGATCGTCGGCGACGAGTACCTGCTCGCGGAGGAGGTCACGATGAAGACGACGTTCAACGAGGACCTCGCCCTGGAGAGCATCGAGTTCGTCGCCCTCGCCGAGCTGCTCCACCACCGCTACGGCGCCGAGGTGGACCTGATGGGCTTCCTGGCGGAGAAGGACATGGACGCCATCCTGGCCATGTCGGTCGGTGAACTCGTCACCCACATCGGCCGGATCACGCACGCCTCCCTCGCCCGGACGGCAGCCTCCCCGGCCGCCCCGGCCGCTTCCGCCGGCTGAGCCCGCCATGGCCGTCGTCCCCGCCAACTCCCTGCGCTTCCACGTCCAACGGCTCCCGGCCACCGCCGGGGCCGCCCGCCCCGACCGGCCCGTGGTGGTCTTCCTGCACGGCCTGGTCGTCGACAACCTGTCCTCTTTCTACTGTCCCCTGGCCGTGCCGGTGGCCCGGTCCGGGCACGAGGCCGTCCTCTACGACCTGCGCGGCCACGGCCGTACCGAACGGCCCCCGACCGGCTACGACGGACGCACCGCCGTACGGGACCTCTTCGCGCTGCTCGGCGCGCTGGACCTCGGGCAGCGCCCGGTGCACCTGGTCGGCAACAGCTACGGCGGGACCCTCGCGGTGCACGCCGCCCTGGCCCGGCCCGACCTCGTCGCCGGTCTCACCCTCCTCGAACCCCCGCTCGGCGGCGCCTGGGTGGAGAACATGGTCGACACCCTGTCGGCCGCCGCGCTCAGCCTGGAGGACAGCCCGGTGCCCGCCGAGCTGCTCACCCTGCGCCTGCGCAAGGCCGCTCATCTCACCGCCATCGCCGACGACCTGCTCAACCGCACCTCGCTCATCGACGACATCGCCGCGAGCCGCACCTTCACCGCGGCCGACTTCGCGCGACTGCGCTGCCCGGTGCTGGTCGTCTGCGGAGAGCACTCCGAACTGGTGCCGGGCGCCCGGGAACTGGTCCGCCACGCGCCGCACGGCACGCTGCGGATCCTGCCGGGTCTCGGCCACGACGTCCTCAAGGAGAGCAGCGGGGCCCTGCGGGAGACCGTGCTCGCCCATCTCGACGCGACGGCCGCGACAGCCGCGACATCGGCGGTGGCGGCGGTGCCGCGGGCGGGAGCGCTGGTCCCATGAGGGTGCTCTTCACGGTGCCGCCGCTGGCGGGGCACGTCAATCCGACCGTGGCCGTCGGGGCCGAACTGGCCGCCCGCGGACATGAGGTCGCCTGGACCGGACCGGCCGCGGTGCTGGCCCGGCTGCTGCCGCCGTCGGCCCGGATCCTGCCCGCCGGCGAGGAGGCGGGCGGCGGCTACGCGACGCTGCACGAGCGCTGGCGCGATCTGCGCGGGGTGGGGGCGCTGCGGTTCCTGTGGGAGGAGGCGCTGGTGCCGCTGGCCCGGGCGATGGTCCCGGGGGTGACCCGGGCCGTCCACGAGTTCGTGCCCGACCTGCTGGTCGCCGACCAGCAGGCCCTGGCCGGGCCGCTGGTGGCCCGACGGCTCGGCCTCCCGTGGGCGACGTCCGCCAGTACCTCGGCCGAACTCACCCGCCCCTTCGCGGACTTCCCGAAGGTCGGGGAATGGGTGGCCGGGCAGATCTCCGGCCTGCTCGCGGAGTTCGGGCCGGAGGGACCGGACTGGGACCCGCGGTTCTCGGACCGGCTCGTACTGGTCTTCTCCACTCCCGAACTCGTGGGGGCGCGGGACTGCTTCCCGCCGCACTACGCCTTCGTCGGCCCGGCCTTCGGGGCCCGGCCTGCCGCCCCCGGATTCCCCTGGCAGCGCCTGGATCCGGCCCGGCGGCGGGTGCTGGTGTCGCTGGGCACCCTCAACCAGGAGGCCGGCGGCCGGTTCTACGCGGCGGTGCTGGGCGCCGCCGAACGCCTCGCCGAGGAGGTGCAGTTGGTACTGGCGGCACCGGCCGCGCTGGTCGGGTCCGCACCGGGACACCTGCTGCTGCAGGAGAGGGTCCCGCAGCTGGAGCTGCTGCCGCACCTGGACGCGGTGGTCTGCCACGGCGGCCACAACACCGTCTGCGAGGCCCTCGCGTACGGGCTGCCGCTGGTGGTCGCGCCGATCCGGGACGACCAGCCGATCGTGGCCCGGCAGGTCGTCGAGGCCGGGGCCGGGGTGCGGGTGCGGTTCGGCAGGACCCGGGCCGAGGAACTGCGCGACGCGCTCACGGCCGTGCTGGACGACCCCGGCCACCGCCGGTCCGCCCGGCGGATCCAGGCCTCATTCGCCGCGGCGGGCGGAGCCGCCGCCGCGGCCGACCGGTTGGAGAAGATATGACGCCACCCCCGATCACCCGGGTCCGGTGGACCTCCGCGGTGGTGCTGGCCGCGCTCGGCGCGGGCACCGTGCGGGCCGGCCGCCGGCTGCGGGCGATCCCCGTGCTGCCCGCGGTCCCGCCCGGCGCGGCCGGGGTGCCGCGGGCCGCCGGGTGGCGGCTCCTCACCGCCCGAGGGGTGGAGCCCGACGCGGTCACCTTCCTCGCCGCCTGCGCGCACGCCGACCGGGAGGGGCTGCGGGTACTGGACCTGCTGCCGGCCGACCTGGCCACCGAGCGGGCCCTGGGGCTGCTGCGTCTCGTCGACCCGGGCCGCTACCGCCAGGACCGGCTCGGCGAAGGGCGCGGCGCGGGATTCGCCGTGCTGGTCGCCGAGGAGGTGCTCGACCGGGCCGGGGTGGAACCGGGCGGGCCGCGCCCCGGTCCGGCGGAACTCCTCGCGCTCACCCGCCGTTTGAAGGAGTACGCCGCCGGGGCCACGGGCCTGGCCATCGCCCCCGCGCTGAGCTGCGGACCGCAGACCGAGGCGACCGGGCCCGCCCGGGCCGCCGAGCTGCGGGCCCAGGGGCTGCCGGCCGGGGCGCTGGCCGCGGCCCAGCTCTCCGGGCTGGCCCTGCTGGCGGGCGTCGCGCTGCGCCAGGGCCGGTGGGGCGTCGCCGCGGCCGGGCTGTACTGGCTCCAGCCGTACCTCGCCCTCGGCGGGCCCGGCTCCCCGCTGCGGCCCGCCGATCTGGCCGGGGCCACCGCCGCCCGGCCGCTGCGCTCCCTCGGCGCTGCCCTGCGTACGGCCGCGGCGGTCGCCCGTACCCGGTCCGGCGAACCGGACACCGACCGGGCCGCCGCGTACCAGGCGGACCTGGCGGCGGGCACCGGGCGCTTCCTCGAACCGCGCCGCCCGGACTGCCCGTGGTGCGGCTCCCCCCGGCTCACCGTCCGGGTCCGGGTGCCCGACCTGCTCCAGGGCAAGCCCGGCCGGTTCACCCTGGAGCAGTGCGGGGACTGCGGGCACGTCTTCCAGAATCCCCGGCTGAGCCCGCAGGGGCTGGAGTTCTACTACCGCGACTTCTACGACGGGCGCGGCGGCGAGGGCGCGGGCACGGTCTTCGGCCGGCTCGGCCCCGCCTACCGGGCGCGCGCCCGGATGCTGCTGCCGCACACGGAGCCCTCGTCCTGGCTCGACGTGGGCACCGGGCACGGCCACTTCTGCAACGCGGCGCGGGCCGTCTGGCCGCGGACCCGGTTCGACGGGCTCGACATGGGCGACGGGGTGCGTGCGGCCGAGCGCCGCGGCTGGGTGGGGACCGGGTACCAGGGCCAGTTCCCCGAGTTCGCGTCGAAGCTGGCGGGCCAGTACGAGGTGGTCAGCATGTACCACTACCTGGAGCACACCCGGGAGCCGCTGGCCGAACTGGACGCGGCGGCCGCCGTCCTCGCCCCCGGCGGGTACCTGACGATCGAGGTCCCCGACCCGGAGTCGCGCATGGCCCGGCTCCTCGGGCCGGCGTGGCTGCCGTGGTTCCAGCCGCAGCACCAGCACCTGGTGCCGGCCGCGAACCTGCGCGAGGCGCTGGCCGACCGGGGGTTCACCGTGCTCACCGAGGAGCACGGCCCGGCCCACCAGGGCAACGACTTCTTCGGCGCGGTGGCCCTCACCGCGACGCGGCTGGCCCCGGACCCGGACCGCCCGTGGGGCCCGCCGCCCACGCCCCGCGCCCGGGCCCGTGCCCACGCGGTACGGGCGGTGTCGCTCCCGTTCTTCGCCGGCGCGGCGGTGCTCGACGCCCTGCGCACGGCGGCCGCCCGCACCACGGACGGCGGCAACGCCTACCGCCTCCTGGCCCGCAAGGACGCCCGATGACGGCCCCCGAAGCCTCCGGTGCCCGCGCGACGGCAACGGCCCCGCCCGAGGCCGCCGGCTCGCGCACCGCACCAGGCGCCCCGGCCGACGCCACCCGCCCCGGCACCGCAGGAGCCACCGCCCCGGCCGGAGGCGACCTGGCCCGCCGAGCCATCACCGCTCCCGCCGGAGGCCGGCCCGGGGCCGCCGCCCCCACGGCCGACCCCGCCGGAGGCGACCTGGCCCGGCGGGCCACCGCCGATCCGCTCTTCCGCCTCGTCGCCTACGCCCTGGAGGCCGCGCACGGTCGGGCCCCGGTCGCCGTGTGGAGCGCCCCGTACGCCTTCCACCTGGGGTCCCCGGGACTGGTCGCGGCGGCGGGCTGGCCCACGGCCGCCGCGGCGGCACCCCGCACCGACGGCCTGGTGCGGCTCAGCTCGCTGGGCCACCCCGCGGACAGCTGCGATCTGCCGCTGACCCTGTCCGGGCCGCCGCCCGCGGCCCCCGCGTGGGCGGTCCGGCCGTACGCCGTGCTGCGGGCGCTGGCCCGGGCCGGCTTCGGCCGCGGCGGAACCGACCTGCACGTGCAGGGCTCGCTCACGGCGGCCGCCGGGCTGGCCACGGCGGAGCCCGCCGACTGCGCGGTGGCGCTCGCGGTGGCCGACGTGCACACGGAGCCGGGCGAACGGCCCGACCGCGCGCACCTGGCCCGGCTGCTGGCCGCCGCGCTGCCGGACGGGGACGGCGCCCTGCGGCGGGCGGTGCTCTTCGCCCGTCCCGGCGAGGCCCTGCTGCTGGGCGCCGGACCCCGACCGCAGCGGTACGTCCCCTTCGACCCGGCCGCCTCGGGAGCGCGGCTGGTGCTCGTCGCCGTACGCGGCGACCACGGGAGCGCGGACCGGGCGGCGGAGCTGGCGCGGGCCGTGGCCTGCGCCCGCCGGGCGGGGGCACTGAGCGCCTGGCCGCCCGGACCGGAGCCGGGGCGGAGCGTGCTGGTGCTGCTGCCCGAGGCCCGGCTGACGGCGGTGCGGGCCGCGGTCGCGGAGGAGTTCCGCCACCGCGGGCGGCCCGTACCGCGGTTCCTGAACATCGGCGTGGCCGGTGCGGCCCGGCGCGAGGAATGACACCACCTACGAGGAGGAAACCCATGCCCACTCCCTCACCCACGGCTCGCCCGAGACGGGGGACCCGCTGGTCCGCGCTCGTGGCCGGACTCGGCGCCCTCGGCCTGCTCGGCGCCTTCACCGTCGCCAACTCGCAGGCGGCGGAGAGCAGTTCCGCGACCGGGTCGGCTGCGGCACCGGCTGCGGCGGCGCTTCCGACCTATGACCACGTGGTCGTCGTCGTGTACGAGAACAAGCAGTACGGCGAGATCATCGGCAGCGCGAACGCCCCGTACATCAACCAGCTGGCGAACGCGGGCGCGAGCCTGACCGGCATGAAGGCGCTCACCCACCCCAGCCAGCCCAACTACTTCAACCTCTTCTCCGGCGCCACGCAGGGCATCACGGGCGACGGCTGCTACACCCCGCAGTCGATGACGGCGGCGAACCTCGGCCAGGAGCTGATCGCGGCCGGCAAGACCTTCGCGACGTACAACGAGGACCTGCCGAGCGAGGGCTCCACGGCCTGCACGAACGGCCAGTACGCGCAGAAGCACAACCCGTGGTTCGCCTTCAAGAACGTGCCGCTGAACACGGGCAAGACCTGGGCGCAGTTCCCGCAGAACAACTTCGCGGCCCTGCCGAACCTGTCCTTCGTCGTGCCCAACCAGTGCAACGACATGCACTCGTGCTCGGTCGGCACCGGAGACACCTGGACGAAGAACAACATCGACGCCTACGCCCAGTGGGCGAAGGCCAACAACAGTCTGCTGGTGCTGACATGGGACGAGGACAACTACCTCGGCTCGAATCAGATCGCCACCGTCTTCTACGGCGCGAACGTCAAGACGGGCAAGTACACCACCGCGTTCAACCACCACCACCTGCTGCGGACCTTCGAGGACCTCTTCGGCACGGCCACGCACGCGGGCAACGCGGCCAACGTCCAGCCGATCAGCGAGGTGTTCGGCGGCTCCACGCCGACTCCGACACCCACACCCACTCCGACCCCCACCCCGACCCCGACCCCCACGCCCACCCCGGGTGACCTGAAGCTCGCCGATCCGGGCCCGCAGACCTGCAAGTTCAACCAGTCCTGCACCATCCAGCTCAGCGCCACGGGCGGCAAGTCCCCGATCCGCTACGCGGCCACGGGCCTGCCCTGGGGCCTGACCGTCGACGCCGGCACCGGCCGTATCAGCGGCAAGCCGTGGGGCAGCGGCACCGTCCAGGTGACCGCCACCGCCACCGACTCCACGGGCGCGACCGTCACCGCCGCCTTCCCGCTCACCATCAACTGGTTCTAGACACCGCCGTTTCCGGACACCGCTGGTTCCGGACACCCCCGAGGAGGCATCCGTGTACCTGTCGACCAGCCGGGCCGCGGACATCGCCGGGCACGCTCCGGCCCGGGGCGGCCCCCTGCGGGCCGTCCCCGGCACGGTGTTCGCGCTCGGCCTGGTCAGTCTGCTCACGGACGTCTCGGCGGAGATGGTCACCGCCGTCCTGCCGCTGTACCTGGTGGCCGGGCTCGGAATGTCCCCGCTCGCGTTCGGCGCCCTGGACGGGCTCTACCAGGGCGCCACCGCGCTGCTCCGCCTCGCGGGCGGCCGGGCCGCGGACCGCACCCGCCGCCGCAAACTCGTGGCGGGCATCGGCTACGCGCTGTCCGCCGCGTGCAAGGCGGCCCTGCTCACCGTCGCCACCCCCTGGTCGGTGGCGGCGGTGCTCGGCGCCGACCGGGCCGGCAAGGGCCTGCGTACCGCCCCGCGCGACGCGCTGATCTCGCTGTCCTGCCCGCCGGAGGCACAGGGCCGCGCCTTCGGCGTGCACCGTGCGCTGGACACGGCGGGCGCGCTGCTGGGGCCGCTGGCCGCGTTCGGGGTGCTGTGGGCCGTGGTGGACGGGTACGCGGCCGTATTCACCGTGAGCTGCTGCGTCGCGGTGCTGGGGGTGGTCGTGCTGGTCCTGTTCGTACGGGAGGCCCCCGCGCCCGCCGTCCGCACCCCGCTGCCGGGCGTCGCCACGCTCGTACGGATCCCCGGGCTGCCGCGGCTCTGCGCGACCGCGGCCGTGCTCGGCCTGTTCACGGTCGGCGACGCCTTCCTCTACCTCCTGCTCCAGCGCCGGCTCGACCTGCCGGCCGCGTACTTCCCGCTGCTGCCCGTCGGCACGGCGGCGGTGTTCCTGCTGGCCGCGCTGCCCGCGGGGCGGCTCGCCGACCGGTTCGGCCGCGGCCGGGTCTTCCTCGGCGGGCACGTGCCGCTGCTCGGCGCCTGCCTGCTGCTCCTGGCCCCGGTCCCGGCCGGGCCGCCGCTCGTCGTCGGCGTCCTCGTACTGCTCGGCCTGTTCTACGCGGCCACCGACGGGGTGCTGATGGCCGCGGCCGGGCCGCTGCTCCCGGCCGGACTGCGCACCACCGGGCTCGCGGTGCTCCAGACGGCGCAGGCGCTGGCCCGGTTCGCGGGCTCCCTGCTCGTCGGGGCTGCCTGGACGCTGTGGGGGCCGGGCCCGGCCCTCTGCGCGGCGGCCGGGGGGCTGCTGCTGTCCCTGGCGGGGGTCGCCGTGTTCGGCGGGCCGCGGCAGGGGGAGGCGTCGTAGGGTCGGGCCATGGCGGAAGCACAGCGCACACTCGAAGGCAAGGTCGCCCTCGTGGCCGGGGCGACGCGGGGCGCGGGCCGGGGCATCGCGGTCCAGTTGGGCGCGCGGGGCGCGACCGTGTACGTGTCGGGGCGCAGCACCCGCGGGAAGCGGTCGGAGTACGACCGGCCCGAGACCATCGAGGAGACCGCCGAGCTGGTGACGGCCGCGGGCGGACGCGGGATCCCGGTGGTGGCCGACCATCTGGTGCCGGGCGAGGTCGAGGCCCTGGTCGGGCGGATCGACAGCGAGCAGGGGCGCCTCGACGTTCTGGTCAACGACGTCTGGGGCGGGGAGCTGCTCTTCGAGTGGGACAGCACGGTCTGGGAGCACGACCTGGACAAGGGGCTGCGGCTGCTGCGGCTGGCGGTGGAAACCCATGCCGTCACCAGCCACTTCGCGCTGCCGCTGCTGCTGCGCGAGCCGGGCGGGCTGGTGGTGGAGATGACGGACGGCACCGCCGAGTACAACGCGAGCCGCTACCGGGTGTCGTTCTTCTACGACATCGCCAAGTCCTCCGTCCTGCGCATGGCGTTCGCCCTCGGGCACGAGCTGGGCCCGCGCGGGGGAACGGCGGTGGCGCTGACACCGGGCTGGCTGCGCTCGGAGATGATGCTCGACGCCTTCGGTGTGAAGGAGGAGAACTGGCGGGACGCGCTGGCGGCGGTCCCCCACTTCTGCATCTCCGAGACCCCGTCGTACGTGGGCCGGGCGGTCGCGGCGCTGGCCGCCGACCCGGACGTGGCGCGCTGGAACGGCCGGTCCCTCTCCAGCGGGCAGCTCGCCCGGGTCTACGGCTTCACGGATCTCGACGGCAGCCGCCCGGACACCTGGCGGTACATGGTCGAGGTCCAGGACCCCGGCCGCCCGGCGAATGCCACCGGCTACCGCTAGTGCTGTGACCTGCCCGGGCCGGCGGCCGGCCCGGCCCGTCACGGGCCGGAGGGGTCTTCGTGGTCAGCCCGCCGCGGGGCGTCCTTGAGGCGGCCGGTCACCACCAGGTTGCCGTCCGGGGTGCGCCGCGCGAGGTCGCCGGTGCGGAAGTAGCCGTCGGTGGTGAAGGAGCGCGCGTTGTGGTCGGGCGCCCGGTAGTAGCCCCGCAGGGTGTAGGGACCGCGGGCGAGGAGTTCGCCGGGCTCCCCGTCGGGCAGGTCCTTGCCGTCGGCGTCGACGATGCGGATCTCGTCGTCGGGCGAGAGCGGGCGGCCCTGCGTGGTGAGCACCGTCTCGTCCGGATCGGCGGGCCGGGTGAGAGTGAGCGGCCCCTCAGCCGTGCCGAAGACCTGCTGGAGGCGACAGCCCCATTCGGGGCCCATCCGTTCGGCGGTCGCCCGGTGCAAGGGCGCGCCGCCGATCTGCACGAGCCGCAGACTGCTCACGTCGGCCTGGACCGTGGGACGTACGTCGAGCCAGAGCCGGGCGACGGCGGGCACCACCGACGTGATGGTGACCCGCTCCCGTCCGATGGCCGCAAGGCATTCGGCGGGGCCCTGACTCTCGACCAGGACGACGGTGCCGCCGACGGAGAGGGTGCCGACGATGCCGGGGCCGCCGAAGGCGAAGTTGAACCCGGCGGGCAGCGCGGCGAGGTACACGTCGTTCTCGGTGAGCGACACCAGCTCGGCGGCGGCCCGCGCCTGGTAGGCGTAGTCGTCGTGGGTGCGCGGAACGAGCGTGGGCGCCGCGGCGCCACCGCCGGAGAGCAGGAAGAACGCCACCTGGTCGGCGCGCTGCGCGAGGGCCGGCTCGGGCGCGGCGTCGATGGAGCCCAGCGGGCTGTACTGGCAGCCCGCCGGGTCGGTCGTGAGGCCGCCGTACGGGGACGGGGCGCCCGGCGCCTCAAGGGTGAACACCCGCCGCAGGAAGGGCCCTCGGGCCGCGATGTCCGCGGCCATGGCCGTGTGGTCGAAGCCCTCGTACGTCGAGGGACCGACGTAGCCGACGGCCTGGGTGACCCGCACGAGGTGGGACACCCCGGACGCGCGGTGCGGGACCGGGCAGAGCACGGGGACCACGCCGGCGCGCATCAGCGCGAACACGGTGATGACGAACTCGGGAACGTTCGGAAGCTGGACGACGACCCGTTGCCCGGGCCGCAGGCCGCGCAGCCGGAATCCGGCGGCCATGCGGTCCACGCGCCGGTTCAGGCCCGCGTACGTGATGCGGGTGCCGTCCTGCACGAGCGCGGTCCGCGGTCCGTACTGCAGGGCCCAGCCGCGCAGCAGGTTGTCCAGCGTGTTGCCACGCCAGTGCCCGGCCGCCCAGTAGCGGTCGACGAACTCCTCGGGCCAGGGTGTGCAGCCGTCGAGCATGGATGTCATGCGGTTCCTCTCGTGACCTGGGCAATCCCATCCGTCAACACCGCTGTACGCAATGTGCTTTCCGAACCATGGACGCCGAATTCCCTCAGCAGAAAGACCAATGAGCGCCGCTGACCAGGAGGAATGGTCGGGGCTCAAGCCAACTCGGCCTCGTGCCGTGGCGACCAGGACCTAGACGGCGTCCCGGCGGAAGAGGGCCGTCCAGAGGAAGGGTTCACCGAAGAGCGGGGATGTGGACGCTTCGTCGTGCATGCGGCGGAGTTCGACCTCCGTGAGGTCGGAGAAGATCCAGCGCAGCGACTCGGGCGTGTAGGCGAGTCCGCCGTCGAGCCGGGCCTGGCGGTAGAAGGCCGCGTCGGAGAGTTCGGAGCCCATCTCGCCTGCTGCGAAGCAGGTGAGCGCGAGGTGGCCGCCGGGGGCGAGGGCGCGGTCGAGGAGGGCGCGGTAGCTGATGCGGCGGTGGGGTGGCAGGTGGTGGAAGCAGCCGGAGTCGTAGATCAGGTCGTAGGGGCCGGTCAGCTCGGTGGCGGCGAGGGCGAAGGCGTCGCCGCAGTGGAAGCGGATGTCGGCCCCCGCCTCGCGGGCGCGGTCCCCGGCCCAGGCGATGGCCGCCGGTGACAGGTCGACGGCGTCCACCTCGAAGCCCAGGGAGGCGAGGTGGAGGGCGTTGCGGCCGGGCCCGCAGCCCAGGTCGAGGGCGCGCCCCGGGGTGATGAGGCCGCGGTCGAGGTACGAGACCAGGTTCTCGTCCGGCTTCGCCACGAAGAACGGCACCGGCTTCGAGCGGTCGGCGTAGAAGCCGTCCCACCAGGAGGCTCCGTCGGCCGTCCAGCGGTCGGCCTCCGAGGCGAACAGGCCGTCCAGGAGGCCGAGTACGTCGTCCACCGAGCGTATGTTCCGGTCCATGAAGTCCCCTTCCCCAAGAGGGAAATCATACGCCGGAACAGCATGAAAGGCCAGGTCAGAAGCCATATGAGACACCGTCAGGAAGCGCGCCGGACGTCGCGCTCCTCGATCAGGCGGGCCAGCCCGTCCAGGACGCAGCGGAGGCCGAAGGCCCAGACCGTCTCCGGGCTGTAGCCGCCGACCGCGCTGCCGACGCGGCCGGCGAGGGGGTAGCGCTCGGGGTCCATGGCCCGCTCCAGCAGCGGAGCGCTGACGGCCCACCACTCCTCGTCGCTCTGGCGGCTGTTGTGGTCGGCGGCGTCGGCCGCGGCCAGCGCGTTGGCGTGGACGAAGCCGAGGAGGTGGGTCAGCGCGGCGTCCATCTCGGTGTCGGTGAGCCCGATGCCGTCGAAGGCCGCCAGCTCGTGCTCGTACTTGGCGATCACGCCGGGGCCCAGCGGCGGACGGGTGGCCGGGAGGTCCGCGATCCAGGGGTGGCGGCCGAGCAGGTCGCGGTTGTCGTCGGCGACGCGGGTGACCTTCACCGGCCACGTCTCGCCGGGGCCCGCCTCCCGGCGGTCCATGTGCCGGTACGCCTCGTCCAGCATGAGGTCGAGCAACTCGGCCTTGCCGGGGACGTACGTGTAGAGGGTCATCGGCGTCACCCCGAGCCGCTGGGCCAGCGCCCGCATGGTCAGCGCGGCCAGCCCCTCCTCGTCGGCGAGGGCGATCGCGGCCCGCACCACGGCGTCCACGCTGAGCCCCTGCCGCGGGCCGCGCCGCCCGGGCTGCGGCTCCTGCCCGGGCTCGCGCCACAGCAGCTCCAGCGTGCGGACGGGATCACCCGCGCCGCTCCGGTCCTTCGCCATCTCCGGGCCCTCCGAGCACTCACCAGACAACTCACTACACCGGGACAAGCTCCTCGCCCTGCTGGACCGGCTCGTCGACAGCGGGAACTCGGTGATCGTCATCGAGCACCACCAGGCGGTGATGGCGCACGCCGACTGGCTGATCGACATCGGCCCGGGCGGCGGCCACGCCGGCGGCTAGGTCGTCTTCGAGGGCACCCCGGCCGCGCTGGTGGCCGGAGCGGACACGCTGACCGCCCGGCACCTGCGGGAGTACGTCGGCTCGTAGGGGGTGTCTTGCCGATCAGGCCGGATCAGGGAGCGGCGTCTGGTGCCGTGGATCGCAAGGCCGAGGATGGGGGTCCCCCCGGACGGAGTCTGGGGGAGAGTCGACGCGGTGGGGGCACCTCCCAGCGGTAGCTGGGGGACGTCGGCGACCGACGACAACGCGGCGAGGCGCGGTGCCGGACGCCGCGAGCCCGGCCTGATCGGCAAGACACCCCCCTAGGCCCTGTCGCCCGGCGCGGCCCGGGTCAGCCGAAGGTGAGGTCGCCGGAGCCGGGCGGGGCGAAGAAGCGCTCCACGTCCGCGTCGGCCACGTCCGCCAGGACGGACGGCGACCAGCGCGGCCTGCGGTCCTTGTCGACGACCTGGGCCCGGATGCCCTCCACCAGATCGGGGGAGGCCAGGGCCTTGCAGGAGACCCGGAACTCCTGGGCCAGCACCCGCTCCAGCGAGCCGAGGGCCGCGGCCCGGCGCAGGGCGGCGAGGGTGACCTTCAGCGCGGTCGGGGACTTGGCCAGGATCGTCTCGGCGGCCTCCTTGGCGGCCGGCTCGCCCTGGCCGAGCAGCCGGTCCACGATCTCCTCGACGGTGTCCGCGGCGTAGCAGTGGTCGATCCAGGCCCGCCGGTCGGCGAGGTCGCCTGGCGGGGGCGTGGCGGCGTACCGGGGCAGCACCTCGTGGACGGGGGCCGCGGCGAGCTCGGCGGTCAGCTCGGGGAGCCGCCCGGCGGGGACGAAGTGGTCGGCGAGTCCGCACAGCAGCGCGTCGGCGGCGCCCACGGCCGCGCCGGTGAGGGCGAGATGGGTGCCGAGCCGGCCGGGTGCGCGGCCGAGCAGCCAGGTCCCGCCGATGTCGGGGACGAAGCCGATGCCGGTCTCGGGCATGGCGACGCGGGAGCGCTCGGTGACGACGCGGACGCGGCCGTGGGCGGAGACGCCGACACCGCCGCCCATGACGATGCCGTCCATCAGGGCGATGTACGGCTTGGGGTAGCGGGCGATGCGGGCGTTCAGGCGGTACTCGTCGCGCCAGAAGTCCGCGGAGGCCGTGTTCCCGGCCTTGGCGTCGTCGTGGATGGCCCGGATGTCCCCGCCCGCGCACAGGCCGCGCTCACCGGCGCCGCGGATCAGGACCTGGTGGACGGCGGGGTCCCGCGCCCAGCCGGTGAGGGTCTCGTCGATCCGCAGCACCATGGGGTGGGTGAGGGCGTTGAGGGCCTCGGGGCGGTTGAGGGTGACCACCCCGGTCCGGCCCTCGATGTCGAACAGCACGGTGTCGTCTTCGGTCTTCACACCGGTCAGTATGTAGCGTGACCTCATGCGGAAGATCGTCCTCATGATGTCGGTCTCCCTCGACGGATACATCGAGGGACCCGAGCGGCAGATCGACTGGCACTTCGTCGACGACGAGCTGCACCAGTACTTCAACGACGAAGTCCGCACGATGGGCGGACTCCTGGCCGGCCGGGTCACGCACGAGCTGATGGCCGACTTCTGGCCGACCGCCGACACCGACCCCGCGATCACCGGGCCGATGGCCGAGTTCGCCGGCATCTGGCGGTCCATTCCGAAATACGTCTACTCGCGCACCCTGCCGCAGGGCGAGGCCGCCTGGAACTCCACGGTCGTCCGGGACGTCGTACCGGCGGAGGTCGCCGCGCTCAAGGCGGCCCCGGGCGGCGACCTGGCCCTGAGCGGGGCCGATCTCGCCGCCTCGTTCCTGCGCCACGACCTCGTGGACGCGTACCACATCTGCGTGCACCCGGTGCGGATCGGGCGCGGCAAGCCGCTGTTCCCGCCCGTCGACGCCGGCCCGGTGCCGCTGCGCCTGGAGGGCACGCGCGCCTTCGGCAACGGGGTCGTACTCCTGCGCTACGGCCGTCCGTAGGCCCCGGGCGTCTGTCCGAAGGCCTTGCGGAAGACGTCGATGAACGCACTCGCGGACGACCACCCGCAGCGGTGCGCGACCGCCGTCACCGGGGTGCCGACCGCCAGCAGCCGCAGTGCCCGGTGCAGCCGCAGCTGGGTGCGCCACTGCGGGAAGGTCATGCCCAGCTCGGCCCGGAACAGCCGGCTCAGCGTCCGCTCCCCCGCCCCGGCCCCCGCCTGCGCGGCGAGCGCGGCCAGCCCGCGCGGGTCCGCCGGATCGGCGTACAGCAGCGCGCACACCGCCGCGAGCCGCGGATCGGCCGGGGCGGGCAGGTGCAGCGGCTGGAGCGGCGAGGCCCGCAGCTGGTCGAGGAGTACCGCGAGCAGCCGGCGCCGCTCGGGGCCGGTGTCCTCGGGGGCGCGGGTGTAGGCCAGGATCAGCTCGCGCAGCAGCGGACCGACGGCGATCACGGCCGGCGCGTCCAGGGACAGCGGGTTGAGCCGGGTCGGCAGGCCCACCGAGTGCAGGTCGGTACGGCCGAAGGCGCGGTGTTCGTGCACCGTACCGGCCGGGATCCACAGGGCCCGGGTCGCGGGGGCCACCCAAGTGCCGGCGTCGGTGGTTATCGAGAGGACCCCGGATCCGGCGTAGGCGATCTGGTGGTCGTCGTGGCGGTGGGGATCGATCCCCGTGTCGGTGTCGAGCTCGCGGATGCTGGTCGCGGCCCGCGGCGTGTGACGGATGCCCTGCTGGCGGTTTTTCTGCATCACCAGGCAATTTATCGGAAGCGGGATGCCCCCGGCGAGGGCGATTCTCGATCGGTGAAGTCACCGATCAGAACAACTCCGGTCCGGCGCCGCACCGCGGCCCTCGCAGCGGGCCACTCGTGCGTGGACGTCTACCAGGGCGCCGTCGCCGCGCTCGTGCCCTTCCTCGTGGCGGAGCGCGCGTACGGGTACGCCGCCGCGTCCGGCATCGTGCTCGCCGCCTCGCTGCTCTCCTCCGTGGTCCAGCCGCTGTTCGGGATGCTGGCCGACCGCCGTCCGATGCCCTGGCTGATACCGCTGGCCACCGGCGCCGCCGGGCTCGGCATCGCCCTGGTCGGGCTGGACGCCGGGTACCCGGCCACGGTGGCCGCCGTGGCCCTGTCCGGGCTGGGCGTCGCCGCCTACCACCCGGCTGCCGCCCGGCTGGTGCGCGCCACGGTGGGCGGGGCCGGGCACACGGCGATGAGCTGGTTCGCGCTCGGCGGCAACATCGGCTTCGCCTGCGCGCCGCTGCTGGTGGTCGGCGCCCTGGCGGTGCCCGGGCCGGCCGGATGGTGGCTGCTGGCGCTCCCGGCGGCGCTGGGCGTCCTCCTCAACCGGCCGCCTGCCCGGGCCGGCGCGGCCGCCTCCGCCGCCCGGTCGGAGGAACCCCCCGCGCCCGCCCCGGAGGAGAACCGGCCCGCCTTCCTCCGCCTCTCCCTGGTGGTGATCGTCCGTTCTGTCGTCTTCGTCGGCCTGAGCACCTTCGTCGCCCTGTACGTACGCGAGCGCGGCGGCGGTGGAACCGCGGGCGCCGCCGCCCTGTTCGCCCTGTTCGCCGGCAGCGCGGGCGGGACCCTGCTCGGCGGCCGCCTCGCCGGCCGCTGGGGCCGGGTGGCCACCGTGCACCGCGCCTACGCCGCCGCCGTGCCCGCCGTCGCCGGGGTCCTCTTCCTGCCGCTGCCGCTGGTGTACCCGTGCGCGGCGCTGGCCGCCGCCGCCCTCTACGTGCCCTTCTCGCTCCAGGTCACCCTGGGCCAGGACTACCTCCCCACGCGGATGGGCACGGCCGGCGGGGTCACCCTCGGCCTGACCGTCAGCGTGGGCGGCCTCGCGAGTCCGCTGATCGGCGCAGCCGCGGACGCCACCTCCCTGCGCGTGGCCCTGCTGCCGCTCGCCGTCCTGCCGGTGCTCGCATGGGCGCTGGCCCGGCGGCTGCCGGAGCCGGTCTCCGCGCCGGCACCGGGGCCCGTACCGGAGTCGGAACCGGCCGCCTGAGCGGCCCGGCGGAGGGGCGAGGTCAGTCGCGGGGGCGGGCCCGGTGGGCCCGCCAGGCGGCCAGGGCCTCGGTGCGGGCGCTGTCGGGGTGGCGTGCGTGCCAGTCGCGCAGGAAGCGGTTGAACTCGAACTGGGCGGCGACCTCCTGGGGTTCGGCCGCCCGCGCGCGGGTGGCGTGCCAGTGGGCGACGGCCTCGGCGAGGGTCCGGCCCGCGCCCTGGGCCACGTACTCCCGCATGAAGGCGTCGAAGTGGAAGCCGGGCCCGACCTCCCGGACGAAGAACTCCCGGAGCACCTGGCTGCACCGCTGGCCCTGCGGGATCACGGTCGCGCGGTCGACGGGGGCGGCGAGCTGGCGGCCGCCCCTGCGGGCGGTGGGGGCCGGGGGCGGCGCGGGCTCGGCCGGCAGGCCGTCGAGGGCGGCGGTCAGCCGGGCCGTGACGGCGGCCTTCCCACCCCCCGCCGACAGGCCCATCTCGCGCGCGAGATGGGCTCAGCTCGGCCAGCGTCCAGTACCAGCGGGCCAGTTCCGCCCCGGCCAGCGCCGGGGTCAGGGCAGGCCGGGACTCCCCCGTATTCGTACTCATGTTCCCATTCTAGAGCCTTGCAGATTTGGCTGAATGCCCAATAATGTCGGGAAAATGACTGCTGACCCGAACCGCCTCGCCCTGGGCGAGGACACCGCCCTGGTCGTCATCGATCTGCAGAAGGGCATTCTGGACCTGCCGATCACCCGGCCCGCCGCCGAGATCCTCAAGAAGGGCATCGCGCTCGCGGAGGCGTTCCACGCCCGCAAGCTGCCCGTGGTCCTCGTCAAGGTGGCCTGGTCCCCCGACGGCGGCGACCTGCCCACCGCCAATGTGGACCGCCCGGGCCCGGCAGCCGCCCCGCCCGCCGCGTTCTCCGAGATCCCGGCCGACCTCGCGGCCCTCGCCGACGTGGTCGTCACCAAGCGCCACTGGGGCGCCTTCACTGGTACCGAGCTGGACCTCCAGCTGCGCCGGCGCGGCATCCACCGCATCGTCCTGGCGGGCATCTCCACCAGCGTCGGCGTCGAGTCCACCGCGCGTACGGCCTGGGAGCTCAGCTACGACCTGGTCTTCGTGGAGGACGCCACCGCCGACACGGACCCCGAGTCCCACGCCCACACCTTCGGCAAGATCTTCCCGCGCATCGGCAAGGTCAGCGCCACCGACGAGGTCATCGCGGCCCTGGATTCCTGACCGGATTCCTGACCGTCGCGGGGGCGGCCACTTCCAGCCAGACGCATTTGCCGTCCGGCTTCGGCTGGGAACCCCAGCTGCGCGCCAGCCGGTCCACGATCAGCAGCCCGTGCCCGCCGGGCTGCCCGGTCTGCGAGGCCGACCGCGCCCGCAGGGGGACCGGCGGCGCCGGGTTCCCGTCGGTCACCTCGATCCGCAGCCGCTCGTCGTCGCAGTCCAGCAGCAGCGCGCCCGGCCCGCCGCCGTGCAGGCAGGCGTTGGCGACCACCTCGGACACCAGGAGGAGCACGTCCTCGGCCGTGTCGCGGTCCTCCGGCGTGGCGGCCGGGAGCCAGTGCCAGGCGGCCAGCGCCCGACGGGCGAATTCGCGGCTGCGCGTCACGACATCGGTGGCCCCGTCCAGTACCAGGTACCAGGTCCGGTCGGGTGACCCCCGCTCCTCCATGACGCTCAGACTCCTCCGTGTCGACATGAGTGGCGCATCCGTACTCCGCGCGGCCACGTGCCCGCGCAGCCAGGTCCGCCGCGCTAGCCGGGCGGACGGCTCGCCCCGCCCAGTGCTTCGGCCACATCGGCGTGCACGGGGAAGACCCCGTCCGCGCCGGTGATGTGGAACATCCGGGCAACCGACCCGCGCAGCCCGGTCAGTTCCAGGCTGCCGCCGGCCTCCTGCGCCGAGAGCCTGCTGTGCAGCAGCACGTTCAGCCCGGTGGAATCGCAGAAGCCCAGCCCCGACAGGTCCACGACCAGCCGGCCACCCTGGGTGACCGCCGCGTCGAGGGCGTCGCGCAGGGGCTGCGCCGTGTCGTGGTCCAGTTCCCCGGCCAGCTCGAGGACGACGGCTCCGTCCACGGTCTGCACCGCGACGGTGAAGCGTTCGTTGTCCGCTCCCGGAATCATCCGGCATCACCCTTCCGTCCTGCTTCCTGCACCTTCCCAGAAGCCACGGAGATACGCCTCCGCCGCGCATGATGTGCGACGCGTGGGGCAGAGGCGGTGACGGAAGGCCAATCGAACCCGCGGTACCGCTCGTACCGCTGGTGAAAGGACATTCCCATCATGGACAAGGAACAGGCCAAGGCGAAGGCCAAGCAGACCAAGGGCAAGATCAAGCAAGCGGCCGGCGACGCGACGGACAACCCTCGCCTGCAGGCCGAGGGCACAGCGGAGAAGATGACCGGCAAGGTCCAGGAGACGGCCGCGAAGGCCGCCGAGCGAATGAAGCGCGACAAGCGCTGACCCGCCCTCCCCCTGATCGGCCGACGGCACCCCGGACGCACTGCGTCCGGGGTGCCGTCGCGTGACGGCCGGATTCTGTCCGCCGGCCCCGATTGGCCTGTTCCGGCTGGTGACACGCGGTCGGGTGACCCCGTATCCATGACGATGCGTACCCGGGGGGATCCGGCTCGCACGTCGACCGACAGGACAGGCGCCCTCGGGCGCCGACACGACATGGGGTGGCACGCGGTGTTAGCCAAACGGGCGAGATCCACGACGGCCTACGGTGTCCGACAGCACGCTCCCGACGCGGACCGCCCCAGGTACCTGATCCTGGGCCCGGTCGAGGTGCACCTCGCGGGCCGCGCGTGCACCCCCACGGCGCTCAAGCGCCGGGCCCTGCTCGCCCTCCTGCTGCTGCACGCCAACAAGGCCTTCTCCGCGGACACGCTGATCGAAGAGCTCTGGGACGGCCGGCCGCCCAGATCGGCGGTGGCGGCCCTGCAGATGTACGTATCGGGGCTGCGCCGGACGCTGGACCCCGGGCACAGTCAGGGCGGCCGGGACGCCCGGCAGCACCCCCTGCTCCGTACGGCCGGTTCCGGGTACCTGTTGCGCGTGGGACCGGGGGAACTGGACCTGGACGGCTTCCGCAAGACGGCCGCGCTCGGCCGCGGCCTGCTCGCCTCCGGGGACTGCAAGGGCGCGGGAGAGGCGTTCCGCGACGCGCTGGCGATGTGGCGCGGGTCTCCGCTGGGTGACCTGGGCCAGTCCGGGCTGCCCGCGCACTACGGCGTCCGGCTGGAGGAGGAGCGCCTGGCGCTGGTGCACGACCGGATCGGCGCGGACACCTGCCAGGGCCGCGCCCGGGAGGTGGTCGGCGAGCTGGAGGAGCTCTGCGCCCGCCATCCGCTGCGCGAGGCATTCCACGAACAGTTGATGCTCGCCCTGGCCGACACCGGCCGCCGGGCCGAGGCACTGGACGCGTACACCCGCGCGCGGCGCGCGGTCGTGGAGAGCATGGGCATCGAGCCCGGCCCGGCGCTCCAGGCGGCGCAGCGCGCGCTGCTGGGCGGCGGGCGGCCCGCGAACGCCGGGCACGAGCGATGTCTCCGCGGCCGGCGCCCGGACAGGGCCTGAGCCGCCTGCGGAACGGGCGGCTCCGTCAGCCCAGCCGCCAGTCGAGCCTCCGCCGGTAGTAGACGAGCGGCTCGCCCTCGCCGAGGACGCAGTTCCCCACCTCACCCACCAGGATCACGTGGTCGCCGTGGGGGAACACCGCGCCGGTCCGGCAGTTCAGGTACACGGGTACGCCGAGCAGCCGGGGCACCCGGTCGTCCCAGCTCCACGGCAGACCGGTGAACTTGTCCTCCGCGCCGCCGGCGAAGACCGCGGCGAGGTCGGCGTCCGCGGCGCCGAGCAGGTGGACTCCGAAAGCCGTGCCCGGGCGCGGGTCCAGCTCGCGGCAGGTCCGCGAGCTCCGCGCCAGCGCCACCAGCACGGAGGGGGGCCGCACGCTGTACGAGCAGACCGAGGACACGAGCAGTCCGCACGGCCGGCCGTCGGCCCGCCGTGCGGACACCACGGCGACCCCCGACACCAGGCGTGACATCGCCTCGGTGAACCGCTCCGCGAGCGGGCCCTGATCCGGCCGGGCCTGCTCATGCCGGGCCTGGTCCCGCGGGGCCGGGTCATGCGGGAGCTGGTCCTGCGGAGCCCGGTCACGCGGGGCCCGGCCCTGCCGGAGGGTCATCGGCCCTACCCGGCCGCGAGCAGGCAGGAGTCCCGGTGGCTGAGCGCGTCGGGGTCCTCGGTGGCGGCGAACACCGCGTCGAAGTCCGCCGCCGCCTCGGTGAAGCGGCCCGCCGCCTCGTGGACCACGGCCCGGTTGAAGCGGAACTCGGGGCGGTCCGCGAGCTCCACCGCGCGGTCGAAGTCCGCCGCCGCCGCGGCCAGATCACCCGCGGAGTAGGCGAGTTCGGCCTTGACGGCCCAGGCCTCGGCGAGCTTCGGATCGCTGCGCAACGCGGCCTCGACGGCCCGGGCCGCTTCCGCCGGCCGCCCGTCCTCGGCCAGCAGGCGCCCGTGCAGGCAGAGCAGGTGCGGGTGCTCGGGGGCCAGCGCAAGTCCGGCGGCCACGCTCTCCAGCGCCGCCTTCGCGTCCCCGAGGTCGTCCAGCACGCCGGCGCGGCCGAGCAGCGCCTCCACGTGCCCGGGGTCGAGCTCCAGGGTGCGGTCGAAGTCGGCGAGCGCGCCCTGGGTGTCACCCAGTTCCATCCGGGCGTCGCCCCGGTTGTAGTACGCCTCGGGGAAGGGCGGTTCGAGGCCGAGCGCCGTCTCGTAGTCGGCGATGGCCTCTTCGGTGCGGCCCAGCTTGCGCAGGATGTTGCCCCGGTTGAAGTAGTGGTCGGCGAAGTCGTTGTCCGCGTCCATGATCTCGGCGTAGTCCTCCAGGGCCGCCTCCAGACGGCCGCTCATGCCGTTGACCTGGGCCCGGTTGTAGCGCAGCCCGACCCGGTGCCAGGTCCGCTCGCCGAGGCCGAGTTCCCGGTCCAGCCTTTCCATGCCCTCGTCGAGCAGCCGGAGCGCCTCGTCGGGCCGCCCGGCCCGGACCTCCACCAGGGCGAGGCCGTTGCGGTTGAACACCGAGTAGAAGGCGCGCTCCTTGGGGTCGGGCAGCAGGTCCGCGATGGCGATGGCCTGGTTGACCCAGGCGCGGGCCTTGCGCTCGTCCCGGCGCTCCTCGGGGTAGTGGCGGGCGTAGAGCATCCCGATCTCGTAGGCGAGCTTCATGTGGTGCGCGGGGTCGGTGGTCGCCGTCCGCGCCTCCTCCTGGAGGACCGCCGACTCGTCGGGCCGGCCCGCGGCCGCCAGGCACACCCCGGTCTCCCGGATGAAGATCCACCACAGTCCGGGGCGCTCCGCCGGGTCCACGGCCCTTCGGCCCGCCTCGCCCAGTTCGGCGGCCGCGTGGTAGAAGCCCAGGTACTTGCACCGGTCGAGGGCCCACCGCAGGGCGTCCAGTCCCGCACCGCCGGCGTCGCTGCCGCGCATGAGGTGGTACGGCAGGGCGCCGAGCCGGAGCGAGGCTTCGCCCGCCTTCGCCCGCTCCGCCAGTTCCGCGGCCCGCCGGTCGTGCAGGGCTGCCCGCTCGGCGGGGGCCAGTTGCTCGTACGCGGCGAGGAGCCCGGGGTCGTCGTCGACTCCGTCGGCGTCGACGTACCGCCGGGCCGCCACGGGCCCGGCGGACGCGACGTCGGGGACGGGGTCGGGGACGGGACCGGGGGCCGGCCCGGTGATCCTGGTCGTGTACGCGTCGAGCGCGGCGGGCAGCGAGACGGAGAGGGTGCCCGGCGGATCGACCAGTTCCTCCGTACCGGAGCACACCACGATGGTGAGCAGGTCGGCCGGGATCCTCCGCACGGCGGCCGCCAGGAACTCCTGGTCGGTGGCGTCGGCGTGCTGGACGTTCTCCACGACCAGGGTCCGCGGTCCGTCGCCGAGATCGGCCAGCGCCGTGAGGAGGAAGTCGACCAGGCCGTGCGAGACCCGCAGGGAGTGCAGTCGTGCCGGGTAGCGGCTGACCTCGCCGGGGGCCGCCGACTGCTGTTCCAGGGCACGGGTGATCGCCGGTACCAGAGGCTTCAACTCCGGGGTGCTCTCCTGGAGTTCGATGTAGTGGCGGCCGGCGAGGGCGGGCCGGCGGCGGAGCGCTTCCGGGGCCACGGCCCGGAGCAGGGTGCCGGCGGCGGTGTACGGACCGCGCAAGCGCCGGTGCGCGTCCACGGCCGCGAGGAGGGGAGGCAGTTCGAGGCCGGCCCGCAGCCGGTCACGCTCCGAGCGCTGCGGAGCGGAGATCCAGTAGTGGCCGCTCATGGGCCTGCCTTTCACAGAGTGGCCGTCGGGAGTCCCGTCGGGGCGTTCCCTCGGGCGATTCAGGCGATGACGTGGTCGAGCCGGGACCGCCGGCTGCGCAGGCGCTCCCTGACGGCGATCCAGAGGGCGAGGCCGACCTGGGCGAAGGTCAGCAGCAGGAAGACCGAGGAGTCGAGCAGGAGGACCCAGTCCGCCCGGTGGCCCGCGGCGAAGCGGTCGAGCGAGGCGGTGATCATCTGCCAGAAGACCGGGCCGAGCCCGAGCAGGAACGTGCTCAGGCTGATCGTGTACCCGGCGAGGATCAGCCAGGAGTACCAGCGCGCCACCCGACGGTCCACGGGGTGCCACGCGTCCTCGTCGACCAGCAGGTGGGTCCGCCCCAGCAGCCGGTTGAACCGGTTGCGGAGCAGGCGTACGGACGTGGTGTGCAGGTCCACGCAGCCGAGCGCGGTGGTGATCAGCACGTACACGTCGGTGCGCAGATAGAGGAAGAACTGCCAGAGCAGCCGGATGACCGCGGCGAAGGCCACGGCCAGGCACACCCGGCCGACGAGCGCGGCCCCGCCGCCCGGCCCCATGGCGTCGGCCACCGTGATCAGCAGGCTGATCAGGACGACGTCGGCGACCATCCCGGCCAGGATGGGCAGATAGCGCTTGCGGCGCTCCACGGCGACCAGGCCGTCCAGGGAGGTCTCGACCACGAGGAAGTAGAAGCGGTACGACATCCGGGTCCGGGAGCGGATGCCGAGGCGGCGGCCGGCCAGCGCGTGGAACAGCTCGTGGACGGCGATCAGCGGGACGGCGACGATCAGCAGGACCACGTTGATCACCGCGTAGTAGTCGCTGAACAGCAGGTCCCGCGCGGTCGGTACGAGGCCGGGCTCCAGCAGCATGCGCAGCACCGCCCAGGCCGTGATCGCGCCGTAGCAGATCCAGGCCGCCGGTGAGAAGGCGGCCCGTCCGAGCCGCTGCCAGCGCACCGGCTCCGCCGCGACCGGTTCCTCGTCCGCCGCGCGGACGAAGCCGAGTTCGTACAGGGCCTCGACGACGTCGGCGACGTCGGCGCGCTCTCCGTACTCGGCCTCGTACCAGTCGGCGGCCTGCGCGGGTGTGGCCCCCTGCTGCAGGCGGCGTACCAGCTCGGCGCCGTCCGGCGGGAAGATCGCGTAGGAGTCGGTGTCCTGACGGCCGATGGTGACCTCGCCGCCGTCCTCCAGGTAGACCAGCGGGTGGAGCGCCAGCGGCGCGTCGTCGGAACTGCGGAGATCGTGGTCCGCCATGGCGCTGCTCCCTCTCTTCCTGCTCCCTCTCTTCCTGTTCTCCCGGGGCCCTTCCCGCCCCCGGGTGGCGCCGGGCCCCTGCCGTGGCCGGGGCACCGGCGCCGGACTCACCTGACGCGGGCTCAGGCGGGGTTCGGGTAGACCGAACAAGCGGAAGACGTGAGGCGGACGGGGCCGGCCTTACGAATCTGGATCTTCTTCATCTGTGCACCTCCTTCGCAGGATCGGGGGTTGTGCTCCCATCCTGGAGAGGGTCTCCAAAACTTCTCCATACGTCCGCCAAATTCCCTTCACACGGCCGGAACGGCCGTGTGAAGGGAGGGGCGGGCGGCGGGAGGCGCGCTGTCAGGTGCGCTGTCCCGCCGCCCGCGTTCTCAGGAGGCCGCGACGCGCAGCGCGTCGGCCTGCTCGCCGGCCCAGGTGAGGGCGACGGATGCGGTGGACGGCGGGGCCGGGGTGGCCAGCCAGCCCAGCAGGGCGTCACCGCGGGTGACGACGACGGCGGCGGAGCCCGCCGGGAGGTCCAGCTCCCAGCCGCCGCCGGGGCCGGTGATCCGGTCGCCGCCGTCCGTGGGGTTGAAGGCTCCGGTGATCCGTACGGCGCCGGGGCCGGTCCGGCTGAGTACGACCGCCCGCCGGTGCTCGGAGGTACGGCGCGGTGCGCCGGCCGAGGGCAGGGCAGCGACGAGGGCGGCGACCGATCCGTCGGCCGGGGCGCCCGCCGCGAGCCTCAGCTCACCGGGTGCTGCGGGCCCGTCCGGCGCCCCGGGGCCGTCCGGATCACGGGCACGCAGGATCCCGACGGGGATCCCGTGGCCGGCCCCGGCCTGCAGGGGGTGCTCGTCGAGCCATCCCAGGCCGATCAGCCGCCCGTGGTCGCGCAGCTGCTCCTGTACGGCGTCGGCGAGTTCCCCGAGCGGGGTACGGCCGTCGCGCTGCCAGGCGCCGGCCTCGGGCAGGGCCCGGTCGAGGAGGACCAGCGCGTCGCGTTCCAGTTCGCTGTCGAGGAGCTGGGCGCCGAAGCGGTCGAGGAAGGCGGCCAGCAGCCGTAGCCCTTCGGCGTTCGGGGTGTGCGCGCCGGCCTCGGTGAGCGGGGCTCCCGGGCAGTACGGCGGCGCGTGCAGGGCCGGGTCGACGCCTTCGGCGCGCAGTCCCGCGGGGTCCATGTCCACGAGGCCGCCCCAGCTGCCCGCGGCGCAGGCGGTGTAGACGCTGACCGTGGTGGAGCCGAGGAGCAGCGCCAGCAGCGCGTTGAACACCGGGGTGCGCGGCTGGGCGTAGCTCTCGTCGGTCCAGGTGAAGCCCCAGTTGGCCTCGACCACGTCGGTGCCGCCGAGCAGGATCCCGGTCAGGTGGGAGGAGAAGGCCTCGGTGTCGCGGGCCGGGTTTCCGACCCACTCGGTGTGGCCGGCCAGGTGCCGGGAGCCCTGCACGGCACGCTGCCGGGCGGCCCACGCGTCGAGGGCCCCCGGAGCCGTGGTGCTCGCCAGCGGTACGTTGGCCAGTCGGGCGGGACCGGCCGGGAAGAGGGCGGAGATCCTGTCCCACAGGCCGACGATGGCGTGGCCGCACCACTGGGACCACAGGCCGCGCAGGGCGCCGCTCCACCGGTCGAGGTCCCGGGCGGCCAGTGCGGCCTCGGCGGTCAGGCCGCGCCCGGTGAGCCAGTGCGCGAAGGCCTCGCGGGCGGCCGGTGAGGCGTCCTGGGCGTCGACGCGGAGGTTGGCCTCGCCGGCCATGCCCTCGTTGCCGAGCTGGAGCGCGACCACCGGTCCGTGGGGCGCCGCGGCCTTGGCCACGACCTCGTCGGCGACGGCGCGCAGCCAGGTCTCGGCCTCGGCTTGGACCGCCGGGTCCAGCAGGCTGGGCAGCGGTTTGTCCTGGGAGGTGAGGACCGTGCCGTCCAGGCCGCGGTACGGGGTGTACGCGGGTCCGCAGAGCCGGTCGGGCAGTCCGCCGAGCTGGACCTCGGCGTGGATGAAGGGGCCGGGTTTGAGGAGTACGGCCAGGTCCGCCCCGGCGGCCAGCTCCAGGAGCCCGGTCACGTCGCGCTGGGGGTCGGTCCGGCCGGTGAAGTCGAAGGTCCGCTCCGCGCCCTCGCCGGTCTCGTGGAACCGCCACGGCAGGTAGCAGGAGACGACGTCGACGCCGAGTCGGCGCAACTCGCGCAGGTTGGCGGCCCAGTTGGCGGGGTCGGCCCGGTAGTACGGGTACTCGCCGATGATGACGGGACGGCCCGCGGCCGGGACCAGGGCATCGTGGATCCGGGTCATGCCGCCGCCCCGGGGTGCGGGGGTACGAGGACGACCTTCAGCGCGGTGTACTCGGCGCCGGGGACGGCGGCGAGCGCCCTGAACGCCTCTTCGTGGTCCGCGAGGGGGAAACGGTGGGTGACCACGCGCTCCAGCGGCAGGGTCCGGGCGAGTTCGACGGCCTTGGGGAAGATCTGGCTGTTGTAGTCGCCCGCGCCGATGATCTGCAGGCCGCGCTGGAGCAGGCTCAGCGGGCGCACCGTGGCGGAGGCGTTGCTGTTGAAGCCCATGATGACGACCCGGCCGCGCAGTGCGGCATAGCCGATGCTCTGCTCCAGGAGACTGCCGACGGAGTCGACGACCAGGTCGCCCCGCTCGGCGAGTTCGCCGTCGTCGGGGGTGTGGACGGTGACGCGGCCGCCGAACTCGGGGGCGTCGAAGACCTCGCGGTCGAGCTGCCGGCGCACCGGGTCGGGTTCCACGAGGAGCACCCGGGCCCCGTACAGCTGGGCGGCCATGGCGGTGACCACGCCCATGGGTCCGCCGCCGACGACGATCGCCGTCTCGCCCGCGGCGAGCCGCCCGGCTTCGAGGTTGTTGAGGGCGCAGGCGAGCGGCTCGACGACGACGGCGCGGTCGAAGCTCATGCCGTCGGGTATGGCGTGGCAGAAGAGTTCGGGGAGCCGGATGAACTCCGCGAAGGAGCCGTCGTAGTCCAGGCCGACCTCGGTGCCCGTCTTGTGGCCGCAGAAGTTCAGGTGGCCTTCGAGGCAGGTGGGGCAGGTGCCGCAGTAGAGGGTGGGGTTGACGATGACCCGGTCGCCCACGGCGAAGCGGGTGACGCCGGGGCCGGTGGAGTCGACGATTCCGACGGCCTCGTGGCCCATCACCACACCGGTCTCGGCGGGGAACTTGCCGACGAGCACGCTGCGGTCGGTGCCGCAGATCCCGCTCTGTGTGACGCGGATGACGACGTCGTCGGCGCGGCCGGCCTCCGGCTTCGGGTGGTCGACCAGGGCGAGGGTGCGGTCGGGGTTGAGGGTCAGCGCCTTCATGATGTCTCCCTGGTGGCCGGGGTGGTGGTGCCGCCGAGGTCCCAGTGGACGGCGTCGAGCAGCTGCTTGTGGAGTTCGGGGGTGGAGGCGGCGATGCACGACTTCTGGTTCATGGGGCCGAGGTCCACCAGGGAGGTGGAGCCCAGGTCGTCGCCGTAGGCGTCGGTGATCACCACACCGGCGAGGCGGGCGAGGTAGACGGCGGCCGCGATGTCGTAGGGGAAGAGGTGCAGGATCGAGCCGCGGCCCACGCGCAGGAACTCGTCCTCCGTCCGCGGGTGGTCGCGCAGGACCCGGTTGCCGATGTCGACGAAGGCGTCGAGCTGACCGGTGATGATGCGAGAGATGGAGAAGGTGCTGCTGTTGAAGACGAAGATGCCGCCGGTGTTCGCCGACCGGTCGACCAGGTGGGCGTAGGCGTCGGTCATCAGCCGCATCGGGTGGCCGTTGAACTCGATCGACCAGAACATCGTGGCCAGGTCGGTGTTCCGGCTCAGGCGCGGCACCGGGGTGCGGAACCCGCCGCTGGAGAGGCCCTCCTCGTCGTCCCCGTAGATCCAGGCGCCGCTCTTGATCTCCACCAGGCAGGCGGCGGTGACGTCGGCGAGGGTGGGCGCCCCGTCGCGGTAGGGGGCGGCGGCGATGGACACCATGCCCATCTCCAGCCCGGCCGAGGTGGGGCGGGTGCCGTCGATCGGGTCGACGACGAGGAGGACCTGCGGGTCGGGCGCGAGCTCCACGTACGATCCGTCCTCGGTGTAGAGGGCGAGCGGGATCCCGGCGTGTGCGCGCAGGTGGTCGATCACGGCCCGTTCGGCCACCTCGTCCACGTCGAACTGGGCGTCGCCGCCGGGCGAGTCGCCGTGGACCTGGCGGGCGAGGCCGCGGTCCGCGTAGGCGAGGAGCTCGGAGCGGACGTGTGCGCCGAGTTCCGTCAGCAGCTTCCGCAGCTCCTTCATCGGGTCAGCTCCGCGAGGAAGAGGTTCTCCAGCTTGTCGCAGATCTCGTCGGCCTGGGCCATCGTGAGGATCAGCGGCGGGCGGATCTTGAGGACGTTTCCGTAGCCGTAGCGTGAGGTGCGCAGGATCAGCCCGTGCTCCATGGCCTTGTCGGCGAGGTGGTTGGTCAGTTTGACGGCGGGCTTGCCGTCGAGTTCGGCGATCTCGAAGCCGATCATGAGGCCGACGCCGCGGACGTCCACGATGGCCGGGTAGCGGCGCTGCATGTCGCGGAGGCGTTCCATGATGTGGTCGCCGGTCCTGGTCACGTTCGCGAGGAATTCCGGCCGGCGCACGATGTCCAGCGTGACGTTCGCGGCGGCGGCCGCGAGCAGGTTGGAACCGTAGGTGAAGGAGTGGTGGTTCGCGGGAAGTCCGGCGAGCCGCTCGTTGGTGATGATGGCGGCCACCTGCGCGCCCGATCCGCCGAGGCCCTTGGCGGTGGTGATCGCGTCCGGCTCGACACCGAAGTGCTGGGCGGCGAACATGTGGCCGGTACGGCCGATACCGGTCTGGATCTCGTCGAATATCAGGGCGATTCCCTGCTCGTCGCAGAATGCCCGGAGTTTTTGCATGTAGCCGTCCGGCGGGACGATGTTGCCGCCGTTTCCGGATATCGGCTCGATCAGCACGGCGGCGACCCGGCCGCTGCTGGCGTAGTCGACGAAATCCTCCAGGCGGTCGACGCACATCATTCCGCACGTGTCCTTCTGCTGCCCGTAGAAGCAGCGGAAGCAGTACGGGTCGGGCACTTGCAGGCTGCCCGGGAAGAGGTTGGGGAACGGCTCGCGGCGGAAGGAGTTGCCGGACATCGAGGTCATCATCATCGTCTGGCCGACATGGCTGCGGAACAGGGTGATGACATCGGACTTGCCCGTGGCGAGCTGGGCCATCTTGATGGCGCCCTCGTTGGCGGCCGACCCGCCGGACACCTTGGGGTGCACCTTCGTCAACCCGGCCGGCGAGGTCTCCACCAGGCGCCGGACGAGCCCGTTGATCGGGTCGCTCTGGTAGGAGGAGGTCAGGTGGACCACCTTGTCGAGCTGGTCCTTCATGGCCGCGATGACGGCCGGGTGGGAGTAGCCGAGGCTCAGGTTGAACGTGGCCGACGCGCAGTCGAGGTAGCGCCTGCCGTCCTCGTCGTACAGGTAGACACCCTCACCCCGCTCCATCTTGCGCTCGCTGACGGGGTAATAGAGGTGATCGGTGACAACGGTGCTGGCCATTTTTCCTTCTCACGCAGGTAAGGGAAAGACGTCAAGGCTTTGAAAGCTAGGCATGATTCATCCAAAGAGGCAGGGAACTGGCGGCCGCCGTACCGGCGGTTGATTCACCGGTGGCGGCGGCCCGGAATGTTTACCCGTATTGATCGGGTATCGGCGCCTGCTCATTCATACGATCACATCTCAAGTGACACTGGCAAGTGCCAATTCGGGACATGCGCGTCACTTCGCGTACCGGGAATTTCAGCCAGGGAATAGCGCGGCGAGCGCCCCGGTGGAGGTGAAGACGTGCCCCTGCAAGCCCAGTTCACGGGCCGCCGCGACGTTGTCGGCACGGTCGTCCACGAAGAGGATCTCCCCGGCGGGCAGCCCCAGTTCGCGTACGCACCACAGGTAGGAGGCGGGCTCCGGTTTGGCGCTGCCGATGCGGCAGGAGAACCCGACGACCGCGAACAGGTTCAGCCACGGCTCATATGTCTCGTACCGGACGGCCAGTTCCTCGGGGATGTTGGACAGCAGGCCGAGCGTGAGGCCGCGGTCGGCGAGGGAGCCGAGCAGGTCCACGCAGTCCTGGTCGACCTCGCTCCAGCTCGCCACGTCGGCCGCGATCAGTTCGGCGGTCAGGCGCTCGTCGAGCGGGACGTCCAGGACGTCGCAGACGCCCTTCCAATAGGCGGGGCCGGACACGTCCCCGCGGTCGTACGGGGCGCGCCGCGCCCAGTACGCGGCCCAGAACGCCTCGCGGTCCGCGCCGGCCGTGCGCTCCAGCACGGCCTGGGACGCGGGCGACTGGAGGCGCGCGATGACGCCGAACATGTCGAAGAGGACGGCTCTCACGGCGCTCATGCTTGGGCTCCTCGGGTCGGGACCGCGTCCGGGCGGGCCTCGGTGTCGGGGGCGGCGTCCGGGGCCGCGTCGGGGTCGGGGGCGGCGTCCGGGACCGCGTCGGGGTCGGGGGCGTTCCTGCGTAGCCAGACGCTGAGGACGGCGCAGACCGCGGCGAGTACGAACAGCACCAGCGGCGCCGCCCGCACGTCCATCGTGTCGATCACCCCGCCCAGCAGCGGCGGGAAGGCCACCCCGCCGATCATCGAGGCGGCGATTACGTACGCCCCGGCCGCGGCGACGCTCGGTACGGCCCGGTTCAGCCAGGGCAGGCAGGTGGGGAAGATGGGCGCGATCATCAGGCCGACGCCGAAGTACGCGTACGGGGCGAGGGCCGGGACGGTCGCGAGCAGCAGGAAGCCGGCCATGCCCGCGCAGCAGACGGTCAGGATGGACGGCGCGGACCAGCGCAGGCTCAGGGGGACGATGACGAACCGGCCGATGGTCATCGCCGCCCAGTAGGCGGAGGTCGCGGTAGCCGCGGTGGCGGCGCCGTAGCCGACCGCCTCCAGGTGGGTGGGCTCCCAGCCGCCGACGCCCGTCTCGATGGCCACGTGCAGGACGTAGACGCCGATGAACGCGGCGATGACGGGCAGGACGCGTGCTCCGCCCGCGCCACCGGCCTCCGCGCCGGCCGGCTCCGGCTCCCGGGCGGCCACTCCGCCCAGGGTGAGCAGGATGAGCAGGCAGACGACGCCGATGCCCACGAAGATCTCCGGATAGCTCTCCGCTCCGAGCCAGCCGACGAGGGCCGGGCCGGCGATCGCGCCCACTCCGAAGTGGCCGTTGAGCAGGTTCAGCATCGCGGTGCTGCGGCGTCCGAACCCGACGGCGAAGAGCTGGTTGAGGCCGTAGTCGATGCCGCCGAAGCCCAGTCCGATGACGAGGGTGCCGGTCAGGGCCAGGATCCAGCTCGGCGAGAACGCGAAGACCACCGCGCCCGCCGCCATGAGCAGGTACGAGCCGCCGAGCAGCGTGCGGTTGCTCAGCCGTCCCCGCAACACGTGGTAGATCAGCACTCCCAGCAGCGCGCCGACGAAGTGGGCGCTGAGACTGAGCCCGGCCACGGCGGGGCTGATGCCGAACTCGTCGCGCAGTGCCGGGATCGCGGGGCCGTACAGCGCCTGCAGTGCGCCGATCACCACGAATGCGGCGCACGAGGCGATGATCGCGACGGTGCTGAGCAGCGGTTTCGCCGTCTCGGACGGGTCGGCCTCATGGGTGGCGGACATCGCTCTCCTCATCGTTGCTTGATCGAAAGAACATCTATCATGTTCATTAGAGCCTTCAGATCACACACAACGGCGCACTTTACCCATACTTGATGTTCGTTGCCACAGGTGCCGTGTGCACTCCGGTCTCCGGCGGCTCCCTGCCTGTGCTAAAAGCAGACACATGAACGTGATGGAGAGACACAGGTTCGTGGTCGCGCTGCTCATGAAGGAGAACCGCGCGACCGTCGCGGAGCTGGCCGCCGCCACCGGTGCGTCGGAGATGACCATCCGCCGGGACCTGGAGGTACTGGAGTCCCGCGGGGCTCTGCGCCGGGTGCGGGGCGGCGCGGTGAGCAACCTGCCGGGCGGGGTCGAGCCGCCCTACGCGATCCGCGCCATGTCCGGCGCCCAGGCCAAGGAGCGCCTCGCGGCCACGGTGGTGAAGCTGCTCACCGACGGCGAGACCGTCGCCCTGGACACCGGCACCACCGCCGTGGCCGTCGCCAAGGCGATGGCCGACCGGAAGCTCACCGTCACCCCGCTGTCCCTGCACGCCGCCTTCACGCTCTCCGGACATCCGGGCATCCAGCTCGTGCTGCCCGGCGGCCAGGTACGCCCCGAAGAGCTCTCCTTCTACGGCCGCACACCCGTCCAGACGTTCCAGGACCTGTGCTTCGACACCTTCATCCTGGGCTGCTGCGGCGTGGACCCGGTCCAGGGCGCCACCGCGTACAACCTGGACGACGTACAGGTGAAGCGGGCCGCCGTTGCGGCCGCGCAGCGGGTGATCCTGGTCGCGACCGCCGACAAGCTCGGCCGCGCGGCGCTCGGACGCATCTGCACGATGGAACAGATCGCCCTCATCGTCACGGACGCGCCGGAGGACTCGCCGGTGGTCGAGGAACTGCGGGCACGGGGCGTGGAGGTGGTCCACCCGGCGGCCGCCTGAGCCCGGCGGGAGGACCGCCGGCCTCAGGTCAGCGCAGGTCTGCCCGCGCGGGCGTGTCGTCGAGGAAGCCGCCCGACTGGTGCTGCCACAGCTTCGCGTAGGCACCCTCCGCGGCGAGCAGCTGCTGGTGCGTGCCCTGTTCGACGATCCTTCCGCGGTCGAGGACGACGAGCTGGTCCATGCCGGCCACCGTGCTCAGCCGGTGCGCCACCACGAGCGCCGTCCGCCCCTCCATCAGCCGCCACAGCGCCTCCTGAACGAGGATCTCGCTCTCGGAGTCCAGGGCGCTGGTCGCCTCGTCGAGCAGCAGGATCGGCGCGTCGCGCAGGATCGCCCGGGCGAGCGCGACCCGCTGGCGCTGTCCGCCGGACAGCTTCACCCCGCGCTCGCCCACCATGGTGTCGAAGCCGTCCGGAAGCGCGTCGACGAACTCCGTGACGTGCGCCGCCTCGGCCGCGCGGCGGATCTCGGCGTCGGTGGCGTCCGGCCGGGCGAACGCGATGTTGTCCCGGAGCGTGCGGTGGAACATCGCCGGGTCCTGCGGCACGTAGGCGATCAGGCTGCGCAGGTCGGCCTGGCGGAGCCTGCTGATGTCCTGACCCCCGATCAGGATCCGGCCGGCGTCGATGTCCGTCATCCGCAGCAGCAGCCGGCTGAGCGTGGTCTTGCCGCCGCCGGACCGGCCGACGAGGCCGATCTTCGTCCCGCTGGGCACGGCCAGGTCCAGTCCCTCGAAGAGTGGCTCCGCCCCCGCGTGGGCGAAGTTCACCTTCTCGAAGCGCACGTCGGCGGCCCGGGACAGCAGCGGCTCCGGCGCCACCGGGTCGAGCACGGTCGGCGGTGTCAGCAGCAGTTCGGTGAACTGCGCGGCCTCCGTCATCGAGCTCTCCAGGCGACGGTAGATCTGGTTGAACTCGAACATGATCCGCGTCGCGTTGGCGTAGTAGGTGAAGGCGACGATGACCGCCTCCACGCCGTGGTCTCCCCCACCGAGCGCGACGGCGAGCAGCAGGCCCAGCACGTTGGTCAGTACGGACATCGGCGCGACCAGCGTGTCGATGCGCAGGTTGCCGTAGTCCCACGAACGCAGCGTGAGCCGCCGCGACTCCGCGACACGGGACCGGTGCTCGGCGGCCTCGCGTGCCTCGGCGGCGAACGACCGGACCGTGTCCATGTTCATCAGGCTGTCCGCGACGTGGCCCGAAACCCGGGCGATCGCCTCCTCCCGCTGGGCGACGAGCGCCTGACGGCGACGGATCAGAGGTGTCACGCACAGCCCCGTGACAGTGATCATCGTCAAGAGCCCGACCACGAGCAGCGGGTCGTACTGCCACAGCACCACCGATGCGAACACCAGGGGTACGAAGCTGCCCATGACCGAGAACGTCAGCGTGTCGACGAACTCCTCGAAGCGGGAGGCGAAGCTCAGGACCCGCTTGGTCAGCGACCCCGCGAAGTTGTCGTGGAAGAACGCCGCGTCCTTCGCGAACAGCTCGTCCATGCCGATCACGTACAGCTGCTCGATGCCGCGGGCGTCGAGGCGGTTCAGGCAGTGCAGTCCGATGCGCCACAGCGTCTCCGCGAGCAGCAGGACCCCGGCGAAGCCGAGGACATAGGGCATCGTCCAGGCGATGCCGGTACCGGCGTCCCCGGCGATCCGGCCGACGAGCTTCGCGACGACCAGCGGCGCGATGTAGTTGATGCCGATGTTGCCCAGCGCCGGGAGCAGCATCGCGGGCACCGTCAGCCATCGGAGCCGGGCCAACTCCCGTCCGTAGTAGCGAAGCGCGAGGAGCACCGGACCCCTGCCCGGCGAACCTTTGCGTGATTCGGGCGATCCCATCCCAACCCCGTCTTGTCGGACTGTCAGGTCAAAAACGGAGTGTCCCGCAAGAACGCCCACGCGGTCCAAGCGTTTTCTTCCACCGGAACCGACCGGCTCGGGTCTCAGCCCAGCGTCGCGGGGGCAGGGCCGTCGGGGCGGACGGTGATGCTGTAGACGGCCTTGGCCGGGGTGGAGCGGAAGCGCGGGGTGTGGGCGGGCAGCAGGTGCTCGAGCAGGACGGTCGACTCCCGGAGGGCGAACTGCAGGCCCAGGCAGGCCCGGGGCCCGATGCCGAACGGGAGGTAGCTCCCCGGGTGGGTGGGACGTCGTCCGGGGGTGGTGAAGCGCCCCGGATCGAACCGCGCCGGGTCCTCCCAGAGCCCGGGGTCCCGGTGTGTGAGGTAGGGGCAGACGAGCACGTCGGTGCCGGCCTCGACCTGGTATCCGGCGAGGATGTCGTCCTCCGCCGCGCAGCGCGGCAGTATCCAGGCGGACGGATAGAAGCGCAGCGTTTCGTGGACGAGCGCCTGGACGGCCTGCCGCCGCTCGGGGGACCCCTCGGCGCCCGCGGCGAGGGCCTGCTCCCGCGCCTGCGGGTTCCGGTCCAGCAGGAGGTAGAGCCAGGTCAGGGTGGTGGCGGTGGTCTCGTGACCGGCGACCAGCAGGGTGACCAGCTCGTCGCGGATCAGCCGGTCGGTGTACTCGGGACGCGTTCCGGCCGCCTCCAGCAGGACGTGCAGAAGGCCGGGACCGTCGGGTCCGGCCTCTCCGTCGCGGGCGGCGGCGATGGCGTGGCTCGCCACGGCGTCGATCCTGGCCAGCTCGGCGGCGACGGCCCCTCGGGCGGCGGCGCCGTCGGCGGGCAGGCTGGGCAGCGCGGCCACCACGGCGGGCACGGCCGCCAGTTCGCGCTCCGTTCCGGGGTCGAGGGGATGGCCGGTCAGGGAGCGCCAGATGGTGTCCAGGGCGAAGCGGCGCATCTCGTAGCCGACGTCGAGGACCTGTCCGGTACGGGCGTACCCGGCCCAGCGCTCGGCGGTGGTCCGGGCGGCCTCGGTGATCCGCTGCTCGTAGCGGCGCATCCCCCGGCCGGTGAACTGGGACTGCAGCAGCCGCCGTTGCCGCTGCCACGCCTCGCCCGTCGCGGCCAGGACTCCGTCGCCGATCAGCAGTCGGGCGCGGTGCGAGCGCTTCACGTACCGCCCGGGATGGAGTGCGAGGACGTGCTGCACGGCGTGGGGGTCGGTGATCAGGACGGTCGGGCGCGGACCGAGCCGGAACGCGGCGACGCCGCCGAGCCGTTCGCGCGCCTGGGCGAACAGGTCGACGAGTTCCCCTCCCCCGGCCTGCCACTGCCCGACGAGGGCGGGATCCAGCTCGGGGACCCGGCGACCGGCCGGGGAGGGGCTCGGAAGGGAGCCGGGGCGTGCGTGGGTGGCCACGGGTCTGCTCCTGTTCGGCAGCTGTGCCTCGTCACGGGCGGATGCGGGCATCACGCACTGTAGGGGAGCGGGCGCGGTGGGCGACAGCCCGCCCTCGTCCCTCCCGCGCTCCGGCCACTCCCCCGGAAACGATCAAGGGGCCGTTTCGGATTGCTCCGAAACGGCCCCTGATCTACGACTCTCTCGAGTCGGGACGACAGGATTTGAACCTGCGACCCCTTGACCCCCAGTCAAGTGCGCTACCAAGCTGCGCCACGTCCCGATGTGCTTCCGGCTGTACTTTCGACCGGGTTTCCCCTGTCTCGGCGGCACATGCAGAACATTACCCCACGCAGAAGGGTGTGCATGCACCGGTAATCGGCGAGGGAGAGGATGGGGTGGTGAACACACGCGATCGGGATGCCGAAGGGCGGGCACGCAGTGCGCGGCCCAGGGACGGACTGGGGCGGCCGCTGCCCTACGGGGCGCCCGGGGTGGAGTGGCAGCCCGAGGGGGTCGTGCGCTCCCCCGCGGAGACCGTCCGGGAGGCGCAGCGGCTGTTGGACGCCGGGATGCCGTTCCACGCGCACGAGGTGCTCGAGGACGCCTGGAAGTCCGGGCCCGAGGCCGCGGCCCCGCTCTGGCGGGGCCTCGCGCAGCTCGCGGTCGGACTGACGCACAGCGCGCGCGGGAACGCGGTCGGCGGGGCGCGGCTGCTGCGCCGCGGGGCCGCCGCGATCGAGGGGCTGGACGGGCGGCCGTACGGGATCGACGTGCCGGGCCTGGTGCGCTGGGCCCGGGAGCTGGCCGGCCGGGTCGCGGACGGCGGCCCGGCCGTCGATGCCGCGCGGGAGGCGCCTCGGCTAAGGACTGTCCCGTAATCCCCGGCGGGCGCACGACGTCAGCTACGGCACCTCGCTGCGTTGCCGGAACGCCCGAATACGCCCAGTATGTGGGCGCCCCTCCGCCTTGCGATGCACCGCATCTGACGCCGTGCGCTGATCCACCGGGGATTACGGGACAGCCCTTAGCGCGCGGGCTGGAGTAGGTCCCAGCGGTTCCCGTAGAGGTCCTCGAAGACGGCCACGGAGCCGTACGCCTCGTGGCGCGGCTCCTCCAGGAAGCGGACGCCCTCGGCGGTCATGCGGGCGTGGTCGCGCGCGAAGTCGTCGGTGTGGAGGAAGAAGCCGACGCGGCCGCCCGTCTGGTCGCCGACCCGGGAGCGCTGGGCCTCGTCCTTGGCGCGGGCCAGCAGCAGCGCGGTCTCCTCGGCGCCGGGCGGGCGGACCACCACCCAGCGGGAGCCGTCGGGGCGCTCGGTGTCCTCGGCAAGGTCGAAGCCGAGGGCGCGGGTGTAGAAGTCGATGGCCTCGTCGTAGTCGTGGACCACGAGGGCGGTGAGGGCGATGTGGGAGGGCATGACCCTATTGTGCGCCGAGGAGGATCACCTCCAGGGTGCGGGGGCCGTGGACTCCTTCCACCCGGTCGAGTTCGATGTCGCTGGTCGCGGAGGGGCCGGAGATCCAGGTCAGCGGGCGGGTGGGGTCGAGGCGTTCGAGGGCCTGCGGTACGGAGTCCACCAGCTGTCCGGGGATCCGGACCACGCACACGTGGTGGTCGGGGACGAGCGTGATGCGGCGCCGGCCCTGGTCCAGGCCGCCGTCGAGGACGATCGTGCCGGTCTCGGCGATGGCCAGGGCGCAGCCCGTCACGACGCTGTCGACGGCGTCCAGTTCGTACGGGGTGGACCCGGCGCGGTCGTGGACGCGGGCCGGGCCGGTGGCGGCCGGGAGCCAGTGCGGGGGCAGGGCGGGCGGGACGAGGACCGTCCGCGCGCCGCGGGCGGCCAGCAGGCGGGCGAGGAGCGCCGGGAGGCCGTCCTCGGCCGTGCGGTGGACCTTCGCACGGTACTCGGCCAGATGGGCGGCGAGGAGGTCGGCGCTCTCGGCCGGGGTACGGGTGCCGTGCACTCGGAGGTAGTCCCGGGGGACGTCCACCTCGGGGCCGCCCGGAACGGCCCGGCGGATGCGGGCCAGGACGCGGTCTCTGCTCGTCATCGGGAGGCCTCCCGTTCCCTGGTCCACCAGTCGCGGAAGGACTCCGCCGGAAGGGCGGGCAGTTCGCGGGTGTCGGTCCAGGCCCGCCCCGGTCCCGGCAGCCGGCGCGGACGCAGCCGGCGGGCCCTGGCCAGCAGGCGCTCGCCCGCCCGCAGCGCGGCGGGGCGGTCCAGGAGCAGCCGGGCGGCGCGCATGGCGGCCCGTTCGGCGGTGTGGCCGTGCGCGGGGCGGACCGTGACGCGGATGCCGTCCCGGGTCACCGGGCCGCCCTGGGCCACGCGTTCGCGCAGGTGGACGAGGACCTCGGGGATGTCGATGGCGACGGGGCAGACCTCGTAGCAGGCCCCGCACAGGGTGGACGCGTAGGGCAGCGAGGCGTCGATCTCGCTGCCGGTACCCCGCAGTTGGGGGCTGAGGATGGCGCCGATGGGGCCCGGGTAGACGGAGCCGTAGGCATGGCCGCCGGCGCGCTCGTAGACGGGGCAGACGTTGAGGCAGGCGGAGCAGCGGATGCAGCGCAGGGCCTGGCGGCCCACCTCGTCGGCGAGGGTGTCGGTCCGGCCGTTGTCGAGGAGGACGAGGTGGAAGGCGGAGGGCCCGTCGCCGTCCGTCGTACCGGTCCACATCGTCGTGTACGGGTTCATCCGCTCGGCCGTCGAGGAGCGCGGCAGCGTCTGGAGGAAGATCTCCAGGTCCCGGAAGGTCGGGACCACCTTCTCGACGCCCACGACCGAGATCAGGGTCTCGGGCAGGGTCAGGCACATCCGGCCGTTGCCCTCGGACTCGAACACGACCATCGTGCCGGTCTCGGCGACCATGAAGTTGGCTCCGGAGACGGCGACTTTGGCCCGCAGGAACTTCTCGCGCAGGTGCAGGCGCGCCGCCTCGGCGAGCTCCCGCGGGTCGTCGCCGAGCGGCTCGGGCGCCGCCCGGCCCCAACGGCCCATCTCCGTCCGGAAGATGTCGCGGATCTCGGCGCGGTTGCGGTGGATGGCCGGGACCAGGATGTGGGAGGGGCGGTCGTGGCCGAGCTGGACGATGAGTTCGGCGAGGTCGGTCTCGTACGCGGCGATCCCGGCGGCCTCCAGCGCCTCGTTGAGGCCGATCTCCTGGGTGGCCATGGACTTGACCTTGACCACTTCCCGCTCGCCGGTCGCCAGGACCAGGCCGGTGACGATCCGGTTCGCCTCCTCGGCGTCGACCGCCCAGTGGACGGTACCGCCGGCCGCCGTCACCGCCTCCTCCAGCTGGACGAGGTAGCGGTCGAGATGGCGCAGGGTGTGGTCCTTGACGGCCTTGCCGGCCGCGCGCAGCCGGTCCCAGTCCGCCAGCTCGGCGACCGCCCGGGCCCGTTTGTCGCGGATGGTGTGCGTGGCGTGCCGGAGATTGGCTCGCAGTACGTCGTCCCGTACTGCCTCGCGGGCCGCGTCGGGAAACGCGGGCATGCCGAGGTACGTCCCCGTGCCGGTCGCCCCTGTCATCGCAGCGGTTCCTCCTCGGTGGCGGCCAGGATCTCGGCGAGGTGCAGGGCGCGCAGCGGGGCTCCGGCCCGGCGCAGCAGGCCGTCGAGGTGGGCCAGGCAGGAGTTGTCCGCGCCGCACAGCACCTCCGCACCCGTGGCCCGGGCGTTGCCGATCTTGTCGCCGCCCATCGCGGCCGACACGTCCGGGTTCTTGACCGCGAAGGTCCCGCCGAAACCGCAGCACTCCTCGGCGCCGGGCAGCTCGATCAGCTCCAGGCCCTTGACCGCGGCGAGCAGCCGTCGCGGCCGGTCCCCGAGCCCGAGTGCTCGTAGACCGTGACAAGACGGGTGATAGGTGACGGTGTGCGGGAAGTACGCGCCCACGTCGGTCACGCCGAGCACGTCGACGAGGAATTCGGTCAGCTCGTACACGCGGGGCGCCAGCGACCGCGCCGCCTCGGCGAGCGCGGTGCCGCGGCCCTCCGCCGCCGCCTTCCCGCCGATGCGGGGGTAGTGCTCGCGGATCATCGCGGCGCAGGACCCGGAGGGGGTGACCACGTACGCGTACTCCGCGAAGGCCTCGGCCGTGCGCCGCATCAGCGGTTCGGTCTCGTGCCGGTAGCCGGTGTTGTACTGCGGCTGCCCGCAGCAGCTCTGGGCCGCCGGGAAGTCCACGGTGACGCCGAGCCGCTCCAGGAGCCGTACGACGGCGACGCCGGTCCGCGGGTACAGCGCGTCGTTGACGCAGGTGACGAACAGGGCGACGCGCATGACGGGCAGAATAGCGCCGTGAAGAAGTTCTCAGTGATCGGCATAGGCGCGGGCGACCCGGACCACCTGACCCTCCAGGCGGTCAAGGCGATCGGCGCGGCGGACGCATTCCTCATCCTGGAGAAGGGCGAGGAGAAGGCGGATCTGACCGGGCTGCGGCGCGCGATGCTCGACGAGCACGCGCGCCCCGGCCACCGGCTGGTGGAGGGCCGCGACCCGGACCGGGACCGGACCCCCGCCGACTACACCCCGACGGTGGACGGCTGGCGCAGCGCGCGGGCCGAGCTCTTCGAGCGGTTCATCGCGGAGGATCTGGCGGAGGGCGAGACCGGGGCGTTCCTGGTGTGGGGCGATCCCTCGCTGTACGACTCCACCCTCGCCATCCTCGACGAGGTGCTGGAGCGGGGCCGGGTGGCCTTCGAGCACGAGGTGGTGCCCGGCATCAGCAGCGTCTCGGCGCTGCTGGCGCGGCACCGGACCAATCTGAACCGGGTGGGCCGCCCGGTGCAGATCACCACCGGGCGGCGGCTGGCCGAGGGCTGGCCGCAGGACGTGGACGACGTGGTGGTGATGCTGGACGCGCGGCACGCCTTCACCGCCCACCTGGACCAGGACCTCTTCATCTACTGGGGGGCCTACGTCGGCACCCCGGACGAGATCCTGGTCCAGGGCAAGCTCTCGGACGTCGCGGGGCGGATCGAGGAGCTGCGCACCGAGGCCCGCGCCCGCAAGGGCTGGATCATGGACACGTACCTGCTCCGGCGGGGCTGAGCCCCCTCCTCATCCCAAGAAGGCGGGCAGGGCCGCGGCGAGGCGCTCGTACTCCTCGGGGTGGTTGTAGACCTGCCCGCAGACGCGCAGGCCCCCGCCGCCCGGGCGGGGCCAGACCAGGACCCGGATACGGAGCTTCGCCGCGAGTTCCTCGCGCATGGCCCGGGCCTCGGTCTGGGTCTCGGCGACGCCGGGCGGCAGCAGCACGGAGCGCATCGGGAGGCCCGGGGTGTGCGGGAGCGCGGTGAACCCGGGGAGCCGGGCGAGCAGCTCCGCGCCGTACGCGGCGAGCGCGCTGTTGTGGGCCCGTACCTTGGCGGCGTCGAGGCGGTCGAGCAGGTCGAGGCCCTCGGGCGCGGCCAGCCAGCCGGTGTAGTCGGCGGTGGCCCGGTATTCCACCGAGCGGGGGAAGCCGCGGTGGTCCTCCCAGGAGGGCACCAGGGCCCTGACGCGGGCCCGGTGGGCGGGGGCCACGGCGAGGAGCGCGCTGCCGGACGGGGCGTAGCCCCACTTGTGCAGGTTGCCGAACCAGAAGTCGGCGCCGGCGGCGATCGGCTCGGCCAGCGTGCCGGGGGTGTGCGCGCCGTCGACGACGGTGGTGATCCCGCGCGCGGCGAGGTCCGCGAGCAGCCGGGGGCCGGCGACGAGGCGGGCGGTCGGCGAGCTGACGTGGTCGAGCAGGGCCACCTTCGTGCGCGGCGTGAGCGCCGCCAGCACGGCCTCGCGTACGGCGTCCTCGTCGGGCAGGCGCGGGTCCAGGGCCACCGTGGTGACGGGCGCGCGGCGGGCCGCCGCCGCGGTCACGGTGCCGTAGCCGTGGTCGGTGACCAGGATCTCGTCGCCGTCGGCGAGCGGGACGGCGTCGAGCGCGAGGTTGGCGCCCTCGGTGGCGTTGGAGATGAAGGCGATGCCTTCGGGGTCCGCCCCGAGGTGGGCCGCGATCCGGCCCCGGGCCCGGGCCAGCCGGTCGGAGACGCCGTTGAAGAAGGCGTCGGGGTCGGCGTGGGCCTCGGCGCGCACCGCCTCCTGGGCCTCCTGGACCGGGAGGGGCACCGCCCCGTAGGAGCCGTGGTTGAGGTGGGCGACGCCCGGGTCCAGCCGGAAGAGGGCACCACCGCCGGGGAAGGCGGCAGGGATGGCGGGCTCGGTCACGGGTACCTCCGGGTGACGGGTGCGGCGGGGCTGCTTCTGGATCATGCAAGCGCGGCGCACGGCCCGACAAGGCCAATCGCGACAGGGTGGCCTGCCTCGGAGCCGTGGCTCCCCTACTGTTCCCGTCCGCTGGTCGCCGCGTAGTACTGGAGGTCCTGGACCTCCACCGTTCGGTCCACCTCGTACGGCAGCTCCACCCCCGCGCCGGTCCTCCCGCCCCGCACCACCTGCGCCGAGGTCGTACCGGCCTTCAGCGGGAGCAGCTCGGAGTGGATCCCTGCGGGGGCCTCATGGGTCGCCTTCGCGGATCCGACGGTCGTACGGACGGCTCCCGGCTCGGCGAGGAAGCTGAGCACCTCCACCGTGTCCCGGGGCGCGGCGCTGCCCTTGCGCGGCGCCATCAGCAGCGACTGGTCGCCGGTCGGGTCGGCGTTGGCGAACTGGGTGCGGGCGGTGAGGTACAGCGTGTCCCGGACGATCTTCGGCCAGCTGCCCGTCTTGAACTTGGTGAGGTAGTACGAGGTGAGGTCGAGGTAGGCGTGGCCGTTGTGCAGGGAGGGCGCGAACTGGCTACCTTCCGAGTAGTCGTTCCAGGTGGTGAGCTGGACCCAGTCGGCGCCGTCCTCGATGGCGTGCGTCCAGGTGGAGCGCAGGGTCGCGGTGTTGCCGGCCTCGTCGTAGATGCCCTGGTTGGGGCGGGCGTCCTGGACGGAGACGGGCTGCATCCAGATCTTGCCCATGTCGTGCGCCCGCCGGACGTCGCGGGTGCTGCTCTCCTGGCCGACGTAACTGCGGCTGCCCCACTCGGAGAAGCCGTAACTGATGGGGGCGAACGCGCCGTTGTGGGCGCCGAAGTCGAGGAACAGCGGGACGAAGGCGGTGCGGATACCGTGCTCGGTCTTCAGGATCTCCATGACCCGGGTCCACCAGGCGGCGCTCTTCGCCTCCGCCTTGAAGGGGGAAACGACGAGCCGGCCGTCGGGGAGCCGGTGGGCGGCCGGGGCGTCGCCGAGCGTGGCGATCGCGTCGGCGAGCACGCCCGGGTCGTCGGTCTTCAGCGAGGTCATGTCCGGCATCAGCATGATCTTGAACGCCGGGTCCACCGAACGGGCCGCCGCCATCAGGAGGTTGGAGCGGTCCCAGTTCTTGCCGGAGAGGGAGAGCATGTCGAGGGTGAACCCGTCGATGCCCGCGGCGCGGGCGGTGCGGACCTCCTGCTGGAGGTTGGCGTACTCCCAGTCGCCGGACTTGGGCGGGGTGGGCAGCGGCCGGTCGCGCAGCAGGCCGCCGTACTTCTCGTGCTTGCCGCTCTCGCCGTCCGGGTTCAGGTAGTGGCGGGTGTAGTAGTCGCCGTCCGCGCTCGCGTTGTCGAGGGAGAGCGGGTACGGGGTGAAGTAGTGGGCGAACACCAGCTTCCCGCCCGCCGCGCCGGAGCGCAGGGCGGCCGGCTGGGGCATGTCGAAGGGCAGGACGCCGGAGGGGCGCGCGGCCCCGGTGTCCACCGCGCCCTGGGGGTTGCCCTTGGCGGCCGCGCCCTTGGTGGGCGGCGGGCTGTCGGACGGCTGCGGGGTGGCAGGCGCGGAGCCGCCGGGCACGGCGCTGCCGGGCCCGGCGGACTGCGGGACGCCGCTGCCGGGGGCCGAACCGGCCTGGGAGGAGGCCCCGTTGAAGGGGTCCCAGGCGATCCCGGTGGCCGCGCACACCCCGACCAGGAGGAAGGCGGAGATGAGCAGGGCGAGCAGCGGCCTGCGGCCCCGGAAGCCGGATCGGCGCCGGTGCCGGTGCCGGTGCGGGCCGGGCCGCGCCGCCCGCCCCTCTGATCGCCGGTCCGCGCTCATCCTGGTCCCTCCCGCGAATATGCCCCCGGCGGGGGGCTGCACAGCAGTAGAGCCCATTACCGGCCGTCGGACAACCGTTCACGGGGGCGCGCGCCCTGACGCGTACGTCACGGGGCCCACGGGGACTACGCCGGACGCGGGTCAGGAGCGGGTGGCGGCGATGTCGGCGTTCTCCAGGATCCCGATCGCGTCGGGGACGAGGATGGCCGTCGAGTAGTAGGAGCTGACCAGATAGGACATGACCGACTTCTGGTCGATGCCCATGCAGCGGACGTTGAGGCCCGGTTCGATCTGCTCCGGGATCGCGGCGGGGCGCAGGCCGATGACGCCTCCGTTGTCCTCACCGGTGCGCAGGGCCAGGATCGAGCTGGTGTGGCCGCCGACGACCGGGATCTTGCCGCAGGGCAGCACCGGGATGCCGCGCCAGGACGGGACCTGTTTGCCGTGCACCTCGACGGTGTCCAGGGCGAGGCCGCGCTTGTTGCACTCGCGGAAGAAGGCGGCGATGGCCTTGGGGTGCGCGAGGAAGAACCGGGTGCCGCGGCGCATGCTGAGCAGGTCGTCCATGTCGTCCGGGGTGGGCGGGCCGGACCAGGTGCTGATGCGCTGTCCGTAGTCGGCGTTGTGCAGGAGGCCGAAGTCCCGGTTGTTGAGGAGCTCGGACTCCTCGCGCTCGCGCATCGCCTCGACCGTCAGGCGCAGTTGCTGCTCGAACTGGTTCATCGGGTCGTTGTAGAGGTCGGCGACCCGGGTGTGGATCTGCAGCACGGTCTGGGCGAGGCTCAGTTCGTACTCGCGCGGCTGCAGCTCGTAGTCGACGAAGGTGGCGGGCAGCAGGGCCTCGCCCGCGTGGCCGGAGGCGAGCTCGATGTCGGCCTCGCCGCGCCGGTTGACGGGCCGGCGGCCGTTCTCGACGTACTGCTCCAGGTGGGCGCGCAGGCTCGCCGCGCGGCCCAGTACCTCCTGGAAGGCGCTCCACCGCAGCACCATCACCGTGCCGGCGGTAGCGGCCCGTACGGAGTAGGCCCAGCTCGGGTCGGTCTGGCCCAGGGCGTCGTCGCCGAGCTGGTCGCCGTCGGCGATCACGCCGAGGAGTTCGGCGCCGCCGTACTTGCCTTCGGCGCGTTTCTCGAAGCGGCCGTGGGCGATGATGAACACCTCGGAGACGGGGGCTCCGGCCTCCACGAGGGTGTCGCCGGCGCGCAGGTCGCGCTTGACGAAGCGCAGGGCCAGCTCTTCGAGCACGGCGCTGTCGGGATAGCCCTTGAGGGTGGGCAGCTCGGTGAGGGTGGGGGCGAGGATGCGTACGTCGTCCGCGCCGGCCTGGACGAAGGAGACCCGGCCGCGCCCGACGGCGTGGGTCAGGCGGCGGTTGACGCGGTAGGTGCCGGCGCCGAGGTCCACCCAGGGCAGCATGCGCAGCAGCCAGCGCGAGCTGATGCCCTGCATCTGGGGAACGGACTTGGTGGTCGTCGCGAGATTGCGGGCCGCGGCGGTACTCAGGCTCAGCTGCCGGTCGTCGGTGGGGGCAAGGGGTGGTGGCTGCGCCTCTGCGGTCATGCGGGTTCCTCCCTGAGTCGGTCCACGCGGAGCGTGCTGCACGCTCACGGTGGGGCGCCGGGCCTCACGCGCGGTAGCCGCTCCGGCCCGGTGGCCTGTTGAAAATCCCGGGCGGTTGAAGGCCTGCACTTCTGTACGAACCCCCGGGCGGCCGGACACCCGTGCGGGCTTTCAACGCCGCCGGATCTTCAACAGGCGGACCGGGCCCGGGGCCTTCCGCCGCCGGGTGCGGCCCCCGCTCCATGGGTGGGTGCGCCGACCCGCAGGAGGACACATGGACCGCGCCCCCGTTCCCGCCCCGGGTCGCCCCCGCGTGCCGGCCCCCGATCCGGCGGAGGTGCTGCGCCGGCTGCTCGGCGGCCGCAGCGGGCTGGGCACCTCACCGTTGCGCGCCGGCCCGGCCGCGGGCGGGCCCGCCCGTACGGGCACGGGGTCGGGATCGGGATCGGGGTCGGGATCGGGATCGGGATCGGGGTCGGGGATCGTGATTCCCCCGCTGTACTGCCCGGACGCCGTCCGGGACGACCCGGCGCTGGCCGACGCGGTCAACGAGGAACTCGTCCGGTGGGCCGCCGAGGTGGGGATCTACGCGGGCCGCCTGGACATGCTCCGGTCCTGCCACTTCGGCCGGCTGATGATGCTCGCGCACCCGGACTGCGACGACCCCGACCGGCTGCTGGCGGCCGCCAAGTGCGGGCTGTCCGAGTGGTCCGTGGACGACCACTGGGTCGACGAGGGCGAGGACGCGGACCCCGGGCTGATCGGCCTGCGCACGGCGCTCGCGCACGCCGTCGTGGACCCGGTGCGGCTGCCGGCCCGCTACGAGCGGCAGTTCGAGGAGCGGGTGGCGGCCGAGCCCGTGCTGCGCGCCTTCCGCTCCAGCCTGGAGCACCTCGCCGCGTTCGCCTCCCCCACTCAAGTGACCCGCCTGCGCTACCAGTTGTCGGTGATGTTCGTCGGGTACAACCACGAGGCCGAGTGGCGGACGTCGGGCCGCCGGCCGCCCGTCTGGGAGTACCTGGTGCACCGGTACGAGAACGGCTTCTTCCCCTGCATGGCCCTCACCGACCCGGTCGGCGGGTACGAGGTGCCCGCCCGGGAGTTCGCGGACGCCCGGGTTCGGCGTACGTACATGTACGCGGGGGCGGCCGGCTGCCTGCTCAACGACCTGTACTCGATGGCGCGGGAGGACCCCGCCGACACCAACCTGCCGAACCTGATCGCGGCCGAGGACCACTGCTCGCTCCAGGAAGCGGTGAACCGTACGGCCGCGATCCACGACGAGGTGATGCGTACCGTCGAGGCGGAGTCGGCCGCGCTCGCCGCCCTCGGCTCGCCGGAACTGGGCCGCTTCCTGGAGGGGGTCTGGAACTGGATGGGCGGAGCGAAGGAGTGGCACGCCACGAGCCCCCGCTACCACGACGGGCTCTGACGGCCAGGCCCCAGGCCAGGCCCGGTCCGGGCGACTAGGCGAGCGTGCGGACGCGGGCCAGGAGCGCACGCGCGGTGCGGTTGCCGCGTACCGGGTGGAGGCGGGCGCGCAGGCGGCGCAGGGCGTCGTCCACGCGCGCGGAGTCCAGCTGCGCCGTCGCGTCGACCATCTCGTGCCAGGTGGCGCAGGCCCGTTCCACGTGGCCTTGGCCCAGGTGGAGTTCGGCGAGCCGCGCCAGGGTCACGGCTCGTGCCCGGCGTTCGCCGGGCGGCCGGTGCCGCAGCGAGGTGCCGAGAGCGGCGATCGCGCCGGCCCCGTCCCCGAGGGCCGCCAGCGCCTCCGCCTGCTGATGCGCGAGCGCGGCCTGGTGGTAGTCGCCGATGGCCGCCCGCTGCCCGGTCGAGCGCTCCAACAGCCGCTCGGCCTGGCCCAGATGGGCCACCGCGGCCCGCCGGTCGCCGCAGCCCGCCTCCGCGACCGCCAGCTGTCCGGTGACGAACGCGGCCTGCAGGGAGGGCAGCCGCCCCGCTTCCCGGGCGGCCGCCTCCGCCAGCTCCCATGCCTGTTTGCGGTGGCCCAGGTGGTGGGCCTGCACGCTCATGGCCCGCAGTACGGGCGCCCAGCACTGCGGATCCCCCGCCTCCCGGCCGAGCCGCAGCGCCGCCCGGTAGTACGCCTGGGCCACGCCCTGCTGGTTGCCGTCGAAGCACAGGAACCCGGCGGTGTAGGCGAGGCGCGCGGCGCAGCCCAGCAGCCGGTGCCGGACCGCGGGCGCGGCGCCGGCGCGCAGCCAGGGCGCCACGGCGGTGGCGAGGTAGCGGGTCAGGGCGGGCCTGACCTGGCCGCTGCCGAAGGTCATGTCGGCGTTGCGGAAGACCGGCAGGACCGCCTCGGCGGCCTCCACCTGCTGGGCGCCGATCCGCCCGGACGGCCGCTCGGGAGCTCCTGCCCCGCCCGGCGGCGGCCAGCCCGGGGGCCGCCAGGCGGAGGAGTAGACGGGGATCTCGCCCAGCAGGGCCTCGGCCTCGTGCGCGGCGCCCGGGTCCGGGAGGTCCGCCGCGAGGGCGTCCGCGGCGTTCGGTTCGGCGCCGGGGCGGTCCCGCGCCCTGCCGCCGGAGGGCCGGGCCAGCCCGGTGTCGGCCGGGCTGACCCGTCGCCCGGTACGCCGGCTCAGCGCCTCGGCGGCGAGGGCGACGACGTGCGCGGGAGGCCGGGTGCCGGCCAGCCAGTGCGAGACGGAGGTCCGGTCGTAACGCAGGGTGAGGCCGGTCTCCGCGGCCACGCCGTTGACGGCGCGCGCGAAGTCCTGCCCGCTCCAGCGCGCGTCGGTGAGGAGAGTGCGCAGTCGTCCGTTGGGTTCACGCTTGGCCATCAGAACCGCCCAGCTCGTACACGTGTCCATCCATTCAACGCGGTCGGACATTCAACACGGCGGGGCGGGGACGGATGTACCGGGTGAGGCCGTCCTGCCCCTAACTAAGACGTGTGCGCCCGGCGGCACTCGGTCACACCGCGTGGCCCTGGCGTACGGGAGCACAGCAGATCACTCGGGAGCGGGACCGTCCCTGCCGGTCACTCCCGCACGCCACCCCCACCCGGCCCGCTGTTCAGGAGGTGCGTACACCCCCATGACTCCGTACGTGAAGGACCGGGACGACCACGGCACCACCGCCGTGCTCGGCCGCACCCGGGCGGCCGTGGAGCCCTTGATGCGCACGGCGGTGCGCTCGCTGCCCGGCGGTGTGCGGGCGGTGGCCGAGTACCACCTCGGCTGGCGCGACCGTACCGGGGCCCCGGCCGCCGCCGGGGCGGGGAAGTCGATACGGCCGGCCCTGGTACTGGCCGCGGCGCGGGCGGTCGGCGGCCGCGAGGAGGACGCCCTCGGCGCTGCGGCGGCCGTCGAACTCGTGCACAACTTCACGCTGTTGCACGACGACGTGATCGACCGGGATCCGACGCGCCGTCACCGGGCCACGGCCTGGCGGGTGTTCGGCAGCTCGGAGGCGATCGTGGCGGGCGACGCGATGGCCGCGCTCGCGGTGCGCCTGGTCGCCGACCGGACCGAGGCGGTGACCCGGCTGTCGGACTGCGTGATCGAGCTGTGCGAGGGTCAGTACGAGGACTGCTCCTTCGAGACCCGTACGACGGTCGCCCTGGCCGAGGCGCTGGCCATGGCGGAGGCCAAGACCGGGGCCCTGCTGGGCGCCGCCTGCGCCCTGGGCGGGCTGTACGGGGGCGCCCCGCCGGCGGTCACGGCCGCCCTCGACGCCTTCGGGCGCGGTATCGGGGTCGGCTTCCAGCTGATCGACGACCTGCTCGGGATCTGGGGCGACCCGGAGGTCACCGGGAAGCCCGTCGGCGCCGACCTGGCGGCCCGCAAGAAGTCCATGCCGGTGGTCGCGGCCCTGCTGTCGGGCACGGAGGCCGCCGCCGAACTCGCCGCCCTCTACGCCGGCGCCCGCCCGCTCGGCGCCGCCGGGATCGCCCGCGCGACGGCCCTGGTCGAGTGCGCGGGCGGCCGGGACTGGGCGCAGTACGAGGCCTCCGTACGGGCGGCGCAGGCGCTGGAGCGCCTGGCCGAGGCCGTCCCCGACCCGGCCGCGACCGCCGAGCTGGTGTCGCTGTGCGAGCTGATCACCCGCCGGGAAGCCTGACCGCCACGACAGTCCGTACCGCCGCGCACGGCATCCCGCGGCCCCCCAGGAAGACCGACCGAGAGGAAGGCCCGCCATGTCCGTCGACCCCAGTGCCGAATCAAACACCGCCGAGCACCTGACCGCCGCCGCCCGGCAGAGCCTGAGCACCGAGGCCGCCCGGAATCTGGCCACCACGACCAAGTCCGCGCCGCAGATGCAGGGGATCAGCTCGCGCTGGCTGCTGCGGATCCTGCCGTGGGTGCAGACCGGCGGCGGCACGTACCGGGTCAACCGCACGGTCAGCTACACGCTCGGCGACGGGCGCATCACCTTCGTGAAGACCGGCACCGAGCTGCGGGTCATCCCGGCGATGCTGCGCGAACTCGGCATGCTCCGGAACTTCCCCGACGACCAGGTGGTCAAAGCCATCGCCGACCGGTTCGTCAAGGAGGAGTTCCGCAAGGGCGACACCATCGTCCGGCGCGGCGAACCCGTCGACAAGATCTACCTGATCGCCCACGGCCGGATCGAACGGCTGAGCGCCAGCGCCTACGGGGACGAGGCGAGCCTGGACGTCCTGAGCGACGGCGACCACTTCGGCCACCACCCGCTGCCCGACGCCCGCTGGGAGTTCACGGCCCGGGCGCAGACGGACGTGGTGACGATGACCTTCAACCGCGGCGACTGGGACGCGGCGCTGAACAGCTCCGCCGCGCTCCGCCTGCACGCCGAGGCCTATCTGGAGGCCGAGCGCGTCGGCCGCAGGGGCAGCGACGCCGTCGACCTGTCGGCGGGGCACACCGGCGAGGTGATGCTGCCCGGCACGTACGTCGACTACGACCTGAGCCCGCGCGAGTACGAGCTCAGCGTCGCGCAGACCGTGCTGCGCGTCCACTCCCGGGTCGCCGACCTCTACAACCAGCCGATGAACCAGTCCGAGCAGCAACTGCGCCTGACCATCGAGGCGTTGAAGGAACGCCAGGAGAGCGAGCTGATCAACAACGCGGAGTTCGGGCTGCTGCACAACGCCGACTACGAGCAGCGCGTCTACGCCCGCACCGGCCCGCCCACCCCCGACGACATGGACGAGCTCCTCAGCCGCCGCCGCGGGTCCCAGTACTTCCTCGCCCACCCGCGCACCATCGCCGCCTTCGGCCGCGAGTGCAGCCGGCGCGGCCTGTACCCGGACAGCGTGGACTTCCAGGGCCACCGGGTCCCGTCCTGGCGCGGCGTCCCCCTGCTGCCCTGCAACAAGATCCCGGTGACGCGGGAGCGGACCAGCTCGATCCTCGTCCTGCGCACCGGCGAGGACAACGACGGGGTCATCGGACTGCACCCGGTGGCGCTGCCCGACGAGTACCAGCCGGGCCTCTCCGTCCGCTTCATGAACATCAACGAGCAGGCGATCATCTCCTACCTGGTCACCGCCTACTACTCCGCCGCGATCCTGGTGCCCGACGCCGTCGGCGTGCTGGAGAACGTAGAGATCTCCCGCTTCGACGACTGACAGGGGGTGACGTCATGACCGCTCGGCAGGAGACCACCGCGCCGCGGCAGCCCTTCGAGCTGCCCGAGTTCTACCTCCCGCATCCCGCGCGCCTCAATCCCCATCTGGAGCGGGCCCGGGCGCACACCCGCGCCTGGGCCGGGGAGCTGGGGATGCTGGAGGGTTCGGGCGTCTGGGGCGCGGCCGATCTGGAGGCGCACGACTACGCGCTGCTGTGCGCCTACACCCACCCCGAGTGCGACGCCCCCATGCTCTCGCTCGTCACCGACTGGTACGTGTGGGTGTTCTTCTTCGACGACTGGTTCCTGGAGCGCTTCAAGCGCTCCGGTGACCGCAAGGCCGGCCGGGAGGCGCTGGAGCGGCTGGCGCCCTTCATGCCCGCCGATCCGCGCGCACCGATGCCCGAACCGACGAACCCGGTGGAAGCCGGCCTGGCCGACCTGTGGCGGCGTACGGTGCCCGGCCACTCGGCGGACTGGACCGGCCGCTTCACCCTCAGCACCCACAACCTGCTGTACGAATCGCTGTGGGAGCTCGACAACATCAGCATCGGCCGGGTCTCGAACCCGGTGGAGTACGTGGAACAGCGCCGCAAGGTGGGCGGCGCGCCCTGGTCGGCGGCGATCGTCGAGCACGCGGTGGGCGTGGAGGTGCCGCCGTCCGTCTCCGGGGAGCGGGCGCTGCGGGTCCTGCGCGACTGCTTCGCCGACTCGGTGCACTTCCGCAACGACCTGTTCTCGTACGAGCGGGAGACCGGGACGGAGGGGGAGCTCAGCAACGGGGTGCTGGTCCTGGAACGGTTCTTCGGCTGCGCCACCCAGGAGGCCGCCGACCAGCTGAACAACATGCTCACCTCCCGCCTCCAGCAGTTCGAGAGCACCTTCTTCACCGAACTGCCGCTGCTGTTCGCGGAGAAGGGCCTCGGCCCGGACGGGGTCCTCGCGGTCCTCACCTACGCGCGCGGGCTCCAGGACTGGCAGTCCGGCGGCCACGAGTGGCACATGCGCTCCAGCCGGTACATGAAGAGCCCCCCGGGCCGGACCGGCGCGGACCTGCCCGGTGCCGGCCTGCCCGGGTGGCTGCGCGGCCCCACGGGGCTGGGCACCACCGGCGCCAACATCAAGGCGCTGCTGGGTCTGACCGGAGGTGCGCGCCGGGTCCGCCGGTACACCAACGTCCCGCGTCCAGTGGGCCCTTCGGTGATCCCGGCGTTCTACATGCCGCTGCGGAACGTGCTCAATCCGCACCTGGAGGGCGCCCGGGAGCGGCTCATCGCCTGGAACCGGGAGATGGGGTTCTTCGACGAGGGCATGTGGTGGGAGGAGAAGGCCCGGGACTTCGACTTCGCGCTGTGCTCGGCGGGCATCGACCCGGAGGCCTCGCCTGAGGCGCTGGACATCAGCGCGGGCTGGCTGAGCTGGGGCACGTACGCCGACGACGCCTATCCGCTGCTCTTCGGCTCCACCCGGAGCCTGGCCGCCGGCCGGGCGCAGACCGAGCGGCTGCGCGCCTGCATGCCGTTGGACCTGTCCGCGCCGCCGCCCCAGGCCAACGCCATGGAGCGGGGGCTGGCCGACCTGTGGCGGCGCACGGCCGCGCCGATGGGTCCGCGCGGGCGGGAGCTGTTCCGGGAGGCGATGGACCGGGTGCTGGACAGCTGGCACTGGGAGCTGGAGAACCAGGCGGCCAACCGGGTGCCGGACCCGGTGGACTACCTGGAGATGCGCCGGGTGACCTTCGGGTCGCCGATGACGATCGCGCTCGGGCGGATGGCGCACATGGACGTCGTCCCGCAGGAGGTCTACGCCAGTTCGGCCATGCAGTCGCTGGAGGCGGCGGCCTTCGACTACTCGGCCCTGATGAACGACGTGTGCTCGTACCAGAAGGAGGCCGAGTACGAGGGCGAGCTGCACAACTGCCTGATAGTCGTGGAGAACTTCTTCGACTGCGACTATCCGACCGCGCTGCGGATCGTGAACGACCTGATGACCTCGCGGATGAAGCAGTTCGAGCACGTGGTGGCGAACGAACTGCCCGTCATGTACGAGGACTTCGGACTGGACGCGGCGGCCCGCGCGGCCCTGGACCGCAACGCCGAGGAGCTCAAGCGGTGGATGGCCGCCATCTACGTCTGGCACGTCGGGACGCGGCGCTACCGGGAGGAGGACCTCAAACGCCATCACGCGCACCGCCCGGCCGCGGCGGCGGCCGCCGTCGTCCCGGACCCGCCGGGCTCGTCGGGCCCGCCGAGCCCGCCGAGCCCGCCGTTCAGGGGCCGCCTCTTGCCCGCGGCGCCGCACCGTGCCGGATGGGCCTGACCCCCCGCCCGGCCGGCCGCTCGCCATGGCGGGCCGTTCTCTGCGGAATGCGACATTCCCCTGGTCTCGTGGCGCAGGCGGCGGATAATCGTCGTCATGCGGCTGGAATGAACCCTCTTGCCGCACTTGGTCACGCATGCAATGGGGGGCATCGTGCCGATGAGGGAATCCGGGTCGCCCGGAACAACACTGCCCGCGACGTCCACCGAGATGTCCCGGCTGCTCACCGCCGTCCGGCGGGGGCGCGTGCTGACGGTCACGGGCGGGTTCCGCGAGCCGCGGAGCCTGCTGGTGCGGGAGATCGCCCGGCGACTCGCGTCCAACTTCTACGACGGGGTGGCCGTCATCGCCCTGGACCCGCTCCACGGCGGCTACGGAGTCCGCGAACTGACGGCCGAGCGGGCTGCGTACCGGGCATGCGCTTCCTGCCGTGCGGGACGGCGAACGCCGCCTCGTGGCTGGCCGAACGGGACATGCTGCTCGTCCTGGACGGCGCCGAACAGCTCGGCCCCGAGGCACTGGCCTGGCTGCGCCGCCTGCTCGCGGTGGCCCCCGGACTGCGGATCCTCGCGTCCGGGCGGTCCCCGCTGGCCTTCGAGCAGGAGTGGGTCCACCGGCTCTGACGCGGTGGCCGCCGGCCTCAGCCCGGCTGCCGGCTGAGCCGGCGCCACACCGGGGCCGGACAGCGGCCCTGGGGCCGGGTCTTGAGGAACAGCCGGTAGTCGACCTGGCGCGGCGGCCGGCCGAACTCCACCCAGTGGGCGCGGCCGGAGACCTTGTCCCAGCCGTCGTTCGGCATCCGGATGTGGTCGGACCGCCCGTCCTTGTCCTGGCTGGTGATCTGGGCGACCTCCGCGTGGTCGGCGTGGGAGGCCAGCACCACGCAGTAGTGGCGCAGCTGCCGTCCGGGATCCTCGCGGAGCGGCACCATCGCCAGCCAGACCTCCCCCGGCGCCGGCCGCCGGGCACTCCTGGCGGCGAGCGGACGGCCGCGGGAGGCGTCCCACCATCGGACCGCGGCGACGAAGGCGAGCGCGACCAGTCCGGCGGCCGTGCTCTCGGCCGTCGCCCGGACGTTCCACAGGGGCTGGTCGCCGACCCTGCTCTCCGTCCACCACAGGGCCGGGGCGACCAGGGCCAGCAGGGCCGCGGCTCGCGCGAGGACCAGCCACCACACGAACGGGCGGCGCCGGCCGGCGAAGAACGCCAAGCCCAGGGCCACCACGACCGGGATCGCGTAGGTGATCAGGTACGGGACGAAGCCGTGCAGCTGCTGCGGCGGCGTCTGCGCCGCCATCAGGTCGGGCAGCGTCAGCGGAAGCGACAGCAGGTACCCGACGGTGGGCAGGACGAACGCCACGAGCAGGAGAACCGCGCACCCGATACCGGCGCAGGACGTGTTGGAGCCGCGTGCCACAGAACCCCCCATAGGTCACCGATCCGTGAACGCTAGCGCAGGGTCCACTCCTCGGCCAGCAGTCCCAGGACGACCCCGTCCGCGAATCCGCCGTACACCGCGGGCGGGTACGGGGGTACGGACACGGGTCCGCCCCGGCCGGGCACGAGGCCGGCCGGGGCGGAGACGTCACGCGTGCGACTCAGGTGTCAGCCGAGGAGGGCCAGCGCCTGGTTGAGGGTCGCGGACGGGCGCATGATCGCCGCGGCCTTGGTGGCGTCGGGCTGGTAGTAGCCGCCGATGTCGGCCGGGGAGCCCTGCACCGCGATGAGCTCGGCGACGATGGTCTGCTCCTGCTCGGCCAGGGTCTTGGCGAGCGGCGCGAAGGCCGCGGCCAGCTCGGCGTCGTCGGTCTGCTTAGCCAGCTCCTGCGCCCAGAACAGGGCGAGGTAGAAGTGGCTGCCGCGGTTGTCGATGCCGCCCAGCTTGCGGCTCGGCGACTTGTCCTCGTTGAGGAAGGTGCCGGTCGCGCGGTCCAGGGTGTCGGCCAGCACCTGGGCGCGGGCGTTGCCGGTGGTGCTGGCGAGGTGCTCGAAGCTGGCCGCGAGCGCGAAGAACTCGCCGAGCGAGTCCCAGCGCAGGTAGTTCTCCTTGACCAGCTGCTGGACGTGCTTCGGGGCGGAGCCGCCGGCGCCCGTCTCGAAGAGGCCGCCGCCGTTCATCAGCGGGACGACCGACAGCATCTTGGCGCTGGTGCCCAGCTCCAGGATCGGGAAGAGGTCGGTCAGGTAGTCGCGCAGCACGTTGCCGGTCACCGAGATGGTGTCCTCGCCGCGGCGGATGCGCTCCAGGGAGAAGGCGGTGGCCTCGACCGGGGACAGGATCTTGATGTCCAGGCCCTCGGTGTCGTGGTCGGCCAGGTACGTCTTGACCTTGGCGATCACCTGCGCGTCGTGCGCGCGGCCCTCGTCCAGCCAGAAGACGGCCGGGTTGCCGGTGGCGCGGGCGCGGGTGACGGCGAGCTTGACCCAGTCCTGGATCGGCAGGTCCTTGGTCTGGCAGGAGCGGAAGATGTCACCGGCGGCGACCTCCTGCTCCAGGACCGTGTTGCCCGCGGCGTCGACGACGCGGACGGTGCCCGCGGCGGCGATCTCGAAGGTCTTGTCGTGGCTGCCGTACTCCTCGGCCTTCTGGGCCATGAGGCCGACGTTCGGCACCGAGCCCATGGTCGAGGGGTCGAAGGCGCCGTTGGCGCGGCAGTCGTCGACGACGACCTGGTAGACACCGGCGTAGCTGCTGTCCGGGAGGACGGCGAGGGTGTCGGCCTCGTTGCCGTCGGGGCCCCACATGTGGCCGGAGGTGCGGATCATGGCCGGCATGGAGGCGTCGACGATGACGTCGGACGGCACGTGCAGGTTGGTGATGCCCTTGTCGGAGTCGACCATCGCGAGGGCGGGGCCCTCGGCGATCTCGGCGTCGATGGAGGCCTTGATCGCGTCGCCGTCGGGCAGCGCGCCCAGGCCGTTCAGGACGGCGCCGAGGCCGTCGTTGGGCGACAGGCCGGCGGCGGCGAGGGTCTCGCCGTAGCGGGCGAAGGTCTTCGGGAGGAAGGCGCGGACCACGTGGCCGAAGATGATCGGGTCGGAGACCTTCATCATCGTGGCCTTGAGGTGCACGGAGAACAGGACGCCCTCGGCCTTGGCGCGCTCGATCTGGTCGTTCAGGAAGGTGCGCAGCGCGTCGACGTGCAGGACGGACGCGTCCACGACCTCACCGGCGAGGACCGGTACGGACTCGCGCAGCACGGTGGTGGCGCCGTCGGCGGCCACGTGCTCGATGCGCAGGGTGCCGGCCTCGGCGATCACGGCGGACTTCTCCGTCGAGCGGAAGTCGTTCTCGCCCATGGTGGCGACGTTCGTCTTCGACTCGGGGACCCAAGCGCCCATGCGGTGCGGGTGCGTCTTGGCGTAGTTCTTGACCGAGGCGGGGGCGCGGCGGTCGGAGTTGCCCTCGCGCAGGACCGGGTTGACGGCACTGCCCTTGACCTTGTCGTAGCGGGCGCGGATCTCGCGCTCCTCGTCGGTCTTCGGGTCGTCCGGGTAGTCCGGGAGGGCGTAGCCCTGGCCCTGGAGCTCGGCGACCGCGGCCTTCAGCTGCGGGATCGAGGCCGAGACGTTGGGCAGCTTGATGATGTTGGCTTCCGGCGTCTTCGCCAGCTGGCCGAGCTCGGCCAGGGCGTCGGCGATCCGCTGGCTCTCCTGGAGGTACTCCGGGAAGCTGGCGATGATCCGACCGGCCAGGGAGATGTCACGGGTCTCGACATTCACACCGGCCGTCGACGCGTACGCCTGGACCACAGGCAGGAACGAATACGTCGCGAGGGCCGGGGCCTCGTCAGTGTGCGTGTAGATGATGGTCGAGTCAGTCACCGGATGCTCCGCTCCACAGTCTGCGTCTCTCGTCTGCAACATTGCTCGACATCAAGATATCTCGTGATCGGGCCGGTCTGGACAGCCCCCTCCCACGAGCCTCGGGAGACGCGTGTCACGCCCGTCACGCGAGGGCGCCGCCGCCGACGTCGTTCCGTCGGCGGCGGCGCCCGGGTGCGCGGGTGCGCGGGCCGGTCAGGCGTGGATCAGCTTGGGGCTCGGGCCGTACGCGTTCGGCGCGGGCCGGCCCTCGGCGGCCATGAGGACGATGAGCCAGATCCAGCCGAGGAACGGGATCAGGACGAGCAGGTACCACCAGGCGGACCTGTCCGTGTCGTGCAGCCGGCGCACGGTGAGGCCGATGCACGGCAGGAGGATCGCCAGGGTGTAGACCCCGGCGAGGATGCCCTTCGTGCCGAGCGTGAAATCAAGGGTCACGACGACGGCCTCGACCACGAGGTTGCACAGGACGAACATCCAGAACTCCTGGCGGCGGGCACGCCCGGAGAAGAGGACGTACTTCTTCAGCACATCGGTGTAGTAGTGCACGAGTCCCCCCGGAGGACGGATGGTGGGCCCGTCCTGCTGGATCAAGCCGGGGCAGAATTTATGCCCCTGTTACTGGCCGGTCAAGGCTTTCCGGCGCCGCCCGATCGGCCGCGCGGGAACCGCGGCCGGAGCCCGGGCCCGGGCTCCGGCCGCACCTGCGTCAGCCGATGTGGAAGGAGTCGCCGTAGACCTTCCAGTCGAGGGGGGTGTTGAGGTTCAGGTTGCCCTTCTTCAGGAAGACCCGCTGCGCGGTGTCCACGCGGCTGGTGTCGCTGTGCGCCTCCTCCTGCTTCATCGCCCAGACACGGGCGTCGAGGAAGGCGTTCAGCCAGGCCGTCTCGCTGCCGCCCTGGGCCGGGGGCTTGGCCTTGGACAGCGCCCGCTTGCGGATGTTGCGGAAGCTGGTGGAGTCGCCGCCGTCGCCGTGCATGACGATGGCGTCGTAGTAGATGAACTGGCCGAGGGTGCCGACCCCGTCGGACTTGCCCTGCTTGACCGCCGGGTTGAAGTAGACCCGGTCGCGCTCGTGGTCCTGGGCCTTCCTGAACTCGGCGTCCTGGGCCGCCTTCGCCCAGTCCTTGGTGAAGTTGGGGTCGAGGCCGGCGTGCGAGTCGGTGCCGTCGACCTCGCGCAGGGCGGGGAGGTACTTGGCGAGCACGTTGCCCGGCTTGACCTGGGTGTAGTACTCGACGAGGTCGAGCATGTCGCCGGTGCCGGAACAGAAGCCGATGATCCCGGCCGTGTAGCCGCGCTCGTCGCCTATGTCCTCGATGTACTTGTACTGCGCCTTCCAGTCCAGCGAGGAGTTCTCCGCACTGGACACGATCTTCATGGCGATCTCCTTCTTCGCCGGATCGTCGAGGCCGACGGCGGCCGCCGCGGTCACCTTCGTGGGGGCGGCGCCGGCGTCGGCCGCGGTCGCGTGGGCCGCGACCGGTACGGCGAGGAGTGTGCTGCCGAGCAGGGCGCCGATGACCAGTGTCTTGCGGTGGGGGGCGAACACAAGGCCTCCGTGGGGTAGTTGAGGCATTCCCGGTTTCGTTAGGAAACTTTACTACCAGAATTCGGAGGCGCTCAAGACCCAGGAGTCAGCCATCGCACGAGTTCAGAGCCAGCCGTTGCGCCGGAAGCCGCGGTGGATGACGAAGCAGGCGACCGTCATGAGGCCGAGGACGAGCGGGTACCCGTACGTCCAGTGCAGCTCCGGCATGTGGTCGAAGTTCATGCCGTAGACCCCGCAGACCATGGTCGGCACGGCGACGATGGCCGCCCACGCCGTGATCTTGCGCATGTCCTCGTTCTGCGCGACGGTCACCTGCGCCAGGTGTGCCTGCAGGATCGAGTCGAGCAGGTTGTCGTAGGCGCTGATCTGCTCGGTGGCCCGGGTCAGGTGGTCGGCCACGTTCCGGAAGTACGCGCGCGCCTCCGGCGGGATGACCGGTATCGGCTGTGTGGCCAGCTGCTCCAGCGGGCGGCTCAGAGGCGCCACCGCCCGCCGCAGCTCCAGGAGTTCGCGCTTGAGCTGGTAGATCCGGCCGGCGTCGCCGCGCCCGCCGTCCTCGCTGAACACCGCCGTCTCGACGGCGTCGATGTCGTTCTGCACCGCGTCCGTGACGGCCACGTAGTCGTCGACCACATGGTCGGCCATGGCGTGCAGAACGGCCGCCGGCCCCTTGGCCAGCTGCCCCGGATCGGCTTCCAGCGCCTCGCGCACCGGACCGAGGGTGCCGCTGCCACCGTGCCGGATGGTGATGACGAAGTCCTCGCCGGTGAAGGCCATCAGCTCACCGGTCTCCACCACCTCGCTGGTCGCGGTCAGCTCCTCGTGATCGACGTAGCGCACGGTCTTGAAGACGGAGAACAACGTGTTGTCGTACCGCTCCACCTTGGGGCGCTGGTGCGCGTGCACGGCGTCCTCGACGGCGAGCGGGTGCAGGCCGAACAGCTCGGCGAGCCCGGCGAGTTCCGACTGCGGCGGTTCGTGCAGGCCGATCCAGACGAAGCCGTCGCCCGTCTTGCGGACCCTGCGCAGCGCCTCCTCGACCTCCGCGCAGCCGTCCTGGCGCACGCCGTCCTGGTAGACGACGCAGTTGACCACGGCACTGCCGAGCGGGGAGCGGGCCGGGTGGCTGAGGTCGACGGCCCGCCGGTAGCCGCGGCGGACGACCCGGCGGAGGTTGCTGAACATGGACAACGGCGTGCTCCTCTTCGGCTGATCAGCGGCCAGTCTGCCATCACCCGAGACGCCCCCTGGGCTGCGGTCATGCCGAGAATCGAGCGGCGCGCGTCACTCCCGGGCGGCGCGCGTCACGTCCGGGCGGCGCGCGTCACGTCCGGTCGACGAACACGCTGGTCGACTTCACCCGCGCCGTGGCCCGCGCGCCCACCTCCAGCCCGAGCTCCTCCACCGCCTCCCGCGTCAGCAGCGACACGATGCGGTGCGGCCCGGCCTGGATCTCCACCTGCGCGTCCACCGTGCCCAGCTTCACCGCGGTGACGATCCCCGGGAAGGCGTTGCGCACCGAGGTGTACGGGGTCTCCTCGCCGTCGCCGCTCTCCTGCGCGGCCTCCACGCAGAACGCGGCCAGGTCGGGCCCGTCGACGATGCGCCGCGCACCCTCCCGGCGGGTGGGGAACCGGTCGGCGTCCGCCCAGCGCCGCGCCGTGTCGACGCTCACCCCGAGCAGCCGCGCCGCCTGGCCGATCGTGTAGGACTCCATGCCCCGCAGCTTAGGGGGTCCTCAGGAGGTCGCCCGCGCGGGCCCGCGGAGCGCCTCCGCGGCCGTCTCCGCGACCACCCGCGCCACGATGGACAGCGCCGGCGAATCCAGCTTCCACTGCTGCCAGTACAGGGGCACGTCCAACGGCCGCCGCGGAGCCAGCAGCACCAGCTCCCCCGTCCGTACCAGCGGCCTCGCCTGCTGCTCCGGCACCATCCCCCACCCCAGCCCCGCGACCACCGCGTCACGGAACCCCTCCGACGTCGGTACGGAGTGCCGCACCGGCCCCGCCCCGCTCGCCGCGTCCCCGGTCAGCGACTGCACGAAGCGGTCCTGGAGTTCGTCCTTCCGGTCGAAGACGATCACCGGCGCCCGCCTCAGGTCCTGAGCCAGTGAGCCCGCCAGACGGCTCGCCGCGAAGCCTGGGCTCGCCGCCGGCAGGTACCGCGCCAGCCCCAGCATCCGTACGCTGCACCCGGCGACCGGGTCCGGCGAGGAGGTCACCGCCGCCATCACCTGGCCCTCCCGCAGCAGCGCCGTCGTGTACGACTCGTCCTCGCGGTGCAGCTCGACGCAGACGGGCGGATCCTGCGGTACCCGGGCCAGCGCGGTGAGGAACCAGGTGGCGAGGGAGTCCGCGTTCACCGCGATCGGCAGCCGCACCGGCCCCAGCCCCTCGGCCATCCCCAGCTCGGCCCGCGCGTCCCGCTCCAGCCGGGCCAGCTGCCGGGCGAAGCGGACCACCACCTCCCCGGATTCCGTCGCCCGCACGGGCTTCGTCCGCATCAGCAGCACCCGCCCGGTGCGCTGCTCCAGGGCCTTGACCCGCTGGCTGACGGCGGACGGCGTCACGTGCAGGGCGGCCGCCGCCGCGTCGAAGGTGCCCTCGTCCACCACCGCCAGCAGGGTCCGTACCTGGTCGAGAGGAAGCTCATCCATCACGAGTGCTAATGGTACGTAAAAATCTTTAGCTGTACTGAACCGGAAGCGCTGCCTACGGTCGACGGCATGACACACGGCATCATCACGGCGGCCCTCGCCGGCTTCGGCACCGGACTCTCCCTCATCGTCGCCATCGGCGCGCAGAACGCCTTCGTCCTCCGCCAGGGCGCGCGGCGCCACGCGGTCCTCGCCGTGGTCGCCATCTGCGCCGTGTCCGACGCGCTGCTGATCGCCCTCGGCGTCGCCGGCGTCGGCGCGTTCGTCACCGCCTGGCCCGCCGCCCTGACCGTGGTCGGGCTCGCCGGCGGCGGGTTCCTGATCTGCTACGGAGTCCTCGCGGCCCGCCGGGTGCTGCGGCCCGCCCCGGGCTCCGCCCTCAGCGCGGAGGGGGCCACGGCCGGGTCCGGCCGCCGGGCCGTACTGACCTGCCTGGCCATGACCTGGCTCAACCCGCACGTCTACCTGGACACCGTCCTGCTCCTCGGCTCCCTCGCCGCCGACCGGGGCGACCTGCGCTGGGCCTTCGGCATCGGGGCCGGCCTGGCCAGCCTGACCTGGTTCGGCACCCTGGGGTACGGGGCCCGGCTGCTCAGCGGCCTGCTGGCCCGCCCGGCCGCGTGGCGGGTGCTGGACGGTCTGGTCGCGGCGACCATGGTCACGATGGGCGGTCTGCTCCTGGCCCGCGCCTGACGTCCGCATGCCGGGCCGTACGCGATAGTTCCAGGGCACGCACACCGCCGCGTACCGACGACCCCAGGAGCCCGCCGTGCCCGACCGCCCCTCCCCCGACGAGGTGCGGGCGTACTACGCCACCCAGCCCGCCCCGCTCGTGGCCGCCACCGGGATCGTCGTGGACACCCGCGGGCGGGTCCTCGTACTGACCACCTCGTACAAGGCGGATCTGGAACTGCCCGGCGGCACCGTGGAGGACACCGAGACCCCGGAGGCGGGGCTGGCCCGCGAGCTGGAGGAGGAGCTGGGCCTCACCGTGCCCGTCGGGCGGCTGCTCGCGGTGGACTCCCGGCCGCCCGGCCCGCTCGGGCGCTCCCTCGTGGTGCACGTCCACCTCGTCGGTCCGCTGCCGCCGGCCGAGGCCGCCGCGCTCTCCTTCCCGGACGGCGAGATCACCGAGGCGCGCTGGCTCCGGCCGGACGAGGCCTGCGCGGCCCTCCCCGACCGCATCGCACCCCGGCTGCGCGCCGGCCTGGCCGCCCTGCACACCGGCTCCGTCGCCCACCTGGTCGAGGGGGTGCCCCAGCCCGGCTCCCCGGCCGGCCTCGAACCGGCCGACCGCGCCGCCCTGGAACACGCGGGCACCCTCGACGCCGCCGGCCACCGCGCCAGCCGCCCGAAGGCGCTGACCGCGGCGAGCGTGCTGTTCACCGACGCCGAAGGCCGGATCCTGCTGGTGCGGCCCGCGTACGGCGACACCAGCCGCTGGCAGCTGCCGGGCGGCGGCATCGACAGCGACCTCGGCGAGACGCCGCGCGGCGCCGCACGGCGGGAGGTCCACGAGGAGATCGGCCTCGACCTCGCCCCGGGACGCCTGCTGGCCGTCGACTGGTCCCACAAGCCGGGCCGGCTGGCCCGCGTCCGCTTCGTCTACGACGGCGGCGTCCTCGACGCCCCGGCCCTCGCCCGGATCCGGCTGAACCCCGGCGAGCACCTCGAGTGGCGCACGGCTACCCCGGCCGCACTCCGCGACCTCGTCAAACCCTCACTGCGGCGCCGCGTCACAGCCTGCCTCACCGCCCGTACCACCGGCGCGGGCCCCCTGGAACTCCACGCGGGCCGCCCGGTCCGGGCCGACTGACCGCCGCCGCTCGTCACACCGGGGACAGGACGTAGCAGCCCTTGGCCTCCGTCTGCTGCGCTCCGCTTCCCGGGACGTCGTCGCGGAAGTCGTGGAACGTGTGCTGGCCGGCACCGCGGATGGTCGCTGCGGCGTCCTTGGAGACCATCAGGCAGAAGTTCTTGGTCAAAGCATCTTGTCCGCTGACCCGTCGCAGGACCAGGGTGCCGTCGTACCGGCCCTCGGCAAGGCCCCAGCCGACGGCGTTGAAGAGGAACAGGAGCTGTTGAGGGGTGCTTTGGCTGACCAGGAGGGGGGACTCGGGTCCGCCTCGCAAGCCGCCTTCATCCCTCTTTGATCGGCACGCTGAACCCTCTGTTGACGATCAGAACGCGCTCGACCTCATCGCCGATGTCGAACGTGCCTTCCACATCCGTGGGCGTGATGACTTGCGCGACGGTCCCACCGGGCTCGTCTTCAGTCAGGTTCAGGTGCAGCTCGTCAGGAACGATCGGCGGGGACTCAAGTTCCAACTTGAGTTTGAAGCCCGGGGTTTGACACGAACACGTGCCCTTCACCTCAACCCGGCGGCTGCCCTTGCCGTCCCGGTACGCCGTGGCAGTAAAGTCCTGGGCACCCGCTTCGCAGGCGAAGCCGTTCGCAGACTCAGACATGACTACTCCGCTCGTCTACTCGTTGCTTGACAGGTCACACGCGCCTTCAGTGTCAGTACGCTCGACGACTGCCGCAATCGGAGGCGCGGTCTTCACCCATGTGGCTGCGCTTGCGTTGCGGGACCCCTGGGGCGGCGAGAAGTGCGAAAAAGGGACGTTCTGTGACGAAAGACGACACGACACCCCCGGAGGACGACCAAAAGCCCTGCCTCACCGAAGTGAGACAGGGCTCTGATCTGCGACTACGAGGCGAACCTCAAGTCGGGACGACAGGATTTGAACCTGCGACCCCTTGACCCCCAGATGTGCGGGCTACCCCGATTATCCAGACATACCGCACTTAGTTGGGGTGCAGACGGTGCATGATGAGGCGTGTCGTGCACCACCGCCCACATCGCATGGTCCCCAACTGGTCCCCAGATCCCCTGTGCTGACACCCGGGCACCTGCTCGGACTCGTCCGGTCCGGCCCCTTGCAGGGTAGAGAAGACAGCTTGCCCGGCCGGCTGTCAGTGCCGCCCGAGCCTGCCGACATGCCATCGACTCATGGTGAGTTCCGTCACGTCCCGCTCGGTTCGACGTGCAGGCCGGAGGTCCCACTCGGACCGACCCGGGACATCGTCATCACCTGCCACGCCTCGGTCTCGGGCAAGGGCAAGCTCTACAGGAGTCCCGAGTGCGGGATGTTGCGGTCGGCCGCCACGGCCTCGGCATGGCCCTCACGCTGACCGCCGCCGGCCTGCTGCTCTCCGGCGGCGGAAGCAGGCTCGCCGCTCTGAGTGAACGCCGCCTGCCCTCCTTGCGCCGTTACACCCCCTACGCGACGGTCCTCACTGCCCTCGCCGTCCTCACCGTAGGCATCAGCCTCACGGTGCGAAGCCTTCTCACGCTCTGAACCCACCTCGGCCGGCGCGCTGTCTGCTGTTCGAGCCGGGTCAGGTCCGGTGCCCGGGCACCCGCCGCGCCTTTGCCGCGCCGCCCATAGGCCGCGGTCGAGCCGGCGACAGCTGGGCCTCCTTGAGCCCAGCCCAGGTCCCATGGCCAGCAGCCCGAAGGCGGCCCCGCGCAGGTCCTTCGGCACGAGGGCGCGACAGCGGAATGCCGTGCGGTCTCCACCGCGCCGACCCCGGCCCCCGCCGGCAGGCCGGGACGGCCAGCCGCAGGACGGCCGTGCTGCCGGTTGCCATGCCAGCGCCCCGCGGACGGGCGACACCGATATGTGGGGGTGCTGGGTCGTCCCCGGGTCGCCTCGGATCGTGCAGCAGCGGGGTTCCGGGCGCAGCATGTTTAGGAGAGCCTGCAGCTGGCGCGCGCCCTGTGGCGGGCTCCGCTGAGGAGGGAGCCGTCCAGGATGGGTGCACACGAGCCGCTCCCGGGACAGGGGCGGGACCGTCAGGCAGGGACATCGCCACCGGGTGGGCTGCTCGATCTGCTCAGTGTGGCCGCGGTCGTGCTCGATACGCGCGGGCGGATCGTGTTCTGGAGCCCGCAAGCCGACGAGGTGTTCGGCTACACCGCCGAGGAGGCTCTGGGCCAGTACGCGGCGCACCTGCTGGTCCACGAGGAGCACCAGGACCTGGTGGTCAAGTTGTTCGCCGAGGTGATGAGCACCGGGGCGAGCTGGGCCGGCGCGTTCCCGATCCGCTACAAGGACGGCAGCACGCGGCTGGTGGAGTTTCGCAACATGCGGCTGCTGGACGACCTCGGTGACGTCTATGCCCTGGGGATCGCCGCCGACCAGAGCACGCTGGCGCGGGTGGAGACGGGCCTGGCCCTGTCCGAGCGCCTGGTCTCGCAGGCTCCCATCGGCATCGCCCTGCTGGACACCGACCTGCGTTACCTGCTGGTGAATCCGGCCCTGGAGCGCATCAACGGCATCCCGGCCGCCGACCACATCGGCCGCCGCCCCGCCGACATCCTGCCGTTCCTGGACGTCGACACCATCGAGTCCGCGCTGCGGCAGGTGCTGCTGACCGGCACACCGCTGATTGACCAGTACACCGTCGGCCGCACGCCGGCCGACCGGGACCGTGATCACGCCTGGTCGGTGTCGTACTACCGCATCGAGACCCGGAGCGGGCGGGTGATCGGGGTGGCGAACTCGGTGGTCGACGTCAGCGAACGGCACCGGGCCGCCAGCGAGGCGGACCGGGCCCGGCGCCGCCTGGCCGTGATCGCCGACGCCTCCGCCCGCGTCGGCACCACCCTGGAAGTCGAGCGGACCGCCCAGGAGCTGGCCGATGTCGCTGTACCCGACCTCGCGGACATCGCGGCTGTCGACGTCCTTGACTCCGTCCTGGCCTTCCGCCGCACCACCCCCTCCCACGAGCCGGGCCCGGAGGTGTTCCGCGCGCTCGCCGTGGCCGCCGCCTACCCCACCCAGGCCACCACCGCCATCAAGGCCGGCGACCTCGCCGCGTACAGCGCCGACCGGCTGATCACCCGGTGCGTCCACACAGGGCAGCCCATCGTCGTCGCCCACGCCGGGAGCAAGGATCTGCAGCACATCGCCCGCGACGCCGACGGCGCGGCCGCCTTCGCCGAAGCCGGCGTGCACTCCTACCTCGCGGTGCCGCTGATCGCCCGCAACGAGGTCCTCGGCGCCTTCGACCTGCTGCGCGCCCGCAACCCGCTCCCCTTCGACGAAGATGACGTGCTCCTGGCCGTGGAGCTGGCCGCCCGCGCCGCCGTCGCCATCGACAACGCCCGCTGGCACCAGAGCGTCCGCAACACCGCCGAAACCCTCCAACGCAGCCTCCTGCCCGGCCACCCACCTCCACTCAAGGGCCTGGAAATCGCCTCCCTCTACCAGCCCGCCCAGGCAACCAGCGAGGTCGGAGGCGACTGGTACGACGTCATCCCCCTGACCGGCGACAAGACCGCCCTGGTAGTCGGCGACGTCATGGGCAACGGCATCGACGCCGCCGCCACCATGGGTCGCCTTCGCACCGCCACCTGCGCCTTCGCCGACCTCAACCTGGAACCCGACCAGGTCCTCCGGCACCTCGACAAGATCACCTGCGGGCTCGAGCACTACATCGCCACCTGCTTGTACGCCGTCTACGACCCGGAGGATCACCGGTGCCGCATCGCCAACGCCGGACACCTCCCGCCCGTCCTCGCCGCAGCCGGCCGGCACCCCCAATTGCTCGACCTGCCCACCGGCGCACCCCTCGGTGTCGGTGGCGTCCCCTTCCACACCACCGCCTTCGACCTGAGCCCGGGCGACCGGCTCGTCTTCTACACCGACGGCCTCGTCGAAACCCGCCACCACCCCATCGACGAGCGCCTGAACACCCTCCTGCACACCCTTGACGGACCACGCCGCCCCTTGGACGACACCTGCCAGTGGCTCCTGCACTCCCTGCGCCACCCCGACGACCACGACGACGTCGCGATCCTCATCGCACAAGCCACCCTCGCACTGTCCGAGCCGCACGACACCTGACTACTGCATCGGTACAGCGGACCTCCTCGGTGAGACCCAGCGCGCTACAACGGCAGAACCCGTTGATGGCCGCGCAGACGGACAGCACCCCTGATAGCCGACGCCGACTCTTCGCTGCTGGCACCCGTGATCGTCATCGCCGCCCTGGTCATCCGCACCGCACTCACCCAGCTCCGGCACCCGGGCAGCGCCCGCCGCCAGTGGGCGTTCGCGACCAGCCCCCGGGCCCTGGCAGCCGGCACAGCAGTCGCCGCGGCCACGGCCTTCACCGGCATTCCCCGGCTCGGCTGGGCGGCAGCGGCCTGGGCTGTGCTCACTGGGGCACTCACGGCTTTCCTCACCGGCCGCGACACCACAGCCGCCACACGTTCCACAGCCCCGAGCAAGGGCCAGCCCATGTCGGAAAGACGGAACGGAAGAGTGATGGCCGCCATCGGCGCACCGCTCACCTTGGCCGGGACAGCCATGTACGTCCTGCCCGGACCCGGCTTCCCCGTCCTCGTCCTCGGCCTGGCCCTGCTGATCACCGGCCTCGTCATGGCCGCGGCCGGCCGCCGGTGACACCCGCCCGAACACCCGACGCCCTCCGACCTGCTCCAGCACCCGACAGGAACCTGATGACGATGATCTGGCCGGGCCCGGGTCGAGCGGCTGTCCGCTGAACTGCGGCCTGCACCGGGGCCGGCAGGGAAGGGAACGTGCCCTCGACGAGACGGGCACCGCGTCGCAGGTCAGTGCCGGACCGGCTGCCGCTCCGCCGCCGGGATACCGGTGGACGGTCCGTGCATACGGGCATCGAGCGAGTAGGCGCCCGCGCCCACGATCAGCAGGAAGAGGCTGCCGCACAGTTGGGCGAGGTCGGTGCGGGACTCGTGGATGAAGGCCCACCAGCCTGACTTGCCGGTGAACAGCGGCGCGTTGCCCCACAGGATGGGCAGCTTGGTGATGAGCAGGGCGCCAAGCATGTCGACGACCATGGGGACGGTGGCGAGCCGGGTGAACAGTCCGGCCAGGATCAGCATGCCGCAGCCGATCTCGAAGACCCCGTCCAGGGGGCCGAAGAACCCTGGGGCGGGGATGCTGGCCTTGTCGAAGCGGCCGGTGCCCAATTGGTCGGGGTAGAGGAACTTCTGGATGCCCTCGAAGAGGAATACCGCCCCGACGTACAGGCGGACGAGGATGGTCGCCGCAGGCGCGTCGGTCGAGGTCAGCCGGGTCTGCCAGTCGTTGAGCTGCGACATACGAGATGCCCCTCTGCTTTCGAGGCTTGGCGGTTGGCGCCATAGTCCCGCGAGGCAGACGGGCGTCGGCGGCTCTGCGTGTGTCCGGTGTGGCGCGCCGCCGGGCTACGGTTCCCGGCGCGCGGTGATCGTACGGCGGATGCCGTGGGCGAAGGAGCCGACGGCCAGCACAGCGGCACCGGAGAGAACCGAGGAGACGGGCGGGCGAAGGCCAGGATCAGACAGCCGGCCAGCCCGGCCCATACCCCTGCCATTCTGTGACCCACGCCACATCCAGTTCCTGTCAGGAATCGGGGCACTGTTCCGCTCAAGTCACCGAGAGCCAAGCGAACCGACAGGAGCAGCACATGAAGCACCGCATCGTCGTCCTCGGCGCCGGCTATGCCGGGACCTACGTGGCCGGGACCCTGGCCCGCCGGCTGTCCCCGGAGGACACCGAGATCACCGTGGTCAACGCCGAGCCGGACTTCGTCCAGCGGCTGCGGCTGCACCAACTCGCGGCCGGCCAGGAGATCGAGGCTCCAGAGCTCGCCGACGTCTTCGTGGGCACGGGAATACGGCTGCGCCTGGCCCGTGTCACTGCCGTCGACCCCGAGCGCCAGGTCGTCGCCGTGGCCGACGCCGACGGCGAGCTCGGATACGACACGCTTCTCTACGCGCTCGGCAGCCACGCCGCCGACCACGGCGTCCCCGGTGTGGCCGAGCACGTCTTCGACGTCGCCGGCCGGCCCTCGGCGCTGCGTCTGCGCGAGCGCCTGGACAGCCTGGACAGGCGGGGCGAAGGCGGAAGTGTGCTGGTCGTCGGCGACGGGTTGACCGGCATCGAGACGGCCACCGAGATCGCCGAATCCCGGCCCGGCCTGTCGGTAACGCTGGTCGCCCGAGGAGAGCTGGGCGACCGGCTCTCCGCCGGAGCCCGCAGCCACCTGCGCCAGGCCTGCGACCGGCTGGGCATCACCGTCCTGGAGCACACCGAGGTCGAAGCCGTCGAAGCGGCGCGGGTGCTGTGCGCCGACGGCGCCGCCCTGGCGTCCGACGCGACCGTGTGGACGGCCGGGTTCGCGGCCGGCCCCATCGCCGCCGCCGGCGGGCTGGAGGTCACCGAGAACGGTCGGATCGTCGTCGATCGCACCATGCGCTCGCTCTCGCACCCGAACGTCTACGCCGTCGGCGACAGCGCCTACGCCATCGGCGACAACGGCCGGCCGCTGCCGATGTCCTGCGCTTCGGCCGGCTTCACCGGCATGCAGGCCACGAACGCGATCGTGGGACGCCTGACCGGCCGCAAGATCGCAAACACCAAGCTGGAGTACCCGGGCAACCACATCAGCCTCGGACGGCGGGACGGGATCCTGCAGATGGTCGACAACACAGGGCAGGCAAAGCCGAAGTACGTAGGCGGCCGGAAGGCCGCGCGGATCAAGGCGGGCATCCTCAAGATGTCGCTGTGGACCAACTCCCACCCGACCTTCGGCCTGCCCAAGCGCAAGCACCGCCTGGCCCCCGCTTGTGACGCGTCCCCCGAGAAGGCGGTCGCGTAGCCGCCCCATAGGGTGATCCGCGTGGACAGCGCCGCCATCGATCTCTTCGACACAAGTCGGTTCGAGGCCAGCCGGAACAGGCTGGCCTCGCTGGCGTACCGGCTGCTGGGCTCCGCCGCCGACGCCCAAGACGCCGTACAGGACGCGTTCCTGCGCTGGCAGGCCGCCGACCGGCAGCAGATCAAAGCGCCGGAAGCATGGCTGACCAAGGTCGTCACCAACCTGTGCCTCGACCGACTCCGCTCGGCACAGGCCCGCCGCGAAAGAACCGTCGGCGCCTGGCTGCCCGAACCGCTCCTCGACGGCGACCCGATGCTCGGCCCGGCCGACACCTTCGAGCAGCGCGAATCGGTCTCCCTGGCCGTGCTGACCGTCATGGAGCGCCTCTCACCCATCGAGCGGGCCGTCTACCTCCTGCGCGAAGCGTTCTCCTACGGCCACGCCGAGATCGCCGAGATCCTCGACATCACCGAGTCCGCAAGCCAGCAGCACCTCCACCGCGCCCGGACCCGCATCACCGCCGCACGCCGCCGCGGCGGCGAGGTCGACCCGGCTTCCGCCCGCAGGATCGTCGAGGAGTTCCTCGCCGCTGCCACCTCGGGCCGCACCGAACGTCTGGTGGCAATGCTCACCGACGACGTGATCGCAATCTCCGACGGCGCCGGCCTGGCCGAGAAGCTGCTGCGGTACGACACTCCGCAGCGCGTCGCCGCCATCGCACGGGGCGGCTTCAAACCCACGCCCGCGAAACGACGGCTTGCCGGCGGAGCGCCCGCCATCCACTACGCGCTCGTCAACGGCGCCCCCGCCATCCTCTTCGTGCTCGGCGACCAGGTCATCGGCGCCGTCACGTTCGACATCGTCAACGACAAGATCGCAACCGTGCGCGGCATCGCCGCCCCCACCCGCCTCGTCCGCCTCACCGAAGCCTGGCGGCAGCACGGACCGGACACCCCACTCATCGCCCAGTGGTGATGAGCCCGCGTTTCACACGTGTTCACCTGCGCGACCAGGAGATCACCGACGTCGATCCGGATGGGTGCGAAGTCCAGGCGGCCCCGAACCGTCCGACGTCCCTCCGAGTGGCCTCGGGTACCCGGAGCAACTCGGTTGTCCTGACACTCGGTCAAGCCGGCAGTACATCGTCGGGCCCGTCAGGAGCGACCGCGAAGAGGGCCGGGAGGCCTGCCCCCTCATGGGCAGGGGTCGCCCGAATGCACATGGTGGTCCGCGTCTGGCGTGTCGCCGGACCGGTCGCATCCACGGTGCGGCATGTTCTCTCCGACGGCCGGTATCCCGCTACGTGGAGGTGTCCGATGGGTGTGAGCGGCGTCGGGCCGGATCGGCCGGACGGCGTGCCGGCACCGGCGGCCGGGGCCCCGCCCCGTCGAGGTCCGGGAACCGGGCAGCCCACCGGTCGGAAATCCGGGCCCGGGCCGCTGGCTCGCTTGCGGAAGGCCATGGCTTCGGCCGTGGGGGCGGGGCCTCCACCGGGGCCGGCGCGTCCGGAGTTCTGGCGCAGTCCCCTGCGCGGTCCGAGGCTGACCGCGGTGTTCGGGCTGGTCCTGCTGTTCGGGATCACGGTGCTGTTCGTGACCGGCCTGCTGTCGTACGCGGCGTACAACCCGGATCTGGCGGCGGTCAACGACCAGACCCCGGACAAGGGATGGCTCGGCTTCTACCTCTTCTCCTGGCCGACGTCCCCGTACTGGCTCTACCGGGTCACTCAGGGGGTGCACGTCACGCTCGGGATCGTGCTCGTGCCGGTGCTCCTGGCGAAGCTGTGGTCGGTCATTCCGAAGCTGTTCGAGTGGCCTCCGATCCGCTCGCTGAGCCATGCCCTCGACCGGCTCTCCCTGTTCCTCCTGGTCGGCGGCGCCGGATTCGAGTTCGTCACCGGGATCCTCAACGTCCAGTTGCACTACATCTTCCCCGGCTCCTTCTACACACTGCACTTCTACGGGGCCTGGGTGTTCATCGGCGCCTTCGTGGTGCACGTGTCCTTCCGGCTACCCCGAGCCCTGCGCGCCGTCCGGCACCGGCTCGGGGGGCCCGCCGCGGGTACCGAGGAGGCGGCCGGGCTGATCTCCCCGCGGCCCGCGACCCCGACCATCTCGCGCCGGGGCGCCCTCGCCATGGTCGGCCTCGGGTCGGCGGTGCTGCTGGTAGTCACGGCGGGGCAGAGCATCGGCGGGTGGTGGCGGCGGACCGCACTGCTCGCGCCGCACGGCCGGGATCCGGGCGCGGGCCCGAACGGCTTCCAGATCAACAAGACCGCCGTCTCGGTCGGCATCCGGCCCAGTGACACGGGCCCCGCCTGGCGGCTGACCGTACGCGGCGCCGGCCGACAAGTCGACCTGACGTACCAGCAGCTGCTGGCCATGCCGCAACGCGAGGCTGCCCTGCCGATCGCCTGTGTGGAAGGCTGGTCCACCACCGACCAGCAGTGGACCGGAGTCCGGCTCACCGATCTGGCCGCCCTCGTGGGGCTCGGTGTACGCACGCCCGAGGTCCTGGTGGAGTCGGTGCAGCGCGGGGGCTCCTTCCGTTCGGCGGTGCTGCGCGACAACCAGGTCCGCGACAGCCGGTCGCTCCTGGCCGTCCGGGTCAACGGAGCGGTCCTCTCCCCCGACCACGGCTATCCGGCGCGGATCATCGTCCCCGGGGCACCGGGCGTGCACAACACCAAGTGGGTCACCCGCCTGGCGTTCGGAGAGCCGGCATGAGCGCCGCGACGGCCTTCCGGCGCCGCTACGGCGCCTCCCCGCTGCACCTGCTGCTCGTCCTGGCCTCCTTCGCCCTCGCGTTGTACGCCGGGCTGCGCCTGTTCGAGGGGGACACCGTCGGCGTGGCCGTGTGGTTCGTCGGTGCGGCCCTCCTGCACGACCTCGTACTGCTCCCCCTGTATTCGGTGACCGACCGCGCGATGCAGGTCCTGTTCGCCCGGGGCCGGGGCGACGAGCGGCCCGCGCCGCGGGTGAGCGTGAACTACGTCCGCGTGCCCGCCTTCGTCTCCGGTGTCCTGCTGCTGGTCTGGTGGCCGCTGGTCCTGGGCCGGGTGGGGTACTACACCGCCGCGACCGCCCTTCCCGCGGACGGCTTCCTGTCGCGGTGGCTGCTGATCACGGCCGCGCTGTTCGCGGCCTCCGCAGCGGTACTCATCGTTCGAACATGGAACCGGAGCCGGGCTCAGCGGCAGGCGCGCAGCGCGACGAAGTGACGGCCTCCGGCGGTGGTCCACCGCTCGGCCTCGGTCCATCCCGACGAGGCCGCGTGGCGGCTCAGGGCGGCGGTGCCGACCAGGGCCCACGGGAAGACGGCGCTCACGGGCCGTTGCCCGGCGTGGATCCGGACGCGGCGGCGCTCGTCCACGTCAGTGGAGGCGGTCTCCACCAGGAGGAGGCCTTCCCGGTGTACGAGGTCTCGGACCCGGCGCAGCAGCCGCCGGGGGTCACCGCCGATGCCGATGTTCCCGTCGATCAGCAGCGCCGTTCCCCACTGGCCCTCGTCGGGGATCGGATCGAAGACGGACCGGCTCAGGGCGGAGCCGCCCCGGCACACGGTCGTGATCACGGCGGAGGGACAGACATCGATGCCGAGGACCTGGCTGCCCCGCCCCGTCAACGCCTCGACCAGCCGGCCGGCGCCACATCCGATGTCCAGCACCCGGCCGGTGCACCGGCGCAGCACCGTCCGGTCGGCCCCGTCCGCCCGGGCGCACCACCGTTCCAGGTCCAGGGGGAACCACCAGCCCTCCGCGTCGCACAGGGACAGGGTGCGCTGCGGGGTGTGGATCGCCCGCGCGTAGAAGCCGCTGCTCCAGGCCCGGTGTTCGTGAGCGGTCACTTCTCATGTCTCGCCACGCACCCCGGCCGTGGCCCCCTCCAGGCCGCTGATTCCCCCGAACGGCCTCGCGCCGTACACCGGCCGGGTGGCCGGGGGCCGGGCCGACCTGCTCATCAGGGGCATCCTCGGGCGGTGTCCTCGAGATCAGCGTAGCCTCAACACCCGGGCCCGGATGGGCGGATGGTCGTGTGCGGTGACGACGGGCTGGCCCGTCGGCCGGCCTCCGACGTCTGGAACCTCGGTGGCGCCCTGACCGGCAAGGAGGCGGCCTTCGCCACCAGCTTCGTCGAGTCCGCCATCAGCCGCGCCACGTCCGGCTGAACTGGCCGGTCAAGGCCGGCGTGCGGGCGGCCGCTCTGCGCAGGACAGTGGAAGCGTGACGTACGACGAAGGGCTGGCCCAGCGGGTCCGGGAGCGGCTCGGTGAGCGGCCCGACCTCACGGAGAAACGGATGTTCGGGGGCCTCACCTTCCTGCTGCACGGCAACATGACGGTGGGCGTGGCCGGCGACGAGCTCATCGCCCGCGTGGGTCCGGAGGGGACCGAGCGGGCCCTCGCCCGCCCGGAGGCCCGGCCCATGGACTTCACCGGACGTCCGATGCGCGGCTGGGTGACCGTCGGCGGGCCCTCTCTGGCGGAGGACGCCGTCCTGGACCACTGGATCACGACGGCCACGGCTTTCGCCGCCACACTTCCGCCCAAGTAGCCGTCCGTACTCAACGTGCCTCCAGCAGCGCCCTGAGCGCCGCCAGGTCCTTGCGCTGGGCGCGGCGCATGGCGGCCGCGATCACGGTGGCTCCGAGCGAGGCGAATCCGCTGGGCTCACCCCGGTTGCGCAGGGTCATGCGGGTGCGGTCCGCGTATAGCCCGTACGGCTCCCATGTGTAGGTGGTCTCCATGGGGAACGGACCCTGCTCCGTCCGCATCACCATCCGGCGGCCGGGCTCGTACGCCGTGATCTCGTACGTGTAGGCGAGCCGCCTGCCGAGAAAGCGGGCGACGAACGCGACCTTCGAGCCGATCTGCACCGGTGGTGGGGTCCGGTATTCGACGGAAGTGATGTTGGCATACCACACGGGCGCGTTCGTGGGGTCGGCCGCGTACGAAGCGACCTGATCACACGGGGCGGCGATCACGGCCTCGGTCAGGACGTCGACCTTCATCGGAGCCTCCCGGACGGCGGGAACGGAGCTTGGCTACAGGATCTCAAGCTTCACAGAGGGCGTCCGCCTCAGAGCTCGGGGTCGGCCTTGACGTTCCGGTGGCGCTTGTAGTGGCGGGCGACGCGGGCACGGTTGCCGAAGCCGGCCGAGCACCATTCGCGGCGGGGGTGCTGCTTGACGAAGGGTCGACAGCCTGTTCGGCCAGCATGGTGACCGCCGCGTGTCCCGTGAGGTCGCTGGTGCGCACGATACGCGTCGGGACGGCCCGCCTTCCTGACCCAGAAACGAGGGCGGGGCGGGTCCGCCAGCACGCCGCGAAACGCGGCGAGCAGCGCGTTCTTCGTCGGCAGGTGGGACCTTGAGGTCAGTCACGCCACACCTCCGCGATCACACCGCATCCGACCGCCGTCAACCGTCAGGAAGGACCTGTCATGAACGAGCCGACACCGCGATCCGACGGGCGCACCCGCCTCGCCCACATCCTCGGGGTGCCGCTCGCCCCCGATGTGGAGCGGCAATGGCCACAGATGGGCGAGGTCGTCCGCGGCAGCAAGCTCATCGGCGAAATCGAGGGGAACTTTCCCGAGCTCACGCTCGAAGTGGGACGACGCTGCACCTCGACAACCACGTCATCGTCGTGGAATGGACCTGCGACTACGGTGACGGCCGCCTCTACCGCAACGTCACCATCGCCGAGCTCCTCGACGGCCGTGCCGTGCGGGTCACCGACTACCGGGGCGAACCCACCGCCACTCCCCCGTGGCGCCGGTCCCTCACCGCCCACCTCGACATGCCCGACGACGGCATCTGGAAGGACAACGCACACCTCGGCCACCACTGACGGCCGGGTCGGCACGCTCCCCGCACCGCATGACGGAAGTCTTACGTGCACGCGTGGGAGACTCCGCCGACGCGGCCTGCTGCGTAACGTCGCCGTCATGCGTGTACTCGTCACCGGAGGAGCCGGGTTCATCGGCTCCCACATCGTCAACGCCCTCAAGGACCGCGGCCACGACCCCGTCGTGCTCGACGCCCTGTTGCCCGCCGCCCACCCCGGCACACCACCCCTGCCCGACGCCGAGTTCGTTCGGGCCGACGTGCGGGACGCGGACGCGGTCCGGTCGGCGCTGCGCGGGATGGACGCGGTGTGCCACCAGGCGGCCATGGTCGGCCTCGGGAAGAACTTCGCTGACGCCCCGGACTATGTGGGCTGCAACGACCTCGGGACGGCGGTGCTGCTGGCGGAGATGGCGGCCGCCGGAGTACGGGAACTCGTCCTCGCCGGGTCGATGGTGGTCTACGGGGAGGGCCGGTACACGTGCGAACGACACGGAACGGTGCGCCCCGGGCCGCGGCGGACCGAGGACCTGATGGCGGGCCGGTTCGAGCCCCGTTGCCCCGACTGCGGGGAAGAGCTCGCGCCTGGTCTGGTCGGCGAGGACGCGCCGACGGATCCCCGGAACGTGTACGCGACGACGAAGCTGGCCCAGGAGCACCTGGCGGCCTCGTGGGCCCGGTGCACGGAGGGCCGCGCCGTGTCCCTGCGCTACCACAACGTGTACGGGCCGGGGATGCCGCGCGACACGCCCTACGCCGGAGTGGCTTCCTTCTTCCGCTCCTCGCTGGCCCGCGGCGAGGCCCCTCAGGTCTTCGAGGACGGCGCCCAGCGGCGGGACTTCGTCCACGTCGGGGACGTGGCCTCGGCGAACGCGGTGGCCCTGGAGGCCGTGGGCGGGCTGTCCGCCGGGACGCTGACGGCGTTCAACACGGGCAGCGGCGATCCGCACACGGTCGGCGAGATGGCGTCCGCGCTGGCGGCGGCGTACGGGGGTCCGCACCCGGTGGTCACGGGCGAGTTCCGCCTCGGCGACGTACGCCACATCACCGCCGACTCCACCCGGTTGCGCGAAGAACTGGGCTGGCGCCCGAAGGTCGGCTTCGCGCAGGGCATGACCGAGTTCGCCCGCGCCGGCCAGCGCGCGTCGGCGGGGGTCGTCGGCTGATCCATCCCGCCCCGCCTCGGCACCGGCCTCGCGAGGGACCGTGGGCAGGACACGCCGATGGGCCCTCGTCGTGTCCGCGCGACCATCGGGCAGGCCCGGGCGGAAGGCCGGGGCGGGCCCTACGCGGGTGCCGGGAGGGTGAGTTCGAAGCGGCAGCCGCCCGGTACGTTGTGGACGTCGGCGTGCCCGGAGTGGGCTTCGACGATGCCCCGTACGATCGCCAGGCCCAGGCCCGCGCCCGAGGGAGGGGTACGGGCCTGGCTGCCGCGCCAGCCGGTGTCGAAGACGCGGGGCAGGTCCTCGTCGGGGATGCCTCCACAGGCGTCGGTGACGGACAGCACCACCCCGCCGGCGCGACGTTCGGCGGCGATGGCGACGGTGCCGTCGGCCGGGGTGTGGCGGATGGCGTTGACCAGCAGGTTGGAGAGCACCCGGGTCATCTCCTTGCCGTCGACCTCCACGGGAAGCGGGGCGACGCTCCCGCCGGCCAGGTGCACGCCGTGTTCGCGGGCCAGGGCGTCCGCGCCCGCGAGTGCGTCGCCGACCAGGTCGTAGAGGGAGATCCGGGTGGGGCTGAGGGAGAGGGCGCCCGCGTGGATGCGGGACAGCTCGAAGAGGTCGGTGACCATGGAGTTGAGGCGGTCCACCTCGGCGCGCATCTGCTGGTGGTAGCGGGCCGGGTCGGCCGCCATGCCGTCTTCGAGGGCCTCCGACATCGCGCGCAGACCGGCCAGCGGGGTGCGCAGGTCGTGAGAGATCCAGGCCACGAGCTCGCGCCGTGAGGTCTCCAGGGCTCGCTCGCGTTCACGTGACGCGGCGAGGCGTTCGCTGGTGAGGGCCAGTTCGCGGCTGAGCGCGGTGAGTTCGGCGGGGGCGGGCACGGCGGGAGCGGTGAAGGTGCCCTCCTCCCCGAAGTCGCGTGCCGCGCCGACGAGTTCCCGGCAGCGCCGCACGACCTGGCGGCCCAGCAGCAGCGCGGTGCCCAGGGACACGCCGGCGGCCATCGCGACGACCGTGGTCACCACGGCGAGGTCGTGGGAGGAGAGGAACATCGCCCAGGCCACCGCGAGCGTCCCGGCGAGCATCGCGCAGACGGCGACGGCCGCGACGACCGCGAGGGACACGGCGACGCTGCGCCGGCGCAGTATCCGCAGCGCCACGGCGCCGAGCAGCCCGGCTCCGCCCGCGCCGAGGAAGGCGTACAGGGCGATCAGCAGAACGTCACGCATGACCGGCCTCTGTCTGGGCGCCTGCCGCGGCCCCGGCGCGGCGGGTCGGGTCCGGGGCTGCTTCGAACCGGTATCCGGCGCCCCACACAGTCCGGATCAGCTGCGGATCGGCCGGATCCTCCTCGATCTTGGCCCGGAGCCTGCGGACGTGGACGGTGACCGTGGAAAGGTCTCCGAAATCCCAGCCCCAGACCTCGCGCATCAGCCGCTCCCGGCCGCAGACCTGACCAGCGTGTCGCAGGAAGTAGGCGAGGAGGTCGAACTCCCTCAGGGTGAGAGCCAGTTCCGCACCGCCCTTCGTCGCCCAGCGGCCGGCCGGGTCGACCGCCAGGCCGGCCGCCACCAGCAGGGGCTCGTCGGCCGGAACGGCCGAGGAGGCCCGGCGCAGGACCGAGCGCACCCGCAGGACCAACTCGCGCGGGCTGAAGGGTTTGGTCACGTAGTCGTCCGCACCGACTTCCAGGCCCAGGATCCGCTCCTCCTCGTCCCCGTGCGCGGTGAGCATGACCACCGCCACGGCGGGGTTTCCGTTCTCCCGCGCACGCAGCCGGCGGCAGACCTCCAGGCCGTCCATGCCGGGCAGCATCAGGTCGAGGACGACCAGGTGCGGCCGGTGCCGGGCCGCGGCCTCCAGGGCGGACGGGCCGTCGGCGGCGCGGTGCACGGTGAATCCGGCCCGTTCCAGATAGCCGGACACGACCTCCGAGACGGTCGGGTCGTCGTCCACCACCAGGACGCGGGCGGCCGTGACGCCGTCGGCGGCGGGGGCGCGGTCGCTGCCCGCGCCCTCGCCGGTGGTCCGATCGTTGCTGGATTCCATGCCATCAGAGTGACACCGCGGCCCGCCCCGGCGGACCTGGGCCTTGCGGTTCCGGCACGGTGTCCGCGTTTCGTAAGGTCTTCCGGCCACTTTCTTCGCCCTCCGGTTCCTACGGTGTGGAGGGTGACTCCTTCTGCATGTCGTCCGCCTGTCGCGGACCTCGTACTGCCCTGCCTCGACGAGGCGGAGGCCCTGCCCTGGGTACTGGCGCGGGTGCCGGCCGGGTGGCGGGCGATCGTCGTCGACAACGGCTCCACCGACGGCTCGGCGGACATCGCCCGCTCCCTCGGCGCCACCGTCGTGCACGAGAGCCGCCGCGGCTTCGGCGCCGCCTGCCATGCCGGGCTGCTCGCCGCGCGGGCCGAGTTCGTCTGCTTCTGCGACTGCGACGCCTCCATGGACCCCGGCCTGCTCGCCCCGATGGCCGCCCGGGTCGCGGCCGGCGAGGCGGACCTGCTGCTCGGCCGGCGCCGCCCGCAGGACCGGGGCGCATGGCCCGCGCACGCACGCGCCGGAAACATCGCCCTGGCCCGGATGCTGCGCCGCCGTACCGGCCTGCGGCTGCACGACCTCGGGCCGATGCGGGTGGCCCGCCGTGAGGCGCTGCTCGGCCTGGACCTGACGGACCGGCGCAGCGGCTACCCGCTCCAGATGGTCGTACGGGCCGCCGATGCGGGCTGGCGGGTGGCCGAGACCGACGTCCCCTACCTGCCCCGCTCCGGGAAGTCCAAGGTCACCGGGACCTGGTCGGGCACCTGGCACGCCGTGCGGGACATGCGCCGCGTTCTCACCGAGCCGCCGGACACCCGGACCGCACCGGCCGAGGGAGCCTCCGCATGAGCACCCTCCTCGTCATCGCCAAGGCCCCGGTCGCCGGCCGCGTCAAGACCCGGTTGACCCCGCGGTTCACGCCCGAGCAGGCTGCCGACCTGGCCCGCGCCGCGCTCCGGGACACGCTCGCGGCGATCCTCGCCACCCCTGCCCGGCGCCGTGTCCTGGTCCTCGACGGGCAGGTGGGGCCCTGGCTCCCGGACGGAATCGAGGTCGTCCCGCAGTGCGCGGGCGGGCTCGACGCACGGCTGGCCGCGGCCTTCGCCTTGGCCGACGGACCGGCCCTGCTCATCGGCATGGACACGCCCCAGGTCACCCCCGGCCTCCTGACGCCGGGGCTCGACTTCACCGGGACCGACGCCTGGTTCGGCCCCGCTGACGACGGCGGGTTCTGGGCCCTGGGCCTGGCGGAACCCGACCCGGCCCTGCTGCTCGGCGTACCCATGTCCGTACCGGAGACGGGGAAGGCGCAGCGGCGCCGGCTGACCGACGCGGGACTGGCCGTGCGCGATCTGCCCGAGCTGTGCGACGTGGACACCCCCGCCGACGCGGAACGCGTGGCGGAAGCGGCTCCGCGCACCCGCTTCGCCACCCTGCACTCCGGACTTTGCGCGGCGACCCGATGACCGCCCAGCTCACGGAGCCGACCACGCGCACCTGGCAGGCCGACCCGTACACCGACGCCCTGCGCACCGGGCAGGGCCCGCTGTACCTGCGCCGTCGCGACGGCTGGCTGCTGCCGCTGGAGGTCGAGCGCTGGTGCGCCGAACCCGACGCGGCCGATCACACCGTTCTGAGCCGCTGCACCGGCCCGGTCCTCGACATCGGGTGCGGGCCTGGCCGCCTGGTCGCCGCCCTCGCCGGCCTCGGGTACGCGGCGCTCGGCGTGGACATCACCCCCGAGGCAGTGACCCGTACGGTGCGAGCGGGCGGCAGCGCCCTGTGCCGGTCGGTGTTCGACCCGCTGCCCGGCGAAGGCGGCTGGCGCACGGTCCTGCTCATCGACGGCAACATCGGCATCGGCGGCAACCCCACCGCCATGTTGCGCCGCACCGCCGAGCTCACCGCTCCCGGCGGCTCCCTGCTGGTAGAGGTGGCCGCCTCAGACGTCGACGAACGGGTCGAGGTACACGTCGAGGACGGGAACGGCGGCCGCGGAGAGTCCTTCCGGTGGGCCCGACTGGGCACCCGCGCCCTGTGCACCACCGCGGGGGACGCGGGCTGGACCCCCTCGGGCACCTGGCAGGCGGCGGGCCGGCACTTCGTACGCCTCACCCGCTGACCGCGTACGCGCGGAGAACCGCCGGGGTGGGATCCGCAGCAGTGCGGATCCCACGTCGAACCTCTCCGCGGCGGCGCCCCGATCAGGCTCGGCGGCTCACCCGGCTCACCCGGCGCATCACGGCACGCGCACCGACGTACGCCAAGGTGAGCGATGCGATGGCCGCCATGGCGAGCAGCCAGTTGCGCAGGTAGTCGAGCGGCAGCACGGTGGGGTTGGCCACGCCCGCAGGACGCAGCAGAGGGGGAAGGGCGATCGCGGTAAGGGAGCCCCCGACGATCAAGGCTCCACGCACCACCCCGCGCAGGCGCAGGCCCGTGACAGCAAGGAGGGTGGCGATCGCCATCACGAGGGGCACGATGAACCCGTCGTGCATCACGACCGCTCCCCCGAGCCACCCGGCGATCCGCCACGGCTCCGGCTGCTGGAGCAGCAGCCATCCGCCCCAGGTCGCGCACATCAGCCCGAATCCACCCACCACGTGGCGAAAGCCCATCACACGACCTCCAGTCGGCCGACCCACTTGGTCTGCAGGACACCGGGCCGGTTCGGGGCGATGATCCGCGCCGGGTAGCCATGGTCCGGTGCCAGCGCCTCGCCGTTCAACCGCAGTGCCAACAGCGTGAGCGGGTCCTGAGCGTAGAGACGTCCCATCTCCATCACCCGGTAGGCTCCCGCCGCTTCCAGGGAAACCACCCGGGCCCGCGCACCCGGGCCGCCCCCCGCCCGCTCCAGGAGGTCCCGTACCCGTACCCCGGTCCAGTGAGCGGATTTGCTCCAGCCCTCGACGCAGGCGATGGGCAGGATGACGTCGTGCTGCGGCATCGCGCGCAACTCCTCCAGCGTGAGGGTGTATGGACGCGGCCCGTCCACGGTCAGCCGCCAGTCGGCCAAGGAGGCCTCGGTGACTCGCGCGGCGGCTGCCGTACGGTTCACGGGCAGCCCTTGGACCCCGTGGGCGGGGCTGCGCGGGCCGAACAGCTCCAGCGCACCGAGCGCGGTGACGGACTGTCCGACCGTGGTGAGCGTGACAGCTCCGACCGCGGCTGTGACGCCGAGGAGCAGCTGTCGGCGGTCGGGCCCGTCGGCCTCGGGCAGCGCCAGGGTTCCGGGGGAGCGGCGCGTGAAGTGGTCCCGGATCTTCGGCCACTGGACGGCGAGGTGCAGGAGCAGCGAGCCGAGGAGGAGCCAGGCGACCGCGTAGTGCACGGGAACGAAGTTGAAGGGCCACGGGTACCACTGGAAGGTGTTCAACAGCCCGGTGAACAGCTCGAACAGTGCGGCTGCGACGAGCACGGCCACGGAGGTCCGCTCCAGTGCGTGGCTTACGGAGCGCACCGGAGGCCAGGCGAACAGCCGCGGGTAGACCGCCCACAGCTTCGCGAGCAGCAACGGGATCGCGGCGATCCCGGACGCCACGTGCAGCCCCTGGGCGAGCCGGTAACCCCAGTACGGGCGGCTCGGCAGCGAGTCGGCCAGCCAACCCGGCGGGTGCTGGAGGTAGTGGCTCAGTACACCGGTCGCGAAGCAGACGGCCATGGCCAGGCCAAGCCGGCGGCCGATCGCGGTCGCGGTACGGGCATCGTGCAGGCGCGCCTTGAAGGTGACGGGCGGCCCCGCAGACAGGGTGAATCGCATGGCCCCATCACACCCCCGACGAGGCCCGCCCAGGCTGCCGGAACACCTTACGAATCACGGACGTCCGCGGGGCAGGACCCACGGGATGGCCGATTCCTGGAACGCTTCCGCAGGTGAAGCCCCTCGCCGCCCTCAGCCCTCGCGCCGCGCTCGCGACCACCGCACTCGCCCTCGCCGCGCTCACGACGGTCCTCGCCCTCACCCTCGTGTTCGGTGGCTACTTCAGCGACCCCGTCGGGCTGTTCTGGTGCTACGCGGCCTGCTGGGTGCTCTTCACCGTCGCTCTGCTCGCCCTGCGGCGGGTCCCGGCCCGCCACGTCGCGTGGCTGATCGCCGCGGGGGCCGTCGCCGTCACGGTGACGGGGCTGCTGGGACCGCCGCGGACCAGCACCGACTCCTACCGCTACGCCTGGGACGGCCGGGTCCAGGCCGCCGGCGTCTCCCCGTACGACCACACCCCACAGGACCAGGCGCTCGGCCGGCTGCGCGACCCCTGGCTCTTCCCCACCGGCGCCGCCTGCGAGGGCCCCGACCTCGCGCGGATCCCCCACACCGGCAGCGCGCCCCACTGCACCCGCATCAACAGGCCCGCCGTCCACACCATCTACCCGCCCGTCGCCGAGGCGTACTTCATGGCCGTCGACGGCCTCTCCCCCGCCGGCGCCCGGCACAAGCCGCTCCAGACCGGCGCCGCCCTGATCTCCCTCGGAGTCACGGGCGCACTCCTCCTGATCCTGCGACGGCGCGGCAACGACCTCCACAAGGCCGCGTACTGGGCCTGGTGCCCTGCCGTCCCCCTCGAGGCCGTCAACAACGCCCACGTCGACATCCTGGGCGTGCTCCTCGCGGTGACCGGACTCGGCCTCGTCGCCTCCCGGGCCCTGACCCGGCGGGCGGCGGGCGGCGTGCTGATCGGCGCCGCCATCGCCACGAAGCTGATGCCGGCCGTCGTTCTCCCCGGCGCGCTGTCCGGGGTCCGCCGCGTCCGCGACGCGGCCGCCGTGCTACTGCCCGCCGCGGCCTTCGTCGTACTCGCCTACCTCCCGTACGTCCTCCTCTCGCACGGCTCGGTCTTCGGCTACCTCGGCGGCTACGTGGAGGAAGAGGGCTACGACGACGCCTCGGCCGGATCCCGCTACTCGCTCCTGCGCCTTGTCCTGCCCGACACCTGGGCGTTCCCCGTACTGCTCGCCGTCGTCGCGGGCGTGTCCCTGTACGTGATGTGGCGCGGGGACCCTCGACGTCCCTGGAGCGGCGCCCTCCTGGTCACCGGCTGGTCCTTCGCCCTCCTCACGCCCGGCTACTCCTGGTACACGCTCATCCTGATCGCCCTCGTGGCCTTGGACGGACGCTGGGAATGGCTCGGCATCTCATTCGCGGGCGCGGCCGTGTACGTCCTCGGACCGACGTACGACTACGGGGCGACCCTGAGCAGCCTCGCCTACGGCGCGGCGACCGCCCTCGTCCTCGTGATGACCGTGATTCGGCGGCGTACCGCCAGGGACCAGGCGGCCGTTCCGGCCGTGGCAGCCACCGCACCGGTCGACGAAAGGCGATAAGGCGTCTCGCCTCGCCGCCCTGCGAGTCCGACGTCCATCGCATTGGAGGGCGGCGGCCGTCTCATAAGCACGGACCAAGATCCGGACCACCCACGGACCGGCGAGCCGTCACTCGGCGTCACAGCCCGAGAGGCCGTCGACACCATCGACCACACCCTCACCGGAGCCGAGAAGTCCAGCCACGACACGGGCCGCACGGAGTGGCTGCGACCACCACGCGACCACATCACCAGATCCGCGAGGTTGTGCGCCGACTCCGCTCCTCCGCAGTCCCCGGCTTCAGCGCCACGGCCGACCAGCCACAGACCGGACGTGCGACCACACTGCGTCGCAGCGCGGGTGCCGGACATGGCAGATCAGACCCCGGTCCGTGTCGGGCGGCGGGAGAACCAAACCGCCCGGACAAGGCAGGCGACGGCCGCCGCACTGAACAGGAGACCGGCCGCGGTGGCAGGCCATCACCACACTCGCCGGCGCGTCCAGCATGCGCGGGACAGCATTGAGCGGGGCAAGGGCGTAGAGGCACAGGAGAGCCCACGCGGCTGGAGCGACCGCCGCCCTTGACGGCAGCTTGGGCGGCGACCAGCCGGCGAGTATGGCCACGGGGAAGGGGAGCAGCAGCAGGGTCGCCGTCGCGAGGGCAATGGCGTGGTACGCCGGGTTTCCGTTCATCGGTACCTCTCTGGTGCGAACGCCCACGGTAGACCCCGTGCGCGGGGCCTGTTCATGCCGGAGCCCGGCAACATTGGACGTGCCGGACTGCCGTCACAGAACCGTCAACAAGCCGTAAGGAATGTATAAAGTAGCCCGTGGTGTGCCGGGAAGCCTGGTCGGCGAACAAGGGATAGCTCTCTTCACAGATCGGGTCCTGCCGCCATGGTTCTTGTCGCCGTCTTCGGGGTCGCACTGCTGATCGCCGTGCTGCTGTCCGGGCTCGCCGCCCGTACCGTCCTGTCGACCTCCCTCCTCTTCCTGCTGGGCGGGGCTCTCGTCAGCGCGGATTCCTGGGTCTGATCCACATCACGGCGGACAGCGAGATCGTCTCCGTCACCGCTGATCTGGCCCTGTTTGCCGTGCTGTTCACCGACGGCATGCACGTCTCCTTCCCGAAGCTGCGGCAGAACTGGAAGAACCCGGCCCGCGCGCTGGGGCTGGGCATGCCGCTCGCCATGGCCGGCATGGCGCTGATCACCCACTACCTCGTGGGGCTGGACTGGACGACGTCGTTCCTGGTCGGGGCGGTGCTCGCGCCCACGGACCCGGTGTTCGCCTCGGCGATCGTGGGCCGCCGTGAGGTTCCGGCAAAGCTGCGGCAGTTGCTGAACGTGGAGAGCGGCATCAACGACGGCCTCGCCCTGCCCGTCGTGTTGATCCTCATCGCCGCCGCCGGGCCCGCCTCCGGCCAGGCAAACGCCTCTGTTGCCACGGTCGCCCTGGAACTCGGGCTGGGACTGCTCTTCGGTGTCGCCCTGCCGCTGACGGTCGCCGCTCTGGTGCGACTGCGCCTGCTCGGGGCCGAGCCGAAGCTCCAGTCGCTGCTGCCGCTGGCCACCGGGATCATCCTCTACGGGCTGTGCCACCTCACCCACGCCAACCCCTACCTGGCCGCGTTCTCCGCCGGCGCCGTCCTGGCCTCCGTGTCGCCCGAGGCGAAGACGGTCTTCGAGCTTCTCGGAGAGGCGCTGGCGGAGCTGGCGAAGTTCGCCGCCCTGCTCGTCTTCGGGGCCCTGCTGACGCCGCAGCTGTTCGGAGACCTGGCGGTGGGCGGGTACGTGGCGGTCGTGCTGGCGATCGTGCTGATCCGCCCGGCCTCCCTGCTGGTCTCACTGCTGGGGGCGAGGATCGAACGGCGGGAGAAGCTGGTCGCCGCCTGGTTCGGCCCCAAGGGATTCGCGTCCGTCGTCTACGGACTCCTCGTACTCCAGGCCGGAATCCCCGAGGGCGAGAAGGCGTACACGCTGATCGCCGTCTGCATCGCCTTCTCGATCATCGCCCACTCCAGCACCGACGTACCGATCGCCCGCCTCTTCCACGTCGACGACCTCGCCGGCATCCCGGCCGATGACGACCAGCAGAATCATCCGTCCCTTCCCGCCCCGAGCAGTGCACCCCAGCAGGAGAAGCGCCATGCCCGCCCGTGAACTCGCCGAGCCCTACCCGCACGTGACCACCGACGACGCCGCGGTCGACGCGGTGCGGTTGCTGGCCGAGCAGAACCTGCCCGCGCTCTTGGTCCTCGATACGGACGGCACCCCGTACGCGGTCGTGCCCGGCTCACAGCTGGTGCGGCAGCTCGTACCCGAGTACGTAATGGAGGACCCACTGCTCGCCCGGGTCATCGACGAGCGGCACGCGGAAGCGATGGCAGAGCCCCTGGCGGGCAAGACGGTGGCCGAGTGGCTGCCCCGGCGCGAGTTCCAGCAGCCCTACGTCGGCCCGGACGCGGGGACGATGGAGATCGCGGCCGCCATGGCCCGCACCCACGTCCCCCTCGTCGCGGTCATCGAACGCGACGGCACCCAGGGCCGCCTTCTCGGAGTGGTCTCGGCCGCCTCCCTGATGCGCCACCTGCTGCAGGCGGGCGGGCAGGCGTGAGCGGCTGGCAGAGCTGGGCAGCCATCGCCGTATTCGCGGGCGTCTACGTCCTGATCATCACCGAGTGGATCCACCGCGTCGCCGCCGCCCTTGGCGGCGCCGCCTTGATGCTGGCCATCGGCGCCACCGACGACGTCTCGGCCTTCCACTCGGATGAGACCGGCATCGACTGGAACGTCATCTTCCTGCTGCTCGGCATGATGATGATCGTCGGCGTGCTGAAGCGGACCGGTCTCTTCGAGTACCTGGCGATCTGGTCGGTGAAGAAGGCCAGGGCCAGACCGTTCCGGGTGATGGCCATGCTGGTGGTCATCACCGCGGTGGCCTCCGCGCTGCTGGACAACGTCACCACCGTACTGCTGGTCGCCCCCGTGACGCTCCTGGTCTGCGACCGCATGAAGTTGTCACCCATTCCGTTCCTGCTCGCCGAAGTGTTCGCCTCCAACATCGGCGGCACCGCCACGCTCGTCGGCGACCCGCCCAACATCATCATCGCCAGCCGGGCCGGCCTCACCTTCAACGACTTCCTGGTGCACCTCGCCCCGCTGGCCGCGGTACTGACAGGCGTCTTGGTGCTGCTGTGCCGGCTCATGTTCGCCAAGCACTTCGTCTACGACGAGAAGCGCGCCGCCGACATCATGGAGCTGCGCGAACGCGAGGCGATCAAAGAGCCCCGCCTGCTGATCCAGGGCCTGGGCGTCCTGGCGCTGGTCGTCGCCGGATTCGTCCTGCATCCCGTTCTGCACTGCGAACCCAGCGTCGTCGCCCTCCTCGGCGCCGGCCTGCTCATCGCGATCTCCAAGGTCGAGACCGGCGAGGTGCTGGGCGAGGTGGAATGGCCCACGCTCGCCTTCTTCGCCGGCCTGTTCGTCATGGTCGGCGCCCTCATCGAGACCGGCGTCATCGGCGAGCTCGCCGGCCACCTCGCCGACATCATCGGCGGAGTCCAAGTGGGCGGCACGATGCTGCTGCTGGGCGGCTCCGCCGTGCTCTCCGGGATCGTCGACAACATCCCCTACGTCGCCACCATGGCCCCCGTGACCAGCGAGCTCGTCACCGACATGGGCGGCGACCCGACCACGTCATGTGGTGGGCCCTCGCCCTCGGCGCGGACCTCGGCGGCAACGCAACCGCCATCGGCGCTTCCGCCAACGTCGTCGTCCTCGGCATCGCCGAACGCAACCGCCATCCCATCACCTTCTGGCAGTTCACCAAGTACGGCCTCATCGTCACCGCCGCCACCGTCGCCATCTCCGCCCTCTACCTGTGGCTGCGCTACTTCGCCCTGGCGTAGGAACCGACCAGCCCCTCCCCATCACCCCGTGAGGTGCGCGCTCAGGCCTCCGTGTCGGGCCAGCCCAGCAGGCGGGCGCCGATGACTGCCGTCTGGAGCGTGTAACGGTTCACCGGGTCGGCCGGGTCGGCGCCGGTCAGGCTGTGGATCCGCTCCAGCCGGTAGGTCAGCGCCCGCACGCTCAGCGACAGCCGACGCGCGGCCTCGGTCGCCACGCAGCCGCTGTCGAAGTACGCGGTGAGGGTGTCGATGAAGGACTGGGCGCCTCCACGCCCCTTGCGGAGCGGGCCCAGCACGCTTTCCACCAGGTCGGCCATCGCCTGGCGGTCCCGTGTCAGGACCGGATAGACCAGCAGATCCGCGGCATGCAGCACCGGCGCGTCCAGGCCCATCCGCTCCGCCAGATCAAGCGCGTTGAGCGCCTCCTCGTACGAGTGCACCACGCCGCCGGCGCCGGGATGCGAGCGGCCTATGGCCACCTTCCCGCCATCGGTGGCCGCGTACGCCTGCTTCGCGAAGAACGCCAGGACGTCCGGCTGGTCGCCGGGAGCCACGCAGATCAGCCGCCCGTCCTTCGTGGTCAGAAGGATCTGCCGACCCGCGAACCGGGTCAGCAGCGCCGACTCGATGCCACGGGCCACCGGATACCCGTCCCCGTACGGCTCCGGGCCACTGGCCACGGCCACCGCGTGAGCCTGGGACAAGCGCAGCCCGAAGCGTTCCGCCCGCTCCGCCAGCCGGCCCAAATCGCTGCGCCCGTACAGCAGGTCGTCGATGAACTCCCGGCGCGCTGCCTCCTCCTGGCGGACCGCATGGTGCTGCGAGCGCTCGTACCCCTCGGCAAAGGCGTCCACCGCTTGCTGGACCGCCGCCAACAGCGAAGCCGCCGCCCCGGCCGGCACCGTCGGCAGCACCTCCTGCGCCACTGCCAAGTGGTGCCGGACGAGCCCGCGCAGCGCGAACCCTGCCTCGGCAGCACGCTGCCCCAGCTCCCGGCGGGAGTCCAGCTCGGCACGGTCGAGCCGGCGCCCCGTCGCGCAGGCGCTCACCAGAACGTCGGCATACCCCGCCACATGCTCGTCCAGCGCTGCCCACTGAGCCACGACATTCCCCCGACCATGACGCCGCCACGACGCCCCCCTTGATGCGTGAACCAGGGTGCCACAGGCAGCGAAGGACGCTTCCACCGGCACAAAGAGAGCGTAAAGTCTGCCGGTCAACGGCAATGTGGTTGCCCTGCGGCGGCGGAGAGGATGACGGCACGGGGAGAGACCGCCCGGACACCGCGCCAAGAAAGACCGTGACGGCGTCCGGGTGGTACCGGCTCACTCACCCGGAAGGAATCCCCCGTAGAGAAAAGAGAAACATGAACGCCGCCGCGATCTCCGTCCCTGCCTGGTGGCTCATCGCCACCGCTGCCACAGCACTCTTCCTGATACCCCTCATCTCTTGGATGCCGACGAAACGCCTGAGAACACGGATGCTCTTCGCACCGGGATTCATGGCGGCATTCGCAGCCGCCCGCTACTACGCCGAGAACATGCAGCCCGAACAGGCCCTGTCCATGTATGCGATGGTCATCTTGGCCTTCCCGTTGGGTTTGCTGGGACGTCGCCAGGAACTGGCCCGCATCGCAGCCAGTGAGGAACGCGGCGGACCGGCCGGGGAGAAGCAGTGGTCCGCCCCCATGACGGCCCAGTTCCTCGTCGTCCTCCTGTCCACCATCGGCCTTTGGCTCTGGCTCGTATGGTGACCCGCCCTGGTCGACGCACTGCACCTTGACCCGCCATCCCCAACGCGGACGCGTCAACGCCGGGCCATGCCTCGGCGCGTGATCAGCGTGGAGGACTGTTTTGGGACTACAGCTGCCCGCCCCCAGGAGAATGGACGGCTGCGCCAGCAACAAGCTGTCGGCTAACGACCGAAGAGCGGCCTCTGTGAGGGGCAGCCCTCGGCCGTGCCCTATGTGGTGAGGCGGGAGAAGCCGTCTGTAGCTGCGACGGCGCCAGAGGACGCCGGCCACGCAAGGTGATCAGCCGGTGCCGGCCGGGACCCTTGGAATCCGGCCGGTACCGGCTGCTGCCGCACGGCGAGCCGTTCCGGGGCGGGGCTGGGCGGGGTGAGGCGGGGCCGGTGCATTCTGTCGGCTTATTCGGCATCCCCGAGGCTCGGGTCAGCTGAGCGCGGAGCCCCGGGACCGTCAGGCTGATTACGGGGCCCGTGCATGGGCTGCGCTGTAGTGGAAAGCCGCCAGGTATGGCACCGATCTCACCAAAGTCAGGCCACGGAGACGACCAGGACCGCTATGACACGGGCCGGGACAATACAGACCGGGACAACAGCGAAGGACCGGATGAGCAGGTGGAGGAACGGGCCCCGGACCAGCTCAGCGAGCTGCCCAAAGGGTCCTGGTGGGCGGTGCTTCGCGGCACTCTCAGGGAGTTCAAGGACGACGAGCTCGCCGACCGGGCTGCGGCGCTGACCTACTACGGGGTACTGGCCCTCTTCCCGGCCCTGCTCGTCCTCGTGTCCCTCCTCGGTATCGCCGGCGACTCGGCGACCAAGCAGGTCCTGGACAACCTCCAGAAGCTGACCCCGGGCTCGGCACGTGATGTGATCAGCAGTGCGGTGCAGCAGTTGCAGGGCAATGCCGGTGTCGGCTCGCTCCTGGCGGTCGTGGGCCTGGCTGTCGCGGTGTGGTCCGCCTCCGGGTACGTGGCCGCCTTCATCCGTGCCTCCAACGCCGTCTATGACATGCCCGAGGGCCGACCGGTGTGGAAGGTGCTGCCGCTGCGCCTGGGCCTGACCGTGGCGCTGACGATCCTGGCGTGTGCCAGCGCGCTGATCGTGATCTTCACCGGCGGGCTGGCCCGGCAGGTCGGCACCGCCCTGGGGATCGGTGACAGCGCGCTGACGGTGTGGTCGATCGCCAAGTGGCCGGTCCTGGTCCTCCTCGTCACGATCATGATCGCGCTGTTGTACTGGGCTGCCCCGAACGCCAAGGGCCGCGGTTTCAAGTGGGTGACCCCGGGCAGTTTCCTGGCGCTGCTGATCTGGATGATCGCCTCGGCCGGCTTCGCGTTCTACGTCGCGAACTTCGCCTCCTACAACAAGACGTACGGCACACTCGCCGGGGTGATCGTCTTCCTGGTGTGGCTGTGGATCACCAACATCGCCATCCTTCTGGGGCTGGAGTTCGACGCGGAGATGGCCCGCCAGCGCGCGATCGCCGGTGGCTATCCCAAGGACGAGGAGCCCTACGTCCAGCCACGCGACACCCGTAAGTGGAGTGACGAGGAGCGCCGCCGCATGGAGTGAGCACCGTCTGAACCGCCTGTGCCGGGGAAGCAGCTCAGCATGAGGATTGTGGAGGGCCTGCGCGCGGGCGAGAACCGGCTGACCAAGCACATGGCGTTCTGGGATTCCGTTTGGGCGCGTGGCCTGCTGCCGCCGGTGGAGGATGCTGCCGAGCACACGAAACTGTGGTGGGCGGCGGCCGTCCTCATGGCGGCCGGGGGCGGATGGAGGGGCCGCAGGGCCGCGGGCGCGGGCATCGCGGGCATGGCGATGGCGCAGGTGCTCTCCAACTGGGTCGCGAAGCAGCTCGTCGAGCGCCGACGGCCCCCGAAGGAATGGTTCCCGCACGAAGACGTCGAGGACCGGCCGGACAGTTCCTCCTTTCCCTCCGGGCACACCGCCGCCGCCGTCGCCTTCACCACAGCCGTCGCTCCGACGTGGCCGTGGGCGGGCGCCGCCTGCGCCGTACCGACCGCTCTGGTGGCGATCGAGCGCGTCCACAGCGGCGCCCATTACCCCTCCGACGTCGCGGCAGGAGCAGTGATCGGGGTGGCGGCGGCCGCTGTAGTGCGGGCCGCGCCGCGCCTGCTGCTGCGCCACCTGGAGTGAAGCGCGGGCGGCATGGATGTTCGGCCGGGTAACCGGGTAGGCGCGCCACGGAGAGCAGCCTGGACCTCACAAAGGGAGGAGCAGGCCATGGGGCTCGCTCGCAACCAGCGGCCAGGTCATCGCCCGCCAGCGAGCACTAGGCGAGCCACCATGCCGGCCTGAACGGAATCGACTGCGTCAGACGCGAAGCCGACGCCCCCATCCAGGACACAACCGGAACCACGAGCGACAGCTGACGGCGCGCCGCAGCCCCCCGCAAGGTGATGGCCGCCATCGTGCAGCCATCGAGGAGTACCGGATCCGAGCAGCACGAGGAAGGCAAGGTGAAGACTCGTGAGCAGCGCTGACCGGCACGCCCACGACTCCGATGACTCGGTGGGTGCGCTGGTGACCCGCGCATCCCAGCAGCTCTCGGAGCTGGTGAGAGAAGAGATGCAGCTTGCCCGGGCGGAGATGACCGAGAAGGGCAAGCGGTTCGGGGTCGGCGGCGGCCTCTTCGGCGGGGCCGGCCTGGTCGGTTTCCTGGCCGCCCAGGCCCTGACAGGGGCCGTGATCGCCGCCGTGGCACTGCTGCTCCCGGTGTGGGCTGCGGCCTTGATCGTCGCCGTCGTGCTGGCAGTGGTCGCCGCCGTCATGGCGATGGCCGGGAAGAAGCAGATCGCGAAGGCCGGCCCGCCTACGCCGGAGCAGACCATCGACAGCGTCAAGGCCGACGTGGCCGAGATCAAGGAGAAGACCCAGCGATGACCCAGTCCCCCGGTGAGGAGTCCGCGCCCACCCCCCAAGAGCTGCGCGAGCAGGTCGAGCACACCCGCGAGGAGCTCGGCCAGACCGTTGAGGCGCTGGCGGCCAAGGCCGACGTGAAGGCCCGCGCGCAGGAGCAGGCCGCCGCCGTGAAGGAGCAAGCCGCCGAGAAGGCCGCACACGTTACCGGCCAGATCCGCGACAAGGCGGAGCAGGCCAAGCAGCTACTGAAGGACAAGACGCCCGGCCCTGTCCTCGACCAAGCCGCCCACGCCGCGGCGCAGGTCCGCGACGCCGCCTCCCACGCCGGACAGCTCGCAGCCGACAAGACCCCCGATTCCGTACGGGAGAAGACCGGCCGGCTGGCGGCCACCGCGCGGGCGAAGCGCACCCCGCTGCTCGCCGCAGCCGCCGCGCTCGTCGTCTTCCTGCTCGTACGGCGCAGCAGGAGGCGTCGATGAAGGCATCCAAGATCGCCTACAAGCCGGTCGGTCTGGCTCTGGGCGCAGTCAGTGGAATGCTCGCCGGCGTGGCCTTCAAGCAGGCGTGGAAGATACTCGGGCACGAGGAGGACGCCCCCGACGCCACCGACGAAGACCGTACGTGGCAGGAGATTCTCCTCGCCGCAGCCCTCGAAGGCGCGATCTTCGCCGTCGTCAAGGCCGCCGTCGACCGGGCAGGCGCCACCGCCACCAGACGCCTGACGGGCACCTGGTCCGGCTGACCCAACCGAAACCGCGCCGGTCCCGCCGAAGCAGACCGGCGCCGCCGGCCGCCCCGCATAGCCGCCCGATATGGGAAAACGGCGGCTGCGCATCCAGTACCGCTTGCCCTCACCACCGCCGACCTCCTCGCCGGTGCAGTCACCCCTCGCCAGCCCGCAGAGCAGCCACTGACGTGGGTACTCAGGCACGGAAGTGTCAAGGTCCTCCGGGGTGGGCGCTCCGGAGGTGATGAGGATCCCGAAATTCAACGAGCGCCATCACGGGGGACTGGAAACGGAGCATCAGTCACCTCGCCTGTTGGATGCAACGCGTCAAGGAATTCATGACGCTCGGGCAGGACATTGCCGAGGTCCATCCCGAGGACAAGGTCGCGGAGGCACAGCGGCTACGGCAGCTGGGCCACGTGGTGGCCATGGTTGGCAACGGCGTCAACGACGCGGCCGCACTGGCCAGGCCGACCTCGGCCTGGCCATGGTGCACCGGAAACCGACGCCGCGAGCGCCGCCTCCGATCTCACTCTGGTCCGGGGCGACCTACGGGCCGCCGGCGAGGGGATCCGGCTGGCCCGCCGCACCCTTCGCACGATCAAGGCCAACCTGTTCTGGGCCTTCGCTTACAACGTCGCCGCCCTGCCGCTGGCCGCGCTCGGCGTGCTCAACCCCATGATCGCGGGGGCCGCGATGGCGCCCTCCTCCGTCTTCGTGGTCTCCAACAGCCTGCGGCGCGGCGCTTCCAGCCCCTGCGCCGCTGACCGGGGCAGTCAACGCGGCTCGGCAGCGCTCTCGACACGCCTCCCAGGTTTTGGGCCTTCCAGTTCTGTGATCTGCTGGAGAGGGCAGCTCGCGTCCTTGGGAGGCGTTCCATGCCGCACCTGCGCCTGGCTCCGCCGGCACCTACTCGGCCCGGAGTCCTCTTGCCCGCGCGTGATCTGGCAGTCGCGTGGTTCCTGATGGTGCTGCTGGCCGCCCTGGCGTGGGTGCTCACCATCGGCCAGTCCCGCCACATGGGGATGCAACCCGGCACCATGGGCTTGGCGCTGCCCCTCTTCCTGCTGCTGTGGGTGGTCATGATGGCGGCGATGATGCTGCCCTCGGTGGCACCGGTAGCCATCACGTGGGTACGCGGGATCAGCCGCCGCTCGACCGGCCCTGCCCGCGCCCTGCGGATCGCCGAATTCGTCAGTGGGTATCTCCTGGCCTGGACCGCCTTCGGGCTGCTCGCGTACGGCGCCCTGGCCGCGACTGGCCACCTCGTGGACCGCAACCCCGGGACAGGCCGCTGGATCGGCGCCGCCGCCTTCCTCCTCGCGGCAGCTCAGCAGTTCGGGCCCCTGAAGCGGGTCTGCCTGCGGCACTGCCGCAACCCGATGTTCCAGCTGCTCCAGTACTCGCGTTACCGGCCCTGGGCGAAGGACCTGCGGGTCGGGGCGCACCACGGGCTCTACTGCGTCGGCTGCTGCTGGGGACTGATGATCGTCCTGATCCCGCTCGGCCTCATGAACGTGGCCGCGATGGCAGGACTGGCGGCCGTGATCTTCCTGGAGAAACTCTGGCGGCAGGGCCCCTGGCTGACCTGGGCCGTCGGCTTCGCGTTCCTCGTCCTGGCCGTACTCGCCCCGTTCCAGGACTGGCTGCTGCCCGGCCTGGAGACATCCGCTCCACCCATGGACCAGATGACCGGCTGGGCAGGATGAACGGTCGCCGTGGGCCGTGCGGGAAGAGCCCTGTGCGGCGGTCATCCTCCCGCGTTCCAACGAAACCGGTTGTTGCTCGCCTGACTCAACCCCGTCCGGTGGGCGCACCCTCGGGCTGTTCGCTGGAGAAGGCGTAGTCGGACACCTCGCCATACGCACCATCGAACGACAGTCCGAAGGCATTCGAACTACCTGTGGTGCGGCCCAGCGTGAACTCCGGAGAGAACCCGAACATCGCGTTCTTCATCGTCGTGGGCCCTCCATCGGGCCCCCTGAGAGGCTCGAATTCGAGCTCGGTCTTCCCGCCGACGCTGAGTCGGGGCTGCTCTCCGTCGGACAGGGAGACGCTCGCCCGCTCCACGCCCAGATTCTCGCCGTAGAACTGCGAGAGCTCGCCGAACGCACCACCTTCGCTCCCGGACACGATGCGTGCCACCGCGTCCGTCTGTTCGTCAGTGGCTCCCTCGTCGATGACCAGGCCGACCTTCCAGTTGCCGGAGGTCAGGTTGGAGGGGAAGTGGTTGTAGAGGACGAAGTCCACCCCGGACAGGTTCACATCGTCCAAGCGCCCTTCTTCCACATGGAAGGCGGCGCACCCGAGGCATTCCTCACGCCCCTGCGGGTCGTGCGGCTTCGCATCGACGGCGCAGCCGCACACCACCGCACATGAGCAACCAGCCAAGTAGTTGCCGGAAATACTCCACGTCATGACTGCTCCCGATCGCTTGATAGTTGCCGTCGTCCGATAGCGCGGACGACGCCGGCATCGAGAGCGGCGGGTGGGGAGCGCGCGGCCGGCGGAGCAAACACACTGGAGATCAGAGACGCGCGTCTGCCCCCGGCAACGGCCGTACGAGACGCCCCGCTGTCCTTCCGTGCGACGCAAGTCTCCATGATCGACCGGCTCCACGGGCAGATGTCCAGCCCCCGGGAGTTCCTCTCCTTCAAGGCTAGGCGTGCACTCCGAGAGAGTACAGACACCGCACGCCTTGACCGGTGTCGCCCCGATGGCCGCGCTCGCGGGCAGCCCGGCTTTTGCCCACGTGGCAGCGGGAGGAGAATTGATGACGACCCGTGCCACCGAGCGCCTGTGTTGACGTCCTGCGGGGCATCGCCGACGGTGATTCCCGCCCGTGCGGGCCACGAGGAGGCGACGAGATGTCTGAGACGACAGCGGCTGTTCCGAGATGGCACGCGGCCGGTGACTGGTTCGATACGTGCAGGTGCAATGTCCCCTGCCCCTGCTCGTTCGCCCAGCTGCCCACCTACGGTGAATGCGACGGGGTCCTGGCCTGGCACATACGCGAGGGTAACTACGGTGATGTACCGCTGGACGGCCTCAATGTACTGATGCTCGGCTCCTTCGTCGGCAATGTGTGGGCCGAGCACACCGACTCCTACGCGGCAGTATTCCTCGACGAGCGAGCCGACGACGCACAGCGTGAAGCCCTGCAGATGATCTTCGGCGGCCAGGCCGGCAGCTGGCCGGCCGAAATGGTGAGCATGATGGACGCCGAGATGCGGGGCATGGACTTCGCCCCTATCGAGATCGAGGTCGACGAGGACCTCGGCGGCTGGCGAGCCACGATCCCCGGCCGCGTCGAGGCGACCGCCGTGGCGCTCACCGGGCCGACAACTCCGGAGGGTGCGCGGGTCCAGTCGACCAACCTGCCGGGTTCGGAGACCGGGCCGGGCCAGGTCGCGACCTGGGGCCGCTCCACGGCGGACCGCGCCGACGCCTTCGGCTTCCACTGGAGCCGGGAGGGCCAGTCCAGCAAGCACATCACCTTCGACTGGACAGGCCCTGACTAAGGTCAGCCGTTCCGCAGAAGCCACAGTGGTGGTCACCGCAGGTGCCCCGAGTCGCTCCTCAGACGGTGATGCCGACCGTGGACGACCCGCGATGCTGAGGCCATGGAGATCGAGATCCTCGTCGTACCCGACTGTCCGCACAGCGAGCCCGCGGCCGAGCTGCTGCGGCAGGCGCTTGACGACGTCGGCCTGCACGGCGCCACGGTCACCACGCGTGTGGTCACTGGCCAGGGCGAGGCCGAAGAGCGCGGCTTCACCGGGTCCCCGACCTTCCTGATCGACGGACGCGACCCGTTCGCCGAGGCCGGTCGCCCGGCGGGGCTGGCGTGCCGGGTGTACCAGACACCGGCTGGCCTTTCGGGTCTCCCCGGCCTCGGCCAGCTACGCCAGGCGCTGACTGGCCGCCTCCACGACCAGGACCTGGCCGACGCGCAGCGGCGCCACTGGCAGAACACCTACTTCGCCCACCCGGGCATGTACGGCGAGCAGCCCTCCACCCCCGCAGTCCACGCCGCAGCCGTCCTCGGCGCGGCCGGAGCCAACGATGTGCTGGAGCTGGGGTCCGGGCATGGCCGCGACGCCCTGTACTTCGCCCGTGAGGGCTTCACCGTCCAGGCCACCGACTTCAGCAGCGCCGGACTCCAGCAGCTACAGGAAGCCGCCCGCATCCAGGGCGTCGCAGATCGAGTCAGCACCGCCGTGCACGGCACCCCGCACGGCGACGACATCTACGAACACGGCGGCTTCGCCGTGCACTTCTTCTCGCGCGACCTGGTCGAAGCGCTGTCCGACGGCTGGACCCTGAACGAAGTCCATGGCTTCGAGGAAGGCGAACTGCCGCGCCGATTGTGGCGCGTCACCCAGACCCGACCCCTTTGACCCAGTTCCCGGGCAGTTCGGACGTGCGTACAACCGCATTCCCAAGCTGAGGGCGCGGGTTCGATTTCCGTCATCCGCCTTCGATAGAGGCCCAGTTCTGCAACCTATCGGTGAGATCAGGTGCAGCAGTCCCATCTGGACGGCAGTCGCACCCACCTGCCTCACTCCTCGGCGCAGCAGCCGGGTCGGGAGCGCAACAGTCCTTGCCCCGCCATGCATCCCGGCCTTCCTTGATCGTGACAGCGGCGATGACCAGCGCGGCGGCCGGGTCGGCCCAGGACCAGCCGAGGGTGGCATTGAGTACCAGACCAACCAGGACGACTCCGGAGAGATAGGTACACAGCAGGGTTTGTTTGGAGTCGGCGACCGCGCTGGCTGAGCCGAGTTCGCGACCGGCCCGGCGTTAGGCGGCGGACAGGAACGGCATGATGCCCCTGCCTGCCCATCGTTCGGGTTCCCGTGCAAACTTCACCCAGGACGAAGTCCGCGAACTCCCCGGCAGTCGTCACGTCCACGTGCGCTGGCCGATTTTCGCGGCCTCCTCGTGCCGCCACTGGCTATCGCTGCCCCGGATCAGTCGATCCGTCCGCCATGGCAGCCACACTCTGGCACCCACCGCGGCGAGGGCGACGGCTCCTGCGACGTACGGGGCGTATCGAACGTGGTGGCGCCACTGTGACGACGGCCTCGCCATCAGGTTCGGCCCGGAGCCGGCGCTTCCGTCCTCCGCCCAAGCGGACCAAGATCCGGAGCAATTGCGGACCAAGCTGCGACACTCCGGCGATCGACATACGTTTTGCCTTTTCAGCGGGGGTGCTGACCGTGTACCACCAGCAGACGAACAACCTGCTGGGTCCCCCGCGGACGGCCACTCTACGGAAGCCACCCTTGGCGCACAGACAAGGGAAGAGAGCTGGTCGCAGGAGGCGCATGGGTCGTGGTGGTCGCAGGTGGTCGCACGAGACTGGAGGTGTCGGCCCTTCCTCCACCTCCTGGAGGCGGTCCCCATGCGTACCACCACCGACCGCGGCCGCATCTCCGCCGGTGCGGCTGCCGCGACACCCTGCGTCACCAGCTCGGAGCGCACTGCCCACAGCTGCTCACCGACAGTGACCACGGGACGTGGACGTTCGCGGTCGACGTCCCGGCACCGCGCCACCGTCGGACGACCGTCCGCCGTGGCGGATTCGGCAGCCACGACGCGGCCGAGGAGGCGCTGCGGAGGTTCCTGGAGGGCGAGGCCGGCGGGTTCAACGCCGACCCAAACCAGAGCGTCGACGCCTACCTGAGTACGTGGCTGGCCGCCAAGGCGCTCGTGCTCAAGCCGACCACCATCGCGCGATACCGGGACTACGTCCACAACGATCTCGCGCCCGCCTTCGGCACCCTCAAGCTGGACGAGCTCGGGCACCGGCGCATCGCCGCGTTCGTCATCAGCGAGCTCGCCGCCGGCCGCGGCCGGACCACCCTCTACCGGTGCCTGGCCACCCTCTCCAGCGCCCTCGGTGACGCGGTCCGCCAGCATCGCCTCGCCCACAACCCCGCCAGTCCCCCGGCTCTTCACCGTCCGCCGTCGCCCGAGCGGCGGATCTGGACCACGGACGAGGCCGTCCGCTTCCTCCAGCACTGCCATCAGGCAGACCCGGAGATGGCCGACCTGTTCGAGTTCCTCATCGGCACCGGCATGCGTAAAGGAGAGGCCCTGGGGCTTCACTGGGACGACGTCCACCTGGCCGAGCGTGTCCTCTATGTACGTTGCACGCTCTCCGCGGTCGACAACAACCACCTCGTCATCACCAGCCCGAAGACCCGTACCAGCAGGAACTGGGTCGCCATCTCACCTCGCGTCGCCACCGCACTCCAACACCGGTCCCAATCAAGGGCCTACTCCCGCGCCGATCCAGGCGATCCGTTCGCCGGACTCGTGTTCTGCAGACCCGACGGTGGGCCACTCAGGCCCCACGCCGTTCTCGACCGGCTCCGGCAGCTGTCCCAAGAAGCCGGTGTGCCGAGGGTGACCGTTCACGACCTGCGGCACCTGGCCGCCACCATCACCATCACCGCTGGCGTCCCGCTCACCGTGGTCTCCAAGACGCTGCGGCACTCCACCCTGTCGACCACCGCGAACATCTACAGCCACCTCACCCAGCAGGCCGCCCGCGAAGCCGTCGACACCATCGACCACACCCTCACCCGGGCCCAGAAACGCGAAACCGACGGACCTGGTCGGAACGGCTGCGACCACCACGCGACCACATCCAGCACCTCCGCGAAGCCCTCCATCGGCTCCGCTCCCCCGCCCCGCCCGCGTTCAGCACCATGGCGGACCAGCCCCGAACCGGGCATGCGACCACACTGCGACCACCAGGACTCCGGGCATGGAAAAGGCCGTCCTCTCAAATACGAGAGAACGGCCTCCGACCTGCATAAAGCAAAGTCGGGACGACAGGATTTGAACCTGCGACCCCTTGACCCCCAGATCGATGGGCCGGAGAAAAAATCCTGACATACAGCACAATCTCAGGGCGCACAGCGTGCACATCCGTACATGCTGTGCGCTCATCGACGTGGGCGTTGGTCCCCAACTGGTCCCCAAGGGGCACCACATGACCCTCTGGCCCGCCAGACCTCGATTGAGGGCGAGACCCGGCTGGACGACGTGGGAATCGATGCTCGCATCATGCCCTCTTGACTCACGGAGCTGATGTCGCGTCACTCCGTCCCCACACTGCGAGGCACGCGGCCACACCGGAGACCACCGCGAGCAGCCCGAAGAGCTGGGGGTAGCCGCCGAGAGGGCCCGCCAGGGCGGCGCCGGCCCAGGGGGCGAGGGCGGCGGCGATGTGGGCTGGGGCGCCGAGGAGTCCGGAGAGGCGGCCGTAGTGGGTGGTGCCCCACCGGTCGGTGACGGCGGTGGCCTGCAGGAGGGTGAGGTTGCCGCGGACGACTCCTGCCAGTACCGCGAGGATGACCAGCATAGGCAGCGGACCTGGGATGAGGGCGAGCGCTGCGGTGGTGGCGCCGCCGAGGGCGATGAGGGTGACCGTGCGGGCGGTGACCGTGGTGCGGGCGGCCAGGCCCGCGTAGAGGGTGCGGCCGAGGGTCTGGCCCGCGCCGCCGAGTCCCAGGGCCCAGGCAGCTGTTGTGGTGCCGGCGCCGCGCTCGGTGAGGAGCGGGATCAGGCCGATGACGACGGCGTACATGGCGAAGCTGGAGAAGGTGAAGGCCGCCGCCAGGACTACGAAGGGGCGGGTCTTGGCGACCGGGGTCCGGTCGGTGGTGGGCGGGGCCGGAGGCGCCGAGGGCCAGGGGGCTCGCAGGGCCAATGCGTGGGCCGGAATGGTGATCGCGGCCAGGATGATGGCCAGGACGGCATAGGTCTGCCGCCAACTGAGGTGCTCCGCAAGCGTGGCGGTGAGCGGTGCGAAGACCGTGGAGGCCAGGCCGCCGGCGAGGGTAACGATGGTCAGCGCCCGGACCCGGTCGGGTCCCCACCAGCGGGTGATGGCAGCGAAGGCGGGCGGGTAGAAGGTGGCCGCCATCGCGATTCCGGCCAGGATCCAGCCTAGGAAGAAGACGGGCAGGTTGGGAGCGGCGGCGATGGCCAGGACGGCGAGTACGCCGATGACGGATCCGGCGGTCATCACCGCTCGGGGACCTCGGCGGTCGAGTATCCGACCGACAGGGATTCCGACCAAGGCGGAGACGAGCAAGGCGAGGGAGAACGCGCCAGTGGTGGCGTTGCCGGACCAGCCGGTGTCGGCCGTCAGGCGCGGGTTGAGGACGGGGAAGGCGTAGTAGACGATGCCCCAGCTGGTGACCTGGGTCAGGCACAGGGCGGGCAGGGCGGCGCGTGGCCGCGGCCGGACCCCCGTTCCGGTCACGGCCACGCCGGCCTGGGTGTTGGGCACGGTGGTCAGCAGCCGCCGGAGGAGGCGGGGGCGCCGATGGTGAGGGTGGCCGGGGCGGCGCAGCAGCCGCCGCCGGTCTCTTCGGCCGCCTCGGGCTGGTCGAAGAGGCCCGCGCCGCCGCACACTCCGGTCTCGGGAAGGGTGAGTTCGACGCGCTCGGCGGCCTCACGGTCACCGGCGAGGGCGGCGGCGATGGAGCGGACCTGCTCGTAGCCGGTCATGGCGAGGAAGGTCGGGGCGCGGCCGTAGGACTTCATGCCCACCAGGTAGACGTCCTTCTCCGGGTGGGAGAGCTCGCTGGCGCCGTGCGGGTAGACGGTGCCGCAGGAGTGCTGGTTCGGGTCGATCAGCGGGGCCAGCTCGACCGGGGCCTGCAGGCGCTCGTCGAGGCCGAGGCGGAGCTCGTCGAGGAAGGTGAGGTCGGGGCGGAAGCCGGTGAGGACGATGACTTCGTCGACCGGGGCGAGGCGGCGGCCGTCCTCGCCGACGAGGACGAGGCGGCCGTCACCGTCGCGTTCGACGGCGTCGGTGCGGAAGCCGGTGACGGCGTCCGCGTATCCGCCGTCGACGGCGGCCTTCGCGGCGAGGCCGAGGGCGCCACGGGCGGGCAGCTGGTCGGCGGTACCGCCCCCGAAGGTGGAGCCGCTGATCCCGCGCCGGAGGATCCAGGTGGCGTGCGTCCCGATGCCGTCCTCCGCCTTGGCCAGGTCGGCGAGGTAGGCGAGTGCGGTGAAGGCGGAGGCGCCGGAGCCGATGACGGCGGTGCGCTTGCCGGCGTACCGGGCCCGGACGGCCGGGTCCTTGAGGTCGGGGACGCGATACGTGATGTGGTCGACGGCACTCTTCTCGCCGAGTGCGTGCAGGCCGCTGCCGCCGGCCGGGCTGGGGGTGGACCAGGTGCCGGAGGCGTCGATGACGGCGCGGGCGAAGATCCTCTCCTCGCGGCCCGCGGGGCTGGTGAGGTGAACGACGAAGGGCTGGGTCTCGCGGTCGGCGTCGACGATGCGGTCGCGACCGGTGCGCGAGACGCCGGTGACGGTCGCGTTGTAGCGGACGCGGTCGCCGAGGACGTCGGCCAGGGGCTGGAGGTAGAGCTCGGCCCAGTCGCCGCCGGACGGGTAGGTGGCACCGTCCGGCTTGACCCAGCCGGTGGGTGCGAGGAGCTTCTCGGCCTCGGGGTCGACGACCTCGGACCAGGTGGAGAAGAGGCGTACGTGCGACCAGTCGCGCACCGCGGACGCGGCGACGGGGCCGGCCTCCAAGACCAGGGGCTCGATGTCCCGCTCGATGAGGCGGGCAGCCGCGGCGAGTCCGATCGGGCCGGCGCCGATCACGACGACGGGCAGGGCTTCGGTGGATGCGTTCATGGCGGGCTCCCAGTTGATTCGACGTCTGTCGATGTCCTGACGCCTCTAGAGTGGACCCTGGATCGACGTTCGTCAACATAGACATGCGTCGAAATTCGTCGGATGATGGGGGCATGACTACGAAGGTGTTGCCGCTGCTGGAGCCGGAGGCCGTGGCGGCGTGCTGCCCGCCTCTGTCCGAGCGTCCGCTGACGGCCGAGGAGGCCGAGCGGACCGCCGTCATGTTCAAGGCCCTGGGCGACCCGGTCCGCCTGAGGTTGTTCTCGCTGGTCGCCTCGCATGAGGGCGGCGAGGCGTGCGTGTGCGACATCTCCGATGTGGGCGTCTCCCAGCCGACGGTCTCCCACCACCTGAAGAAGCTGCGCGAGGCGGGGCTGCTCTCCTCCGAACGGCGCGGCACCTGGGTGTACTACCGAGTCGAGCCCGCGGTGCTCGCTGCCATGGGACAGCTCCTGACCCGCGCGGCCGCCGCATGAGCATCACCATCGCGCCGCTGGCCGATGCGCACGCGGATGAGGTCCTGGCGATCTACCAGGCGGGGATCGGCGAGGGCAACGCCACCTTCGAGACCACCGCCCCCACCTGGCAGGTGTTCGAGGCGGGCAAGCTGCCGGAGCATCGCTTCGCCGCCGTCGGCGACGACGGCAAGGTCCTCGGCTGGGTCGCGGCGAGCGCGGTCTCCGACCGGTGCGCATACGCGGGCGTGGTCGAGCACTCCGTCTACGTCCACCCTGCCGCCCGTGGGCAAGGTGTCGCCATGCGGCTCCTCACCGCACTGATCGGCTCGACGGAGGCCGCGGGGATCTGGACGATCCAGTCCGGCATCTTCCCCGAGAACCGCGCGAGCCTCGCCCTCCACCAGCGGGCCGGCTTCCGGGTCATCGGCACCCGTGAGCGCATCGGTCGGCACCACGGCGTATGGCGCGACGTGGTCCTGCTGGAGCGCCGCAGCTCCGTGGCGGGCTGACTGCCCGGTCTGCGGTTTCGGTGTCGGGGGACGGGTGCACACTGCCCAGCATGAGCATCGACATCGCGTGGGCCCGCGCCGAGTTGGACCGCTTCCTGGAGCTGACAGAGCTGCGACCCCTGAACCGTTCCCCTGGCGACGTCGTGGTCTTCTCGCCGAGGAAGACCACCAGCGGCGCCGAGAAGGACATCGTCGCGAGCGCGCAAGTCGTCGAACAGATCCTGGACCGTGCGCTGCCCAGGTGGCGGGACGAGGTGCCCCGCAATGACCGGGTCAACCGCTGGTACCAGTACCGGGAAGCCGCCCAGCGCGCGAAAGTCGTTCTGGAGCGTGACGCCGAGATACGCCAGCGGCTCGGTGATGACGCCCCACAGTTGAGCGCCGGAACCATGCACCCCTGGGCCTGGGAGGGTGCACGCCCGTTGTGGCAGAGCGGGCATTTCCGGGAAGCGGTCACAGCGGCCGCGCGCAAGATCAACGCCGAGACGCAGAACAAGCTCGGCCGCAAGGACATCAGCGAGACCAACCTGTTCAAGCAGGCGTTCTCCCAAGACCTTCCCAAGCCCGGCCAGCCGCGACTCCGGCTCAGGGAAGACGACGGCAGCGACACCTACCGCAACGTCCACCGTGGGGCCATGACCTTCGCCGAGGGCTGCTACGCCGCCATCCGCAACCCCAACAGCCACGAGGACGGACTGCCGGAGCTGCCCGAGCACGAGGCGCTGGAGCAACTGGCGGCCTTCAGCGTTCTGGCCCGCTGGGTCGACAGCGCCACCGTGATCACCTGACTTTTCGACCTCGGCCTATCGGTTCACGCGAGAAGGTCAGCGATCTCCCGGGCGGCTTCTCGGGCTGGGCGGCCGACGCCGATGAGGGTGGCGGAGGCGGTGCCGGTCCAGTCTCCGTAGCCGAGCAGGTGCAGACGGGGCTCATCCAGCGCGCGGGTGCCGACGGTCGCGATGTGGCCGCGGGTGCCACGCAGGCGCAATGAGGCGAAGTGGGCGAGGGCTGGGCGGAAGCCGGTGCACCAGACGACCGCGTCCGCTTCGGCGAGGGTGCCGTCGGCCCACTCGGCGCCCGTGGCGGTGAGCCGGGTGAACATCGGCTTCGCGTGCAGAAGTCCGGCGTCGCGGGCGGCGCGTACGGGCGGCACGGCGACGATGTCGCCGAGGGAGGCAACCCCGCCAGTGTCGGAGCGTCCGGCATCCAGCGCTTGGCGGCGGGCGGTGGCGGCGTCGAAGAGGGCCCGGCCGTCGATGTCGTCGGCCAGGTAGCGGGGCGGACGCTGGGTGACCCACGTCAGTTCGGCCACAGAGGCGAGGTCGGCGGCGATCTGCGCACCGGAGTTGCCACCGCCGACCACGATCACCCGCTGGCCGGCGAACTCGGCCGGGCTCTTGTACTGCACCGTGTGGAGCTGGCGTCCGGAGAACTCCCGGCGACCGGGGACGGCGGGGATGAACGGGCGGGTCCAGGTGCCGGTCGCACTGACGACCGCGCGGGCCCGCCAGTCGCCCGAGTCGCTCGCCACCCGCAGACAAGCACCGTCGCGATGGACCGCATCGACCCACACTCCGCGCTGGACCGGCAGCTCGTACCGCTTCTCGTAGTCGGCGAGGTACTCCACAACATGCTGCGCATCCGGGTACGTCTCGCCGGGCTGGGCGGGCATCAGCCGCCCGGGCAGCGAGGAGTAATGCGCCGGGGAGAACAGATGGAGGGAGTCCCAGGTGTGCTGCCAGGCTCCACCGGGTGCCGTCTGGGCGTCGAGGATGACGTGCTCGATGCCCAGACGGCGCAGGTGGTAACCGGCGGCGAGCCCGGACTGGCCGCCGCCGATCACCACCACGTCCGTGCGCTGCGTCATGCTGCGGGCTGCTCCGTGTCGCTCTTGCCGCGCATGAAGATGACCGCCACGAGCGCCAGGCCCACCACGGCGCCGACCAGCTGCATGCCGATGAAGCCGGCCACGGAGCCCGGTGCGATGCCCGCGAAGGTGTCCGTGAAGGCGCGGCCGATCGTGACCGCCGGGTTGGCGAAGGAGGTGGAGGAGGTGAACCAGTACGCGGCACCGATGTACGAGGCCACGGCGACGGGGGCGAAGCGGAGCCGGTCGGTGCGGGCCAGGCCGAAGATCAGCAGGATCAGGCCGGCGGTCGCGACGACCTCACCAAGAAGGAGGTTTCCGGCGGAGCGGTCGTGCGTGGACCACTTCACCAGCGGCTCGCCGAACATGGCGTCCGCGAGGATCGCACCCGCGATCGCACCGGCGATCTGCGAAGGCACGTAGACAGCGAGCTCGCGGGCGGTGACGCCGGCGCCGCCGCGGCGGGCGGTCCACCACTCGGCCAGGGTGACGGCCGGGTTGAAGTGCGCGCCGGAGACCGGACCGAGCAGGGCGATCAGGACGCCGAGCCCGAACACGGTGGCGGTGGAGTTGGCCAGCAGCTGGAGCGCCACGTCCTGGGTGAGCTCGGTGACCTGGATGCCGGAGCCGACGACGATCGCGACCAGGGCCGCGGTGCCGACCAGCTCGGCGGCGGCGCGGGCGATCAGCGGGGTGCGGGGCGGGGTCGCGCCGGGGGCGGGCTGGGGTGCGTCGGGGGCTATGTCGCTCTCCGCTGCGGGGGCGGCGACGGGCTCGGTGGCGGTCAAGACGGGTTCTCCTCGGGCAGGTGAGGCAAAGCGCGGAAGGCTATGGGCAGGACCGCTTGAGGTTCGCTTCGGCGGTGGCACGCGCGGTCGTGGCGAGGTCGGCAAACTGACCGGCGAGGACTTCGATGACTTCCGGACGCAGGCGGTAGTAGATGTACCTCCCGCATGGCTCCGTATCCACGACCCCGGCCTCGCGCAGCACCTTCAGGTGGTTGGAGAGGTTCGTCTGCTTGGCACCCGTCTCCTCCACGAGGTGGGTGGTGCACAGCGTCTCGCGCGCGAGCAGGGTCACGATCTGGAGCCTGAGCGGGTCGGCCAGAACCCGGATCAGATCAGTGTCGACTGACGTCATCATGTGCTGATACTGTCACATCAGCTGGGGCTGACACCAGTCCGAGCTGACCTTATTGGCTCCTTTGAACGGGAACGCCATGTCTACGCCCTCATCGCCCCTCCTGCCGGACGAACGCCTGGCTGCGGGGGCTGCCCGTCTCGCCTCCCGGTACGCCGGCCACTTCGCACCGGAAACCGTACTGAGCCTGCTTGCCGACTCCTACGCACGTCTTGCCGAACAGGCGCGGATCCGCACGCACCTGGTCGTGCTGGCGGAACGCCTTACCGCCGAACGCCTGGACGCCCTCGCCCACACCCAAGGGCTGACGAGCGGGCCGACCCGAGTGCTGTTCGTGTGCAGCCAGAACGCCGGCCGCTCCCAGATGGCCGCAGCTCCCCTGGCCCACCGGGCAGGCGAGCGGGTAAGGGTCTCCTCCGCGGGCACCCACCCCGCCGACGCAGTGGAGCCGCACATCGCTCAGGCCCTCACCGAGGCCGGCGTGGACCTGGCCGATGCCTACCCCAAGCCGCTGACCCAAGAGGTCGTCCAGGCCGCCGACATCGTCATCACGATGGGCTGCGGCGACGCCTGCCCCGTCATGCCCGGCCGCCGCTACCTCGACTGGCCCGTGGCCGACCCCGACGGAGCGCCGATCGCCGTCGTCCGCGATATCCGCGACGCCATCGACGCCCACATCACCGAGCTGCTCACCCAGCTCGCCCCCTGAAGCGCCACAGATCCCCACCGCAGTCGCCTCACCCCAAGGAAGAACAGATGTCCTCCGCTCCTGCCGCCTCCGTCCTGTTCGTCTGCATCCACAACGCGGGCCGCTCCCAGATGGCAGCCGGGTTCCTGCGCCACCTCGCGGGCGACCGCGTCGAGGTCCGCTCCGCCGGCTCCATGCCCGGCGACCAGATCAACCCCTCCGCCGTCGCCGCCATGGCCGAGCTGGGCATCGACATCTCCGACCAGAAGCCGAAGATCCTCACCCCCGAGGCCGCCCAGGCGTCCGACTACATCATCACGATGGGCTGCGGCGACGCCTGCCCGTATTTCCCCGGCAAGACCTACCTCGACTGGCAGCTCGAGGACCCGGCCGGCCAGGGCGTCGAGGCCGTCCGCCCCATCCGCGACGAGATCAAGGGCCTCATCGAGGGCCTCATCGCCGAGATCGACGCCAAGAAGCAGGGCTGATCCCGTGACCGACGCGACCACCGCCGACGACGGCATACACAACGTCATCATCATCGGCTCCGGCCCCGCCGGATACACCGCCGCCCTCTACACCGCCCGCGCCCAGCTGAAGCCCCTGCTGTTCGGCAGCTCGATCTTCGTCGGCGGGTCGCTGACCACCACGACAGAGGTCGAGAACTTCCCCGGCTTCCCCGACGGGGTCGACGGCCCGGACCTCATGACGAACATGCGGGCCCAGGCCGAGAAGTTCGGCGCCGAGATGATCGACGACGACATCATCTCCGTCGACCTCACCGGCACCATCAAGGAAGTCACCGACTCCGAAGGCACCGTCCACCGCGCCAAGACGGTGATCGTGGCGACCGGATCCGGCTACCGCAAGCTGGGTCTGCCCAAGGAGGAAGAGCTGTCCGGCCGCGGGGTGTCCTGGTGCGCCACCTGCGACGGATTCTTCTTCCGCGACCGTGACATCGTCGTGGTCGGCGGCGGCGACACCGCCATGGAGGAAGCCACCTTCCTCACCCGCTTCGCCCGCTCGGTCACCGTCGTCCACCGACGCTCCACCCTGCGCGCCTCCAAGGTCATGCAGAACCGGGCCTTCACCGACGACAAGATCTCCTTCGCCTTCGACAGCGAAATCGCCGAGATCAAGGAGAAGGGCGGCATGCTGTCCGGTGTCGTCCTGCGTGACGCCTTCACCGGCAAGCTCCGCGACCTCGACGTCACCGGCCTGTTCATCGCGATCGGGCACGACCCGCGCACCGAGCTGTTCACCGGACAGCTCGACCTCGACGACGAGGGCTACATCCGGACCGCCTCGCCGTCGACCCGTACGAACATCCCTGGCGTCTTCGCCGCCGGCGACGTGGTCGACCACACGTACCGCCAGGCCATCACGGCCGCCGGCACTGGCTGCGCCGCGGCCCTCGACGCCGAGCGCTACCTCGCCGCGCTTGGCGACGGGAACAGCACCTGATGAGGCTGGCCCCCGCCTCGCGCGGGGGCCAGCCTCATCATGTGCGCGCGTACGCTCTTCATGCGCCCCTACTCGCCCACGTAGCTTGCGACGTTGGCCTGTAACACCCGTACGGGGCGTAGGGGGTAGCAGCTTGAAGCGAGCAGACGTACTGAGGGATCTCGCGCAGCCGTGGCACGTATCCGTCCAGTCGACAACGGAACTGGCGGGCAGCGTCGCGAAAGCGGCCGCCGCGGACGACAAGGCCAAGCAGGAGAAGAACCAGGCGCCCCTGCGCCGCAAACCGGAACTCCGCCCCTTGCCCCTGAAGCCGCTCGGCCTGTCGCTCCGGCTCACCCCTTGGGACGTCCTCCACACCCTGGGCCGGGCCAACGTCCTCGCCCGGCAAGGCGCCGGACGAGGCCTCGCCGAGCACTGGGCAAGCCTGAAGTACTGCCAGGCCCTGACCGGTAACGACGGCCGCTACATGGCCCTTTCGACGGAGGGCCGCAACCCGCGGCGCCACTACGCTGCCACCCAGTCGGGCGAGCTGAGCATCGGCTTCGCCCTCGCGCTCGCCCAGCGCGTGCTCGCCGCGCATTATCCGGATCACTCGGTCTCGGTCATCGACGCCGAGATAGCCATGCGGGCCGGCTGGGAGCTGACCGGCAAGGAGGCCGGGCGCAGCAGCGCCCCAAGGCGACCGAACTTCTTCCTGGAGGTCTGGAAACCGGGTGAGCCGTCCCGGGTCATCCCGGTGACCTGCAAGGGCACCCACGGCAACGTGTCCCAGGTACACAAGCAGCTCGCCACCGTCTCCGCCGATGTGGAGGGCATCCACATCGGCCCGTACAACGAGACTCCGTCCCTGGTCTTCGGTACGACGCTCCCCAAGAAGAGCGAGAACATCACCGTCTACCTGCTCCAGGCCCCCGGCGACGGCACCCTGCGGCTGCCGACGACCGTGACCCTCGACCCTTCGGTCGAGGACCGCGCCATCGTCCCCGGCATCCACGTGCCCACCGAGCCGGACGAGAAGCCGGTCGTCCTGCCCGGATACCACCTCCAGCCGGAGGAGCACGGCTGGTTCGGCCGCGTTCTCGCCCAGGCTGATGCCGCCGGTCTGATGGCGTTCACCGGCGGCGGTGAACCGACAGCGCGCTACCTCACCAAGCGCCAGGGCAAGCGGCACTTCGAGACCTTCACCCACGCCGGCACCGGCATCGTCCAAGACGTCACCCACACCATCCACGGCAAGAACTTCGTGGGCACCGATCACGTCTTCCGCCTCAACGGGATTCGGGTCGAGGCCTTCTCCGGCCTCGCCGAGGACCTCTTCGAGCACCTACGAGAAGGCAGGGTCGAGCAGTACCGCCACGAGGCGCACGCACTCCGCTCCTCCTGGCCCGCCGACCCCTGGGACTCAAAGTGGCGCGGCCCCGTCTCCTTACACCCCGACGGCACCGTGATGGCGCTGCGCCGCCTCCGTCTGCGCTGATGCCACGCAGGCCTTCTGGGAGCCGGTCGACTCCCAGAAGGCCGCGGTCGCTCACGCCACTGCCAACAGCAGACGCTCGAGAGCGGCGGCAAGGGAACGCGAGCTCATCTCGTGACGAGCCGCAAGAGCCAGGCCGAGTCCTCTCCCGTCGAGCCAGGCCGCGGCCCCGGCTGCTATCCGCGGCGGGCCGAGATCAGCAGCCCGGCCAGGGCCAGCACCATCCAGACGGTGAGGTAGGTGAAGGCCGCGGTCGGGGAGATGGTGGTCCAGAGGATGCCGGCGATCGTGCTGGCTGCGAGGTTGCCGAGGGACTGGACGGTGGCGAGCATGCCGAAGGCGGAGCCGCGCAGGTCCTTGGGTGCGAGGGCCGCGACGGCGGAGTGCTGGGCGGTCTCGACTGCGCCGATCCCGACGCCGGCCAGGACGAACGGCACCGCAAGGAAGGCAATGGCCGTGGCGTCGGCAGCGAACAGGCCGTAGGAGAAGGCGAAGGCGGCGACCCCTGCGGCGAGGACGAGAACAGGGCCGCGGACGCCGAGCCTGTCGGAGAGCCGCCCGGCGGGCACGGAGGCGATGGTGGCGGCGACGTTGTAGGCGGTATAGAGGCCGAGCGCGATGGTGGTCGCGGTCTTGGTGCCATGTTCGGGGGTCAGCAGGTCCGAGGCGCGCAGGATCAGCAGGGTGGCGGCGACGTTGCCGACCTCGAACGCGGCGACCGCGCCCAGCAGTCTGCCGAGATCACCGTGAAGGACGGGCTTGACGCGGATCCTGAGGGGCACCTTGTCCCGGCTGGTCGGGCGAGGGGTCTTGCGGATGGCGTAGACGATTGCGCCGGCGGCCAGCAGACCGGGAATGACGGAGAGGCCGATCGCCCACTGGACGCCTACCCAGGCGACCAGACCCAGCGCGAGGAGGGGGCCGAAGATCGCGCCGAGGTTGTCCATCATCCGCTCGAACCCGTACGCCCGTCCGTACGCCCTGGCCGGGACGATGTCCGCCAGCAGGGCGTTGCGGGCAGGCACCCGAAGCCCGCGTGCGGTCCAGGCGGCGGCACGGAGAAGTCCCACCTGCCACACCGCAGTGGCGCCTGCGGTTGCCGCGCCCAGTACTGCGGTCGTCGCGTACCCGCCGACGGCGACCTTCCGACGTCGCGCCGGGTCGTCGGCGAGGACGCCGCCACCGAACCTGGCCGCCCCCGCCAGCGCGTCGGAAATACCCTCGATCGCCCCCAGTGCAGCGGCGGGAGCGCCGAGCGTGGAGGTCAGCAGGGAGGGCAGCAGCGCGGTCGGGATCTCGTGGCCGACGTCTGCGAGGAAACTGGCCGAGCCGATGCCTTTGACGCCCGGGCTCAGCCACTTGTCCTGGTCGGGTGTGGTGTCAGCGGGCGGCGCGGTGTCAGTCATGTTGGACAGTCTGACGGGCGGAAGGAGTCGTTCACAGTGGACGATCCCACCAGCTGCGCAAGCCGGGATCTGCGATCTCTCCGAGGCCGCCGACCTCGCAGATCGCAGGAGAACCCGAGTCTTCGAGCGCATCTACGCAACGGAACTGTGATCCGGGCTGCCCCTGCCTGCCCATCGTTCGGGCTCCCGTTCGAGCTTCGCCCGGGACGGAGTCAGCCCGGCAGTCGTCGCGTCAACCTCCGCGAGCGTGCGCCGGCCGACTTTCGCGGCCTCCTCGTGCCACGACTGGCTATCGCTGCCCCGGATCAGTCGATCTGTCCGCCATGGCAGCGCTTCTGCGACGTACGGGAGTATCGAACGCGGTGGCGCCCCAGCGACGACGGCCTCGCCATCAAGTGCAGCCCGGACCCGGCGCTCCAGTCCTCCGCCCAAGCCAACCAAGATCCGGGCCAGTTGCGGACCAAGCTGTGAACACTCGTGCGATCGACGTACGTTTTGCCTGGTCATCGGAGGCGCTGATCGTGTACCACCAGCAGACGAAAAATCTGCTGACGCTCTCCTGAGTGGGGCCCTTGGCGCGGCAACAAGGGAAACCGGCTGGTCACAGCGCTCGTGAGAGGCGTGGTGGTCGCCTGTGGTCGCAGGCTGGAGGTACCCACTTCCCTCCGCCTCCCGGAGGCGATACCCGTGCGTACCAGCGTCGGCCGCGGCCGTATCTACCGCCGCTGTGGCTGCAGGGACAACCACCGCCGCCAGCTCGGCACACACTGCCCCCACCTGGTCACCGACGGCGAGCACGGCACCTGGAGCTTCGCCGTCGATGTCCCCACCCCGGACCGGCGCCGCACCACGGTGCGGCGGGGCGGATTCCCCACGCAGGACACGGCCGAGCAGTCCCTGCGCCGCTTCCTCGAGGGCGAGGCGGGCGGGTACAACGCGGACCCGAACCAGACGGTCACCGCCTATCTGAACGCGTGGCTGGCGGCGAAGGCCCTCGTGCTGAAGCCGACCACCATGGCCCGCTATCGCGACTACGTCCGCAACGACCTCATCCCGGCCTTCGGCACCCTCAAGCTCGACCAGCTTGCCCACCGCCACATCTCGGCCTACGTCACCTGCCAGCTCGCCGCCGGCCTCGGCCCCACCACCCTCTACCGGTGCCTGGCCACCCTCTCCAGCGCGCTGGGCGACGCCGTCAGGCAGCACCGTCTCCCCCACAACCCGGCCCGTCCCCCGCTCCTACACCGACCACCATCGCCGGAGCGTCGCATCTGGACGGCGGAGGAAGCCGCCCGCTTCCTCGCCCACTGCCACCATGCCGATCCCGAGATGGCCGACCTGTTCGAGTTCCTCATCGGCACCGGCCTGCGCAAGGGCGAAGCCCTCGGCCTCCACTGGGACGACGTCCACCTCGACCAGGCCGTCTTCTGCGTGCGCTGCACGTTCTCCGCCATCGACAACAATCACCTCGTCATCACCACGCCGAAGACCCGGTCGAGCCGCGGCTGGGTCGCCATCTCACCCCGTGTCGCCACAGCCCTCCGGCACCACGCCCAAACGATGCCTCGCACGCGCAGCGATCCTGACGATCCGTTCACCGGACTGGTGTTCTGCCGACCCGACGGGCGTCCGCTCGGACCTCATGAGGTGCTGGACCGACTTCGCCGCCTCTCCGCCGAAGCCGGTGTCCCCAGGATCACGGTCCACGACGACCTGCGACACCTGGCCGCCACCATCACCGCCGGTGTGCCGCTCACCGTGGTCTCCAAGACCCTGCGGCACTCCACCCTCTCGACGACCGCCAACCTCTACAGCCACCTCACCCAGCAGGCAGCCCGCGAAGCCGTCGACCACGCCCTCACCGGAGCCGAGAACGCCGGCCACGAAACGGGCCGGACACCGTGGCTGCGACCACCACGCGACCACATCCACCGGATCCGCGAAGCCCTCCGCCGACACCGCTCCCCCGCAGTACCCGGCTTCAGTGCCACGGCCGACCGGCCACAGACCGGACGTGCGACCACCATGGCTCCGGACGCACGAAAGGCCGCCCTCTCATGAATGAGAGAACGGCCTCCGACCTGCGTAAACGCTGGTCGGGACGACAGGATTTGAACCTGCGCCCCCTTGACCCCCAGCGTGCCAGCCGGGCTCCCAGTCCGCAAGCGCATCCATCACCGCCGCCTTCGATGTGGCCGGTCTCGGCAACCGCCTTCACTGGCTCGCACCCGGAGCTCGCGAAACCTCGGGTAAGCAGGCGCGTGCACCCGTCGGCTGCGCTACTTCCGGGGAAGCGTGGGCAGGCGAAGGCCACCGCCGTCGTCACCCAGTGCCGCAGGACGGAGTCCTCCGCGAGGGCAGGGCCTCCGACCGTCACCCAGCCGCGCATCGGGCGCCCGGTGAAGTCCATGGGCCGGGCCTCCGGCCGGGCGAGCGCCTCCTCGGCCCGGTCCGGACCCACCCGGGCGATGAGCTCGTCGCCGACCACGCCCACGCTCATGTGCCCGCACAGAAGGAAGGACAGGCCGCCGAACATCCGCTTCTCGGTGATGTCCGGCCGCTCGCGGAGCTGCTCCCTGATCCGCTGGGCCAGACCTTCGTCGTACGTCATACGCCCACTCTCCCGCGGGGCCCCGTGACGTGCCGGGCGGAGTGCCTCGCGCGACCATGGGGGCATGGAACCGCCGTCCCTGAGCGATGTCAGCAGCCCCGGTCGCGTGGCGGATGCCGGTGAAGGCATCGGCGTGGAGGAGCTGGCGCTCGCTGCGCGCAACCACGGGATGCCGCTGGAGGCGCTGCGCTACGAGGTCACACCGGCGGGGCTGCACTACGTGCTGGTCCACTACGACATCCCCGTGGCGAACGACGACGAGTGGCGGCTGACCGTCGGCGGGACGGTCCGCACGCCGCTCAGGCTGGGCCTGGCCGCCCTCCGCGCGCTCCCGGCCGTCACGACCCGGGTCACCATGGAGTGCGCGGGCAACGGCCGGGCCCGGCTCTCGCCCAGGCCCGTCAGCCAGCCCTGGCTGGTCGAGGCCGTGGGCAGCGCCGACTGGACGGGCGTGCCTCTGCAGGCGGTGCTCGACGCGGCCGGGGTAGGGCCTGATGCCGTCGAAGCCGTGTTCACCGGCGCCGACCACGGCGTGGAGCGGGGCGTCGAGCAGGACTACCAGCGCAGTCTTCCACTGCCCGTCGGCGAGGACGTACTGATCGCCTACGCCATGAACGGCACGCCACTGCCCCCGCAGCACGGGTACCCGGTCCGTCTGGTCGTCCCCGGCTGGTACGGCATGGCCCACGTGAAATGGCTGCGCGACATCACTCTCGTCGATCGCCCGTTCACCGGCTTCCAGCAGACGGTCGCCTACCGTTACCGGCAGACCCCGGAGGAGCCCGGCGAACCAGTCACCCGGATCGCGCCGCGCGCCCTGCTCGTACCGCCCGGATTCCCGGACTTCATGTCCCGCACCCGCGTCGTGCACCCAGGGCCCGTACGGCTGGAAGGCCGTGCCTGGTCGGGGCACGGGCCGGTCGTACGGGTCGGGTTCAGTCCTGACGGAGGGCTGACGTGGGCCGACACCGAGGTCAAGCCGCCCGGGCCGCATCCGGCGGCCTGGCAGGCCTGGCACACGGAGTGGACGGCCACCCCGGGCAGTCACACCCTGACGGTCCGGGCCACGGACGCCTCGGGCCGCACCCAGCCCCTCGAACAGCCATGGAACCGTGGCGGCTTCGGCAACAACGCCGTCCAGCGAGTCCCCGTCCTGTGCCGCTGACTCCCGGCACCGGGATGGACGGGGATGGACGGGGCAGCGGGACATGGTGGCATCTCTGCCGTTCACGTTGCCGCGGGGCCGCCTCGTGTCGGCTGGGCGGCCGCGGCCGGCAGGTCTTGCACCTGCCGGTCGTAATCGTCGAGCAGCTGACGGAGATGGTCCAGCGACTCGGCCGGTACGTCGGCCGGAGCGGACTCCACGACGTAGCGGGCCGCCGTGACCAGTGCGGACAGTTCGTACACGTGGAACGTGCCGCGGAGTACCGCCGGGCGCAGCCTCTCCAGCAGCATCGGTCAGCCCTTGGAGCGTACGTACTCGACGACCTGGCCCAGCTCGGAGGCGAACTGGTCGTAGTCCTCCTGCATGCCGTTGATGTAGGCACTCCAGCCCAGACTCGCCTTCGCGTAGTGCACGGCTTCCTGGATCTCCTCGTCCGTGGCACCGAAGAGCTTGGCCGCCTCGGCGTGGAACAGGCTGCAGTACCGGCACTTGGTCTCGGCGTGCAGCCCGACGCCGATCAACTCCTTGTACTTGTTCGGGATCAGCGTCTCGCCGAGTTCGATCCGCTTGAAGATCTCCCACTCCGGGCCCAGCAGCTCGGTCGGAATGCTCTGGAAGAAGTGCGGCACCAGGCCCAGGGTTTCCTTGATGTCCGCTTCGACATCGGCGCGACTGACCGTGGTCGTCATGAAAACAGCCTCCTCCGAAGGCTCCGCGTGCCCGACCAGGCTCGCCCGCGCTGGTCGCGAGCGTGTCGGCACCGGCCATCGACGGGCTCGGACCGCCGTTGCGTAACCCCACTGCCCCGGCGGAGAGAGCCCTCTGGCACCGGCGGGCCCTCACATCAAGCTTACGCACCTCCACCATCTCCGGCGACGGACGGAGAGGCCGCCCCACGGGACGCTCGGCACGGATGGTGATCGTCCGGTGACACATGATTCACAGCCGGGAGCCCCCCGGACGCGCGGCCGCCAGACGAATCCGGCCCCGTCCGCACAGTCGGCCGAGACCGCGGGCCCCTTCTCCCGGGGGCGCCGCCCTGGGTCCGCGGATAGCGTGGAAGGACAGCGACCGGCAGGTGAGGCCATGACGAACAAGACCTACGACGCCATCGTCGTCGGGGCCCGCTGCGCGGGTGCACCGACCGCGATGCTGCTGGCCCGCCGGGGCCACCGGGTCCTTCTGGTGGACCGCGCCCGTTTCCCGAGCGACACCGTCTCCACGCACCTGATCCACCCGCCGGGCCTGGCGGCCCTGGACCGCTGGGGCCTGCTGAGCCGAGTGACCGCCGGCGGTCTGCCGGAGATCACCACCTACTCGTTCGACCTCGGACCGCTCACCCTGGCGGGCTCACCGGCCGGGTGCGGGTTCTCCGGCTCGTACGCACCGCGCCGCACCGTCCTGGACAAGATCCTCGTGGATGCGGCCTCGGAAGCGGGCGTCGAGGTACGTGAGGCCTTCTCCGTTGAGGAGTTGGTGACCGACGGCGGGGGTACGGACGGCACCGTGACCGGGATCAGGGGCCGCGAACACGACGGCCCCCAGGTGACGGAGCACGCCCAGGTGGTGGTCGGCGCGGACGGAGCCCACTCGTTCGTCGCGCGGACCGTCGGAGCCGCCTCGTACGCCGAGAAGCCGAAACTGCAGGCCAGCTATTACACCTACTGGTCAGGGCTCGGGTTCGAGCACTTCGAGGCCTTCCTTCGGCCCGACCGGGCGCTCGCGGGCTGGCCCACCAACGACGGCCTGACCCTGCTCATCTGCGGCTGGCCGATGCGCGAAGCCGAGGCGCACCGGGCCGACGCCGAGGCGGAATACCTGGCCACCATCGCTCTGGCTCCCTCCCTCGCCGAACGGACCGCCTCGGCCACCCGTGTCGAGCGGCTCGTCGGGACCGCCGTCCCGAACTACTTCCGCAGACCGTACGGACCGGGCTGGGCCCTGGTCGGGGACGCCGGCTACCTCAAGGACTTCATCACCGCGCAGGGCATCCAGGACGCCTTCCAGGACGCGGAGCTGTGCGCCCGGGCCGTCGACGAGACCCTCACCGGACAACGCCCCTTCGCGGAGGCCATGCGGGACTACCAAGAGGCCCGCGACGCGCGGGTACAGGAGATGTACGAGTTCACCGCCGAGTTCGCCCAGCTGGACCCGCCGACCCCGCAGATGCAGCAGATGTTCGGCGCCATCGCGCAGCGGCAAGAGACGATGGACGGGTTCGCCCGGGTGATCGCCGGGGTGACCGCTCCTTCGGCGTTCTTCTCCGACCCGGCCCTGGCCCCCGCGGCGGGCTGAGCCGCCCGTCTCCCCTCGTCGTCCTCGTAGACGAGGGCCGGCGCGCTCGCCGGGATCCTCGTCACGTTCGCCCTGGGCCGGGACCGTCGGCCCCGGTGACCCACCGCGGCGGCTCCAGGGATCCAGCGCCAGGAATCCGGAGAGGGCCGTTCGATGGAATCGGCCGCCACTGCCCCGCCCATCCCGGCGTTTGTGGCGATGCATGGAGGATGGCCGCCGCCCGCCCCGGACTGCGGCGGCCCCTGTCGCTCATAGGGAGCCTGTGTGAGCACCTCTGGTTCTGGGCCGCTCCGTACCGCTGAGGGCCTGGAACAACGGCCCCTACGCAGAGGCAATGCACACCCGGCGGGGTGATCTGTCACTGCGCGATGCGGACGGTTGGTGCTGTCCCCTGGATGTCTCGAGAGGCGGTGCGCGCGAGCGGACGCCGGTGATCACGCCGTGCTGCGCCGTTGCAAGGGCCGCGTACTGGACATCGGGGGCGGGGCCGGCCGGCTGGTCGAGGCGCTGCTCCACCGCGGGCACTGCACACTCGGGATCGACGTGTCGCCGTCCGCCGTGATCACCACGGTGCGCCGGGGTGGCGCCGCACAGCACTGTTCGGTGTTCGATCCGATTCCCGGTGAGGGCACGTGGGGAACGGCCCTGCTCATCGACGGGAACATCGGCATCGGCGGCGACCCCTGCAGGCTCTTGCGGCGGATCAGGGACCTCGTCCACGGCCAGGGGCTGCTGATCGTGGAGACCGCTTCCGGCGGTGTGGACGAGCGACGCGCTCCTGGCCCGAATAGCGGACCGCGAGCCGCACCTCCCACTCGCGGCCTAACGCCCAGAATTTCCGGCCGCGTGTACTAGGCTCCGCCGCTAGCATCACTGGATCGACAGGAGGCCCGATGATCGGCGTGCTCGTGACTTTTACGCAGACCGACAAGTTCGATCGTGCAACTCTCGCAAGGATTGCCGGCGAACTCCGGGCACCGTTCGAAGGCATGGCCGGCCTTCGCTTCAAGAGTTTCATGCTCGACGAAGACGGTGTTCGGGCAAGGAACTTCTACGTGTGGGATGACGAGGAAAAAGGCCGCACCTTCTTCACGGAGGAGCTCGTCGGCAAGGTGACGGGGATTTATGGCGTCCCGCCCAAAATCGAATACCTCGATGTCGTGGGGTTCGTCGACAACTCCGGCACCTGATTTTCAAGTCGGGTGTCGCCTAAGCCTTAGCGGTCCAACAGCCGGGCTGCCCACGAGCCGATGACGATGCTCACCCGGCGAGGGCGAAGTAGCGCAACCACAGGTAGAGGGCGCAGAGGGCGACGGTCGCCATCGTGACCACGAGGCCGTACTTGGTGAATGCCCAGAAGCTGATGGGGTGGCGGTTGCGTTCGGCGATGCCGAGCACCACGACGTTGGCGGAAGCTCCGATGGCGGTGGCGTTGCCTCCGAGGTCGGCGCCCAGCGCGAGCGCCCACCACATCACGTGGTCGGGGTCGCCACCCATGTCGCCGACCAGCTCGCTGGTGATCGGAGCCATCGTGGCCACGTAAGGGATGTTGTCAATGATCCCCGAGAGGACCGCGGATCCACCCAGGAGCATCATGGATCCGCCGAGTGCGTCACCGCCGATCGCATCCGCGAGGGAGCCTGCCAGGCTTCCGATGACACCGGTCTCGATCAGCGCCCCGACCATGACGAACAACCCTGCGAAGAAGGCGAGGGTGGGCCACTCCACCTCGCCGAGGATCTCCCCCGTCTCGACCTTGGAGATCGCGATGAGCAGGCCCGCGCCGAGCAGGGCCACGACGCTCGGCTCGTAGTGCAGCACCGGGTGCAGGACGAAGCCCGCCACGACGAGCGCGAGGACGCCGAGGCCTTGAGCCAGGAGCCGAGGTTCGGTGATCGCCTCGCGTTCGCGAAGGTCCATGAGCTCAGCCGCGCGCTTCTCGTCGTAGACGAAGTGCTTCGCGAACATCACCCGGCACAGAAGCACCAGTACGCCCACGAGCACGACGCACAGCGGGGCGAGGTGCACCAGGAAGTCGTTGAAGGTGAGCCCGGCCCGGCTGGCGATGATGATGTTCGGCGGGTCACCGACGAGGGTGGCCGTGCCCCCGATGTTCGAGGCCAGGACTTCGGCGAACGATGCGCGCGACGGCGGACATCGGGGAAGCGAGCAAGGGTCAGGGCCTGTCGGGCTGGGGCACTTCATTGACAGAACGGGGTGCGCGGCAGGGGGCGGAGGCGCCGCCGAGGCACCTCCGGATGCCTCCGGGCGGCTGGCATCACCGGCGGCCGCGACGTGGAACGGCAGGGAGGTCGATGACCACCCTGCCTCCGGAAACCCTACCCCGTGGATCATCCTGCTCGGCGGGGCCGAGCACCGCCCGCACCGGCACATCGCGGCGGTGCCCGGCGCGCGGGCACCCGTACCGCGCAGGACAGTGGGTGCATGACGTACGACGAAGGACTGGCCCAGCGGATCCGGGAGCGGCTCGGTGAGCAGCCCGCCGTCACCGAGAAACGGATGTTCGGCGGTCTCGCGTTCCTGCTGCACGGCAACATGACCGTGGGCGTGTCCGGCGACGAGGTCATCGCCCGTGTGGGTCCGGACGGGACCGAACAGGCTCTCGCCCGCCCGGAGGCCCGGCCCATGGACTTCACCGGTCGCCCGATGCGCGGCTGGGTGACGGTCAGCGGCCGGGCCCTGGCGGAGGATGCGGTGCTGGACCACTGGCTCACGACGGCAGTGGCGTTCGCGGACACGCTGCCGCCCAAGTGAGATCCGTACTCACTGCTCCAGCAGCGCCTTGAGTGCCGCCAGGTCCTTGTGCTGGGCGCGGCGCATGGCCGCCGCCATCACGGTGGCGCCGAGGGAGGCGAACCCACTGGGCTCGCCCCAGTTGCGCAGCGTCATGCGCGTGCGGTTCGAGCCTTCCCCGTACGGCTCCCAGGTGTAGGTGGTCTCCATGGGGAAGGGTCCTTCGTCCGTCCGCATCACCAGTCGGCGCCCGGGCTCGTACGCGGTGATCTCGTATGTGTAGGCCAGCCGCCTGCCGATGAAGCGGGCGACGAACGCGACCCTGGAGCCGACAGCCAACGGCGGCGGCGTCCGCCAGTCGACGGAGGTGATGTTCGCGTACCACTCGGGTGCGTGCGTGGGGTCGGCCGCGTAGGCGGCGACCTTGTCGGACGGGGCGGCGATCACGGCCTCGGTCAGCACGTCGACCTTCATCGGAGAGCCTCCGCTCAGGACTCGGGGGCGGTCTTGGTGCCCCGGTGGCGCTGGTAGTGGCGGGCGACACGGGCACGGTTGCCGCAGCCGGCCGAGCACCATTCGCGGCGGGGGTGCTGCTTCACGAAGTAGAGCACGCAGCCCGGCGCCAGGCAGGCACGCAGCTGCGGTCGCATGTCGCCGGTGAACAGGTCGACGGCTTGTCCGGCGAGCACGGCGACCACCGCCTGCCCCGCGAGGTCGCTGGCGCGCACGATGCGGGCCGGGTCCCCACCCGAAGGCCAGTGGAGCGTCGCCCACACCGGTGTCACGCTGCACGCCTCGTTCAGTGCCGCGAGGGCTGCGTCCCGGGTGCCGGTGGCCGACACCCTTGGGCCGCTCGGGCGGTCGAGCGACACGGACCACCTGGGCTGGTCGTTACACCTGCATGACCGACTTCATGGTGCAGATCCCCGCGGACTGGCTGGCCCGGGTCTTCCTTTCGCTGCGCCGGAGCGCATCGGACGATGCGAAGGCCCTGGCAGCAGAGCTGCAGCCGTTCACGGAGAAGCCAGGTCAGCGGGTACCTGTCCCGGGAACGACCGTACTGCGCACGGAGTTGGCCCTGCGGGGGGAGATCGAGATCGCCGACGAAGAAGGCCGGCGTGCGCGACTGTCCGAGGAAGCCGAGTACTTGATCAAGGCCCGGCTCCCCCGCCAGTAGGACCGTTAGATCTCCGTGCCGACGTGTGTCGTCGGGGTGCTGGCCGCCGAGTGTCTGCGTGGTGCGCAAGTGGAGCGATGTCCGGGCGAGCTGGGCATCACCAGCCGCAAGGTGGTGGCTCCGGGATCAGCTCTGTGGGGGATCAGCACCACGTGTGAAGGGTTGCGTACGGCAGATGAGCAGGGCGACGTCATCTGGGTCGTCGGGACGCCGGAGTTCGCGTAGGAGCCGGTCGCAGGTCTCTTCCAGGGAATCGTCGGGCACGTCGAGCAGGGCGAGGAGGGTTTCGAGTCGTTCATCGATGGGATGGTGGCGGGTTTCGACCAGTCCGTCGGTGTACAGGACCAGCTGGTCGCCGATGCCGAGGCCGAAGGTGGTGGTCTCGAAGAGGGCTCCGCCGACTCCGAGCGGGGTGCCGGTGGGCAGGTCGAGGAGTTCGGGGTGCTTGCCGCTGCGTACGAGGGCGGGCGGTAGGTGGCCGGCGTTGGCGATGTGGCATTCGGCACGGTGGGGGTCGTAGACGGCGTAGACGCAGGTGGCGATGTAGTGCTCCAGCCCCGAGGTGATCTTGTCGAGGTGCTGGAGGAGCTGGTCGGGGTCGAGGTTGAGGTCGGCGAAGGCGCTGGTGGCGGTGCGTAGGCGGCCCATGGCGGCGGCGGCGTCGATGCCGCTGCCCATGACGTCGCCCACGACGAGTGCGGTCCTGTCGCGGTCGAGGGGGAAGACGTCGTACCAGTCGCCGCCGATCTCGTACGTGGCCTGCGCGGGCCGGTACCGGGAGGCGATCTGCAGTCCGGGAAGGTGCGGCGGGTGGCTGGGGAGCAGGCTGCGCTGCAGGGTTTCGGCGGCGTTGCGCACGCTCTGGTGCGTACGGGCGTTGTCGATGCACACGGCGGCGCGGGCAGCGAGTTCGGCGGCGAGGGAGAGGTCGTCCTCGCCGAAGGGCGCCGGGTTGCGGGCCCGAGTGAGGCCCAGGAAGCCGAGGACGTGGCCGCGTGCGGTGAGCGGGACCGACATGTAGGAGTGCACGCCGGCGCGGGCCAGAAGGCCGGCGGCGTGGCTGTCCCGGGCGATGCGTGCCAGGTCGGTGTCGTCGGCGTGGGCGATGAGCTGTGGCTGCCCGGTGCGTACGGTCTCGGTGGCCACGCGGTCGGCGGCGTAGGCGGCGATCTCGCCGGGCGGGTCGGCGGCCTGGAACGCTTCCGTGGGGTAGGCGGCCTTCAGCGCGAGCGCGCGAAAGAGCTCCGGGCCGTCTCGGGGAGCAGGGCCTGGGCGGTGTTCGTCCAGGACGGAGTTGAGCACGTCGACCGCGACGACGTCGGCGAGCTCGGGAACGACGACTTCGGCCAGCTCGCGGGCGGTCTGTTCCACGTCCAGGGTGGTGCCGATCCGGGCGGAGCCGTCGGCGATCAGGGCCAGGCGCCGCCGGGCCTCTGCGGCCTCCATGGCCGCCTGATACCGGTCGGTGACGTCGACCACCAGGTCGGCCACGCCGAGGACCCGGCCCTGGGGGTCCTCCAGCCGGTACAGGGAGATCGACCAGGCGTGCTGATCCGGGTCGCCGGGTGTGCGGCCGACGATGGTGGATTGGTCAACCATCGGAATCCCGGTCTTCAGAACTTCCCTCATCGCGGCCTCGGCCACCCCGAACTTCGCGGCGGTCATGATCTCGCGGTAGTGCCGGCCGAGGTGGTCCTTCACGGATATGCCGTGCATCCGCTCCAGGGCCGGGTTGACCGCCACGTACCGCAGATCGGTGTCAAGGATCGCCAGCCCGATGGGGGATTGTGAGATCAGCCGCGTGGACAGGGCGACATCCCGCTCCAGCTCGCGCAACGTCGTCTCGTCGGCGGCGAGCCCGAGGGCGTAGAAGTTGCCGCGGTCGTCCAGCAGGCGCATGTTGCGGAACTCGACCAGTCGAGTGCTGCCGTCCTTGTGCCGAACGGGGAACGCTCCGGCCCAGCTCTCGCCTGTCCCCATGACATGGGCGAACAGCTTGCTCATCAGTTCCCAGTGCTGTTCATGGACGAGCAGTGGCGCCGCGTACTGCCCGAGCGCCTCCTCGGCGGAGTAGCCGTAGAGGTCCTCGGCCTGCGGGCTCCACAGGACGATCCGCCCATCAGCGTTCAGCAGCACGGCGGCGACACCGAGGAGGTCCATCAGCCCGCTCGGCTCCGGCGCACCCTCCTCCGGCCGACCGGCATCGGCCCGACGTGCCTCGGCTGCGCTCATCGCAGGCTCTCCTTCCGCCTGCCGGCATCGCGCGGGCCGTCCGCTGACGCCGGCCCTGCCTGGCTCCTGCGTCTGTGGGCGCTTCGGGTTCCATGGTCCCCCCGGATTGGCCGACCGCACCATAGGACGAGATCCTTCCGTGGCTGGATGTCCTTGCGCCGCTTCCTCGAGGGCGAAGCCGGCCGATTCAGCGCGACCCGAACCAGACCGGAATGCCCGAGGCAGCCTGGAGCAGCACCAGGCCTCCCATTCCGGCGGGGTAGCCCGCCCAGGGGTCCTGACGGGTGAACCCGCGTGTCCTGAGGGGCTCAGGACGGTCGTGGCGCACAACGTGGGTGGAAGGCCCCGTACCGGCGTGAGGACGCGACGAGATGACGACCGTAGTGGTGACCGGCGCGACCGGGAACGTCGGGCGACACGTGGTGAGCGAACTGGGCCGGCGCGGCATCCCCCACCGCGCGCTCACCCGCAACCTGGAACGAGCCACTGCCGTACTCGGCCCCGGCGCCGACCTTGGGCAGGGGGACTTCACCGATCGCGATTCGCTCCGTGCCGCCTTCGCGGGCGCCGAACAGGCCTTCCTGAGCTGCGCCAACGACCCGCGGCAGGTCGAGAACGCGGCAAACGCGATCGAGGCCGCAGCGACGGCCGGTGTCCGGCAGATCGTCCTGCTGTCCACGGTCGGCGCCGAAGTCGGGGCCGCGCAGACGTTCGCCGATCAGCACGGCCGCATCGAGCACCGCCTGCGCTCGGCGGGGATCCCCTTCGTGATTCTCCGGTCCGGCTTCCTGATGTCGAACCTCCTCGGTTCACTGCCGACGATCGGGCAGGCCGGGCGGATCTTCCTGCCCGCAGACGACGCCCGCGTCGCCATGATCGACCCCCGTGACGTGGCCGCCTGCGCGGTCGCGGCGCTCTGCGGGCAGAGGGGGGACGGAGAGACCCACCTGATCACCGGGCCAGAGGCCATCACCTTCACCGAGGTCGCCCGCCAGCTCTCCACCGCCCTCGGACGGACGGTCGAGTATGTCGCCGTACCCGACGAGGCAGCCCTGGCCGGCATGCTCGGGGCGGGCCTGCCGCCGTGGCTCGCCGAGGGGGTGATGGGCACCTTCCAGATGCTCAGGAAAGGCATCACTGCCGACACCACCGACTCCGTACGCCAACTGACCGGGCACGACCCACGGCCCGTGGCCGACTTCGCCCACGACCTCATGGCACCGCTCCTGACCCGCTGATGCCGCAGCGGGACGCAGCCCGCGCGGCAGAGTGGGTCCCGGCACAGGGCCTCGCCGCATTCGGGATCAGCACCGGGGACCGACGTGGCCGACCTGATGGTGTTGCCGCTGCGGCCCTTGCCGGGGCTGGGCCCGGGGTCACCCCCTCTCCCACGGCGCCTTCGCAAGGACACCGTGGGCCTTGACCGACCGGACCCACTCGGAGCAGTGAACGGACGAAACCCCTCGGCCACCGAGAGGTCGCCGGGGCCTCACGCGTGACGGCATGTCAGGCTGCACCGGGGGTGACGTTGGCGTTCCGGTAGAAGACGATCACGGTGTCAGGGGCGATGGGGGCACGACGGGTCGGCGAGCGGTCACGTCGTTTCGCCGGGCGTATCGAGCGGCTTCCGACCGGTTCGCCACTCCGAGCTTGCGCAACACGGCGGCGACGTGGTGCTCCACGGTGCGCCGCGACAAGATCAGCTCGTCGGCGATCTCTGCGTTGCGGAGTCCGTCGGCCAAGAGGGTGAGCACCTCCCGCTCGCGGGTACTCAGCCCGTCTGGGCCGGCACCGCGGGACGGGCGCCTGGGGATGTCGCGCACGCCGAGCCGGCGCAGGCGGCGGGCTGTGATGTCGCGCATCGGGCGGGCTCCCAGGCGGTCGAAGGCCGCAAGTGCCTCGCGCAGCATCCCTTCGTCGGTGGTGTCGGCGAGCGCGAGCGCGGCCTCGTAGGGGCAGCCGATCTCCTGCCAACGCTCTGCCGACTCGCGCGGGCGGCCCGACAGCTGGAGCCGGTACGGTTCTGCTGCCCGCGCCTGGACCTCGCCCGGTCGGTCGGCGCGCGAGAGCAAGTAGGCCAGCTCGCCAAGCAGCCATGGCTCGCCCTGCTCCTCGGCGGTGGCCAGGGCCGGGGTGGCCACCGCGCGTACCTGATCGAGGTCGCCGGTGTACGCCGCGGCTTCCGCCAGCGCCGGAGTGGATCCGATGATCCAGCCGACGACCGGCTCGGCGGTGACCATGACCGAACGGACCCGGGTCAGTAGGGGGCGGGGATCGGAGTCACCTCGGCGGGAGCGCAGCCGGCCCAGCACCACCATGGCTATCATCCTGCGCCCGTCGTCCACGCCAGCCGTGCGCAGCACCTCCGAGGCGAGCGCCTCGGCCTCGTCCCACCGGCCCTGGTCGAGGAGCGCCCTCGACCGGAAGGCACGCAGCCACTGGCGCCACACCTCCTGGCCGTGTTCTTCGGTGAAGGAGAGGGCCTCCGCGTACCACCGCTCGGCCTCCCGGTACCAGCGGCGGGTCACGCAGATCAGCTGGAGCCAGAAGTAGCCGAGGCCGGCCTGATCGTTTGCGGATGCTTCGCGCGCCAGGCGGACGCTCTCCGCGATCAGGTCGAGGCCGGACACGTCGCCGTCCTGGGCGCGGCCGATGCCGATGGGCAGCAGCGCGAGCGCCCGTTCCAGCGGTCCGGTGCCCTCGCCGGCCATCGCGAGGAGCCGCTCGCCCCACGCAACCGCGTCGGCGTTGCGGAACGCCATTGCGGAGAGCTTGCCGCGGATGGCGCAGGCGAGCGCGTACTCGGGTCCCGGTGGCTGCCCCGCCAGCAGTGCGAGTGCCTCGTCGCAGGCCTTCTCGCCGAGCGGGATCTCCCGGGCCAGGTGCGCCGCGGTGATCGCCAGCCCGACCAGCGCCCCGCCCCGCCGAAGGTCGTCGCCGACCTCCCGCCACGCCTCGACGGCCTCCTGCCGGGCGCGCAGGGCGCCGTCGAGGTCGTCGGCGAGATGACACTGCCGGCCGAGTTCCTCCAGGAGCCCGGCCCGGTCCGCGTCCGGGCTGCCCGGGAACACTTCGAGTGCGCGGCGGAGGTGTGCCGCGGCCTCCGTGTGAGCCCCCAGCGTGGATGCCCGTTGTGCCGCGAGGGGTGCGTAGGCGAGCACGGCGGCCCGGTCGTCGGCACGCTCTGCGTGATCGGCGAGCCGCGCCGGTTCCACTTCGCCGGGCCTCGGACCCGGTTCCGGCCGTGGGCTGCGGCTGGGCGTTCCGCAGTGCCGCGTGGCTGGCCGACGCGACCGCCGAGCCTTTGGCCCAGGGCCGGGACCTGCACCGCGCGCTGCGCGACTACCGCCGGGCACACAGGTTCATCGACACGTACGACGCCCTGGGCCGGCGGGAAACACTCGCCCGGCCACCCAGCTGGCTCCAGCGGGCGATCCGCGCGGCAGCCGTGTCCGAACCGGACATCTCCCGTCGGCTCGCGGCGTTCGCGATGCGGGCAGCGCCCCCCTCGGTACTGCTGAACCCCAAGGTCATGATCCGGGCCGCGGTCGGATCCCGGGCGCCCGGCCCGTGGGGACGGCGCCCGGCGGCTGCTCCCGATCCTTCCGGCCGAGCATGACGGGTTCCTTCACGAGGCCCGGGAGCGCGGCGTACGCGATGATGGGACGGAGAAGCCCGTGCCACGGCCGCTCGCAGCATGATCCTCGCGAGCTCCCTGGAGGTCCTGATGCTGACCACCCCGGTATGCCGCCTTCTCGGTATCGATGCCCCGATCGTCTGCGCGCCCTTCGGCCCCTGGGACGAGGTCGATCTCGCGGCCGCAGTGTGCGGAGCCGGCGGCCTCGGCGGCCTCGGCACGGCGGTGCGGCCCCTCCCGGAACTGCGGGAGCAGTGGGCTCGGCTGCGGCGGCTGACGGACCGTCCTTTCGCGATCAATCACACGAGCCGCCCCTTCGACGAGGAGGCGTTCCAGGCCACGATCGAGGAGCGCCCGGCAGCGATCTCCTTCCACGTGGCGGTGCCGCCCGGCCTGATCGCCCGGGCGCACGATGCCGGCATCCTCTGGATCCAGCAGGTCTCCAGCCGCGGTCAGGCCGACGAGGCTCTCCGGGCCGGAGCGGATGTGATCGTCGCGCAGGGCGGCGAGGCCGGCGGGCAGGGCGGGGATGTCGGCACGATGGTGATGGTCCCCGATGTCGTCGACATGGCGGGTGAGGTACCCGTCCTCGCGGCCGGCGGGATCGCCGACGGCCGTGGCCTGGCCGCGGCGCTGACCCTGGGGGCGCAGGGGGTGTTGATGGGGACACGCTTCCTCGCGTCGCAGGAGATGAGCGTGTCGCAGGCCTGGAAGAGCCGGATCGTCGAGTCCGCCGCCTCGGACGCGGTGAAGGCCGTGGGCAGTGAGCGGATCCTGCCGCCGTTCAACCTCCCCGGCAGCGCCGGGGTGCCGCGCTGCCTTCGCACCCCCTTGGTGGACGCCTTGCGCGAGCACCCTGAACAGGTGGACCCCGCGGAGACCGTGCCTCGCGTGATGGCCGCGATCCTTGCCGGCGGTGGCGAGGAGTACCTCCCCTTGACCGGCCAGTCGACTGCCCTCGTTCAGGAGATCCTGCCCGCCGGCGAGATCGTCCGACGGACCGTAAGGGAAGCCGAGGCGGCGCTGGCGGCAGCGGCCCGCGCCATCGTCCCAAGGCCATGACGGCCCTCAGCCCCGGAGACGTGGAAGCCCTGACCGCGCTCGACGCCACCGCCCAGGCGCAGCTCGTTCGTACCGGAGAAGCCACCGCCGAGGACCTCGTCACGGCGGCCATCACCCGCATCGAAGCCCTCGACCCGCAGCTCAACGCCGTCGTCACACCGGTGTTCGAGCAGGCCCTGGAACAGGTCGGGGCCGGCCTCCCGGACGGCCCGTTCACCGGGGTCCCCTACCTGCTCAAGGACCTCATCACCGAGCAGGAGGGCGTGCCCTTCCACGAGGGATCGGTCTTCCTGCGCGACCACGTCTCCCCGCACGACCAGGAGCTCGTACGAAGGCTGCGCGCCGCCGGGCTCGTCATCCTCGGCAAGACCGCCACGCCGGAGTTCGGCATGAGCCCGACCTGCGAGTCCGTCCTGTACGGGCCGACCCGCAATCCGTGGGACCGCACGCGGACCACCGGCGGCTCCAGCGGGGGATCCGCGGCCGCCGTCGCGGCCCGGATGGTCCCCGCGGCACACGGCAACGACGTCGGCGGCTCCATCCGGTTCCCCGCCTCCTGCTGCGGGCTGTTCGGCCTCAAACCCAACCGGGCCCGGGTGCCGCTCGGCGCCGCCTACGGGGACGTCTTCGGCGGCTGGGCCTGCGAACACGCCCTGACCCGCTCGGTACGGGATTCCGCCGCACTCCTGGACGCCGTCGCCGGGCCCGAGCCGGGCGACCCCTACCCGGCCCCGGCGACGCCGGGGCCGTTCGCCGACCAGGTCCACCACGAACCGGGGCGACTACGCATCGCCTTCAGCAGGCGCCCGGCGGACGGCCACCGCGTGCACGCCGACTGTCTCGCGGCCCTGGACGACGCCCTCGGGCTCCTCGCCGGACTGGGCCACGAACTCGTCGAAGCCGACCTGCCAGGCCTCACCCCGGACGTCGGCGACGCCATCGGCGCCGTCTACGGCGCCGGCCTGTCCTGGATCCTCGCCTACTGGATCCGCGAACTCGGCCGCGAACCCGGCCCCGACGAGCTCGAACCCCTCACCCGGGCGTACTGGGAGCGCGGCCTGCGCCTCACCGGCGGCGACTACCTCCTCGCCGTCACCACACTCCAGCACTTCGCCCGAACCACCGCCCGCTTCCTCAGCCGCTACGACACCTGGCTCACCCCGACCGTGGCCCAACCACCAATCCTCCTGGGCGAGATGACCTCCACAGAGGACGAACCACTGCGCGCCGCCGAGCGGAGCGCCCCCTTCGTCGCCTTCCCCGCCATCGTCGCCAACATCACCGGCGCCCCCGCCATGTCCGTACCCCTGTACTGGTCCGGCAGCGGCCTGCCCATCGGCGTCCACTTCCTCGGCCGCGTCGGCGACGAGGCAACCCTCCTGCACCTCGCAGCCCAGCTCGAACACGCCCGCCCCTGGGCCGACCGCCGCCCGGACCGACCCACCACGCCCACGTGGCACGATCCGGCCGCCGGGGCCAGCCTGGAGGAAGGACACTCCCCGTAGCCCAGCGAATGGAGACGGCCATGACGGCGACGACACGGGATGACACACCGGTCGTGATCGAAGGCGGAGGCGTCGAACTCCGGACCCAAGCGATCGGAGAAGACCTGTCCGTGGCCTTCGTCCGGTTCCCGCAAGGCGCCGATATGAGGCCGGCCCTGACCGGCCTGCCCGACGGCCTCTGCGCCTGCCCTCACTGGGGCTACATGCTCAAAGGGAGGCTGAAGATGGTGACGAAGGACGGGGAGGAGATCTACGAAGCGGGCCAGGCCTTCTACTGGCCGCCCGGGCACGCCCCCGTGGCACTCGAGGACTGCGAATACGTGGACTTCTCACCCACCGAAGCCTTCACCACCGTCATCGACCACATCAAGGCGCAGGGCTGACCCGACCCCGCTCATGCTCCACACCAGCCCCGTAGGACTGTCTCCACGGGCCGCCCCCGTGCGACCGCGACCTCGCCACACGCACTGACGCAGCCACACGGGCGCCCGGCCTACGGCCCCGCCGAGAGGCAGACCAGCCGGTGCCCCACCAGAATCCGGCCCGTCCACCGCCGACGGAGCCGGGGAGGGGGCTATGGCCTGACTTCAGAAACGGCAGCCTCATCGCATCGCCGCGTACGAACTGGACCCGGGAATCCGTGACGTGCTGCCGGGCGTACCGGACGTAGCCGTCCGACGGCTCGACTCCCACCACCCGCCGGGGACGGGCCACGTCCAGGACCGCCCGCGTGACGGCACCCGTCCCGCAACCGATGTCCCGCCAGTCACTGCCCTCCGCAACGCCCAGCCGGCGGACGCACTCCACCGCCACCTGCCGGCTCCACCGCCCGATGTACGGCTCGTACGCTTCCCCTTCGCCCCACACCGGCGTTCACCCTCATCCCGGACGGCCAGGGCCCGGCGGGCCCGACACCTACCGCCTCGAACCAGCATGCCCGGGACCCCACCCGCTCGCAGCTCGGCCGCGAGCACCAGTCAAGACGAGAGCAAATGCGGGCCGCACGTCCGCCGCGGCCGGATCCGCCCCCCGCCTCAGCAGGGACGGATGTCACCCCAGCCGAAGAGGTTCCTCGCATGCGGAGGGCCAGGGCGGCGCCGGGGCGGTTGCCGGAATCCTCCACGGCCCCGACGAACAGCTCCCACATCTCCCCTTCGAGCGGGAACCCGGACGCGGGTACCGGTGAGATGCCGACGATCGAGCGGACCCGCGAGGCCGCCCTCCTCGGAGTGCGAGCGGTGGCCTCGTAGTAGTCGCGGACCAGGCGGTGTTGGCCTCGTTGTCGCGGGGTTCCGGCCACATGCCAGCGACGACGGTGGCGAAGGAGGCATCCCAGTAGGCGAAGGCCGTCGCCTCCGGGGCGAACCGGTGGCAGGCGCCGTTGATCGGGTAGATGTGGACCGTCGAGTTCACGGCGGGCAGGCGCGGGCCGTGCACCAGGTGCGCCTCGATCGCGGCGTCGCTCAGCTCCGTCACGAAGTTGGCCTTCCAGTAGTGCTGGAGACCGCGGCACGAGCGCGTCGAAGGTGCTGTTGAGCGCGGGATACGGCATGACGCCGACGTGTTCCGCGACCACCGGGGCGAGGTCGTGGAAGGGTTGCAGCGCCCGCTCGCTCTCCTCCGGCGGCCCCGCCCAGCACGACACGATCAGTGTGAAGGGCTCGCCGCGCCGGCCTCGGGGATGAACGGCAGCATCGGGGCGATCTGGAAGGCCGGGAAGCCGCCGAGCTGCTCCGGCGCGTCGGCGATGAAGGCCCGGAAGGAGCACAGGACCATGTCGGCGCTGTCCAGCTCGAAGAGGATCGGCCCGCCGTAGATGTCCTTGACGGGCTGAGCCGGAATTCGAGGGGGATCACCTCGCCGAAATTGCCACCGCCGCCGCGCAGTGCCCAGAAGAGGTCCTCGTGCTCCTGCTCGCTCGCCACGACGAGCCCACCATCTGCCGTCACCACTTCGGCCGAGACCAGGTTGCGGCGACGGTACCTGGTGCGACCAGAGCGGTCGGCCTGCCTGCAAGCAGGGCAGCCATTCAGCACTCTCATCGTCGCGCCCCAGGAATGGCGAGCGGGGCAAGTAGCCGCACCGCATGAGCAAGCCACCGAAGCAAGACGTTGATCGGCCCTCTATGAAACGGACGGCAGCGGCTCTATGTTCGTCATCTCAACGCTGAGGGGGGAGTGGATGGACCCTGACGACGTGATGATCGACGCCCTGGCGGACAAGATCCTTGGGGGCAAGGTCGGAGGTGCCCTCCACCTTCCATTCCGGTGGAAGCAGAAGAATGCACCGCGCCGGCTGTCCGCCCCTATTCACGTCGAGGCAAACACTCCGGTCTGGACCGACCTCTCCTGCCGCCTCGAGCTCCGCTTCCGCATAGGCCTCGACAAGCCGTGGGAGTACAGCCTGATGCTCCTCCATCCCGGAAGTGGCACGATCCTGCGCCGCCTCGACGTACGGGGAACACACCTAGACCGTGAAACGGGCGAGCACTTCATCAACCGCACGCACAAACACAAGTGGAGCGCGCGGCGGGGCAACAGGCACGTCTACGCCCCAGATGACATCCGCCATGGGCCAGATCCGATCACCGATGCGACCCTCACCTCTATGGACGAAGAGTACGACCGCGTGGTGAGGGACTTCGTCCAGGAATGCAAGATGGACATCGCCACGGGCTACGTTTGGGTTCCGCCCGCGCCGCCCATGCCGCCCCCGACGCTAGAGGGATTCGAGGAATATCCATGAGCGCCTCCCCCCTCGATCCGCGCCTCACCGAGGACTTGCGCTGCTGGCACATCGCACCGGCAGGTCGCCTTGGAACCGTCGCGCTCACCGGACGCTCATACTTCGCTGACGGAGACGGCGTTACCGTCCTTCTGCGCGTATCCGGAGACGACGCCTTGGCCAGCGACGGAGGCACCATGGTGACCCGCCTGGCCGATGCAGGAGTCGACGTCTGGGGGCCTACCCGGGCAGCGACGGCCTGGACCGAGACTCTCAATGCGTTCCGCCTCAGCGAAGTTGACGGACGGATCGTGGGCCGCCGACCTCTGGAACAGGCAGCGACGCTCGTCTCGGACCTCAGCAGCGCCATGCTGACCACCGACGGCCTGCGATGGCTCGCGGCTCCTGAGCGGGACAGCAAACTCGTTCGGCAGCTCTACGCGTACCTAGACGATGCCCGCATCGCCTACGACCGGCGCCCCACTGTGGAGCTCCCCCGCGGCGCCAAGGTACGCCCCACCGCGCGCATCAACCTCCCCAAGCGAACGGTCCTGGTACAGGCCGTCGGCGGCTCGGAGCAGGGACTGGAACACGCTCTATCGCTCGTGCAACGCATCGAACGCGCGGACTATGCCTTCGATCAGCGCCTCGTCTTGCTGAAGGGCAACCCCCAGACGTGGCCCGCCGACCACCTTGATCTCCTGGCGGACCACACACCAGTCGGGTTCTCCGACCGCATGGACGCGGTCACCCGATTCCTCAAAGAGGGCACTCCGCTGGAACGTCCAGTCCCCTCAGAGCCGTAAACCGCGTCTCCGCTGGTCAACGGCTCGCGGCTGCCGTTCACCATGAGACGAAGAATCTGCCGGTGGTCTCCGGGGCCGCAGTCCTTGGCGCGGTATCAAGGGAAACCGGCTGGTCAGACGCTCGTGAGAGGCGTGGGGGTCGCGTGTGGTCGCAGGCTGGAGGTACCCACTTCCCTCCGCCTCCCGGAGGCGATGACCATGCGTATCAGCGTCGGCCGCGGCCGTGTCTACCGCCGCTGTGGCTGCAGGGACAACCATCGCCATCAGCTCGGCACACACTGCCCCCACCTGGTCGCCGACAGCGAGCACGGCACCTGGAGCTTCGCCGTCGATGTCCCCGCCCCGGACCACCGCCGCACCACGGTGCGCCGGGGCGGCTTCCTCAGCCAGGATGCGGCCGAGCAGGCCCTGAGCCGCTTCCTCGAGGGCGAGGCCGGCGGATACAACGCGGACCCGAACCAGACGGTCACCGCCTACCTGGGGGCCTGGCTGGAAGCGAAGGCCCTGGTACTGAAGCCGACCACCATGGCCCGGTACCGCGACTATGTCCGCAACGACCTCATCCCGGCCTTCGGCACCCTCAAGCTCGACCAGCTTGCTCACCGACACATCTCGGCCTTCACCACCTGCCAGCTCGCCGCCGGCCGCGGCGAGACCACCCTCTACCGGTGCCTGGCCACCCTCTCCAGCGCCCTCGGCGACTCCGTGCGCCAACACCGTCTGGCCCACAACCCGGCCCGTCCCCCGGTCCTGCGCCGTCCTCCGTCGCCGGAGCGTCGCATCTGGACGGCGGAGGAAGCCGCCCGCTTCCTCGCCCACTGCCACCACGCCGACCCCGAGATGGCCGACCTGTTCGAGTTCCTCATCGGCACCGGCCTGCGCAAGGGCGAAGCCCTCGGCCTCCACTGGGACGACGTCCACCTCGACCAGGGCGTCTTCTACGTCCGCTGCACCCTCTCAGCCATCGACAACAACCACCTCGTCATCACCACACCGAAGACCCGGTCGAGCCGCAGCTGGGTCGCCATCCCACCCCGCGTCGCCACAGCCCTCCGGCACCGAGCACAAACGGTGCCTCGAAGGCACGGCGATCCTGACGATCCGTTCGCCGGACTCGTGTTCTGCCGACGCGACGGTCGCCCCCTCGGCCCCCACCAAGTCCTCGACCGACTGCGCCGCCTCTCCGCCGAGGCCGGTGTCCCCAGGATCACGGTGCACGACCTGCGGCACTTGGCCGCCACCATCACCATCACCGCCGGCGTGCCGCTCACCGTGGTCTCCAAGACGCTGCGGCACTCCACCCTGTCGACGACCGCCAACCTCTACAGCCACCTCACCCAGCAAGCAGCCCGAGAAGCCGTCGACACCATCGACCACACCCTCACCGGAGCCGAGCAGGCCAGCCATCAAGCGGACCACATGGCGTGGCCGCGACCACCACGCGACCACATCCGCCAGCTCCGCGAGGTTGTGCGCCGACTCCGCTCCCCCGTCGTTGCAGGGTTCAGCGCCACGGCCGACCGGCGGCAGACTGGACGTGCGACCACACGCACGAAAGGCCGTCCTCCCATGGATGAGAGAACGGCCTCCGACCTGCGTAAACGCTGGTCGGGACGACAGGATTTGAACCTGCGACCCCTTGACCCCCAGCAGCGCGCACATCCGTAAATGCTGTGCGCCCATCGACATGGGTGTTGGTCCCCATCTGGTCCCCAGGATGCACCAGATGAGCAGGGGGCCCGCCAGCCGTCACAGCTGGCCACCAGGCGAAAGCGACTCAGGAGGCGGTGTGGCCCCGCTTCCGTTCGGCTCGGCGCCGCAGGTTGCGGATGACCTCATGCCAACGCCATGAGCCATCCCAGCCGCAGTCCACGTGTCCGCCAGGCTCCCAGCCCGCAAGGTCTTCCAGCTGCTTGATCAGGGCATCCGGATCGACAGGCACACGGTGCGTACGCTCGTCGTCGAGCTGCTCTGCGATGTCGTGCAGCCGGTGAGCAGCACGGTAGTAGGACAGCTGGGTGTCGGTCAGTCGGCGTACGGCATAGCCTCCGCACTTGCTGCACCAGTCCCAGTCGTCACGGGCGAGCAGGTCCGCCACTGTCAAGAGGTCGTCGCTCGCCGCGAGGCCTCGATCACGTGTGTGCCGGCATAGGGGTGAGTGACCCCGGCCTTCGAACTTGGGGTCCGAGTTCGTGGCGTAGATCTGCGCCTGACCCAGGACACCCAGCGGAAGACTGCTGCCGGCGCGCCAACGGTCGTCGCTGGGCGGCCGGAACGGCATGAGGTCCAAGCGGCTGGACGCGAGCAGGCCCTCCCACACCGCGAGGGGCAGCATGCCGGAGCGGCCCGTGTCGAGGGTCCGCAAGTCGGAGACGCCACGTGCCATGGCGAGCAGGCGCAGATTGTGCTCCTTGTCGTGCCCCGGATACGTCCGCCGGACGACGTCCCGGGCCCCGGCTGCAAGGCCCAGGTCGGCCCCGAAGTGGCCATCCTGCCGTGCATGGCCGGGGCCCGAGGATGGGGCATCGCCGGCCTCCGGCGCAGGGACGGCCTCCTTGGACCAGGGAGTGATCACGCTATCGGGAAGGTCCGACGCACTAGCGACGATGATGCCGAGCCAGCCCTGGGCGAGTCGCGTCTCAATGGCTTCGAGAGGCAAGACCTCCGCTCCCCCGCTCGTCGAGAAGACGATGTAGAGCTGGTCGGCGGCGGCGTACGAGAACTTCCGCAGCGCCCGGAGGTGTTCGGGGGTAACGGGCTGCCGGTCGAAGATCGGGGCGTCGTCGAAGACGCCGGGCCGGACGAAGTCCGGCTGCTTTTGGGGGCCCGCTTCGGTAGCCACGGCTTCGGAACCGCCCGGCTCGCACGTGAGGCTGCTTGAGGGCGCAAGGAGTCTGTCGGCGACGAGGGGCGGGACTCTCAGCTTCAGCGTGCGCCGCCCCCAATCGGCGGTAGCGGTCCATGTCACCACCACGCCGAGGGTCCACCGATCCAGGCCCTCCAGGACCTCTGGAGCCCCTCCGGGCGAAGGCTCCTCCGAGCCCTCCGGCAAGCGCGCCGTGACCCACACCGTCGGTGTCGAATCCGTCGTCGCAACGGCGGCGCAGGCTTCGTCCTCCCAGGACTGAATCAGCCGGGCAGCCCCTTCCCGAGCTTCCGCACGCCCCTTCTTGTTAGACCTGATGCCGTGCACGAGGTCATAGCGGATGATCGCCCGTGATTCCGGTCCTTCCCAGCTCCGCTCGGCCGAGTACTGCCACCTGCGCCACAAGGAGCTCAGGGCGGTGGAGATCTGGCTGCTGTTGCCGAGCACCGCGAAGCCAGGATCGTCGCTTGGCAGCGGGGGCGTCTCCAGACTTGCCGCCGCAGCGGCCACGAGGAGCCCGGACGGCTCCACGAAGAGGGCCGCCTGGGCTCGCAGAGTCTCGAGGTAGCTCGCCTTCGCCGACACCTTCGGCTTCGCCCAGTCGCTCAGCCAAGGGAAGTGGGTGATGATCGCCTGTGCCCGGTGGAGGCTCTGGGCTGCATGCCGCCAGCGGGACAAGACCCGCTCCTGCAGCTCTTGGGCCTCCCCACGCGCTTCCCGCCGCAGGTCGTCCTCCTCGACTTCGTCTTCGGCCTCGTCTGCGACGTCCCTTTCCGCGCGCAGGAGCTCGGCTGCGGCTCGCACCTCATCCTGCGTCCAGTACACGTCCTCGTCCGGCTCCGCATAGGCCTGCAGCTGGTGGAGCAGTCCCGTTCCGCCAAGCGCGTTCATGAAGAGGCCCAGCCCGGACGTCGGCCGGACACTCGGACCCCAGTCCGCGCAGCCCGAGCAGAACCTCTCCACCGCATCCGCGTTCAACGGGACCTCGGTCGTGGTCACGTTGGACGTACGGAGCTGGCCGCACTCTCTGCGGACATGCAGTCTGGCGTTCCTGCCCTTCGCCGAGTAGACGGTGATCTTGGTGCCCTCAAACAGCCCGAGCGGTACGTCGGATGTCAGCATGCGGTCGCGCACGAACTCCCCCTTCTCCTGCCTAGCGAGCTTAGAGCCGAGCACTGACATGCGCTGCCGGATGCTGAACGAAGCCCCCACCCTGATGACACCGCCTACGTCCGCGAGTTGCTCGCGGCGCAACACCCGATCCTGCTCCAGCAGAACCATCCGACCTACAAGATCGAGATCTTCGCCCAGAGCGTTCTCATCGGGCCAGTCCACTGCACTGCCCGCCCGCAGCCGGGAGACAGCATGGGACCCGCCCAGTGCACCAGTTGACCAGCCGACGACCTCAGCCTTCAGGCCTCCCCGCCGCACTGCCCAGATACTTGCATGCAGCACTGGTCCCCAGATCTGGTCCCCAGATCTGGTCCCCAACCGGGCGTCGCCGCACATCGCGCTGAATCCACCCCGCACACAGACGCCGCAGCGAAGCCCTCGGGGGAAGAGACCGCAGTTCCGATCTCTCGTCATGGACCGGATCACGCTCGGCGGCGCGCTGCCAGGCGTGGGTAGCCAGCGATGGCCGTCGGTAGGGTCGGGTACACGTGGTTCGCCCCAACCACTGCCGTGAGGCCGTAGGCATCGAAGAGTTCGCGAAGCTCCTGCTTGACACGGGCGAACACGAACACAATGTCGTGCTTGACGAGTTCGGCGCGCACGGGCTCGACTGCACAAAGGGCGGTGATGTCGACCTCGACGTTGGCCTCGGTGTTCAGGACGAACCAGTGGACCGTCCCCCCTGCACAGCGACGGCCGCCAGTCCGCGAGTCGCTCGCCTCGCGCCCATGACGCCCACAGCCCCTGGCAGTCACAGATCTGAACGTCAGGAGAGCCGGGCATGCTGCGCGTACGGTCGGAATGCTGATCACGCTACTGAGGACAACGAACGGCCGCAGCCCGTTCGGTTCAGGGCCTGCTGTCAGAGCAGGTCGGTATCCTAGCGCCCCACTACTTTCCAGGGAACGGTGTCAACTGTACGTTCTAGCCGCAGAATTGAGCGGGCCGGCGTCAATGCCCTCCGTTCGCTCCTCGAGGAAAATGATCATATCGTTCAGGAAATCGATGGTGGAAACGATCACGGCGAGGACATGATCGTAAATTTCACTCGAACTGGGAGGCGAACCGGATGCTGGATCGCCATCCAAGTAAAGAGCGGCAAGAAATATAAGCGAGTCAACGGGTATGCAATCCCCGTTGAAGATCACTTCGACGACTGGCGGCAGAGCCGGATCCCCATCGTTGGCGTCGTATACGACATGAAGAAGAAAGCGCTTTTCTGGGTCAACCTCACCGAACAGTTACGCTCGACGGAAGTCAGCCCCGGCTGGGTGCAGGTATCAAACTCGGCCCGACTCAACGCGGACACCGTAGATGGATTCCAGTCAGAAATCTCGACTTACGCAGGCGATACACAGATGCGCATTCGCGCATCCAATCAAGAAGAGGCTTTCACCGAAGCCATCCGAGCACGCCAAGGACTAGACCCCGAAACCGCACCAAACCCTCTTTTCGAAGGAATGGCCGACTTCGCCCTTCGCCACGAGGAACGACTTCACGTGATCGCACGAGACGTGCGACGATCCATCCCAATCCAAGTCCTCACCTTGGTCATGGTGTGGGAGTGGCCTCGACAGATCCGCTTCGTGGAGGGATCAGTGGACATGAACCCCGTCCCGTGGGTGTTGGGCCTGTATTTCTTCATGCTCCTCATGGCCTTCACGATCTTCTTTGAGTTGAGGGCAGGGCGAAGGCCGAAAGAAACCGGCAACTGGCTAATTTTCGTCGCATGCAACTTCCTTTGGCTTCCATTCCTGGACCCCGACGGTGATCGCGGCTGGTGGGGAACGACCTGGATTATCGCGGGAATTGCGATCCCGTCTTTCGGCATCAAGCTCCTCTACATTAGCTTCATCGGATATGCTCGCGATCGAAAAAGGAAGCAATATCGGGCCACTTCCTGACTGCCGAAGCTCGCACCTGAGCGGCGGAGCGATCGCCGTGATCCCATGCTGGGAGCATCCGCTTCCCTCCGCCTCCCGGAGGCGATCCCCATGCGTACCACGACCGTCGGCCGCAGACGGATGTACCGCCGCTGCGGCAGCAGAGACCCTCAGCACTACCAGTTGGGCTCCCGCCGCCCCCCTGTTCCAGTCGGCGCTCGCGACGCCAAGCACATGACCCCTCAAGATCCGAGCCGCACACCGCGCAGCTTCTCTGATCGGCAGCTGGGTAACCACTCAACGCCATGCAGGCAAAAAACCTGGTCCGCCAGCGGCGTGAGGGCGCGATCGGCGGCCGACTGGCCTTCCTCGCCCACGCTCCCGTCATCACATTCGGCACCCGCATCCCCCGCCAGGAACTACTCCGCCGCGCCTCGATCCCCTTGGCGGACCCGGACCGGGGCGCCCTGGCGTGACGTATACGAGCGGTACGGGCCACGGGACGGGGTCCACGACCTGTTCCAGCGCTGGCAGCGGGACACAACCTGGGCCGCACAGACGCGGGATCGAGGCCGCGATTCCGTTGCCCCGCGGTCCGTTTCCGGGCAGACGGTTCTGTGCGCCGGCCGGGTGAAGGGGTGGCTCTTCTGGTGGGCCGACCGGGCTAGGGGGGGGGAGAAACTCCTGATGAGCCGCCCTACTGTGGCTCCGCCCACCGTTCCAGAAGCAATACGAGACGTGCATTCCGGTGTGGTCACGCGACTCCCTGCCACGGGAAGTCCGGCTGTCAGGGCGCGCACATCAATTCCCGCCGAAGAGCCAGGCGCCAGCGCACCGGGTCAGCGCTCGGCGGCGTCCTTCCAGTAGTCCTCCAGCATCTCCCCGGGCCACGCGGGCTGCGTGACGGCGCCCCTCGGTAGGAATTCCTCGAAGACGGCCACCAAGTCCACTACCAGGGTGCCCTCGTCTGCGTCGAGGTCGGTGACGTGCAGGTCGCGCCCGTCGACGCGGAGTAGCCGCGGGAACGATGTCGCGAGCCGGGCCGGGCGCCGGTGGTTGTGGTGCACGAAGGTGCCCGTCGCCGGCCACGCCGGATTGTCGCGCGGACTGCGGGCGTGAAGAGCGACATCGTCAGGAGAGCCGAAGTTAAAGAACCAGGTGACCTGGAGGTGGGAGAACTCCTCGATCCCCTGCAGCGTCTCTTCCGGGTACTCCGGGCGCAGGCGAATGATCGACTCAACACCCCCCTTGAAGTCGTCAAGACGCCCCCTATGGCCTCCGACCACATCGGCGATCACCGGCACCTCGATGGACTTTGCGGACACACGTTCCCCCTTCTCCGCTCGCGGCACAGAAAGGCGGTCGACCACTGGACATCCGCCTTCACCACCATGGCGCCGTCAGGCTACTCGTTCGAGTACGGCCTTGGCGCGCTCGTCGATCTCCGACGCCGCGCTGATCCCCCGGTTACGGAAGGGGGACAGCACCCTTCGCATGTTCACGGCGGCCTCGCGCACTCGTCCCGACTGCACACCTTCCATCGCATCCAGCGCCTGCGCCCACGTCATGCACGCGGCCTCGACGTTGCCCTTGCGGGCCTGCAGGGTGCCCATGTACCCCAACGTCACGGCGTGGGTACGGCTGAAGGTGTCGGCCTTCCGCGTCAGCACGCTGTTGTTGAACTCCCGGAGCGCTCCGTCGAGATCGCCGAGCGTCCACAGGGTGCGCGCGGTCTCGTGGGCCAGAGACGCCCGCTGGAAGAACCACACCCGACTCGGATCCTCGTCACCGGCGGCCGCCGCAGCAAGGTCGTCCTCGGCCCGCAGGAGGGCCGCGATCGCCGCCCGTTTCTGTCCATCGGCGGCGAGACTGCGTGCTTTCACCACACCGAGGAGTGCCCTCTCGCGCGGCGTCGCCAAGGTGTACCGCTTGCGTTCGACGGAGGCCGTGGCGAGGTCGACAGCAGCCTGCGGGTGTCCGAGGTCCGTTGCCTGGTGAGCCATCGCCCGCAGGATATGGCCCGCGAGCGGAGCGTCGTCGGCTTCGGCCGCGAGTTTGAGAGCCAGGGTGAAGTAGCGCCGCCCGGCTTCGTGGTGCGAGGCGTCGAAGCTCATCCAGCCGGCGACGTACACGGCCTCTGAGGCAGCGGCGAGGAGTGCACGGCGGGTGTCGTCGCTGGTGAATACCCCGCCGATGTATCTGGCGACATCATCGACAAGGTACTGGTAGAGAGCCGTGCGGCCATCCATGCCGCCGTGTCGCTGGTCTCGCCGAGAGAAGAACTCCGTCATCTCACGTACAGCGCTGACTTCTGCGGCCCCGACCCGGCGGCTTGTCGCGGCCTGGCGGGACGCGGCCCGCTGAGGGGCTTCGTCCCACCACTGCTGTCCAGGCAGGGCCAGGCCCCCCACCGAGTAGGCGGCACCAACCAGCAGTCGGCGGCGTTCGAGGTCCACGTCGCTTCTCCCAAGGTCTACCAACGCAGTCAGCGTATCGACGTGCCACTCGGATGCCGCGGCCGCACCCATGTCCGTTAAGGAGAGCCCGATTTCAGCTGCGGTGACGGGGCGGTGAAGCCGACGCGACAACGTCTCGCACAAGATAGAGGGCGCTCTGCCGGAAGGCTGGGTGCCTGCCACCCACATCGCGATGTGCGAGCGGCTCGTTCCCAGCAGTTCCTGCGCCCCGACCTCGGCCGCGACCCTCACGAAGGCAGCCGCCACCTTCGGCTGCGACCAGCCGGTTTCCGCGATCGCGTCGGCCAGCTTCACGTTTCGCTCGCGCGCCATCGTTTACCTCGGTTCACGAAAACGATCTTTGACGGGTTTGACGGCCTCGGCTGCCGTCCGGAGATACCGCCGCGGTGTGATTCACGGTTCGCTCTAGGTCAACGAAACCATCAACTTCCCTCGCTCGGGAGGAGACCGGTGAAGACCAGCCAGATGCCTGATGACGGCCTCCGGGCTCTTTCGAGGAGCGGCGGCCCGCCTCCCTCAAGCCAGACCCACAGGGCGAGAACCACCCTCCGGCGGTGGCACTTCGGCTCCAGATCCTCCGCCGCTTCGAGTGCTCCTACCAGAAGGTCGATTGAGCCAAGCACAAGCTCAGGCACGAGCTGCGAGAAGGCGAGTATGGACCGAATCATGAGCCTGTCGAGCCTAATTGGAACCCCCGAGCAACAGACGAGCCTCAGGCTGGCCGCCAACGACAGGGCCCCGGGCAGTGCCCGGTCCTTCACCCGCAACGTACTGACGGCGTGGGGTGCCGCAGACCTCCTCGACCAAGCCGTACTGATCGTCAGCGAACTCACCACCAACGCTGAGCGGTACGGCCGGACTCCTGACACCGGCAGCGTCCTGCCCCCGAACGCGGAATGCGAGGCCGTCGATGAAATCACGCTGACGCTCGCCCTGAAGGCGGGCGTCGTGGGGATCGAGGTGGAGGACAACTCCCCGCAGCCCCCGGTGCCGCGAGTTCCCTCGCTGTATGCCAGCAGCGGGCGCGGCCTGCGCCTCGTGTCTGCGATGGCTGACATGTGGACGGCCTGCCCCCTGAAGGACGGCACCGGAAAGCGGGTGATCGCCTTCATCAAGCGCGCGGAGTCCCCCGTAACCCCCTGAGCTTCTGCCCCTTGGAGATCACTCATGTCATCGCGGCTCACGCCCCTGCGCGTGCTCCTGCTCGACCTGGACGGCGTACTCGTCGACACCCGCCCCGTCATGGAGAGAGCCTGGCACCAGGTCCAGAAGGACCACGGCCTCAACGTGCCCTTCGAGATGTACGAGCGTCACCTGGGTCGGCCCTTCGCAGACATCATGGACCAGCTCGGGCTCGCAGACGCCGAGGCGATTCACCAGACGTACTCCCAGGCGTCGACGGCCGCGTCCCATCTCGCCCGACAGTTCGACGGCGTCGCGGAAGTCCTGCACGCTTTCGCCTCTGCCGAGTGGCGGCTGGGCATCGTCACCTCGAAGCCGTTGGACCGAGCTGCCCCTCTCTTGGCCCAGCTCGGCGTCCCGTTCGCCACGGTGCGCACTCCGAACGGGGTGGGCCGGGGCAAACCCGCGCCGGATCCGATCCTGCTCGCCCTCATCGACCTCGGCGCGGACCCGGCCGATGCGCTGTACGTCGGCGACATGGCGGTCGACCAGGAGGCCGCGCGCCGTGCCGGCGTCCCCTACGTGCACGCGGCCTGGGGCTACGGCGCCCCGCGCCGCCCGGCCCCCGTCGTCGCCGAATCCCCTAAGGACCTGCTGCGTCGCATGGACACCGGGCCGCTCCTCGAAGGCAGCCCGGTATGACGCCGCCCAAGCGCACGGCCCTCGGCATCGCCCGGGCAGAGTCAGGTGGCAAGCCCCTGTGGGCACTCGTCGGCGAAGGCGCTTTCGCGACCACGAAGTCCGACCGGATCACCACGGCCGAGCTGGAGGTCTTGCCCATCGAACCGGCATCAGCCGGAGCACGGGTGGACGAGGTGATGGAGTCGCTCGAGTCGTACGGCGCTGACTTCGCCAGGACGCCAGGGGGCGCGGGGTGGACGTACGTCCAGCACGTGCCGGCGCGGCGCCTGGTCGCGCAGGTCGTCCGGAAGCTCGCCGCGCTCAGCGCCTGGGAGCCGTTCGCGAAGGCCCCCGGGCCGCTGAGGCCGGCGCCGCACGAAGGACTCGTCGGGCTGCGGTCGAGCAGCTCCCGCGAGTACCGGGCGTACACGGTCACTTGGTCGGGCATCGCCTACCTGCTCGGAGCCGCGGCCCCCCACAACCCCCGCCGTTCCTCTCAGTTACGCGACCTCCCCCAGCGCCCAGTAGCCGTAGCGGCACCGGGCCCGGCTCCCTCGGAGCTGCCGCGGAGCGAGGTGGTGGCGCTGTCGTGGTCCTCCCGTCACGCCGACACTCTTCTGCCGGTGCTGGGGGAACTGGCCCGAGAGGGGTCCCCGAACCTCGTGGTGGACCTGGCCACCCACCCGGCGGAGCGGTGCCCGGCTCCGAACGTCGCGGGGGTGAACCTGTGCTTGCCCCCGACCAGTCTCTTCGACCTCTCAGGCCCTGTGGCCGGTCTGCGGGCGCCGGACGACGGCCGCGTCGTCCAGGTGGATGAGCACGAGGTGCAGCTGGCCCGTCTGGTCCGTCTCGTGTCCGTACTACTGGAGACCAGCGGCGGGTGCACCCAGCCCTCGTGGCGCTCCGTGATCCAGACGGAGACTTGGCTGGACGGCGTACTCGCCGCAACCCGGCCGCACACCGTCCTCGTGAGCAACGACACCAGCCCACTTGGCGCGTTGGCCGTCCATGCGGCAGAACGCCATGGGGCGAACACCGTGCACGTTCAGCACGGGGCCTGGACGGCCCATTCGGTCACATGGCCCGCGCTGCACAGCCGGGACATCGTCGTCATGGGCGAACGGGATCTCCCTCTCGCCAGAGCGTGGGCCCGCCACCCTGATGCCGAAGTCCACGTCCTGGGCCAGCCCCGCTTCGATGCGCTCGCCGAGCTCGACAACCGGGCCCAGCGGCGCTATCTGGAGACACTCCTGGCACCCGCCGTTGGCCCAGCACCTAGCCGTATCGTCGTGTGGGCCTGCCAGCCCTTCGGACCTGACCGGCTCAAAGCGCAGGCGGATCTCCTTCTGGACGGCCTCCGGAAGGCCGGCGGCAGCTGGGGCCTCGTCATCGCGCCGCACCCTGCGCAGGGCGCGGACGCCTTCGCCCCCCTGCTCGAACGGGACGGTCGGCCACTCGTCGCCGTCGCTGATCCCCGGGTCGGCGCTCGCGGCTGCCTCGCCGGTGCCGATGCCCTGGCGAGCGCCTATTCGACGTGCGGCATCGAAGCCACCCTGGTGGGCGTTCCGGTGCTCGAAATCGGATCGCCCGGCGAGCACACGCTCGGACTCTCCGAACACGGCCTTGCACGGCGGTGCAGCACCTCCAATGACGTCGCCGATGCCCTCGCCGCGTTGTGCGGAACGCGCCCGCCTGAAGTCCCGACCGCGACGGACACGGTGTGCCGGTGGCGCGGCGACAGCGCCGCCCAGGTCGCGCGCCTCATCACCCGCCGCGAAGACGGCCATTCCACGCACTCCCACCACGATGCCCGCAGCACCGAGTCCGTACTGCCGCTAGGCGAAGGAGCAACTGCCCGATGACACACCTGACCGCCGACAGCGTCGCCGAGCTCTTCGTCGGCGCTGTCGCCCTGGCCAAAAGCGGCGAGAGGGTCAGCCCGCGCGGCATGGCGACCCGCGAGGTCTTCGACGTCCATATTCGGCTGACCGAGCCGCGGGCCCGCCTGCTGTCCGCGCCGCCGGTGCGTGTCATCAACGCGGCGTTCGCCGTGGCGGAGACCGTGTGGCACCTCTCCGGCTCGGACGCCCCGTGGATCTTCCACTACAACGCGCGTCTGCGGCAGTACGCCGACGATGGTGTCCTGCGGGGCGCGTATGGACCGCGGATGCGGAACTGGGCGGGCAGCGTGGACCAGCTGAGGCGCGTCGTCGAGATCCTGAAGGAGGACCCCGACTCCCGCCGGGCGCTGATCCAGCTCTACGACCCGGCCAAGGATGCCGCCGGGCACAAGGACGTGCCCTGCACCCTGGGCTTTCGCTTCTACCTGCGTGCCGGCCGCCTGCACATGTCGACCACGATGCGTGGTCAGGACGTGTGGATCGGCATGCCGTACGACCTGTTCTTCTACACCGTGCTGCACGAACTGGTCGCGGGCTGGCTCGGCGCTGAACTGGGTGAGTTCCACCACCACGTGGGATCGCTGCACATCTACGAGGACCACCTGGACCAGGCCGAGCAGCTGACCTCGGTCACCGCAAGCTCGATCATGCCGGACCTCACCACTCCATGGCGGGGCTTCGACGGCCTCCTCGACCAGATCGTGGCGGGGGACGTGACCGGCCACCCGGGCTGGGACACGATGGCAGCCACACTCCACAGCTACCGCCTGTGGAAGGAGGGCTCCCGCGACCAGGCGTGGCGGATCGCCGACACGATCGACGGCCCGCTGGGCGAGGCGCTGACCGCCTGGTACGGCGAGCTGAACCACCGTGCCCGCACCTCCACCACGCTCGAGTCGGCGGGGACGCGGTGATGGCGGCCACGAACCGCGCGCCCTCGGTCGTCCTCGGCATGTGCTCCTTCACGCACGACTCCTCCGCCGCCCTACTCGTGGACGGGGAGCTGATCGGCTTCGTCGAGGAGGAGCGGCTCTCCCAGCAGAAGCACACCAAGGACTACCCCCACCACGCTGTCGAGTGGCTGCTGGAAGAGGCGGGACTCACCGCCGCCGACATCGACGCCGTGGCCTACAACTTCCAGCCCGCCCGCTACCTCGCCGAGTCGCTGGCGGCCCTGCGGCTGGCTCTGTCGCCGGCCACGCGCGACCGGACCCTGGCGAGGGCTCGCGGCTTCGCCAAGGTAACGCTGCGAACCCAACAGCGCACACGCGCGCTCGGTCGGCGGTTCCCCTCCGCCCGCGTCATCCCTGTCCTGCACCACCAGGCGCACCAGCTTGCGGCCTTCGCCGCTTCCGGGTGGAACGAGTCCGCCGTGCTCGTTGTCGACAGCCTCGGCGAGCGCCAGACCACGACCATCGCCCGCGGGCAAGACGCGCTCCATCCCTCCGCCCGGACCCTGGAGGCGATCAACGACCCCGCCTCGCTGGGCTACGTGTACGGCGCGGTCACCGAGCACCTCGGGTGGCGCCGGGGCGACGAGGAGGGCACCGTGATGGCGCTCGCCGCCCTCGGCGACCCGGAGCGGTTCCGGCATCTGTTCGCCCGGGCTGTGCGCACCACGCCGACGGGATTCATGGTCGATCCCGGGTACTTCCCGCCCCGCGTACTGACTTCGGGCTATCCGCGGACCTCCCGCCATTTCATCACCGAAACGTGCCCCGAGCGTCACCCGAGCGAGCCGCTCCAAGACGTCCACAGAGATCTGGCCGCGGCCCTCCAGGAGCGCACCGAGCAGGTGATGGTGCACCTGGCCCGCCGGGCGCGGGTGATCACCAGATCGCGCCGTCTGTGTGTAGGCGGTGGAGTCGCCACGAACTGCGTGAGCGTCGGCCGGATCATCGAGGAGAGCATCTTCGACGAGGTGTTCGTCCCGCCCGCCCCGGGCGACGCCGGCACCGCGATCGGAGCCGCCATCGCCGTGCACACGGGCAGCCGCGGGCGGCGGCCCGTGTCCGGCGTCGCCCGGGCCTGCTACCTGGGACCGTCGTTCCAGGACCAGGCCCTCGACCTCACGCCGTGGCCTGATCTCCAGCAGAAGACGCTGGGCCTCGAGACTGCCGATTTCCTCGCCGACCAGCTCGCCCACGGAATGATCGTCGGGCTCTTCCAGGGCCAGGTCGAGGCGGGCCCCCGCGCCCTGGGGAACCGTTCGATCTTGGCGTCCCCCCTGGAGCCAGGGGTCGTCGAGCGCTTGAACGCCACCGTGAAATTCCGGGAGCCGTTCCGCCCCTTCGCCCCCATGGTCCTGGCCGAACGTGCCGGGGAGTTCTTCACCCTCGGTCAGGAGGCCCCGTACATGTCGATGGCGTCCGGCGTGACCGACAAGGCGCGCGAACGTGTACCGGCCATCGTGCACGCCAACGGAACATCCCGGCTGCAGACCGTCTCCCGGACCCAGAACGTGTTCATGCACGACGTGCTGAGCGCCTTCGCGCGTCTCACCGGGGTACCTGTGCTGATCAACACCTCGCTCAACGTCAAGGGCAAGCCGATCTGCGGGACACCGGAGATGGCGCTGGACTGCCTGGCCAACTCCGGGCTGGATGCCCTGCTTCTGGAAGGCCGGTGGATCACCAAGTGAAGATCGGATACAGCTTCTGGGGTTTCCTCGGCAACGGGATCACCGACACGCCGGACGGGGGACGAAGCCACCGCCGCCCACTGATCGACGCTCTCATCGCCCGGGGCCACGAGATCGTTTTTCTCCAAGCCAACCGCGACCTGCTCGAGGCCGGCGATGACCTGGAGTATGCCTACACCTTCGACGGCGGCAGCCCGGACATCGATGTCCTGTTCCTGGAGTGGCGCTGGGGGATCAACGGGCGCAACACCACCCCGTGCGGCACTGAGGGTCATACCTGCGACCTGCACCGCCAGGCCGACCTGGTCGACCGGTACACCGTGCGTAAGAAGACGCCCACCGTGGTCTGGGATAAGGACCGCCAGCTCCCGCTGGACAGCGTCTTGCGGCGCGCCGATCAGACCAGCGTGTGCGAGGCCGCTCTCGAACCGACACCGGGCGCCCACCGCCTGCTCTTCCCGGTCGACGACCAGCTCCTCACCTCGGCGGATCCGGTCGCCCTCGCCCGGAAGCCTCGGGACCTCGTCCTCGGGTACGTCGGTAACCAGTACGACCGGGACGAGCACTTCGACCGCTTCTTCGCGCCGGCCGCCGCCCGGTTCAACCACCTGGTCGGGGGCAAGTGGACCAAGAACAGCCGCTGGCCCCACGTCCGGTTCCTCGGCAGGCTGCCGTTCGAGGCGGTCCACGCCGTGTACGGCAGGTCCCTGGCGACGGTGCTCATGCTGCCGGAGAGGTACGCCGCCGTCGGGCAGATGACGCAGCGGATCTTCGAGGCCGTGCTCGCCGGCTGCCTCCCGCTCGCCCCTGCCGACATCCTTCACGCTGCCCGCTTCGTGCCCGAGGAGCTGATCGTCAGTTCCGGTAGCGAGGTGATCGAGCGGCTGAACCACTTCCAGCGAATCGCCGGCACCCAGCAGCACGCGGACCTGATCGCGGCTTGCCTGGACCGCCTGAACCTGTTCCGCCTGAGTCGGCAGGCCGACGCCTTGGAAGCCGTCCTGGCCACGACCGCCGGCCCCGTCTTGGTGGAACGGGGAGCGGCATGACGCAGCTGACCTCCCAGACCATGGCGTCTGGAATCGCCGAACCACTTCGAATGGCGGGTACGACCGGGCACCCGCGCACCTCTACGCTGGAGCACCATGAAGAAGGTCGCCATCGTCGGCTGCGGGGGCAGCGGCAAGTCGTACCTGGCACGCGAGCTGGCCAGGATTCTCGACGCCCCGGTCACCCACCTGGACGCCGCGTACTACGACGACGAGTGGAACGAGCTGCCGACGGAGAAGTTCACCGCCCTGCAGCAGGAGCTGGTCGCACAGCCGAGGTGGGTGATCGACGGGAACTACAACTCGACGCTGCAGGTCCGGCTCGAAGCATGCGACACGGTGGTCCTGATGGACGTCTCGACCGTGGCCGCGCTGTACGGGGTCCTCTCCCGGCAGATCCGGCACGGGGCCGGACACAAGGGCAACGGCGTGCACAACCGCATCCACTGGGGTGTGATCAAGTACGTGGCGACGTACCGCCGCAAGATGCGCCCGCGCGTGATGGCCAAGATCGAGGAGTTCGCTTTGGGCCGTGCCGACTTGGTGCTGCTGTCCAACCGGCGGCAGACGCGCCGCTGGCTGCGGGAAGTCGCCGCCGAGCACCGCTGAGCACTCCACGCCCCCGAGCGGAGGGCGCGGCATGAGCGGCACCAACCCCTTCCTGGCCCCTGGGCGGCAGACGGAGTTGTACGGGCACGCCTCGCGCCTGGCCGGCCGGTCCAATGCCCTGATGCGGGCGAAGACCTCCGGGAGGCCCGTACCGGACACGATCGTCGGGCTGGTGCGCCACCACCACGAGCGACCGGACCGTCTCGGCCTGGTACTGGACCTGGGCTGCGGTCGCGGCACGAGCAGCCTGGCCCTCGCCGAGGAACTCGAGCCCCGGCGCGTGGTCGGCCTCGACGCCGCGCCGGCCCTGATCGAGCACGCCCGCCAGCGCGCCCAGCGGCTGCCCGGTCTCCCGATCAGCTTTATGCAGGGTGACTTCCACCGTCTCCCCGTGCCCACCGGGTCGTGCGACATCGTCGTCGCCGCGTTCTGCCTGTACCACTCACCGCGCCCGCAGGCGGTTGTCGCGGAGATCGACCGGGCGCTCGCTCCCGGCGGTCTGGCCGTTTTCGTCACGAAGGGGCTCGACAGCTATCGAGAGATGGACCAGTTGGTCGCTGCCGCCGGCCTCGACCGGCGAGCCGAGCAGCACGAAAGCCTGTACATCTCGGTGCACAGCGGCAACCTCGCCGCTGTAGCCGCTGGGTCGCTCGAAGTGCTCGTCGTGGAGCACGAGGAGCACAGCTTCACCTTTGACGGCCACGACCACCTGGCCGAGTACCTGGCCACCAACCCGAAGTACGACCTGGCCCCCGGCCTGTACGGCAATGCGGGGGCCCTCGCGGCGACCTTGCACGAAGTTCTGCGAGACGTTCCTCTCATCACCAAGTCCCTCGTGACCTTCGTCGTGGCCCAGACGCGAGGAGGACAGCAGTGAGGATCGCCTATTTCACCAAGCACTACGAGACGCCTGGCGCGGTAGCCTCGGCAGTCCGCCACCACGCCTGGCTCGCCCAGCACGTACGGCCGTTGCGCCTGCCGGCTTTGTCGGTTGTTGGGCCGACCAGCCTGACGTACGAGCGGATCGACGGACGCCCGGCCCGGCCCGAGGACCTGCCGTCCCTCGCCGCGCTGCTGGGCGACGCCCACGGAGCCGCCTGGACCAGCGACCTCCGACCGGCCGCGCTGAACACCCCACACCGATTCCGCGACGGCACCGCATTCGACAGCTACATCGGTCCCCGCGAGACGGCCCTGCGGAGAAGACTCGAGCAGGGCCACCTGCCGGACCCGGCCGCCCTTCAGGCAATGCTCGGGCTGCTGGAGAAGACCGCCGAGGGACCAACTGCCTTCTACAAAGACAGCAATCCCCGGAACTTCATCGTCACCGACGCCGGCGGCATCTACACCGTCGACACCGACGACCTCACGCTCGCCCCGATGGGTTACGACCTGGCGAAGCTGATCCTGACGCTGAGCCTGACGTACGGGCCCCTCCCGGCCCCAGCCATCGACGGCGCCTTGCTCATCTACAACGAGGCTGCCGGACGCCACGCCACCCGGCTCGGCACCACGGACCGCGAACGACTGGACGACTTCCTCGTCCTTCACTCCGTACTGACCGCTCCTTACATGGGGCGCAACGGCTACCGCTATTTCTGGCCCCGTCCTTCCCTCCGAGGTTCCGCATGATCACCACCGAACTCGTCTTCATCCGCCACGGCGAGGCCCAGTGCAACCTGGACGGCCTGGTGGGAGGCCCGCGCACCTGCACCGGGCTGACCGACCGCGGATACGCGCAGGTCGAGCGAGTCTCGCTCCGCCTCGCCGCCGAGCACCACGACAAGCCGTTCGACGCGCTGTACTCCGGCCCTCGCATTCGCCTGCGTCAGACCGGGGAGATCATCAGCCAGGCTCTTCGCATCCCCGTGATCGCCGACGATCGTCTCGACGGCCCAGCCCACGGGGCCGCTGATGGCATGCCCTGGACCGAGGTGAAGGACGCTGCCGACGGTGGGCCACACGCCCACCCGGACAGGCCCTGGGCTGCTGGATCCGACACGTGGAACGGTTACCTGGAGCGGGCCAGCCGCTTCCTGCAGGAATTCAGCGACCAGCATGAGGGCCAGCGCGTCCTGGTTGCCGCGCACGGCGAGACAGTGATCGTCGCGCACACCCTGCTCCTGGGAATCCCTCTCGGGTCCCCAGCCGGATTCACGGTCTCCCACGGGTCCATCACCCGCTGGCAGCACCACCTCAACCGGCTCGGACAGAGGCGGTGGATGCTCGACCGCCACAACGACACCGAGCACTTGGCCGCCTTAGCGCGCGGGGCCGCCGCGTGATCACACAGTTCGACGACCCGCGCCTGAACCTGGCCCGGGGCGCGCTTGGGGCGGTCCGGATCGTGCACGAGCCGACGCTCCCACACCGCGTCCTGCACCTGGTCGACGCTGACGGCAACAGGTTCTTCGCCAAGCAGCACAGCGAACGCGACCGGTACGTCCGGGAACTGCACGCCTATCTCACCTGGGGATCCCTGCTGACCGGCCACGTCCCCCACGTAGTGGGCCGTCAGGACCGGACATGCACTCTGCTCCTCACCGCTGTCCCGGGGGTACGGGCGGATGCCGTCGCACCTGGAGCGCCCGATGAGGAGCGTGCCCACTACGAGGCCGGGCGCGTGCTGGGCAAGCTGCACCACGCCACTTCCGTACCGCGCTCCGGTGCTGTCGGCACGGACCTCGCCCAGCGGCTGGGTGACTGGACCGCTCGCGCGGACCGCGCAGACCTCATCTCCACGCTCGAACGCGAGCGACTGAGCCACCACGCGGATGTCCTGGCGAACACGCTCATGGACAGCGCGGTGTGCCACCTCGACTATCAGCCGCGGAACTGGCTCCTCGGCGACGCCTTCGGACTGTGCGACTTCGAGCACATGCGCCGCGATGCACGCATCCGCGACTTCGCCCGGCTCGAGTTCCGCCGCTGGCAGGCGGCACCGCACCTGCGGACGGCGTTCTTCAGCGGATACGGAAGGCATCTGAACGACACCGAACAGCGGCTGCTCGAGTCTTTCGGAGCGATCGAGGCCGTCACCTCCCTGGTCCGCGGACATGAGCAGAACGACCTCTCCCTCAGCACCCACGGCCGGACGGTTCTGGCCCGTCTTACCTAGGCCACCCCTTCCCTGAATTCCTGGAGAACCTTGTGTCACAGCACTTGTCCCACCCGACCGCCGCTGTCCCCCGTCGGGCTGTGGTGACCGGCGCCGCCGGCTTCATCGGCTCTCACCTCGCGCACGCCCTCGTCCAGGCCGGCGCCGTCGTCGTCGGCGTCGACCGGCGAGACCCGGCCACCGACCGCACGGCCGCAGCCAACCTCTCCGTCCTGCGGGGGCTTCCGGGGTACATGCACGTCACCGCCGACCTCCTCAGTTGCGCGATCGATCCGCTTCTCGTCGACGCGAACGCGGTATTCCACCTGGCTGGGATCCCCGGGGTGCGTCCCTCATGGGGACCGAGGTTCGGCGAGTACCTCGCCTCCAACGTCCTCGCGACCCACCGCGTCATGGACGCCGTCACCCGAATGGGCGTTCCCCGGCTCGTGGCGGCCTCCTCCTCCAGCGTCTACGGCCCCACCGACGGCGGTGCGAGCGTGGAGACCGACCGGCCCCAGCCGGCCTCCCCGTACGCGGTCACGAAGCTCGCCGAGGAGCAACTCTGCCTCGCGCACTCCACCCAGGCTCACTGTCCCACCAGCGTCGTCGCCCTGCGGTACTTCACCGTGTACGGCCCCCGGCAGCGCCCCGACATGTTCACTCACCGCGCCCTCACGGCTGCCCTGACCGGCAAACCGCTTCGCTTGTACGGGGACGGTCACCAGCGGCGGGACTTCACGTACATCGACGACGCGGTGACCGCCACGATCGCCGCGGCCACCATCCCGACGGCCAGCGGAGTGATCAACGTGGGGGGCGGTTCGAGCGCCTCTCTGCTGGACGTGATCAACATCGCGAACAGCCTTGCCGGGCGCGAGGTCCAAGTTCACCAGGAGAACCCGCGCAGCGGCGACGTCCTCACCACCCGCGCCAACCCCGGCCGCGCCCATGAGGTTCTGGGTTGGCAGCCCCAGGTCGATATTCACAACGGGATGCGGGCCCACATGCAGGCACTGGCCGCCGAGCCCGCCACATACGGCCGCGCGGCATGACGGGCAGGACCGGGAGGCGTCACAGTGGAAAGTCCTGAGAAGGCCCGCCTGGACGCCTTCTTCCGCCAGGTCACGACACGCTTCCCCGCCGCAGAGAACGTCACCACTCTGATCGTCACGCATCTGCTCTCTGAGCGGCCAGCGTTCCTCCGTGCGATGGCGGCGATCTCCACGGTCGGCGCTGTCCTGCCCAAGCCACGGTCCATCGACCAGCCGACGCTGAAGGCGGTCCGATGTGACTTCACGGTCGATGACCTGAGTCGAGAGCAGTTCACCGACCCGACCAGCGCGTTGGAGTACCTGGAGAGCACAGTCAGCGGCAGAAGCGTAATCCTGGTGGACATCGGGGGCTACTTCGCACCATGCCTTGACACCCTGGTGGAGAAGTTCTCCGGCCGCATCCTCGGCGTCGTTGAGGATACCGAGAACGGACACCGGAGGTACGCAGCACTCGACCACCTGCCCTGCCCCGTCGTCTCGGTGGCCCGCTCCCCGCTGAAGGACTGCGAGGACCACCTCGTGGGCCGGTCCATCGTCTTCTCGACCGACGCCCTCGTACGCGCTCGCGGCGACGTTCTGACCAGTCGGAACGCCTGTGTGATCGGGTTCGGCAAGATCGGCCGGGCCATCGCTCAGACGCTACGCGCGCAGGACGCCCGCGTCACCGTGTACGACACCGATCCGGTCAGGAGAGTGCAGGCGCACTCCCAGGGCTTCCGCACGAGCACGTCGACTGTCGAGGCGCTCCAGGACGCAGAACTCGTCCTGTGCGCCACCGGCAACCTGGCCCTCCGCCAAGGCGACTTCACCGCCCTGCGCAACGGGGCGTACCTCGCCTCGGTGACGTCCTCGGAGGACGAACTCGAACTCGGCAGCCTCCATGGGCTCTACCAGCGAACCCCGGTAGGCGAGCATCTGACGCAGTACGAGATCACGGGCCACTACTTCTACGTCCTGGCCGACGGCGGCGCCGTCAACTTCGTGCATGGCGCGGCAGTCGGCACCTATATCCACCTGGTTCAGGCCGAGATCCTTGCTGCCACCGCGGCCCTCAGCCAAGACCGCTTCCAACTCGGCATACACGAGATGCCGACGCCCGATCGCCAGGCCATCGCCAGGGTCTGGTTCGACCACTTCGACAGGTGACCACGTGCCTCCGTCCTCCAGCACATCCGTGCCGCCACCGAGCACCGCACCCCACCGCCACATAGCCGTCATCCCGTGCCGCTGGGGATCCACCCGGTTCCCGGGAAAGCCCCTGGCACAGCTCGGGAACAAGCCGCTGCTGTGGCACGTCCACCAACGCTGCGTGGAGGCGCGACGCCTTCAGAGCGCAGTGGTCGCAACCGATGACAAGCGCATCGAGGAGGTATGCCGCGAACTGGGAATCGACTGCATGCGAACCGCGAACCACCTCACGGGTACCGACCGCGTCGCGGAGTGCGCTGAACGCCTGCCCGCCGACGCCTACATCAACGTCCAGGGCGACGAGCCGTTCGTCTCCCCCACAGCGATCGACGCCGTCTCCGAGGCCCTCACACGCCTGCCCCCTGGAACGCTCGCAGTGAACGCGTACACGGAGCTGGACGAGGCCTGCGCGGTACTCGACCACAATGTCGTCAAGGTCGTCGTCGGCGCCGAGGGCAACGCCCTCATGTTCTCCCGCCAACCGATCCCCTACCCGCGCGGTGACCGTCCGAGGTACCTGCGGCAGCTCGGGCTCTACGGCTTCACGAGGACGGCTCTCCGCTTGTTCCGGCAACTTCCCCAGGGCCCGTTGGAGCGAGCCGAAAGCGTGGAGATGCTGCGCCTAGTCGAACACGGCCACGGCGTACGGATGCTCGCCGTAACAAACGATGGTCTAGCCGTCGACACTCCGGAGGACCTCTCCACGGCACATGCGCTACTTCGTAGCCGCACGCGGGGGCAACGCCAGTAGCACGCGCCGGTCAGTTGTCGCTGGCCTGGGTGGTGTCGGCGTAGCTGTTGAACACGTCGAGCTCGTTCTGCTCGAAGCGCCGGATGCCACCCCGGATGGAGTCGTAGCCGGCCACGACGGAGGTCGCGGTGGCGTAGACGCGCTCATCGTCCTTGACCTCGAAATGGAAGGTCAGGGAAACACGCTTAACGTCGGTCACCCAGGCTTCGATGCGGACCGGGGTCTCCCAGGTCTCCAGGGGGTACTGGTATCGGATGGTCTGCTCGCGCAGCAGGAAATTACGGGCCAGGCGCTCGGCGGGGTCACTGGGGACCAGCATGCTGAACATGCGCATGCGGGTCTCCTCCAGGAGGACGCCGTAGCGGGAGCTGTTGAGATGTCCGTTCGCGTCGAGGTCGGACCAGCGTACGGGGCAGTCGTAGATGTGTCGGGACACAGAGGCTCCTGGGCATGGTGGGATCCGCCGGGCCTGCAGGCATCCAGCCGATCCCGAGGCGGATTGATGAGCGCTCCCTCGTCGAGCTCTCAGCACTTCTCGGGGCGCTGACCGCCCGGACCGCTCTCCGCGGGCCGGACGGCCAAGCTCTCCTGCGGAGGGAGCAGCCATCGTGACGGTAAGTGACTTCCGATGATCGTAAGGCCATCCACACCAGCTAGCGGTGAGGATGCTCGCCCTCTTGGAGGTCGTTGAAGATCTCGCGAAGGAGGGCGGCCCGGAGGTCGACCTGGGGCAGTAGCCCATGGAGCCGGCTGATGGCCGCCTGGTCGGAGTCCGGCAGCGAGGCTCGCAGGAGCAGCTTCAGCTCCGCTCGGGCCTGGGGGTCAACGATCGGCTGGTGGATACGGTCGACAACGGCCCCGGCACCCAGCTGCGTGATGCCCCACTCCCCAGGGACTTCCTGGATGGCCCACACCACGGAGTGGTTCTCGGGCGACAGGGTGAGCTGACACTCCGGCCCGGCAAGCGCACTGAGTACTGGGAGTGGGACGCCGTCGGGTCCGGCGAGTGCTGCGGCTTCGTCGGCGCTGTCGACAACCATGCGGGCGGTGAGCGCGCGGGCCGCTCGGCGGCGGGCCGCATCGGCTTCGGCCTGGGCAGAGGACTGCGGAGTGGCCGTGCTGGGCTCAGCGTGGGCCCAGGCGTTGCGCTTGCCACCCAGGGCGTCGGTCTCGTCGTCGGAGGACTCGGCCTCGACCCAGGTGATCACGACGAACCGGCAGTGCGGCATCGACGCCGGATACAGGACGTGGGAGACGACTTCGACAGTCTCCCAGCCCAGGGCAGGAATGATCATGCGGAAGACATGGCCATCCCTGTCGGACTCCAAATCGGCCTCGGTGCGCCAGATCCGCTCGACGTCCGGGTTCTGACGAACCTCTGCGATGAGGTCGACGAGCTCGACGTTGTCCTTGTGGGTGGCCTGAGCGAACTTCAACAAACGGATGTAGGCCGCGGCGTGCATTTCCCAGTCGTGGTACTGGGTGCGGGCCTCCGGGCTCATCAGAGCCCAGCGCATGAGGTTGGCGCGCGGCTCCATAACCCAGGGCCACCACTCGGCCATCGCCGCGTTGTACGCGAGGATGTTCCAGTTGCGGTCAGTCAGGTACGTAGGCGAGGGCATCTGCCTGTCGATCAGCAGGCGAAGCGCCCGGCGCAGCTCCGGACTGGCATCGATCTGGGGGTCACCATCGAGCGTGGTGCCGATGTTGTAGAGCAGCAGGGCGTGGCGCTCGCTCTTGTCGAGCCCGAGCAGATCCGCGAGCGCCTCGCACTGGGGCCTGGTGAACCGGGGCGGGACAGCCCCCTTCTCCACGTTGCGGTAGGTCCGGACCCCCATACCGAGGGCCTTGGCAACCGGAGACTGGGTGATCCCCGCCGCTTGGCGCCACCTCTTCAGCCAGCCGCCGAACCCCATGAACTGACCGGCGATTGCTCCGCCGTGTGTGCCCTTGTTCTCAGCGTGGTCATCGCCGAAGGGGACTATCCCCTGAGCAACCATGAGGCTCTTCCTTGTCTCGGTGTCCTGCGCGGGAGCACCTGCCTGAGGGCATGAAAAAACGGGGGCAGCATGAATGTTGGCCCCCGGCCTTGCCTCTCCCATAAAGACGATACGCCTAAGTTGTACCGGTCAGTACCTTTGTGGCGCCGACCACAGGACAGTCCGTAATCGTGCAACCACACCTGCCGCCACCAGGCCACCTTCCGTGACGAATCTGGACATTCCCTCACTGCGCTTTTCCATGATCAGGAAAGCGGCAAATCCTTGCCGGTTTTTCTTGCAAGGAGGGAATGATCACCCACACCGCAAACGATCACACCACCGGGCCGGCTCCAGCTAACCAACCCCCTTGAAAATGGAGGGCTTTACCAGGGCAGCGCTGCCGCCTCCACCCATCCCGAACATTTATCTACGCGCGTGGATTCGCCATTGGGATGCCGTTGACGAAGCCTTTGCCTGCGGGCTTAAATCCAAACCTGACCAGCCGGTACAGAGCGCCAGCCTGCCGGTTCATGAACGTGGGGGCTCTCTTGAAGATCCTTTTTGTCGCGCCCGAAGTGCGCCTGGGCGACACAGCCGCACAACGGCTCACGCCTGCACGCCCTGACAAGTCGACAAAATGCCTGGCATGCACAACCTTTCACGGGTTGTAGAGCCAGGTATAGATCTTGTGCGGGCATCTGCGTATGTTCGTCGTCCCCCACCAGGAGGCAACCCGGTGACCGGCGAAAGGAACGCATGCAGGAGGCACCAAGCGGCTAGTTCGTAAAGCAATCGGCGCCCGGGAGAGGCAACTCCCGGGCGCCGGACGCGAAGAGTCCTATCTCCAGCCGAGGCAACGGCCGGAGAGACCCGTCATCACCGCGCCGGCCCTTCCTACGGGGCACAACCGGCTGCGGCGTCACTCAGGGAGAGTTTTGCATGGGCACGCCCCTGCGCGAAAGGCCGGACCTTCGGGCCGCCGTCGCGGACTGTGCAGCAGACACCGCTTGCCCGCCCTTTCCGGGCTCCTGGCGCGGGGGCGATGCCTGATGGCACGCATTCGAACCATCAAGCCCGAGGCTTTCGAATCCGAGGACCTTGCCGCCGTCGATGTCACCGCGGTGCTCACGTTCTTCGGGCTGCTAACCCAGGCGGACGACTCCGGCCGGTTCCGCGACCACCCGGCCGTCATCGCCGGTCGGCTGTGGGCGCTGCGCCCGGAGCACACCCCAGCCCACGTCGCCCACGACCTGGAGCAGTTGGCCGAGGTCGGCCTGGTGTGCCGGTACACCGGCTGCGACGGCAAGTCCTGGCTGCACATAGTGACCTGGGATCGGCACCAGAAGATCAATCGCGCTTCGGAGTCCCGGCTGCCCCGCTGCACGACCCACGAGGCGGCGAAGGCGTGCGGCGAGTGCGACCGTCCCCAGTGCCACGCCCAGACCAGGGTGGAGACCAGTGCCCGACAGGCGCCCCCCGGAGCCCACGAGGCGCCGGTCGGCACCATCGGCGGTGGCGATTCCGTGACCGCTCACGGAGCGCTCACGCGAACCGTTCCGTCCGATTCGCCCGCATCCACCAACACCATGACGGGCGCCACTCTCACCCGGGAGGGTGAGATCGAGGCCACATGGCCCCCGAGCCCGACCCTCGCAAGCCCTGCAAAGGAATCCGCAGGTCAGGGCCGTGCAGCCCAAGAAGATGACGTGACGGGCGCCACATTCACTGAGGATTCACGGTCTGGATCTAGGATCTTGGATCCTGGATCTTCCCGTAGGGGGCGCGAGGCGCCCGCACTCGGATCCCCGCCGGAAACGGTGCTGGAAGCGGCCGATGCGACCGAGTGGTCGGCAAAGGTCTTGATGGCCGAGTACCTGCGCGGCTGCCCCGGAGGACGTCCGCCGAAGAAGGTCCTCGGGCACCTGGGCAAGGAGATCCGCTCGCTGCTGGACGAGGGCTACGGCCCTGACGTCCTGAGGCCGGCGCTGGAGCGGCTTCGCGCCAAGGGGCTGAACCCCAGCGTCCTGCCGAGTCTGGTCAACGAGCTCCTCAACGCCGGGCCAGCGCCGTCGTCGAGCTCGAACCCGTCCTCCGCCTCCGGCGCGGGGCTCTGGGCCAGCGCCTCCCCCGCCTACACGCCGTACCTCAACCCAACTGAGCCCGCTGGCATTTTCGGAGTCGCCCTGTGAACCGCACCAGCCTCGCCGACCCTCAGGCCACCGCGGACAACGCTTCGATGGCCTGGATGCGGCGCAAGCTTGCCGAGCGCGGCATCGACCCCACCGCCCCCATCGCGGACACCCCGAAGGCGATCCCCGCTCTTGAGGCCGCTCAGCTGCGAATCCCGCGCGACTACCGCGAGGCCCAGGTCGAGCACCCCGCCGTGGCCGAGTGGGTCCGCACCATCGCCGACAGCGCCGTCGGCCACGCGGCGAGCCCGTTGATCCCGCACTGGGGGACGCCCGGGCAGCGGGAGATCACCCACGGCCGCAGCCTGCTGCTGTGGGGCTCGACCGGCGCCGGCAAGACGCACCAGGCGTACGCCGCGATCCGCTCCCTGACGGCCGCCGGGTGCGGGGTGCGCTGGTACGCCACGACCGCCGCCGACTTGTACGGCGAGATGCGGGCCCGGGGCGGCGCCGATCCGGAGTACCTGCTGCGGCGGATCGTGCGGATACCGCTGCTGCTCCTGGACGACCTCGGTGCCGCGAAGGCGTCCGAGTGGAACGAGGAGATCACCTTCCGCCTGCTGAACTGGCGGGCGCAGAACCAGATGCCGACGATCGTCACCTCGAACCTGCCGCCGGTCCGCATGCCGGGGGTGGCTTCCGGCCAGCCGGTGCTGCGGGACAAGGTCGGCGACCGCGTGCTGAGCCGCCTGTCCGGCATGTGCACCCCGGTCCACCTCGACGGCCCCGACCGCCGCTTCCGCGCCGCCTGACCGCCGCGCCCACCACATTCCACCGCCCGGCCCGCGAGCCGGTCCGCCGGCACCCGCCGCCGCGTGCCGCACCCGCTCGCCGCCGACCGGCATGCCCTGGAGACCGATCCCATGCGCCACATCACCACCACCCAGCCCGTCCCGGAACTGCGCGGCATCGCCGACATCTCGTGGCACGCCCGCGGGAAGTGCCACGACCTCACCCCCGACGAGGCCGACCGCCTGTTCTTCTCCGCACCGCGCGCCCACGCCGCCATCGCCGAGGCCAAGACGCTCTGCGGCGCCTGCCCCGTACGCCAGGACTGCTTCACGCACGCCCTGGACAACGACATCCGCTGGGGCATGTGGGGCGGCCTGACCGAGGCGGAGCGCAAGCCGTGGCACGCCAAGGTCGCCAAGCGCCTCGACTACGCCCGGGTCAGGGCCGCGCTCATGGGCCGCGACGTCCACCTCACCGCGTCCGAGCGCGACGCCGTCACCCGCGCCGCCTACATCCGCGGCTGGAGCGCCCCACGCCTGGCCTATGCCCTCCGCATCGACCTCGACCACGCCCGCGACCTCCTGCGCGAGGCCCGCCACGCGGTGGCCGACCGCGACCGGTACTGGAAGGTCCCGGCCGCGGACAGCGAAGAAGCCTGCACCCCGGACCAGGGCGAGGAGGCCGGCAGCGAGACCACCCCCGAGGAAACGTTTTGCCAGGTGCCCCGCCAGGCCCAGACGCACGAACTGATCAACGCCCTGAAGAAGGCGGCCTGAACTGCCCGGCGCTACCTCCCGCCCGCCCCACCACCGGCGGACGCACACCACATCCCCCAGCGAGCCCGGAGAAAGGGAGCCCTTGACCGAGGAGACCGCCGACCGATATGCCCTGATCGCTGCCGGGACAGTGATCATCGTCCTGACCGGCGCCGGGTTCTGGCTCTCCTACGCCCACCTCGCCGAAGTCGCCGGGCGACACGGCTTGGACCGCTCACCCATCCGGCAGTGGGCCTGGCCCGCCACGCTGGACATGTTCATCGTTGCCGGCGAGCTGCTCATGCTGCGGGCCGGACTTCGCAGGGTGACGGACTGGTGGGCGGTCGGGCTGACGGCTGTCGGGTCACTCGGATCGATCGCCCTGAACGTGGCGGGCGTCAACGGCACCACCGCCGGACCGGTTCCGCTCCTGGACTACCTGGTCGCGGCGGTGCCACCGACCGGGGCGATGCTGGCCTTCGGAGTCCTGATGAGGCAGATCCAGCAGCGCGTCGCCAGGCCCGTCCGGGCCAGCCGGACCGGACCCGGACCGAGCGGGACCGCCGG